>CAZEBA010000001.1:0-2854 GCA_964510615.1 uncultured Gemmatimonadota bacterium
CTGCAGCTCCTCCTTGGCCTCGTCGCACCCGGCGACGTTGGCGAACGTCACCTTGGGCGTGTCGCCGCTCAGCAGCTTTGCCTTGGACTTCCCGAACGTGAACGCCCGCGAGCCGCCGCTCTGCATCTGTCGGAAGAGGAAGACCCAGAGGCCGATGATGAGCAACCAGGGAAGGACGCCGACCAACAGCCCGACCCAGTTGTTCCCGGGGCCCTCTCCCTGGGTCTGTACGCCGGCTTCCTCCAGCTCATCGATCAGGTTCTTGTCGGCCTCGAACGGCAACAGGGTGCTGAAGCGCTCGATCTGGACGCCGTCCTTCTCGATGCTCGAGCGCAACACTCCCTCTAGCTTTCGCCCCTCCTGGATCGTGACGCTCTCCACGTTCCCGCCCCCTACCTGGGCGCGAAACTCGGAGTAGGAGAGCTCCTGCTGCGCCTGCCGACTGCTGTTCATCAGCTGGAAGATCAGCAGCGGGATGAGAACGATGAGGGCCCAGAACGATGCCGTCCGCAGAAAGCGGTTCATGCGGCCGCCATCCGAGCCCTCCGGTCCCTTGATTGGCTTCTGCATCTATCCCACCTCTTCCTACCTGTCGTTCGCCCGGTCCCTACTGCGGCAGGCTGGCGATAAACGGCAGGTGGCGGAAGTTCTCCGCGTGATCGAGCCCGTAGCCGACCAGGAACTCGAGCGGGGCGTCGAAACCGACCCAGCGAGGCTCCTTGGCAAGGCGAGGCGCGATGTGCTTGTGAAGCAGCGCGCAGATCTCGAGCGATCTCGGGCCGCGGCCCTCCAGCGCCTCGATCATGCGGCTGATCGTGTTGCCGCTGTCGACGATGTCCTCGACCAGAACCACGTTCCGCCCAGCGAGCGGCGCGGCCGGATCGTACAGAAGCTGGACGTCACCGGATGACGTGGTGCCGGAGCCGTAGCTGGCGGCCACGAGGAAGTCCACCTGCAGCGGGCGCTGGATGCGACGCACGAGATCGCCGAGAAAGACGAAGGAGCCCTTCAGCAGCCCGAGCACGAGGAGGTCGTCCTCGCCCTCATAGTGGCGGGTGATCTCCTCCCCGATGCGGGCCACCTGCCGGGCGATCTCCTCCGGCGTGTAGACGATCCGCTCGATCGGGTGGCCACCCGTTCTCTGTGCGACCTCGGTATCCACTACGGCTCCTGACGACGTCATCTCGGTCATCCCGGGCTCGCTGTGCCTTCACCCTGCTCGATCTCGCAGATCTCGATCAACAGACGAGCGGGCGGCTCCGCCTCGCCGTCCTCGACTTCCGGCGCTGCCCGCACCACTCCCCACACCCACAACAGCCGGCCGGACCCGTCGCTGAGCACGGGGACTCTGCGTCTCTCCGACAGCGGAACGCGTCGATCGCCAAACAGCCTCTTCAGCCTCCGGCTGCCACCTTTCAGACGGATCCGGTCGCCCGGTCGCCAGCCGCGAACCTCCAGGGGTAGCGGCGTCCCCTCCCCTCGCACCACGTACCGGCCGGAACCGGCGTCGTTCCTCCGCTGTCGCCCCATCGTCCGCGACCCTTCCGGACCTGCCAGCCGCCGGTCGGCCGGAGACCATCGAACCCGGAACCGGCGACCGGCCAACTCCAGCTCCGCCTCGCCTCGCTCGGAGGAGATCGAGAGGCTTTCGCTCCTCTCTGCGGCGGCGGCCGCCCCTGCCACCGGGCCCAGCCGGAACTCGTCGAACTCCCGGTGCAGCCGGAGTCCGCCGCCGATGTCGACGGAAGCTCCGCTCCGCCCGCCCTTCATAAACTCTACCGCAATCCGCGTTCCTCCGCGCGACAGCCGCACATCCAGGCGCTCCGCCACGAGAGCGAGAGCCCTGGCCTGCACGGCCGGATGATACCGGGCGAGACGCGGTCGAACAAACCGGAATTCCGTACCATCGGGTGTAAGTTCGCTTCTCGCCACGGCTTGCTTCGCCTGCGCCAGGAGGGCCCGCTCCGCCGAGGCGGCAGACCGGGCCAGACTGAGTAGCCGCTCCCTCACCGGGCCATCCCAGGCCGCCTCGAGCGCCGGCAGGGTGCGCGTGCGGATGACCGCTCTCTGCCAGCGCGGATCCACGTTGGATGGATCCGTCAGATACGGGACACCTGACTCCCGCAGGTAGCCCTCCAGCTCGTGGCGCCAGAAGCCCAGCAGTGGCCGGACGACGTCGCCGCGCCGCTCGGGGATCCCTGCCAACCCTCGTACGCCGGTTCCCCTGAGGATCCGGAACAGCACCGTCTCGGCCTGGTCGTCCGCGTGATGGGCGGTCGCGATGCGGCTCGCCCCCTCCGCCACCGCTACCTCATGCAGGAACGCGTAGCGGGCGGAGCGGAGAGCAGCCTGACGTGCGGCCAGCGGGCGCGTCGGCCGCCCGACGCGGCATGGAACGCCGAGATCTTCCGACCAGGCCCTGACCCGTGCCGCCTCGGCCGGGCTGTCCGCCCGCAGCCCGTGGTCGAAGTGTGCCGAGATCAGCTCCCAGCCATGGGGCGCAGCCAACACGTGCGTCAGGCGAAGAAGGGCGACCGAGTCGGGGCCGCCGGAGACGGCCAGCAGGATCCGGCATCCGGGCGGCAGCAGTCGGGGCCGGCGTGCGAGATGGGCGACCAACCGCTCGGGGAGAGACTCCGTCCTAGGCTCCTCCGCGGTCGAGTCGGCCAAGGCCGGGAATGCGCTCCCGCCAACGGCTCGCGGAGCGGTGGAACGCGAGCCGCTCTGGCACGGGAACGCCGAACCGGGCCGCCCCCCGGGGATCGGGCCCATCCCGCGGCGAATCGCCCGGGCGGGGCGGATCGTCCGCTGCCGTCGGCGAGTCCGCTGCCGTCGGCGGGTCCGCTGTCGTCGG
>CAZEBA010000001.1:2954-21604 GCA_964510615.1 uncultured Gemmatimonadota bacterium
GGGTCCGCTGTCGTCGGCGGGTCGGTTGCAGCCAGAGATGACCGCGCCCACTCCTCTTTCGCCGCGGGGCCGATACGGGCGTCGTGGCCCAGCACGTAGGTGCGAAGGGCTCGCTTCACATCGACCTTCCGGAGCCCGCTCACACTTCCATCACCTCCTCCTCCTTCTTGGCGAGCAAGTCGTCGATCGTCTTCACGTGCCGATCCGTCAGTTCCTGCAGCTCTTGCAGCCGGCGGTGGAGTTCGTCCTCGCCGATCTCGCCGGCGCGCTTCATCTCCTCCAGCTCCTTCTTTACCGTATGGCGAACGTGGCGCACGGCGACGCGGCCCTCCTCGGCCATCCGGTGGAGAACCTTTACCATCTCCAGGCGGCGCTCCTCGGTCAGCGGCGGAATCGGCACGCGGATGACGGTAGCGTCGACGGAAGGATTGAGACCCAGATCGGCCGACTGAATGGCGGTCGCGATCGCACCCGCGATCGAGCGGTCGTACGGCTGCACTACCAGGAGCTGAGGCTCGGGAGCCGAGATGTTGGCTAGCTGATTGAGGGGCATCACGGACCCGTAGGCATCGACCCGCACGGTGTCCAGGATCATCGGCGTAGCCTTCCCGGTCCTCACCGTGGTGAATTCACGGCGGATCGCCTCGACCGACTTGTCCATGGAAGCCGAGGCGTCCCGCATCTTCTCTCCAGCCATCCGTTCCTCTGCCTCCTTGCTAGACCGTGAGACCGCCCCGCGGCCGACCGCTCACGCCACCAGCGTACCGATCTGCTCGCCGCTCAGCGCGCTCAGGATCGCCCCGGGTCGGCGGATGTTCAGCACGATGACGGGCAGGTGGTTCTCCTTGCAGAGCGATACCGCGGCAGCATCCATGACGGCGAGCTCGCGGGTCATCACCTCAAGGTAGGAGATGGCCGGAATGAACTCGGCGTCGGGGTCGGACTCCGGATCGGCGGTGTACACCCCATCCACCTTGGTCGCCTTCAGGATCACGTCGGCTTCCATCTCGATCGCCCGGAGGACCGCCGCCGTGTCGGTCGAAAAATACGGGTTCCCGGTTCCGCCCGCGAAGATCACCACCCGCCCCTTGTCCAGGTGACGCAGGGCCCGCCGGCGGATGTATGGCTCCGCCAGCTGCTCCATCCGGATCGCGGTCATCACGCGGGTTTCGATACCGTTGCGCTCGAGCATGTCCTGGAGGGCCAGCGCGTTGATTACGGTGGCGAGCATGCCCATGTAGTCCGCGCTCACGCGGTCCATCCCCTGGCGGCTCGCCACCGTGCCGCGCACGATGTTGCCGCCCCCGACGACCACACCGAGCCGCACGCCCGCGGCGTGGACCTTCCCGATCTCGTGGGTGAGATCCTCGATCACCGGCGGCTCGATGCCGAAGCCCTTCTCTCCGGCCAAGGACTCGCCGGAGAGCTTGACGACGGCGCGGCGATACTTCAGCTCGCTCAATCTCCCACGTCGAAGCGGGCGAACCGCTTCACGGCCACGCCGCCCGCCTCCTCGAGGAGATCCGATACCTTCCGGTCCGGATCCCGTACGAACGGCTGCCAGAGCAGCGCCGCCTGCTCGTAGAACTTCCTCATTCGGCCTTCCACGATCCGCTCCGCGATCTGCGGCGGCTTGCCCTCGGCGGCAGCCTGCTCGATCAGAACGTGGCGCTCGCGCTCTCGGTCCTCCGCGGGAATGTCGTCCGGCGTGATCCCTACCGGACGGCTGGCCGCGACATGCATCGCGATGTCCCGGGCCAGCGGCTCGAGATCGCCGGTGTCGCTCCCTCCCTCGAGCTCGATCAGTACCCCGATGCGGTTGCCGAAGTGGACGTAGCTCGCGACGAGCGACCCGGGCGAGGGCTCGTACCGGACGAAGCGCGAGAGGGCGAGATTCTCTCCGATCTTCGCCCGGAGCTCGTCGAGCTCGGTACGCAGCGGAGCCTCGGCTGGAAGATCCAGCAGCTCTTCACCGGGCCGCGGCTCGTCATTCTTCGCCTCGTTCAGGGCCGTCCGCGCCGCACGCTCCGCGAAGGCGACGAACTCCTCGTTTCTGGCCACGAAATCGGTCTCGCTCGCCACCTCCACCATCGCCACGGCGCCGGTCTTCTCGTCCCTGGCGACGGCGATGGCGCCCTCGGTGGTTTCCCGATGCGCCCGCTTCGCGGCTTTGGCGGCGCCGGTCTGTCGCAGCAGGTCGATGGCCTTCTCCTCGTCTCCTCCGACCTCCTGCAGCGCCCGCTTGCAATCCATCATGCCGGCCCCGGTTCGCTCCCGCAGGGCCTTGACGGCTGCCGCCGTGATCTCGGACATCCTCGTCGGTCCTTCCGCTCTCGTGATCTAGGGCCTATCCAAGGCCAAAAAAAAGGCCACCCGCGGTGGCCTTCGGCAGCTCAACGGCTGGCCCTCCGCTCCTCTTCTCCTTCGGGCGCGCCCGGCGAAACCGCCACGGCGTCTCCCGAGGAGTCATCCTCCCCGGAGGACCCCCCCTCGCCGCTCTTGGCCTCTTCGGCCGTCGCCTCGGATGCCGACTCGTCCGATCCGGCCTCCTCGCTCTCGGCGTCGGTAAGGTGCAGCCGGCGGGCGATCACCTCCGGCTTGGGCCGTCGCCTCGGCCTCGGCCGCCGCCGCTTTCTCCGGGTGGTCTTGTCCTCCGTTTCCTTCATGTCGGATGAGTAGGTATAGGCCTCCTCCTCTTCGTCCACTACCGCAACGGCCTGCGGAGCCTCCCTCTTCGCCCGCTCCAGCGCATCCGCGATGACCCGGGTGATGAGAGAGACGGATCGGATGGCGTCGTCGTTGCCGGCGATGGGAATCGTGATCACGTCGGGATCCGCGTTCGTATCGGCGATCGCCACCACGGGAATGCCGAGCCGGTTCGCTTCCCGGACCGCGATCTCCTCCTTCTTCGCGTCGACGACGAAGACGAGACCGGGCAGCCGCGACATGTCCTTGATGCCCGACAGATAACGCTCGAGCTTCTGCCGCTCTCGCTGGAGGAGGAGCTGTTCCTTCTTGGTGTAGAAATCGAAGGCGCCTTCCTCGGCGCCGCGCTCCAACTCCTTCAGGCGTGCGATGTTCTTCCGGATCGTCTGGAAGTTCGTCAGCATGCCGCCCATCCAGCGCTCCGTCACGTAGAACGCACCGGCTCTCTCGGCCTCCGCCTTGACGATCTCCTTTAGCTGGGGCTTGGTGCAAACGAACAGCACGGCCCGGCCCGCCAGGACGGTCTCTCGAACGAGATCCTGTGCCCGCCGGATCTCGAGGAGGGTCTTCTTGAGATCGATGATGTAGATCCCGCCGCGCTCGGCGAAGATGTACCTCCTCATCTTCGGGTTCCAGCGATGGGTCTGGTGCCCGAAGTGAACACCCGCCTGCAGCAGGTCCTTCAAACCGACGTCCGGCATACGATCGATGACCCCTCCGGTCAGATCCCTTGCGTCTTCCGGTGCACTACCGCTTGGAGAACTGGAAGCGCTTGCGCGCCTTCGGCTTGCCTGGCTTCTTCCGCTCGACGGTGCGCGGGTCTCGAGTCAGCAACCCGTGCGACCGCAGTACCGTCCGCCGGTCCGAGTCGATCTCGACCAGCGCGCGAGCCACCGCGAGCTGAACCGCGCCCGCCTGGCCGGTAGGTCCCCCGCCTCGCACCCTGACCGACAGATCGTACGTTCCGTCCGCCCCGGCGATGCCGAGAGGCCGCTCCGCGACCTCTCGGTGGCGATGCATCGGGAAGTACTCCTCCAGCGTGCGCCCGTTAACCGTCCACTGACCGGTGCCGGGACGCAGCGTCACGCGTGCGACAGCCGACTTGCGGCGACCGACCGTCTGTACCGTATCCGTCAAGCTCCCTCCTGGGACCTCAGACCTCGAGCGCCCGCGGCTGCTGCGCCTGGTGGGGATGCTCGGGTCCGGCGTACACCTTGAGCTTTGCGAGCATGGCACGGCCGAGCGCGTTTTTCGGCAACATACCCTTCACCGCCAGCCGGATGATCCGGTCGGGATGGTGCTCTCTCATCCGTCGAAACGGGATATGGCGATCCCCTCCCATGTAGCCGCTGTGGCGAAAGTACGTCTTTTGCGATGCCTTCTTGCCCGTGACGCGCACGTGCTCCGCGTTGACGACGATGACGAAGTCACCCACATCAAGATGCGGACTGTAGGTCGGCTTGTGCTTCCCCCGGAGGACGGTGGCCACCGAGGATGCGAGCCGGCCGAGCACCTGGTCTTTCGCGTCGACCACGTACCACTGCCGCTCGATCTCTCCCGCCTTGACCGCGTACGTCTTCATTCCTCATCGTGCGCCCGGACGGCGCCGGGCACGTCCTCGCATGGGGTTCGTCGTGAAAAAACGAGCCGCCCGTCACGGGCGGCTCTGTGCGAATCGCTCGCAGCCCAGAAGTCTATTTTTGGCAACCCAAAGTGTCAACCCGGAGCGCAATCTACCCCACCGAGGCTCATCGGTGGAAGCTCTCCAACCTGTGGCGGGTTGCGCCGCATCTCAGGCGCGCCAGCGCACGCTCGCGGATCTGCCGGACTCGTTCCCGTGACACCCCCAGCCGCTTCCCGATTTCGGCGAGTCCGATCGGCTCTCCGTCCTCCAGGCCGAAGCACAGACGGACGACGACGGATTCCCGCTCCTCCAGCAGCGTGAGGCTCGCATCGAGCTCATCACGGAGCGCGGCCCTGTCCAGACGAACCCCCGGGTCGCTACCGCGGGGATCCCCCGCCAGCAGCTCGCCCAGGCTGGCTCCATCGCCCCAGCCGTCCCGCCCGGGCGGAGCGTCGAGCGAAACTTGCCGAACCGCGGATCGGGCCGGATGGTCCGCGCAGCGCACGATGCTCGTCTGCCGCCGGATCGCGCACAGTATGGACTGCCGGATCCACCAGATGGCGTAGCTGGTGAACCGGACGCCCTTGCGCTCGTCGAAACGCCGGGCCGCCTCGAGCAGACCCAGGTTGCCCTCCGTGACCAGGTCGTGCAGCGGCACGCCGATGTGGCGGTAGCGCTTCGCCACCGAGACCACGAAGCGGAGGTTGGAGGCCACCAGCTCCTCCAAGGCCGTCCGCTCACCTGCCCGGATTCGCCGGGCCAGGTCGGCTTCCTCGTCGGGACCGAGCAGCTGGTGGCGACCGATCTCTTCCAGATAGAGGGCGAACGAGTCCCTCGCCGCGCCAGGGCGTGAGGGGCCCCCGCGCCGCCTCAAAGGCGTAAAGGTCATGCGATTCGTGCGGCTGAGGTTCGGCGGAGGGGCGGCCCCGGCCAGCGGTCGCCGCCCGCCTCGGGGCAGCGACCGCTAGTGGATCAGATTCAGCAACCGGTCCCAGCGGATCTCGGTCAACCAGGGGAAGGGGACCATCTCCTGGCGATCGTACGAGTAGTAGATGATCAGCGGCTTCCCCTTGATGGCCTCGGCCGGAACGAAGCCCCAGTAACGGGAGTCCTCCGAGTTGTCGCGGTTGTCCCCCATCACGAAGTAGCGATCCTCGGGCACGGCGATCGGTCCCCAATTGTCGCGGGTCGGACGGTACTCTCCCTGGTGTCTGCCGTTCCGGACCAGATAGGAGCGCTGCCAGCGGAACTGAGGGCTGTACGGGTCCTCGAACGGCCGGGAATGTTGTGCGTACGGCTCCTCTACCTTGTCGCCGTTCCGGTACAGCACTCCATCGGCCATGTGCAGCGTGTCACCCGGCACGCCCACGATGCGCTTCACGTAGTTGGTGCGCTCCGGCTGCCCCGCCGACGGCGGAGGCTCGAAGACGACGATGTCCCCGCGGTGCGGTGCGTCGAACGCCGGCAGCCTGGCGGCCGTTCCCGGGATCTCGGCGCCATACACCATCTTGTTCACCAAAAGGAAGTCGCCAACGAGGAGCGTGTTCTCCATCGAGGCGGTCGGGATCTGGAAGGCCTCGACGACGAACGCCCTGACCACCAGGAAGAGAACGAACGCGACCAGGATGGACTTGACCCACTCCCAGGCCCAGCGAAGACCCCCCGCGCGCGCCGGCTGGGCGGCCGAGGACGGAGTCTTGCCCGATTCGGGCACGTTCTGCTTCGCCATTACGTTGCTCCGTGCTCCTTCGACTCGATTCCTTCGCCTGTTCTCCGGGGGGTCGGTACACAAGCCGCCCGCGGCTCGTTCCGCAAGTCCGGCTTCCGCTCGCCCCCGACCGTGTGGCCGGGCTCCTGCCGCGCGACCAACCTACGCACGGTGCCTCAAGCCACGCTCAACGCGACGAGCCTCACGGCCGGCCCGGCCTGTCGACTTCACCAGCTGACGTCGATCTGCGCCCGCTGAAGGCGTCCGCTGTAGTCCACGTACGCCACCTTCGTCTCCGAGTAGAAGTCGTAGACTTCCCATCCTCCCTCACGATGGCCGTTGCCGGTCTGTTTCACCCCGCCGAACGGCAGATGGGCCTCTGCCCCGATCGTGGGCGCGTTCACGTAGGTGATGCCGGTGTCCAACGCCTCGATAGCCCGGAACGCGCTCTTCACGTCTCGCGTGTAGATGGAGGAGGAGAGCCCGTAACGGACGCCGTTGTTGATCGCGATCGCCTCGTCCAGCGTCGTGAAGCGCACGACGGAGAGGACGGGGCCGAAGATCTCTTCCTGCTCGACCCGCATCCCCGGCCGCACGCCGGTGAGCACCGTGGGCTCGAAGAAGTACCCGTCGGCCAGCTCGTCGTCGTCCGGCGCCCGGCCTCCGCACGCGACCTCGGCACCCTCGGAGCGCCCGATCTCCACGTACTGCTGCACCTTTTGTACCGCATCCTCGTGAATGAGCGGTCCGACGTCGGTCTCGGGCTCCAGCCCGTCGCCGAGCCGGAGGGCGCCTGCCTCCCCGATCAGACGGTCGACGAACGCATCGTGGATCTCCTCATGCAGCAGTAGCCGGCTGGTGGCCGTACAACGCTGGCCGGTCGTGCCGAAGGCACCCCAGAGCACGCCTTCGATCGCGAGGTCCATGTCCGCGTCCGGCATGACGATCTGGGCGTTCTTGCCCCCCATCTCGAGCGAGCACCGCTTGTGCGTCCGACCGCACGCCTCGCCGATCGCTCCGCCGATCTCCGTCGAGCCGGTGAAGGAGATGCCCGACACGTTCGGGTGATCCACGATCGCCTGCCCTGCGGCCCGGCCGGCACCGTGCACGAGCTGAAGACAGCGGGGCGGCACGCCTGCCTCCAATAGCGCCTCCACGAACAGATGCGCGGAGTGCGGAACGACGGCAGCCGGCTTGAAGACGACGGCGTTTCCGCACAGCAGGGCAGGAAAGATCTTCCAGCTCGGGATCGCGACCGGAAAGTTGAACGGCGTGATGATGCCGAAGACACCGATGGGCCGCCGGTAGCTCATCGCCCACTTGTCGCGCAGCTCGGAGGGCACCGTGTGCCCGAAGAGGCGCCGGCCCTCGCTGGCCGCGTAGTAGCCCGTGTCGATCGCCTCCTGCACGTCGCCGCGGGTCTCATCGAGCACCTTCCCCATCTCCCGGGTGGCCGCCCGGGCTACCTCTTCCTTCCGGGCCGTCAGCAGGTCGGCCGCGTGCCGAAGCGCCTCGCCGCGCTCGGGCGCGGGCACCGCCTGCCACTCCCTGAACCCCTTCAGCGCGGAAGCCACCGCCCGCTGCACATCCTCGGCGCCCGAGAGGGGGAAGGTGCCGATCAGGTCGGCCGTGCGGGCGGGATTCCGGTTCTCGTAGAACTCCCCTGTGGTGGGCTCGCGCCACTCGCCGTCGAGGAAGTTGAGGAAGCGAGACGCCTCCCTTTCGGAGCCCCTGCCGGCCGAGCCGGTCGTGGGCTCTGCGGCTCTCACGCTCATCGGATATGCCTCTCCGTTCCGTTGGTCTGTGTCGGACCGTGCTCGCCGGTTCGCCCGCCCGTGCGGGACCCTGCAGCGGTACGGGATCCGTCCCGCCCGCTCAGGGCTCGGCCAGCCGGATCACCACTTCGACCGAGTCGATCGTTACACTCGTGACCTCGGCCGGTACCTCGATACTCATCCCGCGAGGGTTGCCTGGTGCCGTCGAGAAGCCCAGCTGGGTGATCATTCCGGGGATCAGCAACGGCGGTACGGGAAACAGCCCTGCCTGCAGCCGCAGGATCGTGAGCTCGCCCCGTCCCGGCTCGGTCACGCGCGGGTAGAGGCGCGCGGTCACGCGCGCCGTGTCGCCGATGAACTGCTGCAGGCGCGAGGCGGCCTCCGAGCCCACGGACTCCGCCAGCCGATCCAGCTCCAGGAGAGCGCTCACCTCCACCGTGGAGTCCTGCAGGGTGGCCACCGGCTCGCTGACGCCGGCGGGAAGGGCCGGTGCGACGCGAAACAGCACCAGGCTCTGGACCTCCGCCTCCGTCAGCCTTACCTCTCGCGGCCCTCCCTCTTCGAGCAGGCCGCGGAGCCTCGCCTCCGCCGTCGCGGCCAACTCCTCGCTCGGCTCGACGAGGAGAGCGACGTCGCCCGAGCGGCCGCTCCACCACTCCCGGATCTCCGGCCCGTACAGCCAGATGGCGCCGCCGCCCAGTGCGATCAGCGTCAGGCAGCCCACTCCGGCCAGACAGCTTCGAATCGTCCTCAATCCGTCACGCTCGCTTCACCCTCCGTCTCCGCCGCATCGCGATCCGCTCCCGCCGCTGCCGCATCTCCGCCGCCCGGCGCTCCCCGAGCCGGGGAAGCCGACAGCCGCGCCGAGGAAAGCACCTCATACACGGCTCCGGTGGGCCGAAGGAAGCTTTTCATCAGATCCACCCCCTCGACCCGCCACGATCCGGAAAGCTTCGTCCGGCCCAGCAGGCTGTCCAGCCTCCGCTCGTCGACGGATCGACCTCGCTGCGCGCGACCCAGGGTGAGATGGGGATGGAACTCCCTGCTCTCCCGCTCGATACCGAGCTCCGCCAGTGCGTCCTCCAGCTCCCCGTACAGAACGGCCAACTCGCGCCCGCCATTCAGGCCGATCCAGAGCACCCGAGGGCGCCGGAGACTCGGGAAGGCGCCCGGGACGTCGAGTCGTGCCGTGAACGGCGCCCTCCTGGAAGCGACCCGTGCCAGGGCATCGGCGACGCGGCGCGCCATCCCCTCGTCGGTCTCTCCAAGAAACTTCAGCGTCAGGTGGATCGTCTCCGGAGCCACCCAGCGGAAACCGGTCAGGCTACGAAGATCCGCCGTGCACGCCGCGATATGCTCGCGAACCCCATCCGGCGGATTGATCGCCACGAAAAGCCGCACCGGCATCCCTCGTCCGAGAACCGGACGTAACCTGCCGGGACAGCCCCGCGGGTAGCAAGCCGGCTGCACCGGCCGGGATCCGCACCGGCCATCCGCTCCGATCGACCATCTTGCTCCCCGGGGAAATCGGAAGCCTATTGGAGATCATGAGCCAGTTCGAGATCGACGTTGCCAAGAGCGAGCTATCGTTCGCCGCCGGCCACTTCATCACCTACGGCGGAGGCCGGTGCGAGAGGCTGCACGGACACAACTACCGGGTCGGGGTGCGGATCCGGGGCGAGCTGAACGAGGACGGACTGGTCTACGACTTCGTGACGCTCAAACGACGGGTCGCGGCGCTGGTGGCCGACTTCGACCACAAGATGCTCCTGCAGACCGAGAACCGGACCCTGAGGCTCGAGACCGGCGACCGAGAGGTCCGCGTCCACCGCGCCGAGGACACGTACGTCTTCCCCCTGCGTGATGTCGTCCTGCTCCCCGTGGAGAACACGACTGCCGAGCTGCTGGCCGCGTACCTGGCCGGGCTCCTGGTGGAACAGCTCGGCGAGCGCGCGAACCTCCGGGAGATCGAGGTGGAGGTCGAGGAGTCCCCCGGCCAGTCCGCGGTCTTCCGCCGCTCGCTCGCCGGCGGCTAGCAGGACGGGAGGGGCCTCGCTCGCGACGGCCCGATGGTCAGCGCTTCGTCGCGATGGAGCGCCGCCGAACGTTTCTCATTCGGCTCGTACGGCCAAACATGCACTCCAGGACCTTGAGTTCATGCTTACCCACTGCCGCCTCAGCTGGACACTCGCCGTGCCGCTCGCTCCGATGCTGGTCGGATGCGGTGGGCCGACCCAGCCCGTCCCGGGAGCCGACGTTCCGGGAACGTTCTGGAACCTGGTCTCGGTCGACATCCCGTCCGGTTCGCTGGTTCCGTCGGGCGCGCCGCCCACGTTGACCTTCACGACGGAGGGGGCCGACCGGTCCGGCTGGCAGATCTTTCGGGTGTACGGGGGCTGCAATCAGGGGGGCGGGATCTACCGCACCGGGGACGAGCCGCTCGACGACCGCCCGCTGGAGATCGACGAGTTCGTCGCCACCACGATCGCCTGCGGCGGGGACGGCGTGGGAGAGCTGGAGGCGGCCTACTTCGCCGTCCTGCGGGCCGCGACCTCGTTCGCGGTCGTCTCCTACGAGTCCTTCGACTCCTCCTCCGGGTCCGAGATCCGGCTCGTCATCCGGGCGCCCGACGCGGCGCTCCAGTTCGTCCCAGGCCCCGTGCTCCAGGAGTAGCCGGGTCGCCCAAGCGCCGCACGCGCAGCGGAATCAGGACTCCGGTGGGGGCGTTCCGACCCTTACCCGTCCACCCTGAGCCGGTAGCTGACCGCTTCCGCTACATACCGGGCCCGGAGCTCGGCCGCCCCATCCAAGTCGGCGATGGTGCGTGCCACCCGCAAGGTGCGGTGGTAGGCGCGCGCGCTCATGCCGAAGTGCTCCACGGCCGATCGGAGCATGCGCCCGGCTTCTCCCTCCGCGCGGCAGAAGCGCCGTACGTCCGGCAGGCTGAGCTGCGCGTTGCAGGCCGCGCCGCGGGGAACGACGAGCCGGCGAGCCTCGGTGACGCGCTCTCGCACCGCGGCGCTCGCCTCACCGAGGGGCCCTCGGCGCAGTTCGTGCCAGCGGACGGGCGGAACGTCGACGGCCATGTCGACCCGGTCCAGCAGCGGCCCGCTCACCCGGCCGGCATATCGCCGAACGGCCGCCGGATCGCACTCGCACGGGCTCTCGTGCGCGCCCTCCGCATGCTTGCCGCACGGACAGGGGTTCATGGCCGCGACGAGCATGAAGCGGGCGGGGAAGCTCACGGCCGCCCGCACACGGACGACGTGAACCACGCCCTCCTCCAGCGGCTGCCGCAGAACGTCGAGCGCCCTGCGCCGGAACTCCGGGAGCTCGTCGAGGAAGAGAACGCCCCGGTGTGCCAGCGAGACCTCTCCGGGTCGTGGCACCGCACCGCCACCGACAAGTCCCGCCTCGCTGATCGTGTGATGCGGCGCTCGAAAGGGGCGGGAGGTGAGGACCGTGCCCTCGGGAAGCCGCCCGGCCACACTATGGATCGCGGTGGCCTCGAGGCTCTCCTCCTGGCTCATCGCGGGAAGGATCGCCGGCAGCCGCCGGGCGAGCATCGTCTTGCCGGAGCCGGGAGGCCCCCGGAGCAGCAGGTTGTGCCCGCCGGCGGCTGCGACCTCGAGTGCCCTCCTGGCTCGATCCTGGCCCCGGACATCGCACAGATCGGGCGGCGGCGCCGGTCTCCCAGACCGGCCCGACCGCGGGGCGAGATCCCGTGGTGAGGGAAGCGCCCTCGCGCCGTTGAGGAAATCGATGACCCGCTGCAGCGAACCGGCACCTCGCACCTCGATCCCGCGCACGGGCCGCGCCTCACCGAGGTTCGCGGCAGGCACGATGACTCCGTCGACGTCGCCGGCCGCCGCGGCGTGAAGCGCGATCGGCAGTACCCCCCGAACCGGACGGATGTCGCCGGCCAGGCCGAGCTCCCCTAGCATCGCCCATCGCCCCGCGCGCTCGCCGGGCACGGCTCCGGAGGCGGCGAGGATCCCCATCAGGATCGGCAGGTCGAACGCCGCTCCGTGTTTCCGCACGTCTGCCGGAGCCAGGTTCACGGTGATTCGGAGTCCGGGAACGTGGAGTCCGAGCTGCGCCGCGGCGGCGCGGATCCGCTCGCGCCCCTCGCGCACGGCGCTTTCGGGCAGCCCGACGACCTGGATCAAGGGGGTCCCGCGGGTGATCGACACCTCGACGCGCACCCGGACCACGTCGAGTCCCACGAGCGCCGCCGACGGGACGGTCTGAAGCATGGTGAAGGTTGGCTCGGACGATCAAGCCGAGGTCAAACGGGGCGGGGGCGTGGGACCACCGACTGCCGGCCGCTCGATGCTGTGTCGGCCAGGAGGCCAGGTGTTCAGCGTGACGCTGAAGCGTGACGCTAAATGGAGCGCAGCCCCGCGTATTGATCGATCGCGCGGCGGATCCAGTCGTGCGCGACCTTCTTCGGGTGCCAGCCCAGCAGGGCGGTCTCCTTCCCTTCCAGGTCCTTGTAGACCTCGAAGAAGTACTGTACCTCGGTCAGCAGGTGGTCCGGGAGATGCGAGAGATCGAGGATCTCATCGAAGCGGGGATCGTGAGCCGGCACGGCCAGGATCTTCTCGTCGAACCCCTTCTCATCCCGCATCTCGAGCACGCCGATCGGCCTCGCTTGCAGCACGCAGCCGGTGAACGTCGGGTCGGTGACGAGCACCAGCACGTCCATGGCGTCGCCATCCTTGGAGAGCGTTCCGGGGACGAACCCGTAGTCTCCGGGGTAGTGAACCGGCGAGTAGAGGACGCGATCGAGGCGAAACACGGAGGCGGCGGGATCGTATTCAATCTTGTTCCTGGTCCCCTTGGGGATCTCCACGATCACGTTGACGATCTCCGGGGCCTCATCGCCGGGAGGCATCTCGTAGAAGTCCATGTGGTGCGCCTGCCCATCGGGTGGAACGGTGGTCGACCGCCGACGCCTCACAGCGCGGCGTGAGGCAGCCGGGGTGCCGAAGAAGGTAGCATCGCCCAGCACGCGAGAAGAAGGAGTGCCGATCTGAAACGCGCCGACACGAGCGACGCGGGCAAGCCGGGGAACCACGAGCTCGCACCGGGGAATCGAAAGCCGCCCCGGGTCGGGACGACACCGCCGCGACGAGAGCCGCCGCGGCTGGAGCGGCTGTCGTGGACCGAGGCCGCCGAGCGGTTCCGGCGCGACCCGAGGCTGATCCTCCCCGTGGGCACGTGTCTGCAGCACGGCCCGCACCTGCCGCTCGGAGCCGATGCGCTCATCATCACGCGGCTGGCCGAGGCGATCGCCATCCGCCACGGGGTCCTCCTCGCCCCCACGCTTCCGTACGGCGCCGCCTCGGCGCGCGATGCCGAGTATGCGGGCACGGCCTCCCTGTCGGCAAAGACGCTCCACCGGGTGCTGAACGATCTGGTGAGCTGCTGGGAGGCGCAGGGCATGGAGGAGTTGGTCCTCATGACCGGCCACGGATTCGGCCCCCACCTTTACGCGCTGGCCACGGTGGTCAGCGAGACGGCCCGGATCCGCTCGGTGGACCTGCACGCCATCGACCTGTCCGCCTATCTCGGGGAGGAGTACGCCCGCGAGCACGCGGGAGAGCTGGCCACGTCCCTCATGCTTCACCTCGCACCCGAGCAGGTCCGATCGCGGGAGGTCCGAGACGTCGTGCTGGCGCCGGGAAGGGTCAGGAAGCTCACCATCGGAGAGGAACCGATACCGGAATCCGGCTCGAGCGGAGTCGTCGGACGACCGTCGCGCGCTTCCGCCGAGAACGGCCGCAGGATCTTCCAGTATCTCGTGTCGCATATCGGAGAGTGGTTGTTCGGGTCCGGGTCGGCGACGACCGACCCGGATCGGGCCCTGTACGCAGGGGCAGCCACGCCGGGAGGAAGGCCGAATGTCGTCTGAGCGTCGTGTGCGGCCGGCCCCGCGTCCGGCCCGGTGGATCCGTCATGCCCTCCTCGCGGTGGGCTTCATCGGACCGACGGCGGAGCTCCGGGCCCAGGCCGGTGAGGAACTCGACTCGGGCACGTTCGACCTGCTGCTCGACGGCGAGATGATCGGCCTGGAGAGGTTCGTCATCCAGGGCGAGGGCGGGGAGGTGCGCGCCGCCGCGCGCACGACGTCGACGCGCGAGGCCGGGGTCGTCATCCCCGGAGAGGCCAGGCTGCTGCTCGATGCCGGCTTCCAGGTCGACCGATACGAGCTCAAGCCCTCGAGCGGCCCGTTGCGCTCGGTCGTCGGTATCCGCCGGGCCAACCGGCTGCGCATGCAGACGGAGTCGGAGCAGGGGGAGAGGGTGAAGGAGTTCGTTGCCCCGGTAGAGCTCGCGATCCTCGAGCGCGGCGTCGCCCACCACTACTACGTCCTGTTGGGACTGCTGCGCAGCGGCGGAAGCGGCGGGACCGTCTCCCTTGTCGTTCCCTCCGAGGGTCGGCAGTTTCGTGCCACCGTCGGGGACGCCGGAGAAGAGACGGTTCCGCTGGACGGGGAGAGGGTCACGGCCAGGCGGTACGTGATCGAGGGCGGCGGGGAGACACACCTCCTCTGGGCGTCGGCCGATGGACGTGTCCTTCGCGTGGAGGTCCCAAGCTTGGGATGGGTCGCCCGCCGGCGACCCTAGCGACGCTGGACGGAGGCTGGCGCCATGACCGAGGACCCGGCCGTAGAGACCGGAGCACCGGAACCTTCCATCGCTCTCCCTTCCCTGCCGGTGCGTATCGGGCAGGTATTCTTCTCGCCGGGAGCGCTGTTCGACCGGCTGAAGCAGCGACCAGCGTGGCTCGGAGCGCTGGTCGCCCTGCTGGTGGCGAGCCTGCTGATCAACGCCCTCATCCCGGAGGAGCTCATCCGGCAGCTGGTGCTGGAGCAGCTTCCGAGGGACGCGGAGCCGGGGCAGATCGAGTCGGCCATGCGCATGGCCGGCATCTTCCGCTACGTGGGACCGGTCGTGTTCACTCCGCTGCTCGTGGTCGCGCTGGCCGGGCTGGTTCTCCTCATCTGGAACCTGATTCTCGGGGGAGAGGCCTCCTTCAAGCAGGCCTTGAGCGTGACGTCCCACACGATGTTCATCCCCACGGTCGGAGGGCTGCTCACCGTCCCGTTGATGATCGCCTCCAGCGACGCGACCGTGGCGCTCGGCCTCCACCTCCTGGTCCCTGGACTCGACGACGAGAGTTACCTGTTCCGATTCCTTCACGGCCTGAACTTCTTCAGCATCTGGGCCGCGCTCGTGCTCGGGATCGGCGTGAGCCGGCTCTACCCGAAGAAGTCGGCCGGCTCGGCCGCGCTCGTGCTCCTTTCCCTCTACGTCATGCTGAAGGCCGTCTCGGCTGCCCTATTCCGTTGACCGGCCTGAAACCGCCCGGCAGTCAGCGGCGTAGGAGGTAGCGGGACCGCAGTCCTGTGTGGTGAAGAGAGATAGAGGAGCCGAAGCCGCATGAGCCGAGGCAGGAAGATCCTGATAGGTGTCGGTGTGGCGGGCCTGGTCGGCGTGCTGGCGGCGCGGGCCGTGCTCGCCGGCGGCGAGGACGCCGTGGAGGTGCGCGCCGAGAAGGTCGAGCGGCGTGACCTCGTCGCCAAGGTGCGCGCCAGCGGGCACATCGAGCCTCGGCGTTCGGTCGACATCAGCGCCGACATCTCCGGTCGGATCGTCCAGCTGCCGGTCGAGGAGGGGCAGAGCGTCCGCGAAGGCGACCTCCTGCTCGTCATCGATCCCACCCAGTATGAGGCCGCCCTGCAGCGCGCCGAGGCCGCGCTGGCCGAGGCGCAGGCCCGGAACGTCCAGGCGCGCACCGACTACCTGCAAGCCCAGCGGGACGCGGACCGTCTCCGGCAGCTCAAGGAGCGCACGGAGGGGCTGGTCACCGACCAGGAGGTCGAGCAGGGCGAGACGACGGCCGAGGTCAAGAAGGCGCTGTGGGAGGCGGCCGACCACGGGGTGGGCATGGCTCGGGCCGCCGTGAGCGAGGCGAAGGACCGGCTCGACAAGACGGTGATCCGGTCCCCGATGAGCGGCCGCATCACTCGGCTCGCGGTGGAGAAGGGCGAGACCGCGATCGTCGGCACGATGAACAACCCCGGCAGCCTGCTGCTCACGGTGGCGGACCTGAGCGAGATGGAGGCCGTCATCGAGGTTGACGAGACCGACGTGCCGGAGATCTCGATCGGAGACTCGGCCGTGGTCGAGATCGATGCGTTCCCGAGCCAGCGCTTCACGGGCCGCGTGACCAAGATCGGGAACAGCTCGATCCGTCCCGTCTCGTCGATTTCCTCCACGGCAAGCGAGCAGGCGATCGACTTCGAGGTCCGGATCGCCCTCGACGCGCCTCCGGATGGCATCCGCCCCGACCTGTCGGCGACGGCCGATGTGGTGACCGCCACGCGCGAGGACGTGCTTTCCATCCCGATCATCGCGCTGACGCTGATCGACGAGGACGATTTCGAGAAGCTGGAGAACGAGCTGCTGGCGGTCGATTCGGCCGGGATCGCCGGGCGGGACCCTGCGCAGATCGAAGGGGTGTACGTCGTCGCGGAGGACAACCTCGTCCGCTTCCGGCCGGTGACGATCGGCATCACGGGAGACGACTACTTTGAGGTTGTCGATGGCCTCGAGGAGGGGGAGACGGTGGTCTCGGGCAGCTATCAAGCGATCCGCGACCTCAGGGACGGCAGTCTGATCGAGATCGAGGAGAGCGAGGACGACCGCAGCCGCGGTGGACGCTGAGCGGATGGATGACGCCAGCCGACCCCTGACGGATCAGCCGATCATCGTCACGCGAGGTCTTCGCAAGCAGTACGACATGGGTGCCGAGATCGTGCACGCGCTGCGCGGCGTCGATCTCGAGATCCAACGCAACGAGTTCATCGCGGTGATGGGTCCCTCGGGCTCGGGCAAGTCGACGCTGATGAACCTGATCGGCTGTCTCGATACGCCGACCGCCGGCGAGTACATCCTGAACGGGAACCCCGTGCAGGATCTGGACGATGACGAGTTGGCCCGGATCCGAAACCGCGAGATCGGGTTCGTGTTCCAGACCTTCAACCTCCTGCCGCGCGCGACCGCCCTCCACAACGTGGAGCTGCCGTTGATCTACGCGGGCGTAAAGGCCGCGGCACGTCGGGAACGGGCCGCACGAGCCCTCGATCGCGTCGGCCTCACCGACCGGATGGAGCACCAGCCGAACGAGCTATCGGGAGGGCAGCGCCAGCGGGTAGCGATCGCCCGCGCCCTGGTCAACGAACCGTCCATCCTCCTGGCGGACGAGCCCACCGGCAACCTGGACTCCTCGACGTCGGCAGAGATCATGTCGCTGTTCGTCGAGCTCCACCGGCACGGCCAGACGCTCATCATGGTGACGCACGAGCACGACATCGCGGAGTTCGCGGAGCGTATCATCACCCTCGTGGACGGCGCCGTCGCATCGCAGCGCGCCAAGCTGAGCTCGGCCCCGTTCGCCTCGGCGGCGCCTCCGGTCACCTGAGCGCGGCGCCGGTATGGTTTCCGGCAGAAGGGATCTCGGATGAGCCTGTTCGAAGCGCTGCGCGTCGCGCTGGTCCAGATCTGGGCCCACAAGCTCAAGTCGGCGTTCTCGCTGCTGGGCGTCATCATCGGCATCACATTCCTGATCGCGGTGATCACCGTCGTCGAGGGGATGAACCGGTACGTCCAGGACGACTTCGCGGGATCGCTGTTCGGCGTGAACACATTCTCGATCGTACGGCAGCCGACGGTGGGCACCGGCAACCGGTCGGCGGAGGAGATCCGCCGCCTGGCGCGGAACCCGTGGCCCGACCTCGACGACGTGGAGGCGGTGCGTCGAGCGGTGCCGGACGCACGGTACTTCGCCTTCCGCAACGCCCGCAGGATGAACGAGGTTTGGCACGGCGAGCGCCGTCGCCGCAACATCCGCGTCATCGGCGGCTCGGAGCAGTACCAGGACATCCAGGGGTGGGAGGTCGAGGTCGGGCGCGGGCTCACACCGCTCGATCAGCGGCGCGGGCTGAAGGTGGCGGTGATCGGGCCGGAGATCGCCGAGAAGCTGTTCCCCGACGGGTCGCCACTCGGCCGGCTGATCCGCCTCGAGGCGCACAAGTACGAGGTCGTCGGCGTCTTCAAGCGGAAGGGAGGACTGCTCGGCAACGCCTGGGATGCGGCGATCCTCATGCCGTACGAGACCTTCAACCAGACGCTGAGCCCACTGCGCGACCGCGTGCTCGAGATTTCGGTCAAGACGAACAACGAGCCCGAGCTGAAGGCCTCGATGGATGCGGTCGAGCAGGCCCTGCGCGTCCACCGCGGCCTGAGGCCGGGAGAGGACAACAACTTCTACTTCCAGACCTCCAGCGGGCTGCTCAACGCCTGGGAGCAGATCAACAACATTCTGATGGCCGCCGTGCCCGGCCTCGTCTCCGTGTCCCTGGTGGTGGGCGGCATCGTGATCATGAACATCATGCTGGTCTCGGTCACCCAGCGCACACGCGAGATCGGAGTTCGAAAGGCAATGGGCGCCAGCCAGCGCGACATCATGCTTCAGTTCCTCGCCGAGTCCTCGTTCGTCTCGTTGCTCGGAGCGGCGATCGGCATTCTCCTCGGTCTCGGATTGGGCCGACTGGTGGAGCGGATCAGCCCGCTGCCCGCCTCGATCCCGCCCTGGGCGCTCGGTACCGCCATCGCGCTCGGGCTGATCGTGGGGCTCGGCTCCGGCATCTACCCGGCCCGGCGGGCCTCGCGCCTGAACCCGATCGATGCGCTGCGATACGAGTAGGCTGGTCCGCCACCGGCGACGGCGGCGTGGCGACGTGGCGGCCGGAGGGGCGGCCGGAGGG
>CAZEBA010000001.1:21704-98431 GCA_964510615.1 uncultured Gemmatimonadota bacterium
GGCGGCCGGAGGGGCGGCCGGAGGGACGTTGGGAGGTGGCGCGTGAACTGGTGGACCGCGCTCGATGAAGGGATCCGGATCGCCCTGTCGGCGCTTCGGGCCAACAAGGTCCGGAGCGGTCTGACGATCCTCGGCGTCACCATCGGCGTGCTGGTCGTGATGGTGATCGCCGCCGTGATCCAGGGCATCAACGGCAGCTTCTCGGAAGCGATCTCCTCCCGCGGCGTCACGACGTTTTACGTCGTCCACGCGTCCTTCGGGATCGACATCAACACCGGGTACGAGGAGGAGGAGTCGGACTTCATGACGAACCCGCCCCTCGATCCGGCCTGGGCTCGTGACCTCGCCCGACTCCCGGAGATCCAGGACGTGTGGGAGTACGCGGACCTCTCGCAGTCGGGCTTCGAGGCCAGGAGCGGCAAGGAGCGCGTCCGGGTCGCGCTGGTGGCGGTCACCGACTCCTACCTCCAGTTCGACAACGGGGACATCACGGACGGCCGCTGGTTCACGGCCACCGAGAACGACCACGCCCGCAACGTCGCGGTGATCGACTCCGCGGCCGCGCAGGACCTGTTCGCGGGGCGCGACCCGGTCGGCCAGGACTTCGTCGTCTCGAGCCCGGGCGACGGCTTTGCCGCGGCCAGCGATGCCCCGTTCCGGGTGGTGGGCGTGTACCGGCCTCCGGCCAATCTGTTCGCCGGCCTGGCAACGCACTACGTCTTCATCCCCTTCCCCACCGCCTACAAGGACCTGGACGTCTGGGACCGGCTGATCGGCTTCGCCGTGCGGCCGAGCCCGGGCGTCCCGCTCGAACGGGCGCTCGACGCGGTGGAGGCCCGGATGCGGGAGCTGCGGGGGCTCTCGCCAGGGCAGGAGTCCAACTTCGCTCTCATCACCCAGGACGAGGTACTGAGCCTCTGGAACCAGCTCACCGGCGTGCTGTTCACGGTGATGGTCGCCCTTTCGAGCGTCGGCCTGATGGTCGGCGGTGTGGGGGTGATCGGGATCATGATGATCTCGGTCACCGAGCGGACGCGCGAGATCGGACTTCGGAAGTCGATGGGCGCCCGAAGGCGCGACATCCTCTGGCAGTTCCTGGTCGAGGCGTCGACGCTGACGCTGATCGGGGGCTTCTTCGGACTCTTCCTGGGAGGAGCGATCGTCTGGGGGGTGAACCGCTGGACCCCCGTCCCGGCGGAAGCTCCCCTGTGGGCCGTGCTGATCGCGCTCGCCGCCTCGGCCCTGACCTGGATCGGCTTCGGTCTCTTCCCCGCCTCGCGCGGGGCGCGGCTCGATCCGGTCGAGGCGCTCAGGTACGAATAGCGGGGACGGAGGCATGACGGACCGGCAGGTCGACGTCCTGGCGATCGCCGCCCACCCCGACGATGTCGAGCTCACCTGCGGGGGGACGCTCATCCGCGCCGCCGACCAGGGGTACCGCACCGGCGTCATAGACCTGACCAAGGGCGAGATGGGAACGCGCGGCACGCCGGAGACAAGGGCCGCGGAGGCGGTCCGCGCCTCCGCGGTGCTCGGCCTGACCGTCCGCCTCAACGCGGGTCTGCCGGATGCGGGGTTGTTCAACCAGCAGCCCAACCGCGAGCGGCTGGTGGAGATGATCCGTGATCTGCGGCCGCGGGTGGTGATCCTCCCGTTCTATCGAGGACGGCACCCCGACCATCGGATCGCGGCGGAACTCGGCCGCGACGCCTGCTTTCTGGCCGGGCTCGAGCGCTTCGGCGCCTCGGACCGGCCGGCGCACAAGCCGCGAAAGATCCTCTACGCGCTCAGCTACCGGGAGGACCCGGTCAAGCCGACGTTCGTCGTGCGGCTAGAGGAGGGCCAGTTTCAGCGGAAGCTGGAGGCGATCCGGTGCTATGCGTCGCAGTTCGACGGCGCGGAGGCGGCGGGGGAGATCTTCCCGACGGGCCAGCCGCTCTACGAGCTGGTGGAGACGCAGGGCCGGCACTACGGCTCGCTGATCCGCTCGCCCTACGGCGAGCCGTTCTACACGGAGGAGACGGTCCGGGTGGACGACATCATCGAGCTGCCGGTGACCTCGCTCTAGAAGGTCGCGGCCGGGGCGATCAGCCGCAGCTCACCTCGACGAGCAGCCGCTTCCAGCTCGGCACGCTCTCGTCGCCCACGCGGAGGGTCCGTACGCTCGTACGGCCGCCGCGCCGCATCCAGGGGGCCAGCCACCCGCCGATCTCGCTCGGCAGATGCCCGACCACATCCCCGGCGCGCAGGTGCACCCAGACCCGCTCGTTCCACACACCCGGGGGGTCGGGCACCAGCATCAGCGGCTCCCCGGATCGTATCCGCCCGAGGTGGCGCGTGCGGTCGCCGAAGGGTAGGCCGTGCACGGTGGCTCGGAACACGCGGGCCGCTCGGGGCGGAAGGGGGGAGCGCGGAGAGGGGTGCCCGCTCATAATCTCCTGCAGGTGATCGAGTTGTGGGCCTGGCACATGCTGGTGGACGACAACCTAGACCCGTGTCCCCGGACGGGAAAGCCGACGAGGGAGCCGGCCTCGGTCCCGCCGTTAGGGTGATCGAGCACGCACCGGTGAAGGGCGAGAGACGGAACCCCGAAGGGCAGGCAGGATATCGTACCGCATGACGAGCACACCGCTGCCCAGCGAGCCCGTATACATGGACCACGCGGCCACCTCTCCCCTGCGTCCGGAGGTTTGGGAGGCGATGGAGGAGGCGAGGGGGTGCGCCTACAATCCGGTCAGCGCTCACGCCTTCGGACGCCGGGCGCACGAGCGCCTCGAGGACGCGCGCGAGGAGCTGGCCGGGCTGCTCGGGTGCCCCCGGAGCGAGATCTACTTCACCGGCGGCGGGACCGAGTCGGACAACCTGGCGGTTCTCGGCTTCGTGCGGGCGAACCTGGATGGTGCGCCGGTCGTGATCCTCTCGGCCGTCGAGCACAAGGCCTGCCTCGAGGCCGCCCATCGAGCCGCGGAGGAAGGTGCCGAGGTGCGCGAAGTGCCGGTGGACCGAAGCGGCACCGTGCGCCTCGAGGCCCTCGAACGGGCGCTCACCGACGCGGCCGGGCGACCCACGCTGGTGTCGATCATGTGGGCGAACAACGAGATCGGCACCGTGCAACCGATGGTGGAGATCGAGCGGCTGGTGCACGAGCGAAGCGCGGCCCTGCACACCGATGCGGTGCAGGCGTTCGGGAAGGAGGAGGTGTCGCTCGGCCGGGTTCCGGTCGATCTGCTGACCGCCACGGCCCACAAGCTCGGCGGCCCGGTCGGGATCGGCCTGCTGTACGCTCGGGAGGGGCTGGTCTTGCGACCTCTGACCTACGGCGGGAGCCAGGAGAGATCCCTCTGGCCCGGCACCCAGAATCCCCTGGCGGCGGCCGGGTTCGCCTGCGCGGCCCGGCTGGCGGTCGCCCAGCGGGCACGCAAGGAGCCGGCGTGGCGGCGGATGAGGGACGTTCTGGAGGCCCGCCTCCTCGAGGAGGTTCCGGGGCTCGTCGTGCACGGAGCCGGCGCCGCCGGGCGGCTCCCGCACATCCTCAGCGTCGGGGTGCCCGGCTGCGACGCCGGCTCGCTCCTGCTCTCCCTGGACCTGGAGGGCATCGCCGTATCGGGCGGCTCGGCCTGCAGCAGCGGCGCCGCGGCGGGATCCCACGTACTGGGCGCGATCGGCGTGGGCGCGGACGAGGAACCCTACGCGACGGTCCGCTTCAGCTTCGGACCCGCGACGACGCCCACGGAGGTCGAGCGGGCCGCGGACGTGATGGTCCGGGCGACGGCGCGGATCCTGGCCGAGGCATGACGTCGAGAGGCGGGAGGCGGCCGGCGGGCCCGGGAACGGCCGCTGGGCCCGGGAACGGCCGCTGGGCCCGGGAACGGCCGGCGGCTCGGGAACGGCCGGCGTCTCGGGAACGGCCGGCGTCTCGGCGGCCGGCCTCGGTGCTGGTGGCGATGTCGGGAGGCGTCGACTCGAGCGTGGCGGCGGCGCTGCTTCGTGCCGAGGGACACCGCGTCGTCGGCGTGACGATGAAGACCTTCTGCTACAGCGACGTGCCCGGCCCGTCGAGGACCTGCTGTGGACTCGAGGGCATCGCGGACGCGAAGGCCGTCGCCGCTCGCCTGGGGATCGCGCACGCCGTGCTCGACCTGGAAGAGAGCTTTGCCCGCGATGTGGTCGACGACTTCGTGGCCGAGTATGCCGCCGGCCGCACGCCGATTCCGTGCGTCCGCTGCAACAGCTTCACCAAGTTCCGCGACCTGATCGCCCGTGCGGATCTCCTCGGCTGCGAGTATCTGGCCACCGGCCACTACGCCCGCGTCGGGGAGGAGAACGGGTCGGCGCGCCTGTGCCGGGGCCGGGACGAGCGGAAGGACCAGACCTACTTCCTGTGGGGCATCCCGAGAGAGGTGCTCGATCGGCTCCTCCTCCCGATCGGGGAGATGGAAAAGCCGGCCGTGCGGCACACCGCGCGCGAGCTCGGCTTGTCCACGGCCGAAAAGCCCGAGTCATTCGAGATCTGCTTCGTGCCGGACAACGACTACGCAGGCGTGCTGCGGCGGTACCTCGGAGATGACCATGCCGCCCTGTCGCCCGGCCCGATCGTGCTGGAGGATGGACGCGCGGCCGGCATGCACCGCGGCTACGCGCGCTTCACCGTCGGACAGCGCCGGGGCCTCCCGGGCGGGTTCGCCGAGCCGATGTACGTGGTCGGAATCCGGCCGGCGGAGCGGGCGGTCGTCATCGGCCCGCTCTCCTCGCTGGTGAAAACCCGCGTCATCGCTACCCAGGCCAACTGGCTCGCGCCACGACCTCGGCCGGGAGCCGTGGTGGGCGTGCGAGTCCGGCACGGGGCTCCGATCGTCGAGGGACGGGTCGTCGAGAGCGGCGAGTCCCGGTTCGCCGTCGAGCTGGGATTGCCCCAGAAGGCCATCACGCCGGGCCAGAGCGCCGTGCTGTACCGTGACGAGGTCGTCCTCGGCGGCGGGGTGATCGTGCAGGAAGCGTGAGCGGAGAGGAGCGCGCTCCCGGAGGGGGCCGCGCGCGCGGAGGGGACCCGGCCGCTCAGTAACGCAGCCCCTCGGCCGTTGCCAGCTCCTCGGCAGCCCGCCGACCCCGTTCGGAGAGCTCGGACGGCGCCTCGATCCGGATCTTCACCAGCTGGTCACCGTGTACGCCGCCCTTCTCGATCCCGTGGCCGCGGACGCGGAACGTCGTCCCACCCTGCGTGCCGGCGGGGATCTTCAGCACGATCCTCTTGTTGTCCAGGGTCCGCACCCGGAGACGCGAGCCGAGCATGGCCTGCGCGATATTGATCGGCACCTCGCAGATCACGTTCAGCCCGTCACGCTTGAAGAACGGATCGTCCTTGACGCGAAACTGGATGATGAGGTCACCGGGCTTTCCGCCCGCCGGCCCACGCTCGCCCTGACCCGGAACACGCACCTTCGACCCGGTCTCCACGCCGGCCGGCACGGTCACGCCGATCTTCCTCTTCGACCGCACCTCTCCCCGTCCGTTGCACGCCGGGCACGGCGGATCGGGAATCACTCCGCGCGCGAGACAGTTCGGGCACGGCCGCTGGACCGAGAACGTTCCCTGGCCGAAGGTCACGCGCCCGCTGCCTCCGCACTCGGCGCACTCGCGCAGCTGACCGCCCGGCGCGGCTCCGCTTCCATCGCAGGTGGCGCACGACTCCACCACCGGCACGGTCACGTTGACCTTGCCGCCACGCGCGGCCATCCGGAAGGGGACCTCGACCAGGTATTCGACGTTCTGGCCCCGGCTCTCGCGCTTCGGCCTTCTGGTGGCGCGCTTGCCGAAGTCGAAGATCGAGCTGAACAGGTCGCCCAATCCGCCCGTGTCCGTGAGGTCCTCGAACCGGAACCCTCCCGGCTGGGAGGTACGAGACCCGCCCGGCCCGCCGAAGCCGCCCAGGCCGCCGAAGCCGCCGAACCGCCGCATCTGATCGTACTTCCTGCGCTGCTCGTCGTCCGACAGCACCCGGTAGGCCTCCGAGATCTCCTTGAACCGCTCGGCGGCAGCCGGATCGTCGGGGTGAGTATCGGGATGGTATCGCTTCGCGAGCTTGCGGTAGGACTTCTTGATCTCGTCGGCGCCGGCTTTCTCTCCGACTCCTAGAATCTCGTAATAGTCCTTGGTGCGGGTCGCCATCTGCAGGCGTTACTCCCAGGCGTCCTCGCCATTGGAATCCCCCGCTTCGGAGGACTCCGGCGCGGGCTCGAACTTCATCACCTCGACGCGAGCCGGCCGAACGAGCAGGTCGCCGAACATGTATCCTTCGAGGAGAACGCCGCCGACCATCTCATCCTCCTCCGGATCGTCGGTGGGCCGGGTGACGAGAGCCTCGTGCAGGTTCGGGTCGAAAGGCTGTCCGGCCGCGTCGATCGGTTGCAGACCGGCGTCGGCCAGCGTCTTCCGCAGCTTGGCTTCCACCAGTCCCACGCCCTCGCTCAGCGACGCCACGGTCGCGTCGGGCGCGGCGTGCGCCACGCGGCTCAGATCGTCCAGCACCTCCAGCAGGCCGCGAACCAGCTCCGCCTGCGATCGCTTCCTCATCTCGGCCAGCTCGCGGCGCGTCCGCTTTCGGTAGTTCTCGAACTCGGCGGCGAGGCGGAGATGGCGATCCTGCAGTTCCTCGAGATCGCGGAGCAGTGCGTCCTCGGAGGGCGGTTTCTCGGCCACGACGACGTTCTCGTGCTCGCCCCCTCCGAGCTCGCCGCCCGGGTCCTCCGCGGCCCCCTCTCCGAGTTCGCCATCCGGGTCCGCCGGCGATGGGGCGGCGCCCGCGTCGGCCTCGCCGGCCGGCTCCTCCCAGGAGTCTCCGACGTCGTGGCGATCCTGCCCGGCGCTCGTGCCGTGTTTCTTCCTATCCCTCATCTTCTCCCGTGCCGTCATCGTTCGGGACCGCCGGCCGTCCCGGGCCCGGTCCCCTGCCGCTTCCGCCGGCCGGCCTCCCAAGCTCGCAATCGAGGCGGACCATGTCGAGCGCCGCCTGGACGGACCGGCGCCGCACCTCGCGCCGACCGCCCGGAAACAGGAACCGGTGCGCCAGCTGGCGCGCGCCAACGGATGCGATCCAGACCGTGCCCACCGGCTTCTCCTCCGTCCCCCCATCCGGGCCGGCGATACCTGTAACCGCAACGGCCAGGCTCGTTCCCGATCGCCGACGCACGCCGTGGGCCATCTCCACGGCCACCTCCTCGGAGACCGCCCCATAGCATTCGAGCGTCTCCTGCCGCACCTCCAGAAGCGTTCGCTTCGCCGCGTCGTCGTACGCCACCACCCCTCCCCAATAGACCGCCGAAGCGCCCGGGACCGAGGTGAGCACCGCGCCCACTGCGCCTCCCGTGCAGCTCTCTGCGGTCGAGACGCTCGTCCGCTGCCGGAGGAGGGCGTCCACGACGACGAAAGAAAGGGAGCGGCGGCCGACCTCGTACACGCGCTCCCCGAACCACCGCGTGAGCGCCCGAACAAGCTCACGCCCGCCTGCCTCGGGACCGCGGATCGAGAGATCGAGCAGGTAACCGCGCGGCATCACGTCCACATTCGCCGTCGGCGGCAGGAGCTCGCTCAGCGCGGCCTGCGCCTCCGCCGCGGTCACACCGGCGAGGCGTACCAGCATCGTGCGAGAAGCCATGGGACGACCCACCGGATGGGCCGAAGCCCTCCCTGCCTCGCGGTCACGCCTCCTGACCGGCGAACACGCGGGAAAAGGCGGTGAGATAGGTGACGAGAGAGACGATCGTCAGGGCGAGCGCCACGGTCAGGCTGCCGGCCGTGAACCAGCGATGGACCACCTGGAAGCCATCCCAGAACGGCCCCGACCAGCCACCGGCCCGGGCGCCGGTGCGCAAGGCGGCGAGGAGGATGGCGGAGCCGACGAAGATGTTCTGCGCCAGAGCCTTGTGCTTGCCCACCTGTCGGGCGGGAACGACGGTACCCCGGCGAGCCGCGGCGAAGCGCAGCATCGTGATCACCAGCTCGCGCCCGAGCAGGACCAGCACGACCCAGAGCGGCAGGCCACCGTAGAGCGGTATGGGAAGCAGGTACGGAGCGGAGAGCCCGATCCAGTACAGCGGCAACAGCGTAGCCAGCACGAGCAGCTTGTCGGCTATCGGGTCGACCAGCTTGCCGAAGTCGGTGATCTGGTCGCGGCGGCGCGCCAGCTGGCCGTCCCAGAGGTCCGAGAGCCCTGCTAGCAGGAAGACGAGGAAGCCCAGCAGACGGGAATGCAGCGTCGGCCCCAGCAGCAGAAGCGCCACGATCGGCGCGAGGACGACGCGCAGTGACGTGATCGTGTTCGGAAGGTTGACAGGCATCAGACGCCAGCCGGCCGCGAGGCCGTCGAGTCGATCGCTACGTCTCCCCCTACGTCCCTTCCGCCATGCGGGATCCGGTCAGCTCTCTCTCCATGCTCTCGAGCACGGCCATCGCTCGTTTTCGAAGCAGCGGACGCTGCTCCCAGGCGAGATAGTCCCGGAGCAGGAGAACGTTGTCCACGTTGGGATAGGACCGCAGGTAGCCGAGCGCGGCCAGCCTACGCAGCGGCTGGGAGCTGAACAGCCCCTGCCGGTGCCTGACCATCTGATCCCGCGCCAGCACGACGCCGATCAGAGCCGCCGTCGCAGCTCCGAGTAGAACGAGCCCGGTCACCTTCCAGGCGCGCGAAGTCGGCCGCTGCATTCTCACGACCACCACGTCACATCTCCCTCCGTCCCGCAAACGCTTCCGCTATCGTCACCCCGTCCGCGTACTCGAGGTCCCCTCCGACGGGCAGACCTCGCGCCAGGCGAGTGACCCGAATACCCTCCAGCACCGAGAGGATGCGGTGCAGGTACGTCGCCGTCGCCTCCCCCTCGACACTAGGGTTGGTGGCCACGATCACCTCCCGCACTCCGCCGCGCAGGCGATGAACGAGGGACGCGATGTTCAATTGTTCCGGACCCACCCCATCCAGCGGAGACAGCCTTCCACCCAGCACGTGGTACAGTCCGCGGTAGTTTCCCGACTTCTCGATCGCGACGATATCCGAGGCCTCCTCCACCACGCACACCTGCTCGGCGTCGCGACGGGCATCGGCGCAGTACTCGCATGGATCCCGGTCACTCAGGTTGCCACACCGCTCGCACGCCTGGACCTCGTCTGCGACGCGGACGAGCGCCCCGGCCAACCGCCGGGTCTCCGCCGGGGAACTCTTGAGCAGATAGTACGTGAGGCGCTGCGCCGTCTTGCGACCGATCCCCGGCAGACGAGAGAACTCGGCGATCAGCTCCTCGATGGCGGGCATCGGCCCTCGGGCTCCCGGGCTCCCCGGCCGCTAGGCGATCTAAGGGCCACCGGCCATCAGCCCCCGAACAGGCCCGCGAGGTTCGACAACGGCAACCCGCCGGCCGCCTCTTTCATCTCTTTCTCCATCCTCTCCCGGGCCCGTCGCTGCACCTCCGACACCGCCGCCAGAATCAGATCCTCGAGCATCTCGACGTCGCCCGGATCCACGACGGCGGGATCCAGCCGTACGCGCCGCACGTTCCCACGCCCGTCGGCGCTGACCTCCACCATCCCACCGCCGCTGGTGGCCGAGAGGGTCTCCTTCTCCAGGCGATCGTTCAAGTCGGCCAGTCGTGACTGCATCTGCTGTCCGAGCTGGAATAACTGCTGCAGGTTTCCGAGGCTGTCCACCGAGTCACTCCTTGAGGGTGAGATCCAGCTTTTCTACCGCCTCGCGCAGTGCGGGGTCCAGGGCCACCATCTCATCCACACGCTGCCGGCGCGTGCTCCGCGCGGTGAGACGCTCGGCCTGGTCGCTCTCCTCCAATCGGATGGAGAACCGGTCGTGCTCGTGCCCGAGCCGTGCCGCCAGGGTCCCCCTGAGCGAGCCACACCGCCTCTCGTCGGCCAGGAAGGCCTCGAGATCCGCGTGCAGCCCGGCGGGAACCTCGAGTACCAGTTCGTGACCTTCCATCCGGACCGGACGGACCCCGCGCAGGGCCAGCGCTTGACCGCGCAGCTCCTGGGCGCCGTCGAGCGCCTCCCTCCACACGTCGCGCAGCCCGACCCGCGAGCGGGGCGTTCCGGCGGCAGCGTCCCCCGGTGACCGGTTCGCGGCGGCGGCGTCCCCCGGTGACCGGTTCGCGGCGGCGGGCGCGGAGCGCTCCACGGGCTCGGGAGCTGGCCCTCTCGGGTTGCCAGCTGGTCTCTTCTCCGCCGGTGGCGCGCCGGTCGCTGCGGCCCGAAGAAGCGCCTCCAGCTCCACCGTCGAGTCCATCGATACGAGGCGCAGGAGCAGCACCTCGAGCTGCACCCGCTCGTGGCCGCTTCTGCCCAGTCCGCCACGCGCCTCGAAATCGGTCACCGCCACCAGCAACCGCAGCAGGTCCACCTCTTCGAACCGGGCGGCCATCGCCGCGAAGCGCTCCCGGCCCTCGGGAGGCAGTTCCAGGGACTCACTCTCGGGATCCGCCCGCAGGATGAGCAGGGCCCGCAGGGACTCGGCCAGGCCGCGTACGAACTCGGACGCGTCATAGCCGTCGTCCAGCAGCGCCCGGACGAACGGAAACACGGCGGCACGGTCGCGGCGGGAGACCGCGTCCAGGAACTCGAGGTAGCGCTCTTCATCCACGAGGCCGAGCATGCGGCGTACCTCGTCCACCTCCACCCGCTCGCCCAATGAGAGAACCTGGTCGAGCAGCGACAGCGCATCCCGCACCCCGCCCTCGGCGCGGCGGGCGATGGAAGTGAGAGCCGATTCCTCCGCCTCGACGCCCTCCCGGCCGACGACCTCTCGGAGCCGGCCCACGATCTCGGACACGGAAACGCGCCGGAAATCGAACCGCTGGCAGCGAGAGAGCACGGGCGCCGCGGTGTGGCGGATCTTGTGGGGCTCGGTGGTGGCGAAGACGAAGATCACCCGCGGCGGGGGTTCCTCGAGGATCTTGAGCAAGGCGTTCCACGCCTCCCGCGTGAGCATGTGGGCCTCGTCCACGATGTAAACCTTGAAGCGATGCTCGTCCGAAGGCGCGTACATCGCCCGCTCGCGCAGGTCCCTGGCATCGTCCACTCCGCGATGCGACGCCGCGTCGATCTCCACCACGTCGAGCGAGGCCTGGCCCGCCCAGATCCGCTCGCAGGACGCACAAAAACCGCACGGCTCGCCGTCACTGGCGGACTCGCAGTTGAGCGCCATGGCGAGCAGCCGGGCCGCCGTCGTCTTGCCGACACCACGCGGGCCGCAGAAGAGATACGCGTGCGCCACCCGACCGCCGTCGACGGCGGAGCGGATCGTCGCACTGACATGCTGCTGGCCTACGAGCTCGGTGAACTGCCGTGGTCGGTGCTTTCTGGCGAGTGCGGTGTGGTGCATCGGCCCCAAGCTACGGTTGCGGCCGACGGGTCGAAAGACGGGACGAGCCGCGAATCACGCGAACACCCCAGGCGAACCGTGGCGACGCTCCCACGCTTACCGCTGCTGCCTTCGCGGCCCTGACGGGGTTCACGTGCTCGCGCCCCACGGGCCTGGGGAAAGGCAAGCTAGGCCGAGCGACGGCGCCGATCAACACCACGGCTCGCCGTACTCCGGAGCCGCCGCCCGTCAGGCATCCTCCCCGAAGAACGCGTTCCGGATGTGCTCGATGACCGGGCCCGCCGGCGTGTCGAAGCGTACGCCGATGGCGTCGAAGCGAAACTCCCGGCCCACGCCCGGATGCTGGCGGATCCAGGCAGCGGCTGCCCGGCGGACCTGTCGCCGCTTGCCGCGGGAGATCGCCTCGAGCGGCTGCTGGGGACCGCGGCCGCGGGCCTTGACCTCCACGAACGCAACGACGTCTCCGTCCAGGGCCACGATGTCCAGCTCCCGGTGTCCGCTGCGCCAGTTGCGGGCGAGGATGGTGAGACCATGGGAACGCAGGTACGCCGCGGCGGCTTCTTCGCCGCGCCGAGCCAGCTGCGAGGTCTCGTGGCGGGTCTTTGCCGGCGCTCCGGGCAACGGAGGCGGCTCAGGCCCCCGCCACGGCTGCCGCCCTGATCGGCTCGGCCAGATCCCGACCGATCGCCCTCGCGATCGATCGCAGCTGCGGCATCAGGCGGTCGAACTGGTCCGGCGTCAGGGACTGGGCGCCGTCCGATACGGCCTGCGCCGGCTCGGGATGGACCTCCACCATCAGGCCGTCCGCTCCGGCAGCGACGGCGGCCCGCGCCATCGGCGGCACCTTGCGGCGACTCCCCGTGCCATGGCTGGGATCGGCGATGATTGGCAGGTGGGAAAGCTCCTTGATCGTCGGGATCGCTGTCAGGTCGAGCATGTTGCGCGCGTGGGGGTCGAAGGACCGGATGCCCCGCTCGCACAGGATCACCCTCGCCTCGCCCTCGAGCAGGATGTACTCCGCCGAGAGCAGCAACTCCTCGAGCGATGCGCCCATGCCCCGCTTCAAGAGCACCGGTCGACCGGCTCGGCCGACGGAGCGCAGGAGAGGGTGGTTCTGCATGTTGCGCGCCCCGACCTGGAGGATATCGGCGTGCTCGGCCACGACCGGCACGCTCTCCGGTTCGAGCACCTCGGTCACGACGGCGAGGCCCGTGCGCTCCCGGGCGAGCGCCAGCAGGCGAAGACCCTCCTCTCCGAGACCCTGGAACGCGTAGGGGGAGGTACGCGGCTTGAACGCACCGCCGCGCAGAACGGTGGCTCCGGCGGCACGCACCCGGCGTGCCGTCTCCAGCACCTGCTCCTCCGACTCGATGGCACATGGGCCGGCGATCACCACGATCTCCCTCCCGCCGAGGACCGTGCCGTTCGGAAGGCCGATCACGGTGCCGTCGGGATGCCAGTCCCGGGATGCTCGGCGATACGGCGGCGAGATATGGACGACGCGGGACACTCCCGGCAGGGAATCCAGCCGACCCGGGTCGACACGCCCATCGTTCCCGACCAGCGCGACGGCCGTCTGTCGCCGGCCCGGAATCCGCTCGGCGTCGTAACCCAGCGCCTCGATGGCGCGCACGACCGCGGCGATTTGATCCTCGCTCGCTCCGTGCCTCATCACGATCAACATCGGTCAGGACTCCGTCTCGGGGCCGCCGTGTGTCTCATACGCTCCCGCGCGGATCGAGACAAACTTCACGCGCGACGGCCGCGAGCACAAACCTGCACCCGCCGATCTCCGGGCCGTCAAGCCGTCGTCCTCCAGACGTCCCCATCCTTCAACACGCGCACCGGCCCGGCATGTCCCGCCTCCACAAGAAGCCGCGCGAGGTCGTGGCGGCTTCGTACGTGCGGATAGACATGCGTGACCCAGAGGACCCCGGGCCTGGCCACCGCCGTGAGAGCAGCCAGCCGGCTGGGCGAGAGGTGATTGTCGCCGACCTCCGCATCCGTAAGGGAACACTCGGCGATCAGTACATCCACGCCCGCCAGGAACTCGCCGAACGGCCGGATCTCGCCTTCGACCAGACCGGTGTCCCCCGTGTAGGCGACCGCGGCATCGCCTCCCTGTAGCCGCACAGCATGACTCTCCTCCGTGTGGGCGGTCGAGCGCACCGACAGCTCGAGGCCTCCTGCCAGCCGCCGCCGGCCGTCCGGTGCAACCTCCTGGATGTGTACGGGAAAGCCCGGATCGAGAAGGTAATCCCCGAGCGCCGACGCCAGGCGCGAGAACAGCCGGCGGGTGCCCGGAGGCCCCCAGACGCTCAGAGGATCGGCGGGTCGCGCCTGAGTGCCGTGTTTCAGCGCAAAGAAGTACCCGGGCACCGCCCCGACATGGTCGGTATGGAAGTGGGTCAGGATCAGGTCCGTGACCTTCTGCCAGGGCAGCCCCAGCCTGGCCAGTCCCTGCACCGTGCCCGGACCGCAGTCGATCAGCACCCGTGCCTCGCCATCTTCGAGGTAGAAGCAGGTGCCACCCCTGTCCCCCTCGGGAACGACGGTGCCGGTACCCACGGCAACGAGACGCAAGGCGATCGCCCGTTGAGTGTCGGTCCTCAGGCAACCTGGCCGCTGGGCAGGTCCCCGAACTCCACGCCGACGATGGAGGAGACGCCGGGCTCCTGCATCGTCACTCCGTAGATCCAGTCTGCCGCTTCGATGGTGCGTGGGTTGTGGGTGATGACGACGAACTGCGTGCCGCTCTTGAACTCCTCCAACATTCGCACGAACCGGCCGATGTTCGCTTCGTCCAGCGGCGCATCGACCTCGTCCATGACACAGAAAGGACTCGGCTTCGCCAGATAAATGGCGAACAGGAGGGAGAGGGCGGTGAGGGCGCGCTCGCCGCCGGAAAGCAGGTGGATCCGCTGCGTACGCTTCCCCCGCGGACTGGCCGAGATCTCGATCGGAGAGTCGAGAGGGTCTTCGGGGTCCAGCCACAGATCGCACTCGCCCCCCTCGAACAGGGTGGCGAACGTGCGCTTGAAGTTCTGCCTGATCTCGGTAAACACCTCGACGAAGGCCTCGGCCGCCGCGCGGTTGATGCGGCGAATCGAGGTCTGCAGGTCGTCGCGGGCCTTCACCAGGTCATCCCGCTGCTCCACCAGAAACCGGAGCCGCTCGGACTCCTCCTCGTACTCCCGGGCGGCGAGCGGGTTGACCGGTCCGAGCTTGCGCATCCGGCCGCGCAGCTCCTCGAGCGCCTCCGCCCACTCATCGAGGGTTCCCCTTTCCGGACGCTCGACGCCATCGGCCAGTGCCTCGAAATCCGCCTCCCACTCTGCCTCGAGTCGCTCCCTGATGCTGGAGCGGCGGGCGCGGTGCTCGGCCAGGTCGAGCTCGAGCGCGTGGCGTCGTTCCGAGTGCTCCCGCTCCGCCCGTCTGGCCACTCGGACCTTCTCCTCCTCCGCCTCCGCTTCCTCCCGCAGTTGGCCGAGCAGCTCGTCGGCCCCTCTCACCTGCCGCTCGAGCTCGGCTCGTTCCTCGAGCAGCGAGGACATGCTCTCGTCTCGCTCCTCCTTCTTTCGGCTCAGGGCGGCATCGAGCTCCGACCTCTCCTGCTTCTCGCTCTCGAGGCGCTTTCGAATGGCCCGCACCTCCTCCCGGCGCAGCTCCGTCTGCCTCAGACGCTCGGCCGTCGCCGTCGCCTCCGATTCGACGCGCGCCAGGTCGAGCTGCAGCTCGTGGAGCTCCGTCCGGCCCGCCTCCCACTCCTTTGCTGCCCGCCGTGCCCTCTTCCGCACTTCTCCCACCGCCGCCTCCACGGCCGCCCCCTCTTCACGCGCAGCGGCCAGCTCGCGATCGAGCTCCGCCTGTCTGGCCTCGTATCCGCCGATCGCCTCGCTCAGCTCCGCCAGGCGCGAGGTGACGGCCTCCTCCTCCTCCAGCAGGCTCTCGACCCGCGCCGCGGCCGCATCCCGCCTTCCATCCGCCTCCTGAAGCCTCCCCCGGGCGCCATCGAGATCCGCCGAGGTGCGCTCGACCCGTCCCTCGAGCTCCGTGAGCGCCAGCTCCGCCTCGTCGAGCTCCGCCTCGAGAACCGCCAGCCCGTCCGCGGCTTCCCGGATCGCGGCCGCGAGGCTCTCCGCCTCTCCCCGCAGCTCGAGCGCGCCGCTTCCAGCCGGCCTGCCGAGCCGCACGGCGCCGAAACGGTCCTGTCCGGTTCCGTCCGGCAGCACCCAGGCCCCGGTGCCGGCGGCGAAGGAATCGGCCACCCTCATGCCGCCGAGCAGGGCCGCTGCCCAGTCGGCGGCGGGAGCCTTTACCTCGATCGCGGCCGGAAGTCCGACCTCCGGCGTGGATCCCGGCGAGGGTCCGGGATCCAGCGGCAGGAGCACCAGCCCGCCGGTCTCGCCCGACGCATCCAGCCAGCCGCGCACGGCATCGACCGCCGGCCAGTCCTTCACCACCACCGCGTGGAGGTAGGGGCCGAGCTGCGCCTCCACAGCGGCAGCCAGATTCGCCGGAACGTCCAGATGGTCGATCAGCGCGCCGACCACTCCCTTCGGCCTGTCCGATTCCTCCAGCAACCGACGGACGACCGCGGGACGATCCTCACCAGCCGCCAGCATCGCCTCCAGGCCCGCCAGCCGGGCTCTCTCGGCGGCGAGGCCACCCTGGGCCGCCGAGACGCGATCGCGACGCTTCCGCCACGCCCCGCGGGCTTTCGCCAACTCCGCCCGAGCTTCCTCGAGCTCCGATTCGAGCTGCGCTCGGGCCTCGCCGGCGGCCTCGGCGGCGGCCGCCTCCTTCTCCCGCTGCGCCTCCGTCTGGCTCCGGCGATCCTCCAGTGCCCGGAGGAGCGCACGCCGCCGCTCCAGCTCCGTCTTGCGCTCCTCGTTGCGCTGCTCCGCGCCGGCCCGCTCCGACGACAGCTCGCCGATCCTTCGGACCGCGTCGGCGTGACGCCCGCGAGCCTCCTCGACGGCTGACCCCTCGCGGTCGCGCTCGGCCGCGAGGCGCTCGATCTCGCTCGCCAGTCCGGCTTCCAGCTCCCGGGTTTCCTCCAGTCGGCTCTTCGCCGCCTCGTTCTCGCGGGTCAGCCGTTCGACCTCCGAGTCGAGCGACGCGGTTCGGCCGGCCAACTCGGCGAGCTCCTCCTCGATCGTCTGCAGGCGGGAGTGGTTGGTGCTCGCCCGCTCGGCCTCCACCAATCCCTCCGACTCCAAGCGGTTGAGGCGATCCCGGGCCTTGGCGAGCTGGTCCGCCAGCCCGTTGCGGCACCTCCCCTCCTCGGCCAACCGGAGACGGAGCGTCTCGAGCTCCGTTTCGCGCTGCTGCAGCCGGACTTCCTCGGTCGGCGCGGCCTCGCGCAGGTCGTCGAGCTCCCCGGTCGCCTCGGCGATGCGAGCCTCGAGGTGGGCGAGCCGTTCGCCGGCCACGGCGATCTCGAGCTGGAGCAGCTTCTCCCGGTACCGGACGTAGCGGTCGGCTCTTCCTCGTTGGCGAGCCAGAGATCGGACCTTCGACTTCACTTCCCCCACGAGGTCCTCGAGCCTCTGCAGATCGGCCGTCGCAGCTTCGAGGCGACGCATCGCGGTCCGTCGCCGGTCCTTGTACCGACCGATCTCGGCCGCCTCCTCGAACAGCGCCCTTCTCTCCTCGGCCCGATCGCTGAGGATGGCGTCGACCATCCTCGCTTCGATGATCGAATAGGCGTTCGCCCCGAGCCCGGTGTCGCGACAGAGATCGAGGATATCGCGAAGCCGGCAGGAAGCTCCGTTCAGGCTGTAGTCGCTCTCGCCGCCCCGGTATACAGTCCGTCCGATCGCGACCTCCGAGTACGGCACGGCCAGCTTGCCGTCCTCGTTGGAAAGGGTGAGCAGCACCTCCGCACGGTGTATCGGGCGGCGTTGCTCCGTGCCGCTGAAGATGGCCTCGTCCATCCGGCTGCCGCGGATCACCGTCGGGCGTTGCTCGCCCAGCACCCAGCGAATGGCGTCAGAGATGTTCGACTTGCCACACCCGTTCGGCCCGACGATCGCCGTGATACCCTCGTGGAAGTCGAGCTTGGTCTGGTCTGCGAAGGACTTGAAGCCGTGGAGGGTGAGGGACTTGATCTTCAATGGGGCTCTCCTCGTCTGGGCACCAGTTCGCCTTCCACGCCGGCTTCGCTCAGGATGGTCCGCATCGCACCTGCCGCCTCGGGCCGCTCGTATGCGCCGGCGTAAACCTGATGCACGGTATCGCCGTCCGCTACCAGCCGGAGGATGTAGGCGGGGATGCCGTGCTCGTTCAGCTCGGCTTCCGCCCTCCTCGCCTCCGCCTCCGTACCGTGGACGGAGAGCCGATAGCCGAGCGAAGCGGGCCGAACATCCCATTCGCTGGAGCTATCCTTGACGCCCGACTCCGTGAGCTCCCCCATGAGCTCGCGGGCGCTCTCGGGCGTCGGCAGGGCCCCCGCGAACAGCCGGTAGTAGACCCGTCCCCGCACCGGCGTGGGGGCGATCAGGAAGAGGACGGTACCATTGTCGACCAGCTGCATGTGCTGCAGGGCATCCGCCAGGGAGACATAGCTGGCCACGAGGACGGAATAGCCGAGCTCCTCTCCGCCGGCCGCCACTTTCGCCGTGGACATCGCGGCTTCCCCGCCGGCCTCGGTCGGGGTGGCGGGGCTGCCGGCGTCAGAGGGCAGCGACTCGACGCGGGCGGCGTCTGCCGGCGGGGGGGTCTCGCGGCGATCGGCAGCGCCTGCGGCCCCGGCCGCAATGAAGCGGGCGAGAACCCACCAGCCACCGAGCAGGAAGACGAGGGCACCCGCCGCGATCACGATCCGGGCGACCGGCAGCGAGCGCGGCATCCGGTGTCGGCGCCAGCGGATCGGCGCGGGCTGCGCCGTCCCCCCACCTCCGCTCACCGCCGCCGCGCGGTCGTCCTGCCGCGGCAGCGGTACCGGGGCGGTGGGCCCTCCGATCTCCACCTCCACGTCGAACCACTCCGATGGCAGGCCGGCTCGATCTGGGGGTGCCACGAGCAGCAGCGTCCCTTGGGCCGCCCGGACGCGCTCGATCAGCGCCCGCATCGCGCGCCGGGGAAGAGCCGGAGATGCGGGGAAAGACGATGAGGTCGAGGCTGGGCCGAACGACGATGGCTCGGCAGCACCGGAAGGCAAGTATAGGAAGCGGCCACCGGAGACGCGGTGCACGAGGTCGGTGAGGCCAGCCCTGCCGGTCAGCAGATCGGTCAGGCCGGGAGCCCCCACCGTGCCCAGTCCCTCATCCATGACGCGTCCGGGAGCCGCCACGCCGACCACCAGCGTCCGCCGGCGCGCGGCGCCGACGCCCTTGGCCAATGCCAGCACGGCCGGGTAGAGGCCGGCTGGATCGTCCGCCACCACAGCGACGATCCGGGCATCGTCCGGCAACCAGGAGGCAGCGCCGCCTACGCCTTCCCGTTTCGAAGCCACGCCATCAACCTATGGAAGCCGGCGCTAGAATTCCCCCTCGCCTCCGGCCGTCAGCTCCATCACCCACGCGTCGAGGGACCGCTCTCGCCTCAGCTGCCGTGCGGCGGCGTCGGCCCCGTCCCTGGTCGGGTAAGGCCCGACCAGCGCCCGGTACCACATTTGGCCGCCATCGTCCCGCCTTCGCTGAACCGCGGTCGGATACCCGCTGCGTGCCAGCGTGCCGACGAGCTCGATGACCCCGTCCGCCGTGCGCGACGCCACGGCAACAGCGTAGTAGCCGGCGGCGGGCGGCGCGAACGCGAGGCCGAGCGAATCCACGGGTGGACCCGCCGCTCCCGTCGCGGGCAAGCCGCCGGCCACCTCCGGATCGGCGGGCTGTTCAGCGCCTACCTCCGACCCGTCGCCCGGGCCACGCCGGGACGGCTGCGTCCCGGCGGCGGATGGCTCCGGCGGTGCCTCCACGCCGCCGGCGACCCCGCGTTCGGCGGTGGCGACGCGGGCCACGACGGGACTCCGCCTCAGCGGCAGCCACCATGCTCGGGCCGGTCCGTCAAGCACCTCGAGCCGTGCTTCGCCTGGCGATTCCCGGTCGATGCGGACCAGGAACAGGGAATCGCCTCGAGCCGCGAGCACGAGACCGCTCGGGAGTCCGAGCGGAAGATCGGGACGCCAGTCCACCGGGAGGCGGACGGACCGCCCGCCCGTCAGCGACACCCAAAACGCTCCCTCGAGACCGAACGCCAGCAGCTGCTGACCGTACATGCCCGGCCTCAGCTCCGAGATCTCCCCATCCAGCCTCGCCAGCTCCCGCCGGTCGCCGCTGAGGCGGTGCACCGCCTCGATCCGCCCGTTCGCCAGGGCCACGTAGATCTCGTGGGTCGAGCCGGAAACCGCGTAGGCGGTGACCGGCCGGCGGAAGGCATAGCGAGCCGTCTCCTGCAGCTCGGGAGTGCGGACCACGACGAGCTCCCGGCCGTCCATCGAGAGAAAGAGCGCGTTCCGTCCCCAGGCCGCCAGCATGCCGGGTGCCGCTACGTCGAGCGCCAATTCGCCGACCGGCTCCGAACTCTCGTCCAGCGAGACGAGCGCCCGGTCGCCCTGTCGCTCGATCAGGGCTACGACCCCCTCATCGGGCGCGGGGGCGGCCCAGAGGACCGGGCCGGGCGCCTCGTATCGACGTGCGCCGGCTTCCTCTGCCACCTCGATCCGCGCCCCGGACCAGAAGGTCGCGGCGCTCTCCGAGGCCTGCCACTTCGCAGCCGCTTCCACTTCGCTGAGCGCCGAGGCCCGTTCCTGGCTCAGGTCCCAGAAGAACGTCTGTCCGCGCAACGTGCGGAACACGACGGCGCGGGAACCTATCGGAGCTGTGCTCTCGATGGCCGGCAGCGGATCGTCTCTGCGCCAAACGACCAAGGTGGGATCGCTCGCAGCCCTCAACTGAGGACGATCGCCGGCTCGGCTCAGCACCAGCAGGCCCGCCTCGGCCAGCCAGTCGCCCACGACCCGGCTCTCGGCCGCGTATGCCGCCTCCGAAGCGCCGTCCCCGCTCGCTCCGCCGCAGGCCGCCGGCACCATGGCGCAGGCCGCCAGCAACGCGATGCGCGCCGACGAGAAGAGCGGGCCGGAGGGCGGCCTCCAGGTGCCTGGCCACCCGCTCACACGTCCCCCAGGGTCGTCCGCGGCGCGTCTCCCCACAGGCGCTCTAGCTGGTAGAACTCGCGAACGGCCGGCAGGAAGATGTGGAGGACGACGTTGATGAAGTCGATCAGGATCCACCGACCGGCGGTCTTTCCCTCCACTCCGGCCGGCCGGATCCCCCGCTTGCGGGTTCTCTCGAGGGCGTTCTCGGCAATCGCCCGGGCGTGCACGTCCGAGTCGCCCGACACGATGATGAAGTAGTCGGTGGCATCCGACAGGGAGCGTAGATCCAACACCATCCCGTCCCGCGCGTTTCGCTCCAGTACCGCCTCCGTGACCTCGGACAGCTCGGCGGGCACAACCGTCCCTCCCCCGACGAGCGTGGCAAGACGCTCCCGGAGAGGCTCGCCTGCCGGGCTCGCGGCTACCAACCCCCGCCCAGCGATCGGGTCACTCTTCCGCCACCACCCAGACCGTTACCTCGGGGCGAACCTCGGCGTGGAGGCGCACGGGCACTCGAAACACCCCGAGCTCCTTGATCGGCTCGTCGAGCACGATGTCGCGGCGGTCGACGGTGACGCCCTCGCGGGCCAGCTGTTCGGCAATGTCCAGACTCGTCACGGAACCGAAGAGTTTCCCCTCTTCGCCGGCGCGTGCCTTGAAGGTGACGGAGCGACCCTCCAGCTGTGCGGCGAGCACCTCAGCCCGCTCCCTCCCCCGCTGCTCGCTCAAGCTCACCTGTCTGCGCTCGTTCTCTAGCCGACGCACGTTGCCCTCCGTCGCCTGGTAGGCCAGCCCCTGCGGTATGAGGTAGTTCCGCGCGTACCCGGGCTTCACTTCGACGACCTCGCCGGCCCGGCCGAGGCTGTCCACATCCTGTCGCAAGATCACTTGGGTCATGGCATCAGCACCGTTTCGAGTCGTTAGGTACTACCTTGTGGGCCTCCCGGTCCGTGGATGCGACGACGGATGTGCAGCCACGTGTCGCTCAGACCGAGCACGAGGGCGAGCCCGATCAGCACCGGATAGAAGAACAGCGCCAGCATCGCCCACAGAACGGCGGACCAAGAGGAAACCATGGCCGCCGGCACGAGCCAGACCAGGACCGCCACGCCACGAAGCACGTAAAGCCCCCCCATGAATGCCAGCGCGTTTTGTCCGAGCCGTGAGGCCAGTTCGCCAACCGGCAGGAGGAGGAGCAGCAGCCCGCCGATGAACACCCAGATCAGGTGATCGCTGAAGCCGAACTCCCGCAGCGGACCCACCTGGCCGGCGGCCCCGGAAAGGCGAACGGTGACGGTCCAGGCCACGCCCAGGGCGGCCACGGTGGCCAGCGCCAGCAGTGACGGGTAGAGCGCGATCTGCACTTCGACCATGTCGGCCACCGCGGTGGAGAGCGAACCGAGAAGGCTGCCGGGTTCTGAGCCGGCGAGCCAGCTCGCCACCACCCTCGAGGTCCAGCGGAGCTCGGAAGCCATCCACCAGTCGAGCCTGGCCAATTCTCCCGGTCGCAGCAGTCCGAAGAGCGCGAAGGCCACGAAACCGCCTCCCACGGCGGCGATCGACCTCAGCGCGAGGCGCTGGCGCGGACAGAGCAGCGCCAGCAGCACGAACGCGCCCCCGCTGATCAGGGCCCAGGCCCGTTCGCCGAACCAGAGGGCGTCGACTCCATCTGCTGGTAGGAACGTCAGCCACGCCAGTCCCGCGGCCAGCAGGTAGGACGTGGCCTTGCCTGGACGAAATGCCACCAGCATGACCCCCAACGGAATGGCCACCAGCAGGACCGGGCTGATCGGAGACAGGAGCGTCACGGCCAGCAGAAGGGCCGCGACGCGCGCGAGAGCCCACGAGGCGTGCGAGGACTTCACGATCGTCCGATTCGATCAGTGGTAGTCTCGAATGTAGGGAAGCAGGGCGAGGTATCGAGCCCGCTTGATGGCCAGCGCGATCTGGCGCTGATGGCGGGCGCAGGAGCCCGTCGCCCGCCGGGGCAGGATCTTCCCGCGATCGGTCACGAAGCGACTCAACAGCTGCTCGTCCTTGTAATCCACCTGCTGGATGCTACGCTCGCAGAGCTTGCATACCTTCTTCAACCTAGCCATCCGACGCGCTCCTTCCGCCGCCGTCCGTTCCGGTCATCGCCCCGATCCTTCTCAATCCTCATCCTCATCCTCATCCTCGTCCTCGTCCTCATCCTCATCCTCATCCTCATCCTCGTCCTCATCCTCATCCTCATCCTCGTCCCTGCGGGGACGCCTCCCCCGATCCCGACCGGGCCGATCCCCTTCTTCCCGGTGCATGGACGGTGGGAACGGCAGCTCGCCCTCGGAGATCACGATCAGGTAGCGAAGAATATCGTCATCCAGCTTCAAGGCTCGCTCGAACTCGGGCAGCGACCGGGGCTCCGTCTCGAACTGGGCGACGACGTAATACCCGTTCCGCTCCCTCTCGATCGGATAGGCCAGCTGCCGCTTGCCCCAGTGCTCTACGGCAGAGATCTGGCCGGCTTCACCGGTGAGACGGTCGTGGTGGGACTGCAGCTTGGACTCGATCTCCTCGGACGTGAGCGAGGAGCGGAAGATGTAGACGATCTCGTACTTGTTCATGCCGTCTCTCCTTCGGTCTCGGTCGGCCCCGGCGCACGGGGCAGGAGGACTCGACGGGGGATTCCGTCGTCTCTGTCGGGCCCACCGCTTCGGCGGGGGCGAGCAACCTACCTGTTGCGTCGACTTCGTTCAAGCGGTCGAGGCGGCGCGGACTCCGCCGGCACGTGCCGTCGAGCTCGGGTCATCCCAGGCTCCGCAGCAGCTCGAACACCCATCCAAGCGCGTCAGCCGGAGTCGCACCCGAGCCGAGGGAGCCGTGTACTCGTGCGAACCAGGGGGCGAGTACCAGCGCGACGACGCTGATCAACTTGATCACGATGTTCATGGACGGGCCGGAAGTGTCCTTGAACGGGTCCCCCACGGTATCGCCCACCACCGCCGCCTTGTGCGGCTCCGAGCCCTTGCCCCCAAAGGCCCCGGCCTCGATGTACTTCTTGGCGTTGTCCCATGCCCCACCGGCGTTGGCCATGAACAGGGCCAGCAGGACGCCGCTGATGGTGGCGCCAGCCAGCAACCCGCCCAGGGCCTGCGGCCCGAGGAAATACCCGACGATGATCGGTACCAGGATGGCCGTGAGGCCGGGCAAGACCATCTCGCGCAGCGCCGCCCGGGTAGAGATGTCCACACAGCGGGCGGAGTCCGGCTTCGCGGTGCCCTCCATCAGGCCGGCGATCTCCCGAAACTGCCGCCGCACCTCCGCGACCATGCCGCTCGCCGCCCGGCCGACCGCGGTCATCGTCAAGGCAGCGATCATATAGGGCGTGGCGCCCCCGATGAACAGGCCAATGACCACCAAGGGGTCGATCAGGTTGATCCCCACCTCCTGGAGCCCGACCGTGTTGGCGTACGCCGAGTAGAGAGCCAGCGCCGTGAGCGCGGCGGAGCCGATCGCGAAACCCTTTCCGATGGCCGCGGTCGTGTTCCCCAGCGCGTCCAGCTCGTCGGTGATCGCCCGCACATCGGGGCCGAGCCCGCTCATCTCGCTGATCCCGCCGGCGTTGTCCGCGATCGGTCCGTAGGCGTCGACAGCCATCGTCACGCCCACCGTGGCCAGCATGCCGACGGCAGCAACGCCGATGCCGTACAGGCCGGCGAAGTTGTAGGCGAGGTAGATGGAGGCCGCGATCAACAGGAGCGGGATGGCCGTCGATTCCATCCCCACGGCCAGACCTCGAATGATGTTGGTGGCCGAGCCCGTCTGGGAGGCGTCGGCGATCCTGCGAATCGGGCGGCCGGCCGTGTAGTACTCGGTCGAGAGGCCGATGAGGATCCCGACGAGGGAACCGAAGAGCATGGCCCAGAAAGGTCCGGCCCTTCCATCGATCAGGGTCCAGAAGGCGGCCGACGAACCGGCAAACACGTCGAGACGCACGGTGATGAACCAGGCGAGGGCCCAGAACAGCAGGGCGGCAATGAAGGTCGTGTTCCGGAGCGCCGCAGCCGGGTTCGTGCGCTCCAGCACGCGCATGGCGAGCACTCCGATGACGCTGGCGAGCAGCCCGGCCATCACGAGGAGGATCGGGAGCGAGATGGCAGCGAGCCGTTGGCCCTCGAGGATGACCGGGCTCGTGGCGCCGATCACGATCGTCGCGACGACGGAACCCACGTACGACTCGAAGATGTCCGCACCCATCCCCGCCACATCGCCGACGTTGTCTCCGACGTTGTCCGCAATCGTCGCCGGGTTGCGGGGGTCGTCCTCCGGAATGCCGGCCTCCACCTTGCCCACGAGGTCGGCTCCGACGTCCGCCGCCTTCGTGTAGATCCCGCCGCCCACGCGGGCGAACAGGGCGATCGAGGACGCTCCCATGGCGAAGCCGCTGATGATCTCCGCGAACGTTGCGAAGCCGTTGGTGGCCGGGGGGAAGACCAGCAGCACCGCTCCGATGCCGACCAGACCGAGGCTCGCCACCGACAGCCCCATGACGGCTCCGCCGCTGAAGGCGACCCGAAGCGCCTTGCCGCGGCCCTCCGCCCTCGCCGCCTCCGTCGTCCGCACGTTGGCTCGGGTAGCCGCCTGCATGCCGAAGAAGCCGGCGAGGATCGAGCTCGCCGCCCCGAAGACGTACGCCGCCGCGGTTCTCGAGCCAATCACCAGATAGAGCAGCAGGGCGATCAGCAGAACGAAGGGGATGAGAACCGAGTATTCGCGTCGCAGGAACGCCATGGCCCCGGCGTAGATCGACTCGGCCAGCTCGCGCATCGTGTCCGTTCCGTCCGGCTGTGTCCGGACGTAGGCGAACAGCGCCCAGGCGCAGAACAGGCCGATCAACCCCAGGCCAAGCGCCCACTGCGTGTATTCGATCACCTCACGGCTCCTTTCTCACGGTCCTCGATTGCCTCTCCGCTTGGCGGCGCCGCCACGTCCGCGGCGCGGTTGAAGCGGTTCATGGCGGCCTCGATCCCTTCCGTCAACCAGCACTCGACGGCGCTCTCCATCTGGCCGAACGCGAGCAGGACGGTCTCCTCATCCGCATCGCCCATCGGCGCCAGCACCCAGTCGGCGAGATCGATCCGGGGGTCGTGGGGTCGGCCGACCCCGATGCGCAGCCTGCCGTATGCCGGTGTGCCGAGCGCCTCCTCCACCGACGCCAATCCGTTGTGCCCGCCGGCCGATCCCCGGGCCCTGAGCCGGAACGTCCCGGGCGGGAGGGAGGCATCGTCCACCACTACCAGCAGGTCTTCGAGGCGGAAGCCGGGGCCCACGCGGAGATCCTCTATGACCCGTCCGCTCCGATTCACGTACGTGAGGGGCTTCAGGAGGCGGACGGCGCGCCCCTCCACCGTCCCGTGCGTGGAAGCCGTGAGTCGGTCGGCCTCGAACGGCGGCAGCGACCAGGAGACGCACAGGCGGTCGGCCAGCCACCAGCCGACATTGTGCCGCGTGTCCCGGTACCGGGATCCCGGGTTCCCCAGGGCGAGAAGGATCTTCAAGGTGGCGGGTGGTCGAGGTCTTCAGGACTCGGGCCGCTAGGATTCCTCTTCGTCGGGCTCGGACTCGGCTTCCGCAGCGGCCTCCGCCTCGCCGACGAGCTCGGGCTCCACCTCTTCCTCCAGCTCCTCCGGCACCTCCTCCTCGATCTTGAGCACCGTCGGCGGAATCACCGCGCAGACGAGCGCGGCCGGGTCGTCCAGCACCGTGACCCCTCCGACGGCGACATCGGACACCTGCAGCGTGTCCCCGATGGTGAGCTCCGAGACGTCGATCTCGAATCCCTCGGGGATCTCCCCTGGCAGGCACTCGATCTGGATCTCGTAGCGATGTTGCTGGAGGATGCCGCCCTCGTTCCTTACGCCCGCAGCCTCGCCGGTCAGCTGAAGCGGTACCGCGACGCGGATCTCCTCGTCGACGTTGATGCGGAAGAAATCCACGTGGAGGATGAGAGACCGCCACGGATGCCGCTGCACCTCGCGGATCAGGACCTTGCGGGCGGGCGTTTCGTCCACTTCGAGATCGATGAGCGTGCTTCCGGCGCTGATCCGCCCGAGAAGCTGCGAGAGCTCCCTCTCGTCGATGCGCAGGTTCTCCGGCTCGAATCCATGACCGTACATCGTAGCCGGCACCTGCCCTGCCCGCCGCATCCGGCCAGCCTCGGCCTTGCCGACCTTCTCTCTCCTCTGCGCCCTCAGCGTCACTTGCTTCGTCATCTCTTCCCTCTATGTCTCACTATCGGTGCACGCCGGCTGGCGGCCGCTCCGGCTCCCGCCTGTCCTCAGATGAACAGCGAGCTCACCGACCGGTTGTAGTGCGTGCTCTCGATCGCCCGGGCCAGCAGGCCGGCCACCGACAGGATGTTCAGATTGCTCAGTCCCTCGCGGGCCGCATCGGAGACCCGAATCGTATCCGTTACCGTGATCTCCTCGATCTCCAGGGAGCGGAGACGCTCGACGGCGGGTCCCGAGAACAGCGCGTGGGTGGCCAGGACATACACCTCCTTCGCGCCACGTTCCCGCAACGCCTGGACGGCCCCGACCATCGTGCCCCCGGTGTCGATCATGTCGTCGGTGATCAGGCAGCGCTTGCCCCGCACTTCGCCCACTACGTTCACCACTTCGGCCAGGTTGGGTCCCGGACGCCGCTTGTCGATGATCGCCAAGTCGACACCGAGGCGCTTGGCGTAGCCGCGCGTCATCTTCGCCGCGCCGACGTCGCAGGCCACGACGACCACATCGCCCGCCAACTCCTTGTACCTGTCCATGAACACCGGGGCGGCGTACAGGTGATCGACGGGAATGTCGAAGAAGCCCTGGATCTGGTGCTGGTGAAAGTCGATGCCGAGCAACCGGTCCGCGCCGGCAGCCGTGATCAGATTCGCCATCAGCTTGGCCGCGATCGACACCCGCGGCTGGTCCTTGCGATCCTGCCGCCCGTATCCGTAGTAGGGCACCACCGCGGTCACGCGTGCGGCCGAGGCCCTCTTGGCGGCATCCAGGAGAATGAGCAGCTCCAGGATGTTGGCCGCCGGCGGGGCGGTCGGCTGGATCAGGAAGACGTCCCGTCCGCGAACGTTCTCGTTGATGCGAACGAAGATCTCTCCGTCGGCGAACCGCTTGATCGTCACGTCGCAGAGCGGTCGGTCGAGCTCCTGCGCGATCCGCTCCGCCAGCCCGCGATTCGCGGTCCCGGACAGGAGCATCAACGGGCTCGCGGTGGCTGAAAGCTCCGCCATTCTCCTCAGTGTCGTGGCGTGTGGAAACCAGCCGGGCGCCCCCATCGGCCGAGGGCGAAGAAACCAAGCCCATGAGAATAAACGGCTGGTCGGAAGCGGGCAACCAGTATCAACTGCCTGTCCGCGCCTCGTGCCCGGGCCGGCCTACGCCTCGAGCCCGGACTGGCCATCCTCCACCAGGCGGAGAGGCTCGGGAAGGTGGAGGGTGCGGATCGGAAACGGGATGACGATCCCCTCTCGTTCGAAGCGGGCATGGAGCCGCTTGATGCAATGGTGCTGGATCCGGATCCGATCCGCGAACTCGTTCACCAGGATCGAGAGCGTGAAGTCGATGCTCGACTCGCCGAAACCGGTGAAGCGGAGCATCGGCGCCTCGTCCAGGCTGGCGCCGCTCACCTCCTCCCCGATGGCGCGGGCCACCTCGAGTGCCACGCGCTCGACGTGCTCCAGGTCGCTGCTGTAGTGCACGCCTACCTTCACCCGCGCCCACAGGCGGCGCGTCGGGAGATTGTAGTTCACCAGGATCGAATCTCCCAGCCGGCTGTTCGGCACGATCACCTCGTGATCGTCCCAGAGTGCCTTGATCGTCGTGTTCCTCCACTTCACATCCACGACGTAGCCCTCCTCGCCGCTGTCGAGCCGGAGGTAGTCACCCTTTCGCACCTGCCCGCTGGCGACGACCTGGAAGCCGGCGAACAGGTTGGCCAGGGTCGGCTGCAGCGCCAGAGCGACCGCCAGACCGCCGATGCCGAGCCCGGTCACCAATGGCGTGATCGAGACGCCGATGTTCTGGAGAATCAGCAGCAGCCCGGCGACCGCCACCACCAGCTTGGTGATGATCGAGGCGAGCGACGCGGCCGGCAGCGTGCTATGCGCCCGCTGCGCGTAGTGGTGTACCAGGTCTCCGAGCATGCGGGCGAGCACGACGGTGACCGACAGGAGGACCAGGATGACGAGCGTCTCGTGCAGGAGGCCGGTGACGTTCTCGGCCAGCGGCAACATCTGCAGCGCCGCATACGCCCCGGCCGCGCCGAACCAGAGGATCGGAGCGTGCCGCAGCGAGTTCACGATCACGTCGTCCAGGTGCGTCTTGGAGGCGCGACTCCACTCCCGCAGCCTGTGCAAAAACACGCGCTCGAGGAGGAGCCCGAACAGGGCACCCACGACGAGGAAGGCGAGCGGCAACCCCCAGATGCGGATCTGATCGATCGTCCACCGGAACTCCGGCATCGGCGCTATTCCCCGCCGGTCGCGGTGGCGGGGCGCCGGCGCGCCGCCACCTCCGGACCGGCCGCCAGGAGGGCGTTGAACAGCAGCTTGAAGGTGGCGCGGGACTGCGCCCGGAAGTAGCTGCGGAAGCCGATCAGCACCACCCGCCCCCGCCCCAACACGACACGCACGACGGCCGGTCGGCCGGCGAGGTGCGAGTCCGCTCCGAGAGCCCAGCCGCTGAGGAGCAGATCGGACGACCCGTAGCGCGCCACCACGTCCACCTCCTCGCGCTCGGACGAGCCGTCCGCTCCGGCCAGAGGCACGGTCTCGAAGGCGCGGCTTCCGACGAAGAAAGCGGCCGTCCGCTCAGGGATCCCGTAGCCGAGCGGGTCCTCGGGATCTACTTCGAGCCGGAGGAGACTGCCCGGGACCGAGAGCGACTCCGGCGGCAGATCGCGCACGGCATCGCGGACGGGAAGCCCGAACGCGTCGATGACGAAATCGGAGGCCTCATCCACCGCGATCAGCGTGCCTCCGGCCTCGACCCAGCGCATCAGCCGCAAGGCGCCTTCGAGGCCGACACCGCCGGTGTACCCTTCGGGCATCGTGCCCGGCGGGTGCCCGTGCATCAGGTCCTCTCCCGACTGGTGTGGAAGCACGATCGCGTCGAACCGGTCGAGGTCGCCGGTGCGAAGGTCCGCGTCGGTCAGCGACTCGTATTCGAACCCGTAACGCTCCAGAACCCAGCGCGCCCAACCCTCGTCCATGGAAGGCACCCAGCTGCGGTAGACGCCGACCGACGGGGCGACGATCCGGCTCACCGGCGGGTTCTCGAGCACTCCCGCCTCCGTCGCCCGGAAGTCGAGGCCGAGCTCGGCCGCCAGCGGACGCAGCTCCGCGGCATCGGCCTCGACGACGAAGGTGCCGGCCGGCCGGTCCAGCTCGGCGGAGAGGTCAGCGTTCAGCCGGCCGACCCGACGACCCTCCCGCAGGAGGCGGTTCGCCGCCACGAACGCCTGGTTGGAGCCGGGGTCGAGCAGGTAGGCCGGTCCGTTCCCGAGAACGCGCCCGGCCGGCGTCGGCGGCTCCGGAACCTCCTCCAAGGCGATCTCCCGCGGTTCATCCAGGCGCTTCACGACGATGCCCATCTGGAGAGGGAGTGTCCACCCGGTCAGGTCGTAGGGCGCATCGGGAGGCCCTCCCGGATACCGCCGGCGATCGGGATACTCCTGCGGCTCCAGGAGATCGAGCAGGTGCGCCCGGTAGGGCTGCGCCGCCAGCACGACGTAGGTGCCGGCGGCGTACTCCTCTCCGTCCGCCATGAAGGCGGCGGTGGCGCGATGCACGCGGATGCCGCCCCGGCGGAGGACGCGCAGCAGCTCCAGGGCTTCGGCCGGATCGCGCTGACGGTCCATCGGCACCAGATAGGCGAACGGCTCTTCCGAGCCGGCCTCGATCGCGTCGCTTCCCATCTGATAGATGTTGAACAGCCAGCTCTCGCGCATGCTGGCGGCCACATCGAGCACGGCCAGCGACGCGGTGCGGAAGTAGTCGATGGCATCTCGGATGCGCCACCAGCCGCCCTTCCACGGATCCGGATACCAGACGCTCGGTCGATCGGCCGCCATCCCGCCGGCGAAGGTCCTGGGCAGGGAGTCGGCGTCGTAGAGCTTGGGGGTGGCGTAGCGGTACAGCGCCACCTCAGTGAGAAGTCCGACCTGGTTGTGAAAGTACGGGGCCGTCCGGACGCCGCCGTTCCACCACTGGTCGAAGCGAAGGCGGGAGACGGCACCGGGCTTTCGCTCCTGGGCGAATCGCTGCTGCATCGCTGTTCCCAGCAGATTCGCGCCGGCGATCACCAGGGGCGGGATGCGCGGGTTCACCGGGTCCGCGAACGGCGGGATGAAGATTCGGGCCGGAAACGGTGCGGTCTGATGGTGGTTCACGACCACCTGGGGGATCCACTCCGCCCATAGCTGCCTGGCCACCGCTCGCGTCTCGGGCTGCAGGAGCATGAACCAGTCGCGATTGTTGTCATGTCCGGCGTACTTGTGGTAGAGCACCGGCAGCCCCGCGGTCTCGAACGGGGTTCCGAGGTGGCGCCGGTACCAGTCGACGACGATCTCGAGCCCGTCGGGGTTCATCACCGGCATCAGGAGAAGGATCACCTCGTCGCGGATCCGGCGGAGCTCGGGCTCCTCGCCGGCGACCATGAGATGGGCGAATCCGGGAGAGAACTGGGCGCCGGCCACCTCGGTGGCGTGGATGCCCGCATCGATCCAGACCACGGCCTTCCCTTCCCGGGCCAGGGTCCGGGCTTCGGGCTCCGTCAGCCCGGTGGCTCCGGCGAGCCGCCGCGAGATCTCCCGGTAGCGCTCGAGCTCGCGCATGTTCTGTTCGCTCGAGATGATCGCCAGCAGGAGCGGACGTCCCTCTGCCGATCGGCCGATCGTCTCGACCCGAATACGCTCGGAGGCCGAATCCAGGGCGGCGAAGTAGGCCTGAATCTGACCGTAGTCGGCGAGCTTGTAGTCCTCGCCGGGGTCCCAGCCGATGACCGATTCCGGCGTGGGCACCTGCGCCGCCAGTGACGCGATCGGGCCGGCGATGCAGAGAAGACCGAGCCGGAAGGCGCGCCGCATGACTCGTCGTGCTCGCATTGGTGTTCTTCGTCTACAGGGTGGGCGGAACGCAGGCCCTCGTGATGCGCGTGCAACCTAGAGCCGTCATATTGGGCGGCCAACCCCCAAGGAGGTGGCGATGATACACCGGATCCGGTCCGGGCTCGCCCTCGCGTCGGTTCTCGCGCTCGCCTGGGCGTCGGGCCGACCCCTGACAGCCCAGTCCGTACGCTGCGACCGGAACGACAGCGGCCTGGAGCTCGCGCCAGGCTTTTGCGCCGTCGTGGTCGCCGACTCGGTCGGCCGGGCCCGCCATCTGGCGGTGGCGCCGAACGGCGACATCTACGTCGCCCTCCGGCGAGGAAGAGGCGAGGGGGAGGACGGAGGTCTCCTGGCGCTCCGCGACACGGACGGCGATGGACGCGCGGATGTGATCGAGCGCCTCGCCGAGAGCAGTGCGACCGGCATCGCACTCCGTGACGGCTACCTCTACTTCGCACCCGACGACGCCGTGCTCCGCTTTCCCTACCGGCCGGGCCTTCTCGGCCCGGCCGGACCTCCCGACACGATCGTCTCCGGGCTGCCGTCCGAGCGCTCGCACGGAGCGAAGTCGGCTCTCGTGGATGACGCCGGCAACCTGTTCGTGAACATCGGATCCCCGTCGAACGCCTGCCAGCTCGAGGATCGGGTCGCGGGGTCGGCGGGCCAGGATCCCTGTCCGGAGCTCGAGACCCGGGCCGGCATCTGGCGGTTCGACGCCGGGCGGACCGGGCAGACGCAGGCGGACGGGGAGCGGTACGCGACCGGCCTGAGGAACACGTTCGCCGTGGCCGTCAGCCCGGCCGGCGACCTCTACGGCGTCCAGCACGGCCGCGACCAGCTGCACCAGAACTGGCCGGACCTGTTCACGGAGGAGCAGGGTGCCTACAAGCCCTCCGAGGAGCTGGTCCGGATCGAGCGCGGGAACGACTTCGGCTGGCCGTACTGCTACCACGACCCCGACCTCGGCCGCCTGGTGCTGGCGCCGGAGTACGGTGGGAACGGGACGGAGAGCGGCGTCTGCGCCGAGAAGAAGGGCCCGGAGTTCGCCTTCCCGGCTCACTGGGCGCCCGAGGCGATCCTCTTCTACACCTCGGATCACTTCCCGGCGAGGTACCGGGGCGGGGCGTTCATCTCCTTCCACGGCTCGTGGAACCGCGATCCCCTCCCGCAGGACGGCTACCGGGTGGTCTTCCTGCCGTTCGCTGACGGCCGGCCGGCGGACGAATACGAGGTCTTCGCCGACGGCTTCGCCGGCCCCGAGGTCAGTCCGCGCGACGCGCTCCATCGCCCGACGGGCCTGGCCGTCGGGCCGGACGGCTCGCTGTTTATCGCCGACGACAAGGGCGGCTGGATCTGGCGGGTGACCTATCGGTGGGACCCGGACCGCCGGGGGCCACCGTCCCGGTTTCGCTGAGCGGAGTCCGGGATCGACCGCTACCCTGAGCTCACTCGCCGATCCCCAGGGTCTCGACCAGGAACGCCCAGCGATCGGCCGCCTCGGCGATCCGCTTGTCCGTCGGCTTGCCCGCCCCGTGTCCCGCCTTCGTCTCGATCCGGATCAGGACCGGATGGGCGCAGGCCTGCACCGCCTGGAGCCGGGCCGCAAACTTGAACGAGTGACCCGGCACCACCCGGTCGTCGTGGTCGGCGGTCGTGACCAGGGTGGAGGGATAGCAGGTACCCGGCTCCAGGTTGTGGTAGGGGGAGTACGCGCTCAGATACCGGAAGCCCTCCGGGTCATCCGACGAGCCGTAGTCGGAGACCCAAGCCCAGCCGATCGTGAACTTGTGGAAGCGCAGCATGTCCATGACACCGACCGCCGGTAGCGCGGCGCCGAACAGATCGGCGCGCTGCGTCATCGCCGCGCCCACGAGCAGCCCGCCGTTCGAGCCGCCCGCGATGGCCAGCCTCTCCGGCGTGGTGTAGCCCTCCCGGACCAGGTAATCGGCCGCGGCGATGAAGTCGTCGAAGACGTTCTGCTTGTTCTCCTTCATCCCGGCCTCGTGCCAAGCCTCCCCGTACTCGCCGCCGCCGCGGAGGTTCGCCACGGCGTACACCCCGCCCATCTCGAGCCACACGAGGTTGGCGACGGAGAAGCCCGGAGTGATCGAGATGTTGAAGCCGCCGTAACCGTACAGCAGCGTCGGGTTGCGGCCGTCGCGCCGAAGTCCGCGCCGATGGGTCAGGAACATCGGCACCCTGGTTCCGTCCCTCGACCGGTAGAAGACCTGCCGGGTCTCGTAGGCGGCGGGATCGAAGTCCACGTCCGGCTGGCGGAACGTCCCGAGCTCGCCGGTCTCGAAGTCGTAGCGGAAGACCGTCGTCGGGTACAGAAACGAGGTGAAGGAGAAGAACATCTCCGTGTCGTCCGGCTCGCCCCTCACGCTGGCGACCGTGCCCAGCGTCGGCAGCTCCAGATCCCGCTCGAAGGTGCCGTCCAGGCCGAAGAGCCGGACCTGGCTGTGCGCAGCGCGCAGATAGACGGTGACGAGCCGGCCGGCGATGATGGCGGCGCTCTGCAGCACGTCATCATGCTCCGGGATGACCTCCCGCCAGTTGGCCCGATCCGGCATCTCGAGGTCGATCGCGATCAGCCGCTGCCGGGGGGCGTCGAGATCGGTCACGAAGTAGAAGGTCGAGCCGTCGTTTCCGACGAAGTCGTACGACGCGTCGAACTCATCCAGCAGCTTCACGACCTCGGCCCGAAGCTGGGGTGCCGCGGGGTCTCCCAGATCCTGGTAGTAGACCCGATCCCGCTCGTCCGTCCCATGCCAGACTCGAATGACCAGGTACCGGCCGTCGTCGGTCACGCTGGCTCCGAACCCCCACTCCGGCTGGTCCGGCCGCTCGTAGATCCGCATGTCGGCGTCCTGGGGAGTGCCGAGCCGGTGGTAGTAGAGCATCTGGTTCCGGTTCTGACCGAGCAGGCTGTCCTCGACGGTCAGCTCCGGGTACCGGGAGTAGTAGAATCCTGCTCCGTCCTTCGTCCAGCTCAGGCCCGAGAACTTCACCCACCGCACCCGATCCGGCAGCTCCCGTCCGTCGGAGACGCGGCGGACGTGGAACTCCCGCCAGTCGGAGCCTCCGGCGGCGGTGCCGTAGCCCAGGTACTCCCCCGACTCCGTCACCGAGACGGTGGTGACCGCGACCGTGCCATCCTTCGACATCGAGTTCGGATCCAGGAGGAGGCGGGGCTCGCCGGCGAGACCTTCCTGCACGTACAGGACGGACTGGTTCTGCAGGCCGTCGTTCTTGAAGTAGAAGTAGCGGCCGGCCTCCCGGAACGGCACGCCGTAGCGCTCGTAATCCCACAGCTCGGTGAGCCGGCGGCGGATGGCCTCGCGTTCCGGAATGGCCTCCAGGTAGCCCGAGGTCACCCGATTCTGCGCCTCCACCCAGGCCGCGGTCGCTTCCGAATCCGTATCCTCCAGCCACCGGTACGGGTCGGAAACCGGTGTGCCGTGGTAATCGTCCACGACGCCGCCCGTGCGCGTCTGAGGGTAGTCGATCGCCTGCCCGCGCGCCGAGCTCGGACCCGCGCTCGCCATGCCCAGGACCGCCACGGCTGCCGCCGTCGCGACCCGCAGCTCCCCGCGCCTTCTACCGATGCCCCTCATTCAGCTCCCTCCTCGTTCGTTCGGTCGGGCTCCGTGCCCGACCATGCCGCCAGCAGCGACTGCAGCTCGGCCGGATCGGTCACCGGACGCTCGCATGCGTAGTCCCGGCACACGTACGCGGCGGCGCGACCGTCCACCTCCCGCATCGCTTCGGTATAGGGCGCCAGCCGCGACACCTCCCCCGGCTCATCGCCGGCGGGTCGAAAGAGGAGAACCGAGCCCGGCGCGAACCGGCGCCTGAGCACGCGCAGCAGCGCCTTCGTGTCGTCGCCGGCCGGCGTCCCGACGACGACGACTTCCGTCGGCGGCCCGAGCCGGAAGTCCACGGCGACCAGCAGCTGGGTGTGTCCGGACGGCACGCGCCGAACCGTGTCGGCGAACGCGGCCTCGACCTCCAGTGCGCGTTGCTCCAGCCTGGGATCGGCCGTGAGCCTCGCCAGGCGAAGCAGGTTCAGCATGGCGACGGAGTTCGCGGACGGAATCGCCCCATCGTAGATCTCGCGGGTCCGCACCGGCAGCTCCTCGGCATCGGCCGAGGTCTGACACAGACCCCCGCGCTCCTCATCCCAGAAGCGATCGAGCAGCTCCTGGTTGAGCCGCAACGCCTCCGCCAGGTATTCGCTCTCGAGCGAGGCCTCGTGGAGCTCCAGGAGTCCCCAGACGAGATTCGCATAGTCGTCGGCGAAGGCAGCGATGGCCGCCTCGCCATCCCGGTAGCGATGCCTCAGCCTCCCATCCGGTCCGACCAGCTCGGACCGGATGAAGTCCAGCGCCTCGACCGCGGCCCGCAGGTACTCCGGTCTCTCCAGGGCGGAGGCCGCCCGCGCCAGTGCGGCGATCACCAGCCCGTTCCAGTCCGTCAGCACCTTGTCGTCCCGATGCGGCCTCGGGCGGCGAGCCCGTGCAGCCAGGAGTCGCTCCCGAGCCGATCCCCATCGCTCCCGCAGCTCACCCACCGCCACTCCCAGCGATTCGGCCGCCTCCTCCCAGGAGCGGCCCGCGTAGAGGACGTTCTCGCCGGTGCGCTGCCCGGACGCTTCCTCGGCGAAGTTCCCGCGGCGGTCGAAGTGGAAGAGGCTCCGGACGAACCGGGCTTCGTCCGGCTCCAGCACCTCGTCCAGCTCCTCGACCGTCCATACGTAGAACCGTCCCTCACGGCCTTCGCTGTCGGCGTCCTCGGCCGAGTGAAAGGCGCCTCCGGGGTCCCTCAGGTCGCGGAGAAGGTACTCGACGACCTCGTGGACCGTGACGGCGTACTCCTCCCGTCCAGTCGCCAGGTACGCGTCCGTGTAGGCGATGAGCAGGAGCGCCTGGTCGTAGAGCATCTTCTCGAAGTGCGGCAGCATCCAGCGCGCATCGGTCGAGTAGCGGTGAAAGCCGAAGCCGACCTGATCATAGACGCCGCCCTGGCGCATCGAGCGCAGCGTGCGCTCCACCATCTCGAGCGCCTTTGGCTCCCCGGTGCGCTTCCAGTACCTGAGGAGGAAGCCGAGGTTGTGGGGCGTCGGAAACTTCGGCGCGCGGCCGAACCCGCCCTGGAGCGGGTCGTACACCCGGGCGAGCTGCCGAAACCCTTCGTGAAGCGCCGCCTCTCCGAGCTCGGCCACCGGGTCAGGCGGCGCGCCCTGGGAGGCCTGCCAGAGGGCGGTGGCGATCTGTCCGGCCGAATTGATCGCCTCGCTCCGCCGCTCCCTCCACAGCTCGGAGAGCCTCGGAAGGAGGTCGAGCATCCCGATGCGGCCACCTCTCGACTCCCGCGGGAAGTAGGTGCCGGCGAAGAACGGGTCCTTGTTCGGCGTCATCACGATGGTGAGGGGCCAACCCCCGTGTCCCGTCATCATCTGCGCCACGGTCATGTAGACGCTGTCCACATCCGGGCGCTCCTCGCGGTCCACCTTGACCGGGATGAAGCCGTCGTTGAGCAGTGCCGCCACGGCAGGATCCTCGAACGACTCCCGCTCCATCACGTGACACCAATGGCAGGTGGAGTAGCCGATGGAAAGGAAGATCGGCCTGTCGAGCTCGGCGGCCTCGCGGAACGCGTCGTCCCCCCACGGATGCCAATCAACGGGATTGTAGGCGTGCTGGAGGAGGTAGGGGCTCTTCTCGTGAATCAAGCGGTTGGGCCGGCTCGGCCGCTCGCCGCCCTCCTCTGAGCCGCCCCGGCCCTCGTTCCCGGATGCGGGTCGCTCGGGGACTCGGCTCATTGGACCACCCGCACCGGAGTCAGCGCGTTGTTCGTGCTCCCGTAGCCCAGCCGGCCGTCCGCGCCGACGCCCCAGCAGAACGGATCGTCCTCACCGCCCGGCGCGGCAGGCGTGGCCGAATCGCCGGTCCGCGCGCAGGTGTGCTGGACGCCCGCGTCGATCTGCGCGAACGAGAGCGTGCTGACGACGGCCTGGGGGCTGAGCCGGTCGTCCTCGTTGCCCGTGCCGAGCCGTCCGCTGGCACCCTCGCCCCAACAATAGGCGCGTCCGTCCGTGGCAATGGCGCAGGTATGCGAAGCCCCTGCCGTGAGCTGCCGGTAGGCGCGGTCGCCGTTGACAGGGGTCGGGGTGAGCCGGTCCAGGGTGGTACCGTTGCCGAGCTGTCCACTGGCTCCGTCGCCCCAGCAATAGGCGTCGCCGTCGACGGTCAGCCCACAGCTGTAATCCGTCCCGGCGCTCACCTCCAGGAAGGCGAGGGCTCCCTCGACCGGGGTCGGGGTGAGTCGGTCGAGGGTGGTGCCGTTTCCGAGCTGGCCCTTCTCTCCCTCGCCCCAGCAGTACAGGGCTCCTCCGGCGACGAGGCCGCAGCTGTGCTCGCTGCCGGCGCTCAGCTGCGTGAATTCGAGCTGGCCCTCGACCGGCGTGGGCGTGAGGCGGTCCTGGGTCGTGCCCGTTCCGAGCTGGCCTTTCTCCCCCTCGCCCCAGCAGTACGCGATGCCGGCGGCGGCGACCCCACATGTGTGCTGAGCGCCCGCACTCACCTGCACGAACGACAGCCCGCCTGCCACCGCCGTCGGCTGAAGCTGGTCGTTGGTGTTCCCCGTCCCGAGCCTACCGCTCCCTCCATCCCCCCAGCAGTAGGCGCCGCTCTCCGCCGCAACGCCACAGGTGTGGCTCGAGCCCGCACTCAGCCCGGTGAACGTTGCCGGACCAAGGACGGCCGCCGCCGTGAGCTTCGTGAGCACGTTCCCGGTACCGAGACGTCCATCCGCGCCCTCGCCCCAGCAATACGCCGCACCCTCCGGGTCGACGCCGCAGCTGTGCTCGGCGCCGGCGCTCATGGCGGCCAGCTCCAGCGCCTCGGGGTTCTCGGGCTCGACGCCGCCGTTGCCGTCGCAGGCGGTCAGAAGAAGGAAGAGCGCCGTGATCGGCGCGAGCCTATTCCACAATCCGATGGACCTTGTCCGATGGGCCTTCCGCGGCAGTCGAAGCTTCCACCGCGATTGGCCCCCCAGGATTCGAACCTGGATTACCGGCTCCAAAGGCCGGGGTCTTGCCATTAGACGAGGGGCCAGCACGAGTCGGCGCGAGCGCCCGGCGAGGGTCCGCGGGGTTCAGGATGATGTCCCGGCGCTGCCGGGACCGTCAACCGCCGGGCGGCCCCCGCTCCCCGAAAGGGAGGCGGCGCCGCCCCGCCGTGCTTCCTCCTCGTGTTCCACCGCCTCCTCCACCAGCTCCTCGCTGTGCTCGACCTCCGACCAGCGGATCCCGAGCCGATACATGTACCAGATGCCGAGGAGCGTAACCGGGATGAAGGTGAGGATGTGGTAGCCCGTGGCAAAGCTGACGATCCGGACGCCGTCGATGGCATAGGCGCCCAGCGCCAGCCGAGCGGCCGCCTCGAACGGCCCGAAGAAGCCGGGACTCGACGGGACTGCCACGGCGAACCCGATCACACTCATGAGGAAGATCGCGCCGGCGAAGCCGGGGGACCGGATGTCGAAGGCCAGGAGTCCGAGCCAGAAGGAGGCGGCGTTGCAGAGCCACACGGCCAGGCTCCAGAGAAGCGCCCGCAGGAAGAGCCACGGGTCGTGGAGCGGCCCCAGGCCCCTGATGAAGGCGGCGAGGATGCCGACCAACCGATCGGTGAGCGGAGCCGACAGCAGGCGACCGGCGAGCCTTTCGGCCACGCTCAGCGTCCTCTCCGGCCACCGCGCCATCGCCCACAGCAACAGGAGGGCGATGACGAGAGCCACGCCGGCCGTCATGCCGGTGGCCTCGAGCAGCGCCGTATCGGTCACGCTGAAGTTGCCGTAGGAGATGGTGAGGACGAGGAAGACCCCGAGAACCGCGGCGTCGAACGCGCGTTCGACCACCAGCGAGGCGAGCGATTGCGACAGCCCGACCGGCTCGACCCGCGAGAGGCTGTACGCCCTGGCGAACTCCCCGAGCCGGGCGGGCAGGACGTTGTTGACCATAAAACCGATGCAAACCGCCCCGAAACGGGACGAGAACCGCGTGTCGGGGAGACCGGGAAGCAGCAGGACGTGCCAGCGCAGGGCCCTGAGCGGGAAGACCGCCGTGGCGGCGAGCACGCAGGCCGCGAGCAGTCCCACGTGCGCCTGCCGGATCTCGACCAGGACGGCGGCGATCGAGACGTCCCGAAGGACCCATGCAAGCAGCCCCACCGTGACGACGAGGCCGAAGACGGTTTTGTAGCGGTGTGCCCTCAGCATCGAGCCCCGCGCCGGGTCGGCCGGACGGTGCGAGGCCTCGGCCCGCTCACGCCCGCCGGGCCGCCGCTACGAGCGCCTTCATCTCCCGCACCGCCAGCTCCAGGCCGACGAACACCGCACGGCTCACGATCGAGTGCCCGATGTTGAGCTCCTCCACCTCCGGGATCGCCGCCACCGGCCTCACGTTCTCGTATGTCAGGCCGTGTCCCGCGTGCACCGCCAGCCCCGACTCGCGGGCGGCAAGGGCGGCCTCACGTAGGCGTCCCAGCTGAGCGGCGGCGCCCTCCGGCGTCCGGGCGTTCGCGTACTCGCCGGTATGGAGCTCGACCGCGTCGGCGCCGAGCGCCGCCGAGCTCCTGATCACATCCGTTCGGGCGTCCACGAACAGAGCCGTGCGTACGCCTTGAGCCCGCATCTGGGCGATGGCGGCCAGGAGACGGCCGCCGGCCTCCTCCAGATCCAGGCCGCCCTCCGTCGTCACCTCGGCCCGCCGCTCCGGCACGAACGTCACCTGCATCGGCCGCCAGCTCTCGGCGAGGCGCAGCATCTCCTCCTCCGCCGCCAGCTCGAGGTTCACTCCGGTGCGAACCGTATCGAGAAGCAGCCGTACGTCGCGGTCCTGGATGTGCCGCCGATCCTCTCGCAGGTGGACGGTGATCCCGTCCGCACCACCCAACTCCGCGAGCACGGCCGCTCGAACGGGGTCTGGCTCATCCGTCCGGCGCGCCTCCCGTACGGTGGCCACGTGGTCAATGTTGATGTAGAGCCGCAGTGGCTCACTCATCGTCCGGCCTCCTGTCTGCCCGAGGCGGATCCGATGGGGCGAGCTCGGCCTCCAGCCGCGCCCGCACTCCGGGATCGAGCCGGTCACCGATCAGCTCGAGCAGCTCCCGCCCGAGGCCACGATACACGGCTGCCCGTGCGGGGGCGAGGACGGCCAGATGCGATGCGACCGTACGGACGTCGCCCCGGGCCACCGGCCCTGTCACCCCCTCCCGCAACCCCAGGTCACCCAGATTCCGTAGCGCCGACTCGGCCAGCGGGAGAAGCGCCGCCAGCTCCGCGTCGTCGGACGCCCGCCGGAGCTCGTCGGCAGCGATGCGAAGGCAGGCCATCAGGTAGTTGGAGGCGAACACCCCGGCCGCATGGTAGTGGGCTCGTGCCTCCGGGCGCACGGCGTGCGTCCGGCCCCCCAGGCGATGCGCCAGATCGCGAGCGACCGGCTCCGCGGCCGCGTCTCCGTCCACGCCGAACCAGACCCGACGGAACGCCCCGCGACCGGGGGCGGCGACGGCGACGAGCGGATGCCAGGCGGCCGCGGGGACGCCGAGCTCCTGCCAGGCGAAGAGCGCCCGGGCCGAATGGACCCCACTCGTGTGCAGGACGGTGCGGGGCTTGATGGCGGCCGACTCCGCCCAGTCCGACGCCACGCGGCACAGGTCATCGTCGGGGACGCAGAAGATGAGGATCGCGTCGGCGGCCTCACGCTCGAGGTGCTCGCCGAGCAGCCGGGCGAGCGGAGCATCCGGGACGCCGGTCACCAGGTACGGCGTCTCCGGGAACTCCCGCATCAAGGCCGGCCGCTCCGTGGAGCGCCCAGCGACGATCGGAAGCAGGTCCTTCTCGCCGGCCAGGTCGGCGAGGAGCGACAGGCCGATGCGCCCCTCACCAACGAGGATCAGCGGGCGGCTCACGCGGCGTCCGAGCCCGTGACCCGCACGCCCCGCTTCCGCCGCCATCGACCGATGATGGCGGCGGGCACACGCGCCGTGAGCTGGATCTGGGCTCCGTGCTCTCTCCGCTCGAGCACCTCCCCCTCCCGGTACGCCTCGGCCAGGGTACTGCCATCCTGCGCCGCCAGGGTGACCCGCACGGTCGGCCGATCCGCGCGAGCGCGGGCACGCAGGGCCAGGCGCAGCGCATCGAGCCCCTCCGCCTCACGCACCGTCGTCAGGACGTGCTCGCCCAGCAGCTCGGCGGCGCGACCTCGAAGCGCCGCCTCCTCCGGATGGGTGAGCTGGTCCACCTTGTTGAGGGCGAGGAGCACGGGACCGCGGAGGGCGAGACCTCTCAGCACCTCATCGACCGCCTCCATCTGGTGCTCCCAGCTCGGCGAGGAGACGTCGACGACGTGTACGAGCAGATCGGCTTCCTCGATCTCCTCCAGCGTGGCCCGAAAGGAAGCGACCAAGTGGTGCGGGAGCTTGCGGATGAAGCCGACGGTGTCGGTGGCGAGTGCTCGGTATCCCTCCCCGAGCTCGACGATGCGCGTGGCCGAATCGAGGGTGGCTAACAGGCGATCCTCGATGAACAGCCGTCGGCCGGAGAGCGCCTGCAGGATGGACGACTTCCCGGCGTTGGTGTAGCCGACGAGCGCCACCCGAAACTCCCGTCTGCGGGACTTCCGGCGCGTCTGTCGGGAGCGGGCGATCCCCTCCAGACCGCCGCGGAGTCGCGCGATTCGTCGATCGATGAGCCGACGGTCCGTCTCAAGCTGCTGTTCTCCGGGCCCGCGGGCGCCGATGCCGCCTGCGGTCCGCGACAGGTGTGTCCACATCCGCTTCAGGCGGGTGCGCAGGTACTGCAGCTGAGCGAGCTCCACCTGCGCCTTCGCTTCCGCGGTCCGCGCCCGGAGGGCGAAGATGTCGAGGATCAGCTCGGTGCGATCCATGACGCGAACACCCAGGCGCTTCTCGAGCGCCGAGCCCTGAGCGGGCGATAGCTCGTCGTCGAAGATGACCAGCGTCGCCCCCTCCCTCCCGACTCGTTCCCGCAGCTGCTCGGCCTTGCCGCTGCCGATGAACAGGGCAGGGTTGGGGGAGTTGAGCCGTTGCACCAGACGGCCGACGACCTCGGCGCCCGCCGTGTCGGCGAGACACGCCAGCTCGTCGAGATGCTCGTCCACGATGGCCTGCGACTCGTCGAGCGGCGGCGCCGCCACGAGCATGGCTCGCTCGGGCTCGCTCCGGATCTCGATCATCGTCGATTCATACCTGATCCTGGCCGTCCGGTTCTCGGCTCGCCTCCCGGTCGCGCCGTCGGTTCTCCCGCCGGAGCTCCTCGAACCGGCTCAGGCGCGCCCCGATCTCGGCCTCCCGGCCCTGCCGACCCGCCCGGTAGAAGCGCTTCCCCACCAAGCGGTCCGGAAGATATGCCTGGGCGGCCACACCCTCGGGCTCGTCGTGGTCGTATCGGTAGCCCTGCCCGTACCCGAGATCCTTCATCAATCGCGTGGGAGCGTTTCGGATGGGAAGCGGCACGGGCTCCGCCGGGCTGCTTCGCGCCGCCTCCCTGGCGCGTGAGAAGGCGATGTACGTGCGGTTCGACTTCGGGGCCGCGGCCAGATAGATCGTCGCCTCGGCCAACGCCAGCTCGCCTTCTGGCGAGCCCAGGAAGTGGTAGGCATCCCGAGCCGCCATGCACACACCGAGGGCGTCCGGGTCGGCGAGACCCACGTCCTCGGTGGCCATGCGCACCAGCCGCCGCGCGATGTACAACGGATCCTCGCCGGCCTCCAGCATCCGTGCGAGCCAGTAGAGCGCCCCGTCCGGATCGGAGCCACGCACCGCCTTGTGGAGGGCGGAGATCAGGTTGTAATGCTCCTCGCCCTCCCGGTCATATCGGGAGAACCGGTGCTGGAGCGCTCCCTCCACCACGGAGATCCCGATCCGGCCTTCCGCTGCGAGCTCAGCCGCGGTCTCGAGCGCGTTCAGCGCCCGGCGGGCATCCCCATCGGCGGCTTCCGCCAGGCGCCGCAGAGCCTCCTCGGTAATCTCGAGGCCGCGTCCGCCCAGACCCCGCTCCTCGCGCAGCGCCCGGCGGCAGACCTCGGCCGTCTCGGCCTCGCTCAACCGTTCCAGCACCAGCACGCGCGTGCGACTGAGCAGCGGGCCGACGACCTCGAAGCTCGGATTCTCCGTGGTCGCTCCGATGAGGACGATCGTGCCGGCCTCGACGTGTGGAAGGAAGGCGTCCTGTTGCGCCTTGTTGAAGCGGTGGATCTCGTCCACGAACAGGATCGTGCCGCGGCCGCTGACGCGCCGGCGCTCGGAGGCTTGTGCGATTACCGCCCGCACCTGGGCGATGCCCTCGGTCACGGCGCTGAACGGCACGAAGACCGAGCGGGTCTCGCAGGCGATGATGTGGGCCAGGCTCGTCTTCCCGCAGCCGGGCGGTCCCCAGAAGATGAGGCTCGGAACCCGGTCGCGTCGAATGAGCTCGCGCAGCGTGCCCGCCGGGCCGACCAGCCGCTCCTGGCCAACGAACTCATCCAGGCTCCCGGGGCGCATGCGGGTCGCGAGCGGCGCCCCGGGTCCGCCACCGAGACCGCGCCGCTCAGGTCTTCCGGCGCCGAGATCCGGGTCGGCGTCCGGGCCGAAAAGGCTCGGCGCGTCGCTCATGCCGCTACGAGGCCTCGTCTCCGAGACGGCCGAGCTCGATCAGCTCCCGAGCCAGCCTCGCCAGCTCATCCCGATCGTTCAATGCGGGATCCTCCAGCACCCTCGCGTGCAGCTCGTCCAGCAGAATTCCGATCGCCGGCCCCTGTCGGACGCCCATGGCGAGGAGATCGTCCCCTCCGATGGCCAGCTCCGCGAGGCTCAGCGGCGGCCCGGACCGGAGTTCATCCTGGACCCGCTCCCGGGCGTGCTCAAGGTATCGCTCCGTCTCCACAGCGTTCGCCGCCCTCGCGTACGAGAGATGGAGCTCGAACAGGTCTTCGGCCGGCCCGGCGCCGACCTCGGAGAGCCAAGTCCGAATCCGCGCCGCGGAGTCCAGCGGTCCGACCAGCGGGCGGTAATGGCACAGCAGATGACAGGCGTTGCCCACGACCGCGTTCGAGAATCGCAACCGCTCCAGCACCGCCCGTCCGACGGCAGCTCGCCGCTCCGCCCCCTCCTCCGAGTCGGCATCCTCCCCGGACGCTGGCGCGCCCGAGACGAACGCCGAGAGCAGCCAACGCGTCAGCCGCAGCAGCGACCGGGAAGCCGGGATCTGGTCTACGGCGGCCAGGTCGAGTTCCCATCGCGGATGGTCGGGCGCCGCGGCGATCTCGGGATACCAGATCCGGAGCAGGCCGATCTCGCCGTACATCCGAAGGGAGGCGGACGGCCGCTCGGCTGCGAGAACCTTCTCGAGCTCCTCCCGCACCCGCTCGGCGGAGAGGGTGGCCGTGCCGTCCACTCCCTGCTCGAGGGCCACTCGAGTCTCGGGCTCGATCGTCAGGTCGTACCGGCCGGCGAACCGCACGCCACGCAGGACGCGCAGGTAGTCCTCGGCCACCCTCCTGGCCGGATCGCCGACAGCGCGGAGAATCCGCCCCTCCATGTCGGACTGGCCACCCCACGGATCCACGAAGTCGTCGGTCACCGGGCGCCAGGCCATGGCGTTGATGGTGAAGTCGCGCCGGGCGAGGTCCTCCTCGATCGAATCGGCGAACTCGATGACCGCATGCCGTCCGTCCGTCTCCACATCCCGCCGGAAGGTGGTGACCTCGAACATGGCGCCCGTCCGTGCCAGGACCCCTACCGTTCCATGCTCGATCCCCAGCGGCACGGTCCGCCGGAACATGCTGCGCACCGCCTCGGGACGAGCGTCGGTCGCCAGATCCCAATCGTCGCGCGGGTGGCCAAGGATCTCATCACGGAGCGCGCCTCCCACCGCCCACGCCTGGAAGCCACCGGTCTCCAGCGCGTCGGCGATCTCCAGGACCTCGGACGGAGGAGAGAAACGGTGCGAGCTCAGCCGCACAGCACGCTTCCGCCGTTTACGTTGACGACCTCGCCCGTGATGTGTCGTGCCAGCTCGGAGAGGAGAAAGCAGATCGGGCCGGCGACGTCATCCGCCGACGCCACCCGCCCGAGCGGGATCTCGGCCTCCACTCGCCCGCGCGCCGCCGAGCCCAGCACCGACGCGCTCATCTCGGTGTCGACCCACCCCGGGGCGACGGCGTTGACGGTGATCCCGGACGGACCCAGCTCCACCGCCAGCGACTTGCAGAGCGAGATGATCGCGCCCTTGCTGGCCGCGTAGTGGGAGTGACCGGCCTCCCCGCGCTGGCCGGCCGTCGAGGAGAGGAGGACCACCCGACCGCCCGCGCCCATCATGGCCACGGCCCGGCGGGTGGTGAGATAGATCGAGGTGAGGTTCGTTTCGATCATCGCCCGCCACTCCTTCGGGTCGAGGCGCTCGATCGGGACCGCCGCCTCGTTCCAGATGCCGGCGTTGCCGACGAAGAGGTCCAGTCCGCCGAACTCGTCCCTCACCCGCTCGAAGAGCCGATCGACCTCCCGTTCGCGCGACAGGTCGGCCCGCTGGGCCCAGAACGAGGGTCGGTCCGTGTCCCCTGGTCGCCTCCCGCCGATCTCTCGAGCCTCGGTCAGCACCGTCTCGGCCGCGCGCTCGGCCGAACGGTAGGCGAAGCCCACCGAGGCACCCATGCCCGCCAAGGTTCGCACGACGGCGCGCCCGATACCGCGCGAACCGCCGGTCACCAGCGCCCGGCGCCCGCCGATCCCTGGCAGACACCAGCCATCCCCCATCATGAGCGCGACCACCCGACGAGCCGCTTCAGGCGCTCCGCCCACCCGGCGGTGAGGTGGATGGGGGGCACGGGTGCCGGATCCTGTCCATCAAGCACCGCGGCGGGATTTTCCGACAGGAGGAGGCGGCCGGCCTCCTGGTGGCCGGCTTCCGCCAGGCGGTCCCAGGCCAGCCGGATCGTCTCGGACCGCCCCGGGCGGGCGTGGTGGTCCGACGCGATGAGATCGGCGGCTCCGTCGGCCAGCATCCGTCGCGCCACCCACTCGGCCTCCGGACCGTATCGCCCCCACAGGCTGGCGGCGTTGAGGCACATCAGCGCTCCCGCCGCCCGCCAACGCTCGATCAGCCCGTAGGCGGCCTCGATGCCGGCGTATCGTTCCGGGTGGGCCAGGACGGGTACCCAGCCCTGCTGCCGGGCCGAATCCAACGTTTCCATCGCGTAGCCGGGCAGCATCAGCATCGAGAACTCCACCAGCAGGTGCCGGTGGCCCAACCCGAGGCTGCGGTCGGAGAGATCGGCAGCCGGCTCGTCGAGACGGATCTCGTACGCGAGGCTCAGGCGTAGATCCGGCACCGCCTCGTCGGCGGCCAGCCGCAGCTCCTCGAACTTCTTCTCGATCGCAGCCTTCCTCGACCCGGCCACCCGACTCGCCGACAGGTGCGGCGTGGTGGCCACGCGCTTGACGCCCAGGGAGGAGAAGCCGGCCAGTACGGCAAGCGCCTCCTCGATCGTCCGGGCCCCGTCATCGACGCCCGGGACGAAGTGGTTGTGCACGTCCACCAGCGAAGGAGCGGGCGCCTCCGCTCGCCCCTCGACGCTCAAGCGGCTCCGCCTCCGAGCCTGGCGACGGTGGCGCTGCCGGCCTCCTCCAGGGCTTCCGCGACCCTCTCGACATCGCCGACCCCACCCTGGGCCAGGTGGGGCCGCCCTCCCCCCGACGACCCGGTGGACGTCGACGCCAGCCGCACGAGCTCGCCGGCGTGAACGCCGCGGCGGATCCAATCATCGGTGACCACGGACAAGAACGCCTGCTTGGCTCCATCGGCCAAGCGGACGTAGGCGATCGCCGCCCCGGATCCGTGCCGTCCGAGCTCGGCCCGCAGGAGGTCCCCGAACTCGCCGAGGTCGGTCCCCTCCGGCAGCTCCACGCGGCCTCGCGCGAGGATACCGCCGCCCACTCGGTCCGCGTCCGCCACCAGCCGCCTGGCTTGCTCCGCGGCCCCCTCCTGCCGGCGGTCCGCCGCGGCCGACTCGAGCCGGTCCCGTTCCTCGACGAGCGCCGACACCCGGCGATCCAACTCGGACGGCGACACCCGGAGGCGCTCCGCAAGCCTATCGAGGCTCTCCTCCACCTCGAGCGCCCGCTCGTAGGCACCGCGGCCCGTCACCGCCTCGATGCGCCGAATCCCCGCTGCCACCCCGGTCTCGCCCACGATCCGGAACAGCCCGATCTGGCCCGTGCTGCGCACGTGCGTTCCGCCGCAGAGCTCCAGGCTGACCCCCGGCACCCGGATGACCCTGACGACCTCGCCGTACTTCTCACCGAACAGGGCCATCGCCCCCGCGTCGATCGCGTCCTGATACGCCTCGTGCCCGGCCAGCACCGGCTGGTTGGCCCAGATCGCCTCGTTGACCGCACGCTCGACGGCCCGCCTCTCCTCGCGGCGCAGGGGCCCGCGGTGGGTGAAGTCGAAGCGCAGCCGATCGGGCGCCACCAGCGATCCCGCCTGATGCACGTGATCGCCCAGCTCCCGGCGCAGGGCCGCGTGGAGGAGGTGGGTGGCGGTGTGGTTTCGCTCCGTGTCGCGCCGGGCCCGCTCCGCCACGCTCGCCACCAGTCGGTCGGGAGGCGAGTCAAGACGGCCGTCGACCAGGGGACCGGCGACCACTGTCTGGCCGCGCGGATTGCGCACTACGCGGCGCACGTCGACCTCCCAGCCATCGCCGCGCAGACAGCCTCGGTCGCTCACCTGCCCGCCCGACTCCACGTAGAACGGGTTCCGCTCCAACACGAAGGCCCGCCACCCGTCTTCGGCCGCGAAGGCGAGGACCGGCGACTCGACCTCCAGCCGATCGTAGCCGACGAACTCCTGCTCTCGCCCCCCACGGGACGATCCGCTCGCCTCGTCGCCCGCCTCCAGCTCCTCGGCGAACGCCAGGCGATCCTGGAGCTCGGCCGAGACCAGGCGGCTCTCCCGCGAACGCTCGCGCTGCTCCGCCAGCGCGGCACGGAATCCCTCCGTGTCGACGGCATAACCCCGCTCCGCGGCCATCAGCTCGGTGAGGTCGAGCGGAAAACCGTAGGTATCGTACAGTCGGAACGCCTCCTCGCCCGGAATGACGCCCGATCCGCCGCTCGGAGCGACCTCCTCGAAGCGTCGCATCCCCTCGTCGATGGTGGAGAGGAAGCGGTCCTCCTCGGCGCGGGTCGTGAGCACCAGATGGTCCTCGCGGGCGCGAAGCTCGGGATACGCCGTCGACATGCCGTCGACGACCGTCTCGACCAGCTTGTCCAGGGTCGGCTCCCGTCGCCCGAGCAGCCAGGCGTGACGGGCGGCGCGCCGCAGGATACGTCGCAGCACGTACCCCCTTCCCTCGTTGGAAGGAAAGACGCCGTCAGCGAGCAGGAACGCCACCGCCCGAGCGTGATCCGCGAGGACGCGGAACGGCAGGCCCTCCGCCCAGCGGTCCGCCTCGCGCGGGTACTCCCGCTCCAGGACATCCTCCGCCCGTGCGATGATCGGGAGGAAGAGGTCCGTGTGATAGGTGGAACCGACCCTCTGCAGCACGGCCGCGATCCGCTCCAGGCCGGCGCCGGTGTCGATCGACGGGGCGGGTAGGGGGCGATCGGCGCTGCCCTCCATGCGCTCGAACTGCATGAAGACGAGGTTCCAGATCTCCATGAACAGGTCCGCCTCGCCGGCGGCCAGGAACTCGTCCGCGCTCAGTCTGCCCGCGATGCCCGCGGGCCGAAGATCGTAGTGCAGCTCCGAGCACGGGCCGCAGGGCCCGGTCTCCCCCATCTGCCAGAAGTTCTCCTTGTCTCCCATCCGGAGGATCCTCTCCGGGGGGAGCTCCGACCGCTCCAGCCACAGGTCGTGAGCCTCGTCATCGCTGTGGTGGACCGTCGCCCACAGGCGCTCGGGCTCCAGCGCCAACTCCCTCGTTACGAACTCCCAGGCGAGCGAGATCGCGTCGGCCTTGAAGTAATCGCCGAACGAGAAGTTGCCGAGCATCTCGAAGAAGGTGTGGTGTCGCGCCGTCACCCCGACCTCCTCGAGGTCGTTGTGCTTTCCGCTCACCCGGAGACACTTCTGGACCGTGACCGCTCGCGGCATCTCCCGCTGGCGCTCCCCGGTGAAGATCCGTTTGAACTGGACCATCCCGGCGTTGGTGAACAGCAGCGTGGGATCCTCGGCGGGAACCAGCGAGCTGCTCGGCAGGTGCGCGTGGTCGTGCCGCTTGAAGAACTCGACGAAGCGCGTTCGTATCTCCGCAGCCTTCATCCGCTATTCCGTCGCCTGTGGTTCGCTGCCGAGGCGATGCGGCCGCCCGGCTTCCTTCCTGTTCGCCTCGCCGCGTTGCCTCTCATCGACCAGCCTCGCCACGATCCGGCGTACCTCCTGTCTCGGGAAGCCGGCGCGAACGAGGTGTCGGTAGAGCCGCTGGCGCGCGGTGTCGGCGGGCGTATTCGCCAGCCGGGCCCAGCGCTTGCTCGCGGCGGCCTCCAGGAGGTCGTGCTCCGTGACCTCCTCCTCGGCCAGGGCCGCCCGAATTCCCTCGCGGGCGTTCTCCCGACTGACCCCCTTGCGGATCAACTCCGACTCCAGGCGCGCCACCCCCCGGGGGCGGAGGCGGATACGATCTCGGGCGAACGTGGTCGCGAACGAGAGGTCGTCGAGCAGATCCAGCCGCTCGCAGCGGGCCAACACCCGGCTCACTACGGAGGTATCGTACCCCCGGCGTCGGAGTTGGCGTTCCAGCTCGTGGCGGCTGCGCGCGCGGTAGGAAAGATAGGAGAGGGCGGCGTTCCACGCCTCTTCGTGGGTCGAAGGCGTCTGGGACGTTTCCGCCCCCACTCGTCGGTCGGCAGGACGATCAGGACTCGCGGACGCCGGCCTCCTCTGGCACCTCCGCGCCGTCCTCGCCGGTTTCCTCGACGCCAGCACCGGCGGGTGAAATCCCGAGCTGCTGGCGCACCCTCGACTCGACCTCGGACGCGATGTCCGGATGCTCCCTCAGAAACGCCTTCGCGTTCTCGCGCCCCTGTCCGAGACGCATGTCGTCACCGAAGGAGTACCAGGCGCCGGCCCGCTGGATCACGCCGACCTCTTCGCCCAGATCGACCAGGAGGCCCTCACGGCTGATGCCGTGGTTGAACATGATGTCGAACTCCGCCTGCCGGAACGGAGGCGCGCACTTGTTCTTCACCACCTTCACGCGCACCCGGTTGCCGATATGCTCGTTCCCCTCCTTGATCGCCGCGATCCGACGAATGTCCAACCGCAGCGAGGCGTAGAACTTCAGAGCCCGCCCGCCCGACGTCGTCTCGGGGTTCCCGAACATGACGCCGATCTTCTCGCGGATCTGATTGGTGAAGATGACAGCCGTGTTCGAGCGGCCGATCGCGCCCGTCAGCTTGCGGAGCGCCTGGGACATGAGGCGGGCCTGAAGGCCGACGTGGGCGTCACCCATCTCCCCCTCGATCTCGGCTCGCGGCACGAGCGCGGCGACCGAGTCGATCACGACGGCGTCGAGCGCGCCCGAGCGCACCAGCACCTCCGCGATCTCCAGCGCCTGCTCGCCGGTGTCGGGCTGCGAAACGAGGAGGTTCTCGGTGTCCACACCCAGCCGGCGGGCGTAGGCGACATCGAGCGCGTGCTCGGCGTCGACGAACGCAGCCACGCCCCCCGCGTTCTGGGAGTTGGCGATGACGTGCAACGTGAGCGTCGTCTTCCCCGAGGACTCGGGGCCGAAGACCTCGGTGACCCGGCCGCGCGGGATGCCGCCGATGCCGGTGGCATGGTCGAGGCTGAGGGCCCCGGTCGAGATCGCCGGCGTTCGGATGCGCGCGGCATCGGACCCGAGCCGCATGATCGCACCCTTCCCGTGCGCCCGCTCGATCTGGTTGATCGCCACGGACAGGGCCTTCTTTCTCTCGTCGCTGAGCTCTACGGCCATGATCGACGTTCCTGGAACCGGGTTTCGAGATCTGCGCGGCGCCATGGAAGCGCCGAGCCACGGAGCCGCCGCCCCGCGCCTGAAACTATAGCACCGCCCGCTACCTTTCGCAATTTCTTCGGGTCCGGCGAAAGGTTAGGGTCATCCACCCGCTCACGGCGGCACGACACCAGCATAAGCGATTCGCTCACCGACGCGTCAACCGCAGGATTTGTCGTCGCCGACTCGGCGCATGAAGAAACGAAACGACGGCAGTACCTTTCAGGCTTGCTAGAATCACTGCGAAACCGCGTCCCGCGGCCTCGTCGCCACAGCGATTGCCAGGCCCGTCGCCGCAACATGAGACATATGCATGGAGTCAACATCCGAACGCCCTGAGGCGGCTAGAGGCATCGAGGTTACCGTGGTGATGCCCTGCCTCAACGAAGCGGAAACTCTCGAAACCTGCATCAGGAAGGCACGTGAGTGTCTGCGCTGCAACGACATCGCAGGCGAAGTCGTAGTAGCGGACAACGGGAGCGCGGATGGCTCGCAGGAGATCGCACAGCGACTGGGAGCTAGGCTCGTACACGTGAGGCAACGAGGCTACGGCGCTGCCCTCCAGGGCGGTATCGAGGCCTCACGCGGCCGCTATGTCATTATGGGAGACGCAGATGACTCCTACGACTTCGGAAATCTCATGCCTTTCATCACGAAGCTTCGTCAGGGCTACGACCTGGTAGTGGGGAACCGCTTCCTGGGAGGAATCGAGGAAGGAGCGATGCCGCCTTTGCATCGTTATTTCGGCAACCCTGTACTGACGGCTATCGGACGGCTGTTCTTCAACAGCCCCTCCGGCGACTTCCATTGTGGCCTGCGTGGCTTTCGAAAAGACTCTGTGCTCGCTCTGGAACTGCAGACGACCGGGATGGAGTTCGCGTCGGAAATGGTCGTCAAAGCAACGCTCCTCGGGCAGAAGATCACGGAGGTGCCGACGACACTGTCGCCGGACGGGCGGAGTCGACCGCCTCACCTGCGCAGCTGGCGGGACGGTTGGCGGCACCTGCGTTTCCTGTTGTTGTACAGCCCCCGCTGGCTCTTCCTCTATCCCGGCCTTGCGCTCATGGTCATCGGTGCGCTCGCTGGCCTCTGGCTATTGCCGGGTCCGAGGGTAGTGGGCAGCGTGACGCTCGATGTCCACACCCTCATATATGCGGCAGCCGCTGTCTTTCTCGGGTTTCAGTCAGTGCTCTTCGCCGTGTTCAGCAAGGTCTACGCGATCACCGAAGGCCTCCTTCCCGAGGATCCCCGGCTCAGTCGGCTGTTCCAGTTCATCACCCTCGAGAAGGGATTGGTGGTCGGCGCGATCCTTCTGGCCGTCGGACTCGCCGCGTCCCTCTATGCCCTCTCGGACTGGGCCGGACGCGCTTTCGGCGCTCTGGATCCCGTCGAGACGTTGCGGATAGTGATCCCCGGCGTGCTGGCCCTCACTCTCGGCTTCCAAGTAGTTCTGTCCAGCTTTTTCTTGAGTGTCTTGGGCCTACGACGACGTCAGAGATGACACTCGTGCTTCCTTCTCGAGGCGGGCAAGGAAGTGCAGTCGCCTCCCCAGCACCAAGTCGAGGGCCCAGGGATAGATGTTCAGGTCGCTGCGCCATGATGCGACGTTCAGCTCGACTGCCTCAAAGGCCTCGAGCCACCTTCTCTCAGACCAGTAGTTGTAGGGCAGTGCTACCCCATGCGGCGCGTTGCCAACCCAGTCCATAAGCCTCAGCGTAGGTCCGGCCAGAAAGCCCTCCCGTGTATGATCTTTGATCACGACGGCTCTACGCGTGGCTCTTCGTGCTTCTCTCAACAGCAGCTCCGGATTCTTCGCATGATGGAGCACGTCCACGAACATCACGACATCGAAGCTCTCGTCTTCGCCGGGTATACGGCGTCCGTCGAACGAGCCAACCGGAATGTGGGTCTTTTCACGGACGAAGACATCGACGCCACGGATCTCGAGATCGGGACGCAGGGCTCCTATCCGCGCCGCGAGAAGACCGTCCCCGCAGCCGATGTCCAGAACAAGCGCATCGGATGGGATTACCTCTGCCAGGTGAGAGGCAAGCACCTCGACACGTCGAGGGTAAACATATGAGGAGTGAAGTGCTTCGGTTGCCTTGACGACCGCACGAATACGCGTCATCTCGGCCGGCCGTTGGTACGTGGCTCACCCGCGACGCAGCATGATATGGTCACCGACTCCCTGAGCGCCCCATCACCTGACCGAGGGCACGGATCGCCCGCTCCACTCCCTCGTCGTCCACGTCGAGGTGGGTGACCGCCCGCAGCCTGCGAGCCCCGGCCGGAAGGATGAGCACGCCGAATCCGGCAAGCTCCGCGCTCAGCGCCTCGGGCTCCGGACCTTCCTCCCCGATCCGGATCATCACGATGTTCGTTTCGGGCGCGTCGGCCGCCAGGCCAACGATCCCATGCGCGCCGGCTGCCAGCCGTCGGGCCCGCTCGTGGTCCTCGACCAGGCGCGACAGGTTGTGCTCGAGGGCGTACACTCCGGCCGCGGCCAGCACGCCGACCTGCCGCATGCCGCCTCCCAGCCGCTTCCGGACCGTCCAGGCGGCATCGATCAGCGAGGTCGGGCCAGCGAGCACGGAGCCGATCGGGCAGCCCAGTCCCTTGGAGAGAGATACCATCACGGTGTCCGCCTCCGCCGCGAACGCGGCCAGTGGGGTCCCGGACGCCGTGGCAGCGTTCCAGAGCCGGGCACCATCCAAGTGAACCGGGATGCCGATCTCGAGCGCCAGTGCCCGGATTTCACGCATGCTCTCGAGCGACAGGATGGTGCCGCCGTGCATGTTGTGGGTGTTCTCGAGGCAGAAGAGGCTGGTGGTCGGGTGATGCCGATCGCCGGGCCGGACCGCGGCGCGGAAGGCATCGGCGCAGACCCGCCCCGAGTCCGAGCGGACCGGATGGAGCTGCACTCCCGACAGCCACGCCGCATCGGCGTACTCGTAGTGGAAGACGTGGGCCTCTCCCTCGCAGACGGCCTCCGTGCCGGGTCGCGTGTGCAGCAGCACGGCCGTCTGGTTGGCCTGCGTACCGGACGGGAAGAAGAGGGCCGCCTCCTTCCCGAGCAACTCGGCCACCCGACGCTCGAGGCGGTCGGCGGTCGGGTCCTTGCCGAGCACGTCGTCATCGACCTCGGCCGCCGCGATCGCCTCCCGCATCGGGCGCGAGGGCCGGGTAACCGTGTCGCTGCGGAGGTCGACCGGGCGCTCGCTCACCGCCCGACTCCCTTCGGCGAACCGCTTCGCCCGGCCTCGCCGGCCCCGTCGGCCTCGGCGTCCTGCTGCGCCGTCGGTCGCGCCGCCAGGGCGGCCCTGGCGAGCGGAAGCCTCAGCTCCCGGTACTCCTCCTCGCCGATCTTGCCGGTCTGGTACTCGAACTCGAGCTCGGCAAGCTGTGCGAGGAGGTCGCGCTGCCGGCCTGCCCGATCGACGCGTCGGGAGCGGTGCGCGGACCCGCCACGGATCCCGGCGACGACCACCGCCACCAGCAGGGCACCGAGCAACGCCGCCAGCAGGTAGAACGGGGTCACGTGCCACCTCCGACCGGTGCCGCGCCGCCGGCGCCTGCCCGCCGCGCCAGCGCGGCCCGGGTCGCCCGCTCCGCCACCTCCTCCGGGTCCTGCCCACGCTCGAAGGGAAGCTCGGCCGGGAGCCGATCGTGGAGGCCGAAGAGCGGGACGCCCAGCTTCAGACAGAACGCCGCCTCGCTCAGCGTCCCCCACCCACCGGCGACCGCCACCACGGCTTCCGATGCGCGCACGACGAGAGCGTTCCGCGCCTCGCCGAGGCCGGTGGCCAGCGGTAGGGAGACCCCGGCGGCCGCGGCAGCGGGGTCCGACCCCGGCAGGATGCCGAGCACGGTCCCGCCGACACCGCTCGCGCCTTCGGCGGCTGCCGCCATCACCCCTCCGAGTCCCCCGCATACGACGACCGCGCCGCGCTCCGCCAGGGCGGCGCCCAGCCGGCGAGCGGCATCGGCAGTCCTCTCGTCCAGCGCCCCTCCCGAGCCGATCACGCCCACGCGCAGCGGGCGGGCGGACCCGATCTCCCCTCGATCGCTCATGGTGTGCCGACACTCCCGTCGGGTGGACTTTGGGCGGCGCCTGGCACGGCGGCACCGCACGGGCACGGCAGGTCGAACCTACCTCGCGGAACCGTGTGCCGGCTACCGATCGATGACCAGGGTGACCGGGCCGTCGTTCACCAGCTCGACCTCCATCATGGCTGCAAAGCGTCCGCTGGCGACCGGGACCCGCTCCGCCCGGACGGCCTCGAGAAAGCGCTCGTACATCGCCGCCGCTTCCTCCGGGGCGGCCGCGGCCGCGAACGAGGGCCGCATGCCGCGCGAGGCATCGCCGTACAGCGTGAACTGCGAGACGACGAGGATCCCCCCTCCGATCTCGCGTACCGATCGGTTCATCCGCCGATGCTCGTCCGGGAACACGCGCAAGCCGGCGAGCTTGCGCGCCATCCACTCGATCTCCGCCGCTCCGTCCCCAGCAGCGAAGGCGACGAGCACCACCAGGCCTTCGCCGATCTCTCCCACCGACTCTCCGTCCACCCGAACGGCGGCCCGAGAGACACGTTGCGCCACGACCCGCATGCGCCGTCCTCTCCGTTGGTCTCACCCGGTACGCGGCCGGCTCCTGGACCGGCCCGCCAGCACCCCCGTGACCCACTCTGTCGAGCCCTCATCTAACCTCGGCACGGAGGCCGAATCCACACCCCCGTGGAAAACCCTGAGCCGCCGTCCACCCGGCGGCCAAGGCAGGTCGGACAGCATATTCCCCCATTTTGTTCAACAGGCAATCCACAGCCTGACGAACATTTTTGCGAAAACTGGAGTCAGAGCGCGTCCGCCGCGCGACGCCATTCCGCCGGTCGCAAGCCGTCCTCGGGGGGTCCATCGGCTCTCGCACGGGACTTCGGGCAAGGTCAGAGGCCGGCGATCGGGGACTCTCCGGCCATTGGGACGGCCTCGGTGAATGCGGCTGCGCAGCCGGCCAAGGTACCCGGATGTACTCAGCCCCCGCCCGCTCCGAAGAGCGCCGGGGGCTGAGGGAGGATTCGACCCGCCTTCAGACAGATCTCACCATTCCGGCATCTGCGTCTTGGTCGGCTGCGCTCGCCTTCCAAGAACCAACGGGCCTGGTACCATCCTCGCTCGACCCGCGGTGTGTCTTCCGTTCTCGGACCTTGCGGCCCGGTCCCTTCCCTCACGTCGAGCGACCCGTTGACCTGCGCCAGAGGGTGCAGCATCCGGTCTTGCTGGTGCTTCCTCCTCAAGCACGGACCAATCATACAAAAAGATTTTTTTCCGGTCAAGCCCGCTCCCAGCACGCATCGATGTTTTTGCAATTTTGATAGCCGATGCCCCGCCGTTGCTGGCCTGCCGGCCTCGATTCGGAAGGAATCACCCAACGGCTTCATCGCACCGCACGACCCCCCACACCTCCGCCGGATCGACCGACCGGCGCAAGGCGTCAGCGGGCAGCACCGAGCCGTCCGATCCCAGCCGGGCCACCAGGCGATTCACGAGCGCATGCGAGGGAAGCGTCATCCTCAGGCCGGGCACCGTGCCGATCACCACCAGCGCGTGCCTGGCACGGGAAAGTGCCACGTTGATCAGCCGCGGAAGGTCGGGGTTGCGGCCCTCGTGGAGGAACCAGCTGGCTCCTGGCGGCGCATCGACGGTGTCGAACACGACGACGGACTTTTCCCGACCCTGGAAGCGGTGAATGGTGGCGATCTCGAGTCCGGCCGGAGCCGCCGGTCCCAGCTGGTCCCGGACGGCGCGCCACAGTTCCCGAACGTGCAGGCGGTACGGCGCCACCACCGCGACGTCGGCGAGGCCACAGGCAGCCAGGTCCTCCAAGAGGCGGATCACGACGCGCCGATGGACCGGGTTGGCGCGAGAGCCTTCCTCCCGGACCACGTGGGGCCGCTCGGCCCCGGTGTCGATCAGCACCAGTGGACGGGCCAGCCGCGGACGGGCGGAGACCTCGGAGGCGTCGCGCAATCTGCCTCCGTAGAAGAGCTCGCTCACCAGCCGGCGAATCGGCGGCGACATCCGGTACTGCTCGTCGAGCATCGCGCACAGCTGGTCGCGTGGCGACGGCAGGCAGATCTCGCCAGGTCGGTCTTCGACGATCGCCGCCTCGCGGAAGAGGTCGCGGCTCAGCCAGCGAGAAGCCGCCTCGCCGCGCGAGGCCACGACAGCGGGCAGCTGCTGGAAATCGCCGATCGCCACCGCGCGCCCCATCGTCCGAGATGCCGCCAGCGCCACGTAGGGAAGGGGCGCCGCGCTCGCCTCGTCGATCACCAGGGAGCCGAAGCGAAGGGCCGCGAGCTCGTCCCACAGAGCGAGGCGGGCGAAGGTGGTGAGCACCACCTCGGCTTCCCGGAGCGCCAGGATCGACTGAACCTGCACATCCCTCGCGGCCCGCGTCGCCGCCGCCATCAACTCGGGATCTTCGCGGCGACGGGCGGCCGCAAGCAGCCGGTGCATCCGGGCCCGCAGGGAGAGGGCCGGCTCCCCGGACCGTCGCACCCCGAGCTCGCGCTCCAGGGCCTCGATCGCGCGCGAGAGCGCGCCGCCGGCCACGCGTCGTTCGAGAGCGGCCCCCAGCGACAACGATCGATCGCCCGTTCGGCTCAGTTCGGCGCCGACCCGCACGATCCGTCCCGCCTGCACCGTCGATCGCCCGAGCACGGCCGCCACCCGAGAGGCGGCCTCGTCGACGGCCCCGTTGGTCACCGCAGTCACCAGGACGCTTCCGGCGCCGGCGAGCTCGGCCACCGCATGTCCGAGCAACCGTGTCTTGCCGGTGCCCGGCGGTCCCCAGACGAACTGTACCTCGCTCCCGAGGATCCGCTCGAGGGCCTCTTGTTGGGCAGAGTTGAGGGCGCCCGAGTCCGGCCGGTGCGCCGGCGCCTTGCCGAGCTGTGGCGGACGGCGCCCGAACAGCCGCAGCATCGTGTCCGGATGGTACCGGTCCGGGTTCACCCGGATCGATCGGAGGCGGGAAGCGAGGGATCCGAGCAGCCAGGTCGGATCGAACTCCATGGTGGCGGCGCCCGGCGCCCGGCCGAGCCAGTCCGCCACCGCGACGCGCAGCTGGCGGGAGCGGCGGCTGGCGGCGATCACGAAACCGGTCGTCTCCCCCGCCTCACAGGCCACCCGCACGGCGTCGTTCGGCCGTACATCGAGACGGCCGTCCGGCAGCGTCCAATCGTAGAGCAGAGCACCGGAGGCTTCCGCCAGGCGACCTGCGGAGACGCGGAGCGGCTCGCCGAGGCCGCGGGAGGCCAGCCCCTCGCGCACGGCCAGGATCTCCTCCTCGAGCCCCGCCAGGCAGCCCTCGAGAACCGGGTCCAGCTCCGGCCAGGTCGCGGTTGCGCTCATCGTCTGGTAAGGTAGCTGCAGCCTCGAGGGAACGCCGAACCAACGAGAGGAGGCTCGATGTCGACCCTGTTCTGGATCGGCAGGATCCTGTTCGCGATGCTGTTCATCGCCTCCGGCCTCGGACATTTCACGCGCCGGCAGGAGATGGTGGCCTATGCCGAGTCCAGGGGCGTAGCCGCGGCCGGCACGATGGTTCCCCTCACCGGCGCGGCGATCATCGCCGGCGGTCTCAGCATCCTGCTGTGGAGCTGGGTCGACGTGGGAGCCTGGATGCTCGTGCTGTTCCTGTTCGCGGCGGCGTTCAGGATGCACGCGTTCTGGAGGGAGGAGGACGAGCGCCTCCGTCAGATGGAGATGGCCCAGTTCATGAAGAACCTGGCGCTGGCGGGAGCGGCGATCATGTTCTACGCCCTGTATCAGTGGCCCGAACTGGCGATCTGACGCCCGAGGAGTTCCGCGAGGCGGCCGCCCGCGTCTCCGGCTGGGTAGCCGACTACCGGGAGCGGGTCGAGGAATACCCGGTCCTGTCGCGGGTGGCGCCCGGCGAGACAGCCTCCCGCCTGGGCGACGCGGCACCCGAGCTGGGCGAACCGCTGGAGGCGATCCTCGGCGACCTCGACCGCCTCATCCTCCCCGGCCTGACACACTGGAACCACCCCGGTTTTCTGGCCTACTTCTCGAGCTCCTCGTCGGCGGCCGGGGTGCTGGCCGAGTTCGTGGTCGCGGCTCTCGGCGTCAACGCCATGCTGTGGCGGACCTCGCCGGCCGCGACGGAGCTCGAGCAGCGAGTCGTCTCATGGCTCCGCCAGCTGCTCGCGCTGCCGCCCGCGTTCGAGGGCGTGATCCTGGACACGGCGTCGACGAGCAGCTTCACTGCCCTGCTGGCCGCGCGCGAGGCGGCTGGCGTGGAGTCGCGCGAGCGAGGTCTGGCGGGCCGCGCCGACGTCCCGCCGCTGGCCGTGTACGTGTCGGACCAGGCGCACTCCTCGCTGGAGAAGGCGGCGATCGCGGCCGGTCTCGGACGCGAGAGCCTGCGAAGAATCGGGACCGACGACCGGTACGGGATGGATGCCCGGGCGCTCGAGCGCCGGCTGCGGGCCGACCGGGAGGCGGGCGCTCTCCCGGTGATGGTCTGCGCTACCATCGGCACGACGTCCAGCAACGCGGTGGATCCGGTACGTGCGATCGCCGAGTCGTGCGCGCGCCACGGTGTCTGGCTCCACGTCGACGCGGCGTACGCGGGCCCGGCCGCCATGCTTCCCGAGAAGCGGGCGCTGTTCGAAGGTTGGGAGCGGGCCGACTCCATCGTGATCAATCCGCACAAATGGATGGCCACGCCGATGGACTGCAGCGTGCTGTTGTATCGGGACCGGGCGGCCTTCCGGGCCTCCCTCGCGCTGACGCCCGAGTACCTCGCCTCCAACGAGGAGGGCACGCTCGATCTCATGGATATCGGCCTTGCACTCGGGCGCCGCTTTCGTGGGCTCAAGCTGTGGTTTCTCTTTCGGCTGCTGGGAGCGGAGGGCCTGCGGAAGATGCTCCGCCGTCACCTCGACCTTGCCGCTGGCTTCGCCGACCGGGTGAACCGGGACGTCCGCTTCGAGCTGGCCGCTCCGGTCAGCTTCGGAACGGTGTGCTTCCGGGCGCGTCCCCCGGGCGAGCCGGCCGGCCGGCGAGCGAACGGCGGATCCGGGGCAGCCCGCGCTCCGGCTCGCGTGTCCAACGATCCGGAGGTATGGAACGCCTGGAATCGGGAGCTGATGGAACAGACCAACCGGAGGGGACCGGTCTTTCTCTCTCACACGGTACTCGCCGGCCTCTATACCCTGCGGCTCGCCGTGGGCAGCATCCACACAGAGGAGCGGCACGTGGAGGGTGCGTACCGGATCCTGTGCGAGGAGTACGACCGCCTGGCGGAGGAGCGAGGTGGCGACCGGAAGGGCGGACGGGAATGCGAGACCGACCCGCCATCCGTGGGCGAACCGGCATGAGCGAGCGACCGGATCGATCGACACGCCGGCTTGCGTCCGCCTTGGCCGCGCACGCCCCTGTCCTGGCCCACCCCATCCTGGTGGCCGTCCTCCTGCTGGCGTCCGGCTGCTCCGAGCAACCTGGCGCTGCGCAGGAGACGAGCCCGGGCTCGGCCGGCGATCGCCCGGTGGCGCCGGAGGCGGCTCAGGAAGAGGTCAGCGTGCTCCCGACGCAGCACAGCGTGCTGCTCAACCGTGCGGATCAGGCCCGCATCAAGGGCAGCTCGGAAGCGCCGATCCGGATCCTGGAGATCTCGGACTTCCAGTGCCCGTTTTGTGCCCGATACAACCGCGAGACGCTGCCGGTGCTGGACAGCCTCTACATCCGGACCGGAAAGGTCGAGTACGTCTGGATCTCGTTCGCCAACCCGAGCCACCAGCTCTCCTGGCCCGCGATCGAGGCGGCGTTTTGCGCCGGCGCGGTGGGCAAGTTCTGGCCCATGCACGATATCCTGTTCGAGCGTCAGGGAGAGTGGTCCACCTCGGAGGATGCCTGGGCGACGTTCGTCGAGTACGCGGGAGAGCTCCGGATCGACCCGGAGTCCTTCGGTGCCTGCCTCCGCGACGACCGCACGGCGCCGCTGCAGGTGCGGGACTTCCAGTCCGTAAACCGGGCCGGGATCAGCAGCACGCCTTTCTTCATCATCGCTGACAGCCTGTCGATCCGCGGCGCGGCGCAGGTGGGCCAATTCCGGGCCGTGCTCGACAGTCTGCTGGCGATCCCCTAGACCTCGCGGAAGACGGCCCGCATGCCTTCCAGCGCCAGACGGGCCGCCCGCGCCCCCGCCGAGAAGATGTTCGCCAGCTGCCGCTCGCCGGCGCCGTCGAGCGGCACATCGTAGGTGAAGTGGATGGAGACGCCCACGGGCCGGAAGTCGGCGGCGGACGCTTCGCTCCAATCCTCGGCGGCGTCCAGCGCTCCCTCCATGTGCACTTCCACGGTGTCGGCCCCGGCACCGACGTCCTGAGCGGCCTTCGCCAGCCGCGCTGCCAGTCGTTCGTTCGAGTCCCGGTCGGCGCGCCGCTCCTCCAGCCACAGAGCCGGCGGAGCGACGTCGACGTTCAGAAACCCGAGCATCACGGCACGATCGAACGTCAGGTCCTCGGCGGTCAGCGGCTCGCCTACCTCCTCGCCCGGTTGCGGGAGAGCGGTGAGATAGCCGGCCACTCCCTCCGGTCCGAGGTTGGCGCAGGCCAGGGCGAACTCATCCACGACCAGCTCGATCAGCGCCGAGGGGACATGCAGGGTCTCCACGGCCCCCGACTCCATGATGTCCAGTTCGGATTGGTCGAAGGCGAGGCCACGGAAGAACCAGGAAAGCGGTTCCTGCCGACCCTCGAACAGGTCGCGGGTGCCGAGCCCCTCCTGGCGGAGCGCCGAGAGCAGGATGGCGCTCATCTGGTGCCGTGTGAGCACGCTCAACGCGAGATCATTACGTGGGCGTTCGGCTCCCCCGAGAACATCACCCACGGCGCCTCCCCGGCCGGAGCGGCGGGCAGGCCGAGCTGTTCCGCCGTCGCTCCTGGCACGTAGATCACGTACAGCCTGGTGGCGTCGGCGGGCGCCTCGCCGGCGGCCCGCGGGGGCCCGGAAGCGAACAGGTTGTAGAGGGCCGCCGGGTGTGACGGCATGGCCAGGGTTCCGTCGCGAGCTTCCTGCTGGCGGATCCGAATCGACTCACCCCCCTCCATCCCGGCGGCGCGCAGTTCGCGGCCGCGCCCCATGTACGGCTCCAGGGATCGGTCGTAGCATGCGACGTGGAAGCGGTCCTCTCGCGGATCGTCGGCCAGACAGACGAGCGAGTTGGATCCCTCGCGAAGCGTTGCTAACCCGCCGCCGGGACTGTATCCAAGTACCGCGGCGCCATCGCGCAGGGACTCCGGAGCGGCGAGGACCGCTTCGGCGATCTGCTCGTCGGCCGACTTCGGCTGCCCCGGAACCGTCGTCTCGCAGGCCGCGAGGGCGAGCGCCAGAGCGGGAGCCAGGAGCAGGTTCGAGACGGGACGCGTGCGGTGCATGCAGCCACTCCCAGGTCCGGTGAAGCGACGGTCCACGACCCGCGGTAACGCTATCACCTGCGGAGATCGAATGCACGAGAGCGCATTGCCCTTGCGGGCGGGGCCCGGTAGCCGCGAGTGTTGCGCCCCGCGAGTCGGCAGCCGCGACCACGGACAGCCGCATATTCGATAGAGGACACTACCGATGCCAGAGAAGATCGTGATCGCCGTTCCGCGTGAGAGTGCTCCGGGGGAAACGCGGGTCGCGCTCACTCCGGACACCGTACGCCGCCTCGCCTCGGACCGGATCGTGCTGCGGGTCGAAAAGGGGGCGGGGGCGCGAGCGGGGTTTCCGGACGAGGTGTACGCCGAGGCCGGAGCGGAGCTTGCCGAGGGACCGGAGCAGCTGGCCGACGCCGACGTCTGGGTTCGAGTGCAGCCGCCGCGAGAGCGCCAGGATGGATCCCACGAGGCGGACTCGATTCGGTCGGGAGCGGTGCTCATCGGCTTCCTCAGCCCCGCGGACTCCGCCGAGCTCATTCGGCGCCTGGCCGAGCGCCGGGTGACGGCGATGTCGGTGGAGCTCATGCCCCGCATCACGCGCGCGCAGCGGATGGACGCGCTCAGCGCGATGAGCACCGTGGCCGGTTACAAGGCGGTCATCATCGGAGCCGATACCCTGGGCAAGCTGTTCCCGCTCCTGATCACCGCCGCCGGTACCCTCTCACCGGCTCACGTGCTGGTGATCGGAGCCGGAGTGGCGGGTCTGCAGGCGATCGCCACCGCTCACCGCATGGGTGCGGTGGTGGAGGCGTTCGACGTCCGACCGGCGGTGAAGGAACAGATCGAGAGCCTCGGCGCCAAGTTCGTCGAACCCTCCGCCGAGGAGGAGCAGCCAACCGTCGTCGGCGAGGAGACGGAGGCGGGCTACGCGGCCGAGCTCTCCGCGCACGAGCAGGAGGCGGAGCGCCGGCTGCTGGCCAAGCACGTGGCGAAGTCCGACGTCGTGATCACCACCGCCCTCGTGCCGGGCAAGCCGGCGCCCCTCTTGATCACGGAGGAGATGGTGCGGAGCATGCGACCCGGATCGACGATCGTCGATCTGGCCGCCCCGACGGGCGGGAACTGCGAGCTGACCGAGCCGGGAAAAACGGTGGAACGGCACGGTGTCGTGATCCACGGCGCGACCAACCTGGCGGCGCAGGTGCCCGTCCATGCCAGCCAGATGTACGCTCGCAACCTCCACGCCTTCCTCAGCCACCTGATCGCCGAGGAAGGCATTCGGATCGACCTGGATGACGAGATCACCGGAGCGACCTGCCTGACGCACGACGGCACCGTGCGCTACGGGGCATGATCCCGGGCCCGCGGCTCCGGCCGCGCGCCGGCGGGAGCCCGCGCCAGAAAGGGACCAACCGATGACCGGTACGCTGCTCGTCGGCATCTACGTGTTCGTCCTCGCGATGTTCGTCGGCTTCGAGGTGATCACCAAGGTGCCGCCCACGCTCCATACGCCGCTGATGTCCGGCGCCAACGCCATCTCCGGCATCTCCATCGTGGGAGCGCTGGTGATCGCGGGTACCGGCGGCTCGACCATGATGACCGTGGTCGGGTTCGTCGCGGTCGTGCTGGCGACGATCAACGTGATCGGAGGCTTCATGGTGACCGACCGCATGCTCCGCATGTTCCGGCGCGAGCGTGACACGGAGGAGGGCGCGTCGTGAACGTCGACCTCTACATCTGGCTCACCTATCTCGTTTCCGCCGTCCTGTTCATCCTCGGGCTGAAGCAGCTCAGCTCGCCCGAGACGGCCCGCCGCGGCAACCGGATTGCGGCGATCGGAATGCTGCTCGCCGTGGCGGCGACGCTCCTCGACCGCCAGATCATCGACTTCAGCTGGATCGTGATCGGACTCGTCGTCGGCGGAGCGACCGGCGCCGTGATGGCCCGGACCGTGAAGATGACGGCAATGCCGCAGATGGTAGCCGTGTTCAACGGCTTCGGCGGCGGCGCCTCGGGACTGGTAGCCACGGCCGAGTACCTCCGCCACCTGGGCGGCGCGGAGCCACTGGCGATGGACCTGGGCATCTCGATCATGGCCGGCACGCTGATCGGCGGCGTCACCCTGTCGGGCAGCTTCGTGGCGTTCGGCAAGCTGCAGGGGATCGCGGAAGCCGCCGCCACCTATCCGCTGCAGAAGACGTTCAACTTCCTGCTCGCGGCCGCGGCGATAGCGGTGGCGGTCTACCTGATCGTCTCTCCCGTCGAACCGACCGGCTTTCTGGTTCTTGCCGCCCTCTCGCTCGTCCTCGGCGTTCTGGTCGTGATCCCGATCGGCGGGGCCGACATGCCCGTCGTGGTGGCGCTGCTGAACTCCTATTCCGGGCTCGCCGCCTCGGCGGCCGGATTCGTGCTCTCCAACAACGCGTTGATCATCAGCGGCGCGCTGGTGGGGGCCTCGGGACTCATCCTCACCAACATCATGTGTCGCGCCATGAACCGGTCGCTGGCCAACGTGCTGTTCGGCGCGTTCGGCGCGGGTGCCGCCGCCGGACCAGCGGCCGGGGTCGAGGGCGAGAGGGTGGCCAACCCGATCGACGCGGAGGACTGCGCGATGATGCTGGCCTACGCGCGCTCGGTCGTCTTCGTGCCCGGGTACGGGTTGGCGGTGGCGCAGGCGCAGCACAAGCTCCGCGAGCTGGCCGACCTCCTCCAGGGGCGAGGAGTGGACGTGAAGTACGCGATCCACCCGGTGGCCGGCCGCATGCCGGGCCACATGAACGTGCTGCTGGCGGAGGCGAACGTCCCCTACACCCAGCTCTACGAGATCGAGGACATCAATCCGGAGATGCCGAACACCGACGTGGCGGTGGTGGTGGGAGCCAACGACGTGGTGAACCCGGCGGCCCGGGACGACCCGACGAGCGAGATCGCCGGGATGCCGATCGTCGAGGTCGACCGGGCCCACCATTGCGTAGTGCTCAAGCGCAGCCTGAACCCGGGCTTCGCCGGGATCGAGAACGGGCTGTTCTTCCTGCCGAACACCCGAATGTTTTTCGGATCGGCCGACAAGTCGATCGCCGACCTGGTACACGAGGTGAAGGCGCTCTGACCATAGTCGCTCAGCCGCGCGAGACCCTCACCGAGCCGTTCGTGGTCGTCGCCCGGATCGGCTTGCCTCCCGAGCCCAGCTGGGTGGCGAGAGTCTTGTCGAGACGGCCCTGGACCGTGACCGGAAACTCGATCTCGAGGCGTCCGTTCACGGTTCCGGTCTCGAGCCGGGCCGAGTAGCCATCGGGAACCTCGAGGCTCACGCCGCCGTTCGTCGTCCTCACGTCCAGGCCCTCGCCCTGCCGGTCCCCGTCAGCTCGATGCTCAGGCCGCCGTTCGTAGTGGAGCCGCGTACGGATCCCGCCACACCGGCGAGGTGAACACCCCCGTTCACGGCGCGGAACTCCAGGGCTCCCGAGACACCCTCGATGCCGATCCCGCCGTTCACGGTCTCGAGCGACAGATCGGTTCGGGCCGGCACCGACAGCTGGAAGCTCACCGACCACCCCTCCCTGTCGCCCCCCTTCGGGCCGTCGGCGCGGATCGTCCCGCCGTCGGTGCGGATGGTGATCGCCTCCGCGATCTCGCGGGCCCTCGCTTCCGTCGCCGCCCGCGCGTGCACCTTCGAGCGGAGGTGGACCTGGTCACGGCTCCAGCCCGCGACGCTGATTCCCCCGTTCGGTCCGACGTCGACGGCCACGCGGCCGGTGGCGGGCAGCGTCTGCTCCCTCACCTCGCAGTAGCTCGCCCCATCGTCGTCGTCGGAGCGCCCGCACCACTCCTCGGTCTCCTGTGCCCGGGCGCTGCCGCCGAACGCCAGCAACAGCGCAGTGGGCAGCAGAAGCGATCGGACCCGCCAGTGCTCCCGCGGCATCATCATCCTCCTGTTCTCGGTAGTCGGGGGCTTCGCGGTCCCGCCCGCGGCGGGCAACGAACTCGCGGCCCCGCTGGCTGAGACGCTGTGGGACTCGGGAAGGTTGCAGCTGCCATCAACCGACAGCCGTCAGCCGACGCCCGCCAGCTCGAGGAAGCGACCGGCCAGCCGTGGTCCCACGCCCGCCTCCTCGTGCTTGAAGAAGACGAACGCCTCCTCCCACGGCTGTGAGTGCACCCGACGTGCCCAGGAGGCCAGCCGTCCCTCATCGTACTCCGTCCGGCGGAGGCGGAGATAACCCCAGCTGGCCGTCGACAGCACCTCCGACGCCTCCTTGTCGTCCGTTTCGACCACGCAGAGGGCGACATCGTGATCCGCGAGGGCGGCGTACACTTCGTCGTCGTGCCAGGAGTCGTGCCGGAACTCGATCGCCGCGCGGAAGCCCTTCGGCACCAGGGGCAGGAACGCCATGAGACGGGGCATGTCCTGCTTCATCGTAGGCGAAAGCTGGAAGAGGATCGCTCCGAGCTGGGGACCCAGGGCGGCGGCGGTGGAGAACAGGTAGTCCGTCTCCTCGCCCACGTCCCCCAGCCGCTTGAAGTGCGTGATGCGGCGGGAGGCCTTTAGAACGAACCGGAAGCGGTCGCCCACCTGCTCCACCCACGACTCGAGCACGGAGGCGCGCGGCATCCGGTAGAAGGTGTTGTTGATCTCCACGGCCGGGAGCCGCTCGGAGTAGAAGCGCAGCATATCCCCCGCCGGCAAATCGGCAGGATAGAACCCCCCCTTCCACTCCTGGTAGCTGAACCCGCTCGTGCCGACGGAAAGGCGCACGGATCTCCTCGGGTCATGGCCGACGCTGACGGCCCGGCGGACCAACGTAGACGACCGACCGACATCCGTCCAACGCGGACCTCGAGCACGCCGGGCGGTGTTTCAGGGATGTACGCCGCTTTACCTTGTGAACGTTGGGAGGGGCAGAAGCGCGAGCGGTTTTCCAACCGGATCGAATCGAGACATGAGCACCGACCGAACCCATGTGAGCGAAGCCGAGGCGCGGCGGGTCGCGGAGAGCGCCCGAGAGACGGAGTGGGGCGACCGCACCTTCGTTCGCGACCTCTTCCTTGGCGACTTCCGATTGTCGCTGATCCACCCCTATCCGGACCCGAACGAGTATATCGGCGAGCGGGCGCGGGCGTTCCTCGAGGAGCTGAGGGAGTTCCTTCGCACCGAGGTCGACTCCGAGCAGATCGACCGGGAGCGGAAGATCCCCGCCCACGTCGTGGACCGCCTCCGCCGGATGGGCGCCTTCGGCATGAAGATCCCGCGGGAGTATGGTGGCCTGGGCTTCAACCAGACCGAGTACAGCCGGATCATGGAACTCCTCGGCACCGTCGATGGCAGCCTGGTGGCACTCCTGTCGGCGCACCAGTCGATCGGCGTGCCACAACCGCTGAAGCTGTTCGGCACCGAGGAGCAGAAGCGCAGGTACCTGCCCCGGTTCGCGGCCGGGGCGATCTCCGCCTTCGCCCTGACGGAGGACGACGTCGGCTCCGATCCCGCCCGCCTCTCCACGTCGGCGCGACGCACGGAGACGGGAGACTTCATCCTCGACGGCGAGAAGCTCTGGTGCACGAACGGCACGGTGGCCGACATCATCGTCGTCATGGCCCGACACGCCGAGAGCGGGAAGATCTCCGCCTTCATCGTCGAGATGGACTGGCCCGGCGTCGAGGTGGTCCAGCGGCTTCACTTCATGGGCCTGGGGGGCATCGAGAACGGCATCATCCGGTTCCGAGGCGTGCACGTCCCCGCGGAGAACCTGCTCGGCGACGAGGGTCGGGGGCTGAAGATCGCGCTCGTCACTCTGAACACGGGCCGTCTCACGATCCCGGCGGTGTCCGTCGGCAGCGGCAAGCAGGCGGTCAAGATCGTGCGCGAATGGGCGTCGGAGCGCGTGCAATGGGGTCAGCCGGTAGGCAAGCACGAGGCGGTCGCCCGCATGATCGCGGATATCGCCGCCGGCACGTTCGGCATGGATGCGGTGTCCGAGATCTCCGCCCTGCTGGCGGACCGGGAAGGATACGACATCCGGCTGGAGGCGGCGCTCGCCAAGCTGTTCAACACGGAGATGGGTTGGCTGCTGGTGGATGAGGCGCTTCAGGTCAGGGGCGGGCGCGGGTACGAGCGGGCGGATTCGCTCGCCGATCGCGGCGAGGCACCGATCGGCGTCGAGCGCATGCTTCGCGACTTTCGCATCAACCGCATCTTCGAGGGCTCGAGCGAGATCATGCGCCTGTTCATCGCGCGGGAGGCGGTGGACTGGCACCTGCAGCTGGCCGGCGAGCTCGTCGAGGGTGACCTCGCCCTCGGCCAGAAGCTCGCCCGGCTGCCGAAGATCGTCCTCGCCTACGCGGTCTGGTACCCGACCCGCTGGCTCGGATGGGGTCACTGGCCCCGGTTCGCGGAGTTCGGCGAGCTGGCGACCCATCTGCGCTTCGTGCAGCGCTCCTCGAGACGGCTGGCGCGGACGCTGTTCCACAAGATGATCCGCTACGGGGCGCGGCTGCAGCGGAAGCAGGCCCTGCTCTTCCGGGGAGTGGACATCGGCGCGGAGCTGTTCGCCATGGCGGCGACGGTCTCGAAGGCGCGGATGATGGCCCGGACGGGAAGCCCGGCGGCGGCGGACGCTCGGAAGCTGGCCGATATGTTTTGCCGTCAGTCGCGCCGGCGCGTCCGGGCGCTGTTTCGCGCCATGGCGTCCAACGACGACGTCCTGATGTACCGGACGGCTCGCGACGTGCTCGACGGCCGCCACCGGTGGCTGGAGGAAGGCGTGGTGGAGATCCAGGAGCTGGCGAGGCGGGGGACGGCCACGGACGCGGCGTCGGTGGAGGCGACGCTCGAACGGGCGGAGGCGGCCGTGGGGACGACGACGGCCTAGGAGCCTGGCCGCCCCATCACTCTGCCGGGCTCCCGTGGAGTCTGGCCTCGATCCAGTCGGCGACGTCCCGCACGACCTGCTGCCAGCCGAGGTCGTTGTGCGGCTCGTGGTAGGCGCCGGCGTACACCCGCAGCGTCTTGTCCGGCGATCCGGCCCGCTCGAGAACCTCCCGGCTTCCACCCGGAGATCCGAGCGAGTCCGCGCCGCCGTGTATCAGGAGCAACGGAAGGCGAAGATCCGGCAGCCTCGCCCTCACCCGCTCGATCGTCTCCAGCGCCTCCGCGCCCCAGCGGGCCGTGGCGCGACGGTGGACGAGGGGATCCTGCGCATAGGCCCGCACCACATCGGGATCGCGGGAGATCGCCTCCGGCCGGATTCCCGGGCTGAGGGGAGCGCGCGGGAGGAGTCGCGACAGCGCCCGGGCGATCGCCACCAGCCAGGGCTTGGCCACTCCCGTCGGCTGGAGCGGAACGCCGCTGAGGATGAGCCCGGCGAGCCGATGGCGGCCGTTCGTCCGGCCCGGTTCGGCCGGCACCCGGAGGGCATAGTCCAGGGCGACGAGCGCCCCCATGCTGTGCCCGTAGAGGAAGAGAGGGAGGGCGGGCGCCGGGCCACGGACCCGACCGAGGAAGCCGTGCAGGTCGTCGGTGTAGTCCCGCCAGGACGCGACGTGGCCGCGCTGGCCGGGGGAGCGACCGTGACCCCGCTGGTCGAGGGCGGCCACGACGAATCCTCGGGCGAGGAGCGCCTCGACCAGCCGGGCGTAGCGGCCGCCGTGCTCCGCCAGGCCGTGGACGATCGCGACCCGGGCCGACGGCGAGCCCGCCGGCTGCCACCAGCGGGCGAAGAGCCGGGTGCCGTCCGGCGCCGCGCTCACGGTACCTCGAGGACGATCTTTCCGATGTTCCGGTTCGCCTCCATGTCGCGGTGTGCGGCCGCGGCCTCGGCCAGGGGGTAGGTCCGATCCAGCACCGGCACGAGAGCGCCGGCCTCGAACGCCGGCAGGAGGTCCGATCGAAACCGTTCCGCGAGCGCGGCCTTCTCGTTCAGCGGCCGGGAGCGCAGCACGGTACCGATCACTCGTGCCCGCCTCGCCATCAGCGTCCGCAGATCGAGCACCGCCTCTGTCCCGCCCAGGAGGCCGATGACCACCCACCGTCCGCCCACCGCCAGGCAGCGCAGGTTGGCGGCGCTGTAGGCGGCACCCACGGGATCGAGGATCACGTCCACGCCCCGACCTTCCGTCTCCCGCGCCACGACGGCGTCGAAGGCCTCCCGGCGGTAGTCGATCCCCACGTCCAGGGGCAGGCGCCGGCCGGCGATCGCGTCCAGCTTGGGGCGGGATGCCGTCCCGATCACCAGCGACGCACGGGCGAGCCGGGCGAGCTGGAGCGCGGCGGTCCCGACGCCGCCGCCCGCCGCGTGGACGAGCACCCGCTCGCCTTCGGCCAGCGCCGCCTGCAGGAAGGCGTCGTGAGCGGTGTAGAACACCTCGGGAACCGCGGCCGCCTCCGCGTAGGAGAACCCGTTCGGGATCGACGACAGCATCGAGGCCGGGACGGCAACCCGCTCGGCGTATCCGCCTCCAGGCACCAGCGCCATGACGCGGTCGCCCACCGCCGTCCCCGCGACCGCCGGGCCGAGCCGCTCCACCCGACCCGCGACTTCGAGACCAGGGATGTCCGGGGGTGCGCCGGCGGGTGCCGGATAGAGGCCGCGGCGTTGGAGGAGATCGGCCCGGTTCACCCCCGCCGCCCGGACGCGGACGATCACCTCGCCGCGGGCGGGTGGCGCCAGCTCCACCGTGTCCAGCCGGAGCACGTCCGGGCCGCCCGGCTCACTGATACGGATCGCGCGCGCCGTGGTGGAGCTCACGGATGATCTTCCGCCTGGCCGCCGACCTGATCGTGCTGATCCACCTGGCCTTCGTGCTCTTTGTCGTGCTTGGAGGTCTGCTGATCCTCTGGAAGCGGGTCTTCCTGTGGCTGCATCTCCCGGCGGCGGCCTATGCGGCGGCGATCGAGCTGATCGGCTGGGTCTGTCCGCTCACGCCGCTCGAGAAGCGCTTCCGCCGGCTCGCCGGGAGCACCGGGTACGAGGGCGGCTTCATCCAGCACTACACGGAGCGGATCCTCTATCCCGCCGACTGGCATGCGATCAAGGGATACCTGGCCGCCGGGGTGATCGTCATCAACCTGGCCGTCTACGCATTGGTGCTCCGGCGCCTGCGCGGGCGATAGGTCCGCACAACCGCGCTACGGTACGCGCCGAGAGTCCTAGACCCACACGGTTTCGGCGACGCGAAGGCCGCCGACGAGTGCGGACACGGTGCCGACCCCGGCACGCAGGACGTGGGCACGGATCCCCTCCTGCACGCCGAGCGCGGCATCGGGATCCACGAACGAGGCCGTGCCCACCTGAACCAGGCTGGCACCCGCCAGGATGTACTGGAGGGCATCCTCGGCCGAGCGGATCCCGCCGATCCCGATCACCGGCAACGAGCAGGCGCTGGCGGCGCGCCAGGTCGCGTAGACCCCCATCGGCAGGATGGCCGGCCCGCTGATTCCGCCCGACACGTTTTCGATCACGGGCCGCCGCCGGTGGACATCGATCAGCATCCCGGGGAACGTGTTGATGGCGCTCAGGCCGTCGGCGCCGTTCTCCTCGCAGATCCGCGCGTAGGTGCCGACGTCGGGCACGTTCGGAGTCAGCTTCACGACCAGCGGCCTCTCGGTCTCGAGCCGGAGCCGGCTCACGAGTCCCGCCAGCGCCAGCTCATCGGTCCCGAACATCGTCCCGCCCTCGACGTTGGGGCAGGAGACGTTGATCTCGTAGCCGAGAAAGCCCTCCTCGTCGTCGAGCCCGGCTACGACCGCCGCGTACTCTTCGCTCGTCCGACCGACGACGTTCACCAGCACCCGGGCGCGGGCAAGGTTTTCGCACAGCCAGGGGAGCTTCTCGTCCACGAAGGCCCGCAGGCCCACATTCTCGAGCCCGATGGCGTTGATCATGCCGCCCGGCGTCTCGGCCACGCGGTGCGGTGGGTTCCCGCCGCGGGGCTCGAGGCTCACCGCCTTCGTCACCAGCCCCCCCAGCTCCTCGAGCGGGATCAGCGTGGCGTACTCCTCTCCGTAGCCGCAGGTACCCGAGGCGAGGAGCACGGGGCTCTGGAACTCGACGCCGAAGACGGTCTGGGTCAGCTCGCGGGCCACCACAGCTCGCTCGCATCGAACACGGGGCCCTCGGTGCACGCCTTTCGCCAGCGTCCATCGGCACCGCGCACGACGCACCCCTGGCAGGTGCCGATGCCGCAGCCCATGTGCTCCTCGACGGAGACCTGCAGCGCGAAGCCGTCCCGCGCGGCGGCGGCGGCCAGCGCGACGAGCATCGGGGTCGGCCCGCAGCCCAGCACGGTGACCGGCTCCGTGGCGTCGAGCCCCTCCGTCACCCGACCTCGCCGCCCCAGACTCCCGTCCTCCGTCCATACCGACGCCGCGGCGCCGGTCAGCTCCTCGACCAGCGCCGGATCGAACACGCGCTCGGCGGTCGGCTCGCCGTACAGCAGCTCCACCTCGTACCCCTCCCGGCGGGCTTCGCCGACCAGGAAGAAAAACGGCGCCAGCCCGACGCCCCCGGCGACGCAGACGACCTTCCGGCCGGGCACGAGGCGAAACGGGCGGCCCAGCGGGCCGAGCAGGAGAACGCGGTCGCTCCGGCGCAGCTCGGTCAGCCTCCGACTTCCTGCCCCGAAGGCACGCACGAGCAGCCCGAGGCGGCCGTCCTCGCCCCGCCAGCCGACGCTGAACGGGCGCGGCAGGAAGGGCGGAGCCAGATTCTCCAGCCCGAAGCCGATCATCACGAACTGCCCCCACGCGGCGCGGCGGGCGATCTCGGGGCTGTCGAGCTCGAGCCACCAGGTGTCGGCGGCCACCGGCCGGTTGGAGACGACGGGGGCCTGATGGCGGAGGGGGAGAGCGAGGCGGGAGGCTGTGGGCTGCGGGGCGACCGGCACGGGAACGCTCAACGGGCTCCCGCCGCCTGGAGCCTCGGGGCGTAGTCGTCACGGTAGGCGACGATCGCGGCGACGATCGCGTCCGCCACGCGCCGGCGACCCGCCTCGCTGCGAAGGAGCCTCTCCTCCTCATCGTTGGAGAGGAAACCGATCTCGACCAGGATCGACGGCATGCTTCCGGTCGAGCCGACGAGCACCCAGAACACGTTCTGCTTCACCCCGCGATCCGGAGAACGGAGCGCGCTGCGAAGCGAGTTCTGCACATACCCGCCGAGGCTGCTGGACTCCCTCTGGAAGCTGGCCAGGTTCAGGCGGGCAAGGATCACCTGGAGGTCCTCCGGGCGCGTCGCGTCGCTCTCCTCCTCGTAACGCACGGCGCTATTCTCCCGCATGGCGACCTCGCGCGACAGCTCGGTTCGCGCCTCGCCGAGGAAGTACGTCTCGAAGCCTTGCGCCTTGCGGTCCTTGGATGCGTTGGCATGGATCGATACGAACAGGTCCGCCCGCTGCGCCACCGCCAGCTGCGAGCGCCGGCGGAGCGGGATCAGGACATCCCGGTCTCGGGTGAGGATCGGCTCGACCCCATCCATTCGCGTCAGATCGGCGTGGACCATCTTCGCGATCGCCAGCACGATATCCTTCTCCCGCGTGCCCCGGCGGCCGGTCGTGCCCGGATCGCGGCCGCCGTGGCCAGGATCCAGCACCACCCGCAGCGGCCTCACCAACGCGCCGCGCGCAGGAGGGTCCGCCGGCGCGCCGCCCGCGGGAGCCGCCTCCCCGGGCTCGGCTCCCGTCCTCGCCAGCGGTGCGGGAAGTTGGCCGGACGACGACGCCCCAAGCCCGCCGCCTCCGGTGACGAGGGAAGCCGGAATCCAGTAGCGGCCATCCGCGTAGTAGGGCGCATTCGGAAGCGGCCTCACGACGGCCCCGTAACGGTAGAAGGGCGATCCGACGTAAAGCTCGAGGGAGACGCGACCGACCATCGCGCTCACCACCCCGGCCCGCGTCTGCACATCGGTGATCCCGAGTCGCGCCAACTCCTCGACGGGAAGCGCCGGATAGCCGAATCGACGGTCCATCTCCAGTTCGCCGCCTACGGCCGCGGCGACGGACAGGGTTCCGGTCCCGCTCTCCTGTCCGACCCCGGCCGCCGGCAAGCCGATAACCGGGGTCGCCGTCAGCCAGGCGGCGAGCACCGGGCGCAAACGTCGGAAGCGTAAGCCAGCGCGGTAGACCATGCGCATCACCCGCGCTTGCCCGCCCGGCGCACCGCCCTGTCCATCTCGCGCTTCGCCATCTCTCGTCTCAGCGTCTCCCGCCGATCGTGCGTTCGCCTGCCGCGCGCCAGGGCCAGCGTCACCTTGGCCAGGCCCCGCGGAGTGAAGTAGAGGTCGAGAGGAACGAGAGTCAGGCCCCGCTCGGCCGTCTTGGATGCCAGTTTGGCGATCTGACGCCGCTGGAGAAGCAGCTTCCGCCGACGCCTCGGCTCCGGGGGATCGATGGTCGCTGCCGCGTAGGGCGTGATATGGAGATTGTAGAGCCACACCTCCCCATCTTCGACGCGCGCGAACGGGTCGGCGAAGCTCGCCCTGCCCTCGCGAAGGGACTTCACCTCGGCTCCGCGCAGGGCGACGCCCGCCTCGAACCGCTCCAGGATCTCGTAGTCGTGCCGCGCCTTCCTGTTGCGGATGACGACCCGTCTCTCCTCGCCCGATCCTCCCACGCCGCCTCCTCTCCGGTCCGCAGCGCCCGAGAGCTGCCCGCTGCTGCCCGCTAAAGCTATGTGCGACGGGCTTCCGGGCAAATTTTTCCCCTCAGTCGAACGACTCCCGCTGCCGCCGGAGCTTGCGGCGCACCTCATACACCTGGGCAACCTCGCCGCTGAGCACGAAGAGGATGCAGGCGTAGTAGGTCGCGATGATCAGGACCACCAGGGTGGCGAATGCGAAGAAGACGGCGGAGTAGTCGGCGTAGTTCGACACCCACCAGCTGAATCCCATCTTCAGCGCCTCGAAGGTCGTCGCGGCGAAGAGCGCCGCGATCACGGCTGTCCGCCACGGCAGCCGACGTGCCGGCACGTACTTGTATATCAGAAGGAACATGAGGAACACGAACAGGAACGCCGTCAGGACCCCGAAGACCTGCTGCGGCGAGCCGGCGCCCAATCCGACCTGCGCGAGGAACCGCACCCCCCGGTCCCCGAGCACGCTCATGGTGGAGGTGAGGGCCATGTTCACCGAGAGAAGAACGGTGCTCACGACGACCATCTGCATGTCGTCGATCTTTCCCCGTACGATGCCGCGGGTGTCCTGAAGATCGAAGACCTGGTTCAGCGCCGTTCGCAGGGCGCCGAAGAGCCGGGTGGAGAACCAGACGAACAGGATGCCTCCGATCAGTCCGATCGAGCCGGCGCTCTCGATGGTCTGGCTGATGTACGCCTGCACGGTCTCGATCACCACAGGGCTGGAGATCGGCACGATGCGCCACAGCGCCTGCAGCACCTCGCTCTCGGCCGCCCTCATTCCGAAGTAGGGGCCGAGCACCAGGCTGGCCACGTAGATCAGGAGCAGCAGGAAGGGGATGGCCGCGAGGAGGGTGCCGAAGGCGAGACCCGATGCCAGAAAGAAGATGTTGTCGTCGCCGGCGCGGTGATACACGTCGGCCACGAAGTGGCGGAAGCGCTTCGGCAGGTCTCCGACGCTACTCCGCGAGGACCGCGGGGTCGGGGATCCGGCTCGC
>CAZEBA010000001.1:98531-119907 GCA_964510615.1 uncultured Gemmatimonadota bacterium
GGCTCAGCTATCGGACTCGGCGCCCGCCTCCGACTTCTCGAGCTCGACGCGCTCCATCTCCGCCCGGTAGCTGGCCTTGGACTCCGCCACCCGGCGCTCGAGGTCATCACGCGCCTTGCGCGCCGTGTCGCGGCCGGCCTTCAAGGCCTCCTCCGCCTGGCGCTTCCGGTCCTGAAGCTCTTCCTTGGCGGTCTCGAGCCGGCTGCCGACGTCCTCGCGAACCCGCTCGTACGTCTGCTCGGCGCTGTCCTTCAGCTCGGCCAGCTTCTCTTCAGCGCCCTGCCGGAGCCGACGGGCGCCCTCCTTGAGCTCGCGCTGCGTCTCCTCGCCCGATTTCGGTGCGTAGAGAAGCCCGAGCACGGCGCCGGTGACCAGCCCCCAGAAGAAGGGACCGAGGCTGCCGCCTCGCTCGATGACGATCTGTGGCATATCTCTGTCGCTCGACATTTGACGTTCCTCGCCTGGTGTGCCGCGGATCGGCTGTCACGGCCGGGAAGACGATTCGCAATCTAAGAGAAACCCCCGCCCGGTACAACGAAGCTTCACCGCCCTCGTGACGGATCCTGGCCGCCGCCCGGCTCGACCACCCGGCGGTAGGCGTCTGGGTCCCAGGCCGGCCGATCCTCCGCGTTCGCGATCTCCCACCCCAGCAGGTAGACGAGCCTTACGATCCGCGCCGCCTTCTCGGCCCTGATCTTTTCGGGCTCGTCGGAGGGTCGGTGGTAGTCCTGATGGACGCCGTTGAAGAAGAAGAGGATCGGCACGCCCTTTCGCGCGAAGTTGTAGTGGTCGGAGCGGAAGTAGAATCGCTCCTCCGGCCACAGGTCGTCGATGACGGCCAACCCGAGCTCGGGGTTCTCCGCCGCGACGCGGTCCACGGTCGAGCCGAGCGTCGATTCCGTCTTGCCGATGACGACGATCGTGTCGTCCCAGTTCCGGCCGATCATGTCCAGGTTGATGTTGGCGACGGTGCGCTCGAGCGGGAACAGGGGGTGCGCGGAGTACCACTCGGAGCCGAGCAGCCCCTTCTCCTCGCCGCTCACCGTCATGAACACCAGCGACCGCCGAGGTCGGGGTCCGGTGGCGAACGCTTGGGCGAGCTCGACGATCCCGGCCGTGCCCGACGCGTCGTCGTCGGCCCCGTTGTAGATCGAGTCGTCGTTCACCGGCCGGCCGATGCCCACGTGGTCCATGTGAGCGGTGAAGATCACGTACTCGTCACGCAGCGTCGGGTCGGAGCCTTCCAGCCAGCCGACGACGTTCATCGCGCTGTCCACGTGCAGCGTGGCGCTGCTCCTCAACTCGGCTGCCCAGCCGGCCGGCACCTCGCCGTGCTCGATCGCCCTGCGGAGAACGTCCGGAAGGGAGCCGAGCGGGACCAGCGCCGCGGGCGCCGGCAGCATCTCCGGGCGTCCGACCGACAGCCTCTCCGACTCGAAGAACAATCGCACGCCCTCCAGGTAGCGGTCCGGGGCGTCCAGGGCCACGAGGGCACCGGCGGCTCCGCCGGCCAACACGTCGCGCAACTCGCCGAGTCGGTCGCCCAACGTCTGGGAGGTGGCCCGGACGACGACGATCTTCCCGGACAGGTCATCCGCCCCTTCGCCGGACGCCGGCACCAGGGGGCCGGTGGCGCGGGCCACCGTGCTGACCGGGAGCGAGACATACTCCCGACTCGGGTCCAGCCGAAACTCGCCGCTGCCGTGGCGGAGGACGAGCGTCTGGTTCGCGGCCGACCCCGGGCTCGTGCGAGTGAGCGGATACCACTGGAGGAAGTCGTTCCCCAGCGCCGGTCGGATGCCGAAGGCGGCGAGCTCGTCCGCCACGTAGCGGGCGGTCTTCTCCAGGCCGGGGCTGGGGGTGTCGCGGCCGCCCATCGAATCGTGGGCCATGATGCCGATCCGCCGCTGCATGTCCGCCGCCGTAATCGTCGCCGCCCGTCCGCCGTCCCGATGGCCGACCTCGGGCGGGGCCTGCGCGGCCGCGACGCCGATTAGAGGAGGCAGGGACGACAGGAGCACCGCCACCGTGGAAATCCGCACTGTCCGCATCGGCATCCTCGTGTAGGGATCGGATCAAACTCCGCGCTGCGTACCCGTGAGGTCGGACCGTGTGCCGGTGCGCCCGCACCCGGCCTCGGCTGCGGTGTACGGCCTGCCGAGGAACGACGGCGGGGAACTGGGGACCCGGTCCAAAGGGAGCGCAGGAAACGAACACGACGCCGAGCGCAGGAGACGGATGAACACGACCCGGTCGGAGCCGTGATCCGCCGCGCCTTCACTCGCAGAGTCCGCGCCGGCCGCCTGCCGGGCCGCCTTCGGGACGGCGGCGGGCGATTCCGGGTCGGCGGCGGGCGATTTCGGGTCGGCGACCTGCCGGGCGGCTCCCGGGCCGCGCTGGCTGCCTCCCTGGCCGAGTTGGAGGCGCCGGCCGTCGTCGTGGTCGCGGGCGATCCCGGCGAGGCCGAAGCGGTCCACTCGGACCTCGACTTCCTCCTGGGCCCGAGCGGCTCGCGCTACTACCCGCAACGGGAGACGCTGCCCTACGAGGACGCGGACCCGCACGTCGAGATCGCCAGCCAGCGAATCGACGCACTCGCTGCCCTGTTGGGCGATCGGTCGAGGCTGCTCGTGACCACCGCGCGAGCGCTCGTCGAGCGCTCGCCCATTCCCTCCACCCCTGACGGGTTCTCCCTCCGCGCACGAGTGGGAGCCGAGATCCCCCTCGCGGACCTGACGGAACGACTGGTCCGAATGGGATTCGACCGGGTGCCCACCGTTCAGGAGCTGGGGGAGTTCGCGGTTCGAGGCGGCATCGTGGATGTCTATCCGTTCGGGGGCAACCTGCCCGTTCGGATCGAGATGTGGGGGGACGAGATCGCCTCGCTGCGCAGCTTCGATCCGCTCTCGCAGCGCTCGGTGACGGAGCTCGACGGCTTCGAGATCCTGCCCGTCGATCTCGAAGGGTACGGGCGTGAGGCAGCGACGCGGCGCCTCGCCCTTCTCGAGCTCCTCCCCGAGGCGGCGATCCTGCTGGAGCTGCGCCCAGCCGAGACGAGCAGGCAGATGGAGCGGCTGTGGCAGGAGACCGTGGAGGGGCGCGAGGCGGCGGCGCCGCAGGCACTGGAGCCGGGCGAGCTGGTTCTGCCGCTTCGCGATGCGGCCCACGCCCTCGAGCGACTGGTGAGGATCGGCGTCGGCGAGGGCGGCGTCGACCCGTCGACGGCGCTTGCCGTTACGCTGCACGTCGAGCCACCCCCCCAGATCGATCGCGACATGAAGCGGCTGGTCCAGGAGGTGGGTCAAGCCCGGCTCGCGGGCGAGCGGGTCCTCATCCTCTGCGACAACGATGGTCAGCTGGAGCGACTCGAGCAGATTCTCGAGGAGCGGGCAGGCCGGCCGCTGGCCGAGTACCCCACCCTGGCCATCGGGTCGCTGAGCGGCGGCTTCCGGCTGGCCGAAACGGCAGGCCTGACGACGGACCCGCCGCTGCTCGTCCTCACCGACCACGAGATCTTCCGCCGCTCGCGTTGGCTGCGTCGCCGGAGCCGGCACCGCGGCGTCGCGACGCTCGACTCCATCGCCTCCATTCGGCCCGGCGACTACGTCGTTCATCTCGATCATGGCATCGGTCGCTACCTGGGTCTGGAGCGGGTCGAGATCGGCGGCGAGGCGATCGAGACGCTCAAGGTCCAGTACGCCGACGGCGAGATCCTGCGGGTGCCCCACTACCGGCTGGACCTCCTGGAACGCTGGACGGCGGTCGATGCGGAGGACGGCGCCCGGCCGCCGCGGGTCGACAAGCTCGGCGGCAAGCGCTGGGAGCGGGTCAAGCGCAGGACCGTCGAGCAGATCCACCGGATGGCGGCCGAGCTGCTGGAGCTCTACGCCCACCGCTCGGTCGCCGAGGGACACGCGTTCTCGGCCGAGACGAGCTGGCAACGCGAACTGGAATCCGCCTTCCTGTACGAGGAGACGCCCGACCAGCTGAGCGCCTGGGAGGACGTCCGGCGCGACATGGAGACCCCGCGCCCGATGGAGCGTCTCGTGTGCGGAGACGTGGGCTTCGGCAAGACCGAGGTCGCGATGCGGGCGGCCTTCAAGGCCGTGCAGGACGGCAGACAGGTCGCGGTCCTGGCACCGACGACCGTCCTGGCCGAGCAGCACCTTCATACCTTCCGAGATCGGTTCGCGGCCTTTCCCGTCCGAATCGAGGCGCTCTCCCGCTTCCGCTCCCGCACCGAGCAGGAGGAGGTGCTGGCGGGGCTCGGGTCCGGCACGGTGGACATCGTGGTCGGCACCCACCGCCTTCTCTCGCCCGATGTGCGATTCCGCGACCTGGGTCTTCTGGTCATCGATGAGGAGCAGCGGTTCGGCGTGCGGCACAAGGAGCGGCTGAAACAGTGGAAGCGCGCGATCGACGTGCTCACCCTGACCGCCACGCCGATCCCGCGTACGCTGCAGCTCTCGTTGGGCGGGCTGCGCGACCTCTCGCTGATCGAGACGCCGCCTCGGGATCGGATGCCCGTCATCACCCACGTTCTCGGCTGGAACGATGGGATCATCCTCGAAGCGATGCAGCGGGAGCTCGATCGGGGCGGACAGGTGTTCTTCGTGCACAACCGCGTCGAGTCGATCGACGCCCTGGCGGAGCGCGTCCGCCGACTGGTTCCGGAAGCCTCCGTGGCCGTGGCGCACGGCCAGATGGCGGAGAGGCGGCTCGAGACGACGATGCGCGCCCTGATGGAGGGCGAGATCGACGTCCTCGTCTGCACGTCGATCATCGAGAACGGGCTGGATGTACCCCGCGCCAACACGATGATCGTCCACCAGGCCGATCGCTTCGGCCTCGCCCAGCTCTATCAGCTGCGCGGCCGTGTCGGACGCTCGCACCACCGGGCGTACTGTTACCTGCTGGTACCGCACGACGTGACCCCCGAGGCGGAGCGGCGGCTCCGGGTTCTGGAGCACCATACCGAGCTCGGCTCGGGTTATCGGGTGGCGTTGCGGGATCTTCAGCTGCGTGGAGCCGGTAATCTCCTCGGGATGGACCAGTCCGGATTCGCGCAGGCGGTAGGGCTGGACGTGTACCAGCGGCTCCTGCGGGAGACCGTTCGACGGCTGCAGGGCAACGGGGAGGAGGAGCGGATGCCCGTGACGCAGGTGGCGCTGGAGGGGGACGCGTATCTGCCGGACAGCTATGTACCGGACTCCGAGCAGAAGATGCACCTCTATCGCCGGCTCTCCCGCGTCGAGGACCTCGCCGAGGTGGAGGAGATCCGAGGGGAGCTGCGGGACCGGTTCGGTCCGCTCCCCGAGGCGGCGAGCCGCTCGCTCGCGTCTGTGCAGCTGAAGCTCATCGGGCGGGCCCTGGAGGTGGAGTGGATCCGGGTGGGTCAGGGTTCGGGCCGCATCATCTTCCGGGAAGGCGCCGTCCCGCGCCTCGCCGTGCTGGGCAACGCGTTCGCCGACCGGCAGCTTCACGTTGAAGTCCGCCGGCAGCAGCCCTTATCCTTGGTTCTCCGCCGGGGAGGAGCGGAGCCGCTGTTGGAGACGGTGATCGAGGCGTTGCGGCTGCTCGCGTCGGCGGACTCGGCAGCCCTCCTGACGACGTAGGTGACCGGTATGGACAGGCTTGGCTGGCAGAGGCCCGGACGAGGCCGGCGGCGAACGCCCGCGATCGACGTGCGCCCGGCGATCGCCGGCATCCTCCTGTTCGCCACCGCGGGCTGCTCGGGCGGCCCCCCACCCGAGACATCCCCGCCATCGGCGGGTCAGGAACAGCCCTCGAGCGCGGACCGCGCCGCCGAGCAGCCGGAGGCGGAACCGGGCACGCCGAACGCGACGGAAACCACCGGGCGGACGGATGCATCCGGCGCGGCGGCATCCGACGCAGCAGCAGCCGATGCGTCGCCGGAAGGTCAGCCGCAGGAGGAGGAAGGGGCGCAGGAGGGCGAGGCGGCGGAGGCGGCGGAGGCGTCGCAGGCGATCGGCGATCTGTTCGCCCCCCCGGCTCAGGGTGGAGCCGGCGCCGACGAGCGTCCCCCGACCATGGCCGACCTGATCGATGACGCGGCGGCCGCCGAGCAGGCACCGGGCTTCGCGCTTCCCCCCGGCGCCACCGCGCCGTCGGGGGCCGCCCCGCCGACCGCCATCGACTCTCTCGAGCTCGTGGACCGGGTGGTGGCGATCGTCGGGGACACCGCGATCCTGATGAGCGAGGTGCGCGAGACGATCTTCCAGCTCCAGGCCCAGGGCCTCGAGCTGCCTCCGGATCGGGTCGGCCAGGACTCGCTGGCGCTCGCCACGCTGCAGAGCATGGTCGAGGAGCTGATGATCGTGAAGCAGGCGGAGTTCGCCGGCATCGAGGTGACGGAGGACGAGCTCGACGATGAGGTGGAACGCCGCTTCGAGACGATCCGCTCCCGGTTCGGCTCGGATCAGGAGATGCTGCAGCGCGTCGAGCAGTCCGGGCAGAACATGTACCAGTTCCGCCGCATGCTCCGCTCGCAGGCCCGGAAGGACATGCTCGCACAGAGGTACGTCGGGACCCGGATGGGCTCGATGACGTCGGTACGCGTCACCGAGGCTGATATCGAGGCGGTGTTCAACGAGCGGGCCGCGGGCGCGCAGCGGCCGGCCACGCTCGACATGGTCCAGGTCGTGATCGAGCCGAAGCCGAGCGAGGCCGCGCGGGACAGCGCCCTGCAGGAGGCTCTCGTGGTGATCGAGGAGATCCGGGCGGGCGAAGACTTCGAGGTCGCCGCCCACCGGTACTCCGACGACGAGGGAACGCGCGCCGAGGGAGGCGATCTGGGCTGGATCCGGCGCAGCGAGGTGGTGCCGGCGTTCGGTGACGCCGCGTGGGCGGTTCGCACCGGGATCGCGGTTGGACCGGTCGAGACCCGCTTCGGCTTCCATATCATCAAGGTGGAGAACGTCAGGGGCGGAGAGCGCCACATCCGGCACATCCTCATCCGGCCGGTAATCTCGCCCGAGCAGGTCGAGTTGGCGCGTGAGCTGGCCGAGGCAGTGGCGGACAGCATCCGCGACGGCGCCGACCCGACGGTGATGGCCAGGCGATACGGCGCCGACCCGGAGGACTCCCGGCTGGACGGAGTGCGGGTCGACCGGATCGCGGGAGCGATGGGAGCCGCGTTCGCCGAGGCGCTGACGGGAGCTCAGACCGGGGATGTGGTCGGACCGTTCGAGATCGACGACCCCCCCGCGCTGACGTCCTTCGTGACCATCAAGGTCATACGGTTCCGACCTCAGGGGGACTACGACCTGGCCGAGGTTCGCGACCAGATTCGCGACCAGTTGCTGCAACAGAAGCAGTACGAGGCCCTGGTGGAGCAGCTGCGGCAGGAAGTGTACGTCCGCCTGCTGATCTGACCGCGGCTTCTCCTTCGATCGGGTCGTGTCCCTCCCTTCGGTCAGAATCGGGATCACGCTCGGGGATCCCCGCGGAATCGGGCCCGAGGTGACGGCGGCGGCGTTGTCCGGGTCGGTACTCGCTCCGTCGTTCGACCGGCGAATCTCGTACGTCGTGATCGGATGGGAGGGAGCGCTGCCCGCCGAGCTTCTCGCTGACGAGGCCGTGCGGCTGGAGCCGGTGGGCGGGTGGCCGGGGCCGGGGCCGGGGAAGGGCGGAACGGAGAGGTCGGCGGGAAGGCTGGCCGCGGACGCGATCGAGCGGGCGACCGAGCTGGCGCTCGCTGGACGGATCGACGGGCTGGTGACGGGTCCGATCTCGAAGACCGCCCTCGCCGCTGCCGGACGTGCGTTTCCCGGGCACACCGAATACCTGCGCGAGCTGACGAGCGCTCCGGACGTGACGATGATGATGTCGGCGGAGACGACTCCGCTCGGCGGACCCCTGCGCATGGCCTTGCTCACGGCGCACATCCCGCTACGTGAGGTACCGGCGGCGCTGACGGGGGCTCTGGTGGAGCGCCGCTCACGGATCGCGAACCTCGCCCTGCGGGAGTGGTGGGGCATTCCCGAGCCTCGACTCGCGTTCGCCGGCCTGAACCCGCACGCGTCCGAGGGAGGGAGGTTCGGAGACGAGGAGGAACGCGTTCTCTCGCCGGCCGTGCGACGCCTTCGTGCCGACGGCCTCCGGATCTCCGGGGTCTTTCCCGGAGACACGGTTTTCGCGAGATGCATTGCGGGTGATGTCGACGCGGTCGTCGTACCCTATCATGATGTGGGACTCGCGGTGATCAAGACCCTGGCCCGCGATACGGGGGTCAACGTGACGGCCGGGCTGCCGTTCCCGCGTACATCCCCGGACCACGGCACAGCGTTCGACATCGCCGGGCGCGGTTTGGCGGATCCAGGTTCGATGCGAGCCTCGATCGAGCTCTGCATCAGGTTCGCCGGCCGCACGGCGAAGAAGGCCCCGGAGGTCGTGGCGTGATCCGATTCCAGAACGTCACCAAACGCTACCCTCGCAGCGGGAATGCCCTGGAGAACGTCTCCCTCCACGTTCACAAGGGCGAGTTCGCGTTCCTGACCGGGCCATCCGGCGCCGGCAAGACCACCGTACTTCGGCTGATTCACATGGAAACGGCGCCGACGGAGGGGGAAGTGACCGTATCGCGCTTCTCCTCCAGCAGGATCCGCCGCCGGGAGATCCCCCAGCTTCGGCGGCGAGTCGGGTTCGTGTTTCAGGACTTCCGGCTGCTGGAGAGGCTCACGGCGACGGAGAACATCGCGTTCGCGCTTCAGGTGACCGGCGCGTCGCGTTCCGAGATCCGGCCGAAGGTGAGCCGGCTCCTCGGTCACGTCGGGCTCGCCTCCCGCGCCGGAGCCTATCCCGGCGAGCTTTCCGGCGGCGAGAGGCAGCGGGTGGCGATCGCCCGCGCCCTGGCCACCGACCCGCTGGTGATGCTGGCGGACGAGCCGACCGGCAACCTCGATGAGCGGGCATCGCTGGGCGTGTTCGAGCTCTTCCGGCAGCTGAACGCCCTGGGCACAGCCGTGATTCTCGCTACCCACGACACGACCCTCCTGCGGCGGCATCCGCAGACGAGGGTTCTCGAGCTGGAGGACGGTCGGCTGGTCTACGACTCCGCATCGGCCGATTCGGCGCGCCCGGAGCGGGCCCGGCCGGGGGAGGCGCCGATCTTCGAGCTGGTGGGGGACGGCCCCCGTCTGGGCGTAAGTCAGGTTCCGACGCCGCCGGAGCCGGCAAGTCGGACGGAGCCGGCAAGCCGCCGGTCCGGGAGGACTCCGGCTCCGTGAGACCCTTCCGCGAGGCGCTGATCTCGCTCGTTCGCCGCCCCGTTCTGGCCGGGCTCTCCGTCACGGCGATCGGGCTCAGCCTCTTCATCGTCGGCCTCTTCGGCCTCACGGCCCACAACATCGCGAAGGCGCTGGCCGAGGTGGAGGAGAAGGTCGAGATCGTGGCGTACCTGACGGACGAGATCGGCGATGCCCAGCTTCGCCTCGTGCGCAGCGAGATCGGCGCCTTCCCCGAGGTGGAGTCCGTGGAGTACATCTCGAGGACGGAGGCCCTCTACAACGCATCGCGCGAGCTCTCGGAGTTCTCGGACGTGTTCCCCGACCTCGAGGTCAACCCCCTGCCGGCTTCGCTCGAGATCCGATTGCGCCCGGGATACCGCAACCCCGACGCGGTGGGCGCGGTGGCGGCTCGGATCAGCACGTACGACTTCGTCGACGAGGTTCGATTCGGCAGGGACTGGGTGAACAGGATCCACACGCTGAGGCGGATCGCCGGCGGCACCGCGCTGGTCCTGGGAGGAGCTTTCGCGCTCGTCGCGATGCTGCTGGTGGGCACGACGGTCCGGATGTCGATCCATGCCCGAGGCAGCGAGATCGCGATCATGGAGAACGTCGGAGCGACGGCCGGCTTCATCCAGCGGCCGTTCCTCGCCGAGGGACTGATATCGGGCGTGCTGGGTGGCCTGATGGCGCTCGCCCTGACCTTTGCAGCCTATCGGCTCGTGGACACGGCGGTTCTGTCCGTGCTTTGGCTTCCGCCCGCCTGGATCACGCTCGGAGTCCTGGCCGGCGGAGGGCTGGGCATGCTGGCGGCCGGCCGCTCGGTGCGCCGCGAGCTCCGAAGTCTGTATGCGATCTAGCAGGAGGAGGCGACCCGGCCGACGCCCGGGCGGGTGGTGGCCGTACGCGGCCGTGCTGGTCCTCGCCCTCACCGGGCCCCCGCTGCCTGCCGGGCCCTCCTCCCCGTTCCGACTCCGGCCCGCGGTCGCCCAGGACTCGCTGCGAGAGAGGATCGAGGACAGCCAGCGACGGCTCGAGCAGATCCGTAGCGAGCGGGAGCGCCTGCGACGCGAGATGGGCGACCTGGCCGGCCAGGTGCACGACGAGACGCAGGCAATCGCCAACCTGGAGCGCCAGATCGGAACCTCCAGCAGCGTGGTGGCCGAGCTGGACCTCCAGCTTTCCGGCGTCCACGCCCAGGTGGACCACCTCACGCGCGACGTGATCCGCAGCCGGGACGAGCTCGTGCTGCGCCGGGCCGTGCTGAGCGAGCGGCTCCGACAGATCTACAAGCGAGGCCCGCTCGGCACGGTCCAGGTCCTGCTGGGTGCCCGATCCTTCAAGGACCTGATTCACCGCTACAAGTACCTGCGGCTGGTCGCGCTCCAGGACCAGCTGATCGTGGGACAGGTCGAGGAGCTCGAGGCCCGGCTGAGCGAGCAGCGCGAGCAGCTGGCGCAGGAGCTCGGCGGGATCCAGAGGCTCCGCGGCGAAAAGGTGCGCGAGGTCGACGAGCTCGAGAGCCTGGAGCGGCAGCGGCAGCGAAGCCTGAGCCGTATCCGATCCCGCGAGACGGCGGCGCAGAATCGCCTATCGCAGCTCGCCCGGGACGAGGAGCGCCTGCGACAGCTGGTGGTGCAGCTGGAGGCTGCTCGCCGCGAGGCGGAGCGCCTGGCAGGAGCGGTCACCACGCCCTCGCTCCGCACCGCGGACCTCGGCAATCTCGACTGGCCCGTGCAGGGCAACGTCGTGTACGGGTTCGGACCGGAGCGCAACGGCTCGACGACCCTCACCCGGGACGGGATCGGCATCGGCGCGCCGGCCGGAACGCCGGTGCACGCGGTCGAGGCCGGGCGGGTGGCCTTCGCGGGCCCGTGGGGTCTGTATGGCCCCTCGGTCATCCTGAGCCACGGAGGCGGATACTATTCGCTCTATCTGTACCTGCAGAACCTTTCGGTGCGCGAAGGCGATGCCGTGGACTCCGGACAGATTCTCGGGTCGGTCGGCGGCAGCGGATCGCCGGAAGGAGCCCACATCGAGTTCCAGATCCTGCAGCCCGGCGCGGCGGGCGAGCCACGTCCGGTGGACCCGGTCCGCTGGCTCCGGAACCGCTCGTGAGCCTCGCGCCTCTGGCCGGCCACGAGCGGCTCCGGCAGCAGCTGGCGACGGCCGCGGCCTCGGGGCTCCTGCCGCAGGCGCTGCTCTTTCGCGGCGCGCCCGGCATCGGCAAGCAGAGGCTGGCGCTCTGGCTGGGCACGTTGCTGCAGTGCGAGAGGCAGAGCGCTTGCGGCCAATGTCGGGCCTGCCGCCTCTCGAACGACCTCCAGCATCCCGATGTCCACTGGTTCTTCCCGCTCGAGCGCCCCAAGGGCGCCGCAGCCGGCAAGCTGCGCGAGAAGCTGGAGGAGGCGCGCCTGGCCGAGCTCCAGAGTCGGCGGTCGGAGCCACTCCGGCGCCTGGCCGGGGACGCGGCCACCGGCATCCACCTCGGCACGATCGAGAACCTCCGCCAGCGCGCCGTACGCCGGCCCGCCATGGGCCCACGCTCGATCTTCATTATCGGACGGGCCGAGCAGATGGTGTCGCAGCGCGCCAGCCCGGAGGCGGCCAACGCCTTCCTCAAGCTTCTGGAGGAGCCCCCTCCGGATGTCCACATCTTCCTCACCTCCGGGCGGTCGAGGTCGCTGCTCCCGACCATCCGGTCCCGGGTGCTGTCGGTGCGAGTCCTGCCGCTCGCCGACGAGGAGGTCGCGGCCTTCCTCGAGAGCGAGGCCGGCGCCGAAGCCGGCGAGGCGCGAAGAATCGCCCGCCTCGCGCAGGGATCGATCGGCCGGGCGCTCGAGATCCTCTCCGGCGACGAAGGCGGCTATGAGGACGCCGATCGCCTCCTCCGGGCGGCAATCGCCACCGACCGGAGCGCCCGCTTCCGGTACGCCCTCTCCCTCTCGGCCCGCGGAGCCCGCGGCGGTTTCCTGCGCACGTTGGAGGCAGCGGGCGAGCTGCTGCGGGATCAGCTGGCGCTGGCGACCGGCAACCCGGACCAGGCCCTCGACGCCGAGCGAGCGCGCAGTCTTCCTGGAGCCCCGCTCGAGACGGAGGGCATCCTGGCCGGACTCGAGAGGCTGGAGGAAGCCAGGCTCGCCGCCAGCGGAAACGTGAACCCGCAGGCCGTCGCCGCCAGGCTGCTCGGCGAGCTCCATGCAGCCTTGGGATCGGTCCCGTGAAGGGGGAGGATGGCGGTGGGCTCTCCCATCTGGATGACACCGGTCGGCCGCGCATGGTGGATGTGAGCGGAAAGCGGGTGAGCCGGCGCGTGGCCGTGGCGGAGGGCCGCGTGAAGCTGGCCCCGGAGACGCTGACGGCGATCCGCTCGAACGCGACACCCAAGGGTGACGTCCTGGCCGTGGCCCGGCTGGCAGCCATCGGCGGCGCCAAGCGGACGGCCGATTGGATCCCGCTCTGTCACCCCCTGCCGATCGAGGCGGTCGACGTGGAGATCGACCTCGATGACTCCGCCGGGGAAGTGCGGCTCCGCGTTCGCGTCTCGGCCGAGGGGAGGACGGGAGTGGAGATGGAGGCGATGTGCGCGGTGGCAGCCGGAGCCCTCACGGTCTACGACATGGTGAAGGGGATCGATCGCGGCGTGTCCATCGGGCCGATTCGCCTGCTCGAGAAGCGGGGCGGCCGCAGCGGCGCCTGGACGCGTCCGGCCACGATGGGCTGAAGCCGACCCGGCCCGCTCCCGACGCGAGTGGAACCGGTGAGCGAGGTGTGGGTTTCACGCTGCGAACCGACACCGGAGCGGGCCGCTGGCCGGAGGCCGAGCCCGCTCTTTTGATGGCGTGGCATCGGCCGAACCTCCGTCGGAGCCGCCGGAAATGGAGCGACAAGGAGCCGCAGATACATGTCGACCGCTGCAATTGGAGCCGAACTCGAACGGAGAGGACTGGGCAGTCTCCAGCTCCGGCGCCAGCTCGTCTCGCTGGCCGCCGCCGTTCGCAGTCCGACCGTTTCCCCGGCCCGGGTAGCGGGTCTGTCCCTCATCGCCTTCCTGATCGGCGCGCTCGCCACGGCCGCGCTCGCCCCATCGACCGCCGAGGTGGGTCGGCTGGAGAGCGCGCTGTTCGCACAGGCGGCACAGCTCGCTCGCATGGGCGAGCAGATCACGCTCGGCCGCAAGGAGAGCGACCGGCTCGCGGCCATCCTGCGCTTCTCGACCCAGTACGACATCCCGGCTGGCCTGGCCGCCCAGATCCACACCGCGGCCATCGCGGAAGGGCTGCGACCGGAGATCGCCTTTCGGCTGGTGAAGATCGAATCGGGATTCCGGCGTACCGCGGTGAGCAACGCCGGCGCCATCGGGCTGACCCAGCTCAAGCCGAGCACAGCCCAGTGGGTCGATCCCACGGTGACGCCGCAGATGCTGGCCGACACCGGCACGAACTTGCGCGTCGGGTTCCGCTATCTGAGCATCTTGCTCAAGCAGTACGCTGGCAACGAGCGCCTCGCCCTGCTGGCCTACAACCGCGGGCCGGGCCGGGTCGGCGAACTGCTGGCGGTGGGCAAGGATCCGGCCAACGGCTACGCGCAGCGCATCCTGTCGAGGTAGGCACCCCGTTTGAGCGAGGTAAGCACCCGGTTTGAGTGACGATCGTGCCCTGCTCGAGCGGGTAAGGAACCGCGAGGCCCGGGTCGGCATCCTGGGGCTCGGCTACGTCGGCCTGCCGCTGGCGGTGCATTTCGCCGAAGCCGGCTTTTCGACGCTCGGGCTCGATCTCAAGACCGATATCGTCGACGGCATCCGGGACGGACGCTCCCATATCGGCGACGTCGGCTCCGAGCGCCTGGCGGCGCTCGTCTCCCGAGGCATCCTCGAGGCCACGACCGACTTCGAGCGCCTGTCCGAGGTCGAGATCGTCCTGATCTGCGTCCCGACGCCCCTCTCCAAGACCGGGGACCCGGACGTCTCCTTCATCGTCTCGGCGGCGGAGCAGGTGAAGCAGCACCTCCGACCCGGTCAGCTCGTGATCCTCGAGTCCACCACCTACCCGGGCACGACGCGCGAGCTTCTGCAAAAGACCCTCGAGGAGGCGGGACTCGTCGCCGGGCGCGACTTCTTCCTCGCCTTCAGCCCCGAGCGCGTGGATCCGGGCAACACCGAGTTCACGATCAAGAACACCCCGAAGGTCGTGGGCGGGCTGACGCCCCGCTGCCATCGGCTGGCCGTGGCCCTCTACCGGGAAGTCGTGGACGAGGTCGTCGAGGTCTCATCCCCGGAGGCTGCAGAGCTTGCCAAGCTGCTCGAGAACACGTTCCGCGCCGTGAACATCGGCCTGGTAAACGAGATGGCGGTGATCGCCGACCGGCTCGGTATCGACATCTGGGAGGTGGTGGACGCCGCGTCCACCAAGCCGTACGGATTCATGCGGTTCACCCCGGGGCCCGGACTCGGCGGACACTGCATCCCCGTCGATCCGCACTACCTCGCGTGGAAGATGCGTTCCCTCCGCTACCGGACCCGGCTTATCGAGCTCGCGGCCGAGGTGAACGCCGAGATGCCCCGTTACATCGTGTCGAAGACGGCCGAGGCGCTGAACGCGGCCGGGAAGGCGGTCAACGGGAGCCGCGTGCTGCTCCTGGGCCTCTCGTACAAGGCCAACGTCGATGACACCCGCGAGAGCCCCGCTCTCGACATCCACAAGCTGTTGCGGGAGATGGGGGCGCTCGTCTCCTACCATGACCCGTACGTGGCCACGGCCGGCATCGATGGCGAGGCGTTCGAGTCGGCACCGTTGACGGCCGAGTCGCTGGCAACGGCGGATGTGGTCGTGGTGACCACAGACCACGCGAGCCTCGACTACGACCTGGTCCTCGAACACGCGAAGATCATCGTCGATCCTCGCAATGCGCTTCGGGGACGATCGGGGCGTGCGGTCATCTACCCGGTGGCGGGCCCGCCGCGCCGGGGATCGGTCGCCGCCGCGGAGGTGACGGGAGTCTAGCGAGGGCGGATCAGCTCTCCGCCGCCGTCAGACGATCGTCCGTCGGCGTCAGGCGATCATCCTGCGCCAGCCGCCGAGGAACGGTGCCTGCCAGCCGGAAGGCCTTCAGCCCCAGCGATCCGAGGTGGACGGCCGGGTGGGTCCGCCGCAGGCCGACCGGGCGCGCCCGCCGTGCCGCGGCCAGCAGACCGGCTGCGCTGGCGAACCAGGGCAACTCCGTATGCGCCCGTCCCACTTCCGACGGAAAGTGTGCATCGGATCCTGCAGCGCCCGGCAATCCGACGCTCCTCGCTGCGGCCTCCGCCCTCCGGTTCCACACTCCGAGGAACGCCCTCGCGTTGAACACCTCGACGAGATCAGCGACCGCGATCGCCCGCTGCAGGTGCCAGCCGGGCCAGATCGGGTAGGCATAGGGGTGCGGGGCGTAGATGATCCCATCCTGATCCCGGATCCGCTCCACGACCTCGGCGAGAGGGAGGCCCATCGGGATTCGCTCGCTGAGGAAGAGTCCGATGAGCTCGGTCCAGCCCCGGCAGCGGATCTCCTCGCCGACGACCACCAGGTCCGGAGCGAGCTCGCGGGCTTCGAGAGCACCCTCGATCTCCCCATGATCCGTGATCGCGATGCGGTGCAGCCCGGCGTCGCGCGCCCGCTGCACCAGCTCGGCCGGCCGAAGGGTGGCATCCGGCGAGAAGGTCGTGTGCGTATGAAGATCGACCCGGATCGTCTCCGTGCTCGGCCGGCGGTGTGGCGTCATCTAACCGGTTTCTTCGTTTGGCGTTATCTCGGTCCGGCTTCAGACCGGACGGATTCGGCCGACGGATCGCGCGGGCGGGAGGCGTGGCGGCGGGTTCGGCAAAGCGCCGGACTACCCGATCCTGCGCGGGTCGGCGCGCCTCGGAAGGTGCAAGTCGCGGGCCGTCGTCCCGGGGAATGCGGCGGGACTCCGCCGGGAATTGCCGTCCGGAGCCCTAGCGCCGGACGGTCAGCTGGTCGCCAGGATGGATCCTGGTGGAGTTGAGGTTGTTCCAGCGCATGAGGTCGGTCGTCGACACGCCGTGCCGTTTCGCGATGGACCACAGCGTATCTCCGCGGCGGACGGTGACCGTCGTGGGGCCTTCGGCGGCCCTGGCCGCCCCGGCGGACGAGCCCGCCGAGCTGGCGACCCGGGTCGCACGGCCGCTGCGGGGCACGATCAGCTGCTGGCCGATCTGGAGACGGCGCGGGTTCACGTTCCCGTTGGCGGCCTGCAGCGCCGCCACCGAGGTGCCGTACCGGCCGGCGATCTGCCCCAGCGTCTGGCCTCGGGTCACCACGTGCACGAGCCAGGTCACCCGCTTGTCGGCGGGGATCTTGGCGTAAGCGACCCGGAACGCCTCGGCTCTTCCCGGCGGCACCCGGATCGACACCCTCCGGTCCGGCGGCGTCACGTGGCGGAGGTATTCCGGGTTCAGCTCGCGCATCACCTCCTCCTCGACGCCCGCCGCCTCGGCCAGCACATCCATCGAGGTCGCGTCCGGCACCTCGGCCGTCTCGAACTCGAGCGGCGGCTCCGGCACGATCGCTCCGAACCCGTACCGCTCGGGATCCTTGGCGATCATGGAGGCCGCGATCATCTTCGGCACGTAACTGCGCGTCTCCCGCCGCAGGGCGCTTCCCCGCGTCAGCGCCCAGTAGTCATCCCTGCCCGTGCGCGCGATGGCGCGACGCACGCGCCCGGCCCCTGCGTTGTACGCGGCCGCGGCCAGATACCAGGAGCCGAACTCGTCGTAGAGGTCCGAGAGATGGGCGATCGCCGCGTCGGTCGACTTGAAGGGATCGCGACGCTCGTCCACCCAGTAGTCGACCTTCAGCCCGTAGAGACGCCCGGTTCCGCTGATGAACTGCCAGATTCCGACCGCCCTCGCCCGGCTGTAGGCTCTCGGGTTGAGCCCACTCTCGATGAGGGCGAGGTAGATCAGGTCCTGGGGCAGGCCCGCCGCTCGCAGCTTCTCGCGGATCATCGGGCCGTAGCGCCCGAGGCGCGCCAGGTAGGTCGCGAACCGCTCGTGGATCTCGGTCTGGAAGTACCGGACCCAGCGATCGACGCTCTCGTTCACATCGAGGGGCAGCTCGTACTTCAGGTTTTCCGGACGGGTGGCGATGCCGAGGGGGTCCGGGCCGAAGAGCTCGAGAAACTCCCGTCGGGTCGCCTCCTCGAGCGCTTCTACGGTCTGCTGCTCCTGCAGATAGCTCTCGACGGCCGCGTCCGCGTCAAACCCCTCGGCCTCCGCCGCCCGGGCCACGTGTTCCACCGACGGACCCGCGCCGGCGGATTCCGAGCCGGCTTCTGCGCCCGCCGTCGCAGAGCCCGGCGCCTCGCCCCCGGAAGCTGCGGCAGCTCGGGTCTCGTCGGCCGAAGCCTTGGTCGTCGCAGGTACCGGCTCGGAGGTCCCCCCGGCGGTGGATGACGGTTCGGCAGGGGGAGAGTCCGCCCGGTCGGCCGCCGGCGGCGCCGTGTCCGGCGCGACGGTCGCTCCCTGCTTGGGCCCGCATGCGGCCGCGGTCAACGCGAGCACCGCAGCCAGCACTGCGGCTAGCACCAGCGCCGGCGCCGCGCGATGAAGCCTGTCGCCATCCCTCATGAGCCATGCCCTCCCGTCCGAATCACCCTCCGACCGCTCCCTGCAAGACGTACAGGCCGACCGCTACCCCACACGGTGGCCCGTGAGCCCGTCGGCACGACCCATGATGTTAAACAAGTCGGTCTAGATTCGGTAGTTCGGAGCCTCGCGGGTGATCACCACCCCGTGGGGATGCGACTCGCGCAACCCGCCGGGTGTGATCCTCACGAACTCGGCATCGCGCTGCAGCTCGGCGACACCGGAGACCCCGCAGTAGCCCATCCCGCTTCTCAGACCTCCGACGAGCTGGAAGATCGTGTCCGCCACCGGCCCCTTGTACGGTACCCTTCCCTCGATTCCCTCCGGGACGAGCTTCCTCGCCGACCGCTCCTCCTGGAAGTAGCGGTCGGCCGATCCCTCCTCCATCGCCGAGAGCGAGCCCATTCCCCGGATCGTCTTGAAGCGCCTTCCCTCGAGGAGGATCGACTCGCCCGGACTCTCGTCCGTTCCCGCAAGCATCGAGCCCATCATGCAGCACGAGGCCCCGGCCGCGATCGCCTTGACGACGTCCCCGGATTGCTTGATTCCACCATCGGCTATGATCGGAATCTCGCCCTTGACCGCCTCGGCGGCATCGCGAATTGCGGTGATCTGTGGCACCCCGACACCCGTTACCACCCGCGTGGTACAGATCGATCCCGGACCGATTCCCACCTTGACGCCGTCGGCCCCCCGGTCGACCAGCGCCCGGGCGCCCTCCCGCGTGCCGACGTTGCCGGCGATGATCTGGGCATCGGGAAGCGCCTCGCGGATCCGCTCCAGGGCGTCCAGCACGCCCTGCGAGTGCCCGTGGGCCGTATCGACCACGATCACGTCGCAGCCGGCGCCCGCCAACGCCCGCGCCCGCTCCAGATCGGCCACGGATGCGCCGACCGCAGCTCCGACCAGCAGCCGACCGTGGTCGTCCTTGGATGCGTTCGGATGCTGCCGTCGCTTGAACACATCCTTCACGGTGATCAGTCCGCGAAGCCGGCCCTTGTCGTCGACCACCGGCAGCTTCTCGATCTTGTGACGGTGGAGGAGGTTCTCGGCCTCCTCGAGCGAAGTGCCGACCGGTGCCGTGATCAGGCCCTCGGCCGTCATCACGTCCCGGATCGGGCGATCGAGGTCCGTCTCGAACACGAGATCCCGGTTGGTGAGAATGCCGACGAGGCGGTCGCCCTCCTCGACGATCGGCACGCCGCTGATCGAGTACTCCTCCATCAGCGCCGTGGCCTCCCGCAGGCGCGCGTCGGGGCCGAGCGTGATCGGGTTCAGGATCATCCCGCTCTCCGATCGCTTGACGCGGTCAACCTGCGCACACTGGGCCTCGATCGACATGTTCTTGTGGAGGATGCCGATGCCGCCCTCGCGGGCCATCGCGATCGCCATCGTGTGCTCGGTCACCGTGTCCATCGCGGCGGAAACCAGGGGGATGGCGAGCGGGATCCTTCGGGTCAGGCGGGTGGAGACATCGACCTGGGCGGGGTGCACCTTGGAGTGGCGCGGGACCAGCAGCACATCGTCGAAGGTGAGCGCCTCGCGCAACTCGCGGCGGCTCATCGACACGCGACGCGGTTCGAGGTGGGGCCGTCCATGGGGAATCGTAGGAGCGCGGCGCCGCCGTCGTCAACTGGAGCGAGCTGCAACACTGACCTAGCTGCTGAACGGCCCTGGTCGGCCCTCGGAGTCCACCTACGGCATTTCATGCCCTTCGGCACGTTTCGTGAGAAGGAAGAAGCTGGTCGCCCGTCCATTCGCAGGACAAGTCCGTGCACCGAGAGCATCAAATCGAAGGGCAACAGGATCAGTGCTGCCGAGAAGAAGGTCGGTCTTCGTCCTCCTAGGGGTGGCTCTCATCGCGATCCTCTCCTTCGGCTACGGCGTGGCCTTTGAGCGGTATCGTGCATTCCCCCGTATGTACGTATCCAAGGTGGTGAACCGAGGAAGGACGATGTTTGCGCCTCAGAGTGAGGACTCGAGCTGGATCGAGACCATCTTCACGGGAATCGAGGTGACGAGCTTCCAGGTGCCAGACATCGGCCGCAGGGGGGCAATCGCTGCATATGGCAACACCATCCTGGGCACCGATCGATGGGGCAACTTTTTTCTGTTTCGGCGCGAGCCTGATGGGACCCCTGTTGTCGCCAGGCCGAGGATCGAACTCGACACTCGGTACGAAGAATTCGAGGCGTACACGAGAGACGCGGGCATCAGTGCAAGCCTGGGAGGTTTCAGGATACACGATCTGCTTCTCGACATGGCTGGGCATCGGCTCTTCGTCTCTCACCATTATTGGAACGGCGAAGACCACTGTTCGACGATCAGGTTCTCCATGCTGAGCCTGACGGGGGACGGGGATCTGTGGTCGGCCGGTTTCAGCGCGAACGACTGGAAGGTGGTCTACGAGACCACTCCTTGCCTAAAAGTACGGAAAGGAGGAGATCCCTTCTCGGGGCTTCTGGCTGGCGGTCGCATGGCTCTGGTCGGCGACGATCAATTGATCGTCACCGTGGGGGCCCATGTCCACGACGACCTGGTCGGAGCCCATGATTACCCCCAAGCTGCCGAAAGCTCTTACGGCAAGGTCCTGAAGATCGATCTCGGCAACGAGACCGTGCAGGTGATTTCCAAGGGACACCGGAACCCTCAGGGCCTCGCGATCGACCGTGATGGACGCATCTGGATAACAGAGCACGGTCCCGACGGAGGAGACGAGCTGAATCTTATCGTCGAAGGCGGCAACTACGGGTTCCCGCATGTCATCTACGGCGTCGCCTACGGCGAGAACACCTGGCCCATCAGCGAGGCTCAGGGTCGCCATGGTGGCTACAAGAAACCGATCTTCGCATGGGTTCCCTCGATTGGAGTTTCGAATCTCATCCAGTTGAGAGGCTTCACGCCAGCCTGGGAGGGTGACCTCCTGGTCGGATCTCTGTACAAACAGACCCTTTACCACCTTCGATACGAGGAAGGTCGAATCATTTTCGCCGAGTCCGTCTTGGTCGAGAAGGAAATCAGAGATATCGACCAGCTGGAAGATGGAGCGATCGTACTGTGGAGCGACGCTCATGAGGTCGTCGAGCTGCGTCCCGTTCCACGGTTCCAGGAAACAGTTCCCCAAACGGTAGCCGCCCTCGGTGACTCGATAGCAGAGAAGGTGATGAGCACGGTACGAGGTTGTAGGCGATGCCATGGCATGTCGCCAGATGCCAATGATCTCAAGGCGCCGAACCTCTGGAAAGTGTTCGGGCGCAAGATCGGGGGCACCGATTTCGGCGCATACTCCGTCGCACTGGAGAGGAAGAGCGGCAGGTGGAATCGTGCCTCGCTCGACAGCTTCTTGCTAGACCCGGATTCCTTTGCTCCGGGAACCGCGATGGAGTCCAGCCCAGTCCGCGACGATCGGATCCGCGCAGGAGTCCTGCTGTACCTGGAGTCCCTCCAATAGGCGGCGCTGCGATGGCGGTTTCATCGCAACGCT
>CAZEBA010000001.1:120007-132053 GCA_964510615.1 uncultured Gemmatimonadota bacterium
TGGCGGTGCCTCTAGAAGATCGTATAGATGAACGGCGCCAGGGCCGACGTCTGGGCGAAGACGAGCAACGCGCCGACCAGGAACAGCACGACCAGAACCGGGAGCAGCCACCACTTCTTCCGGACGCGGAGAAACGCCCACAGTTCTCGGACGACACTCCTGTTGCTCATCTAGCCTCCAATCAAAACTGTCGGTTCAGGCTGTCGGCGTCGCGGCTCTGGTGTGGCACCCACCAGCTCGGTTCTGCCGGATCGCGACGTAACGGATTCCTTGCGAACGTGCGACGCAAGAATCCAACCGGGGTGAGCACAAGGAAATAGACGATCGACATGAAGACGGGCGTCGTCACCCGAGAAATCGCATGCGCCATCCCCATCCAGAGCCGTTCCACGGGGCCGAGCCGCGTTGGCACCACGAGCCCGGCCACGAACAGCAGGCTCCCGGCAAGTAGGAGCAGCCACGCCACCCTCTCCTGGCCCCGCCAAAGGACGAGGGCTCCCAGGGCGGCGAGAGCCACACCCACCGGCAGGGCGAACCGGCGGCCCTCCGAAGCGGTCAATCGAGCTCGATCTCGTCGCGCCAATCGCCTTCCTCCTCCCACTCGGGCTGATCCGCCTTGTCCAGCAGGAACGGCCACAACACCAGGTAGTCCATGTTGGTGCGCATGAAGCAGGTGTACGCGTCCTGCGGCGCACACACGATCGGCTCTCCACGGACGTTGAACGAGGTGTTGACGACCACCCCGCACCCTGTGCGGCGCTCGAACTCGCGGATCAGGTCGTAGTACTCCGCGTTGTCCGCTCGGTTGATCGTCTGCACGCGAGCCGAGTAGTTGACATGGGTGACGGCCGGAATATCCGACCTCGGCACGTTCAGCCGATCGATCCCGAACAAGCCTTTCTGGTCGTCCGTCATCGGAATCCGGCGATCTTCCCGGACATCGGCCACCAGCAGCATGTACGGCGAGGGCCGGTCGAGCTCGAAGTAGTCGGACACCCTCTCCTCGAGCACCGTCGGGGCGAAGGGTCGAAAGCTCTCCCGGAACTTGATCTTCAGGTTCATCTGCGCCTGCATGCGGGGGCTGCGGGGGTCCCCGAGGATGCTTCGGGCTCCGAGGGCACGGGGCCCGAACTCCATCCTCCCGTGGAACCACCCGACGACGTTCTCTGCGGCGAGGAGATCGGCCGCCCTGCCGATCAACGTCTCACGATCCAGCCGTTCGTATTTCGCGCCCACGGAATCGAGGAAAGCCCGGATCTCCTCCGGCGAGAACTCCGGCCCGAGGAAGGCCCCCCTCATGCCGTCCCTGCCGGTAACGCGCCGCGGCTCGCCACATCGCCGATGCCAGATGAGCTGAGCCACGCCCAGCGCCCCACCCGCATCGCCGGCGGCCGGCTGGATCCAGATGTCCTCGAACGGCCCCTCCCGGAGGACCCGGCCGTTTCCGACGCAGTTGAGGGCGACGCCGCCGGCCAGGCACAGCTTCGTCAGCCCGGTCTCCCGGTGCGCGGTGCGGGCCATGCGAAGCATGATCTCCTCGCACACCCGCTGGATCGACGCGGCCAGGTCCATCTCCCGCCGGGTGATCTTCACCTCCGGCTTTCGCGGCGGACCGCCGAAGAGTCGATCGAAGGCCCCGTTGGTCATCGTGAGGCCCGTGAGGTAGTTGAAGTACCTCTGGTTGAGAATGAAGGAGCCGTCCTCCTTGAGGTCAACGAGCTCGCCGAGTATCGCGTCCACGTACTTCGGCTCCCCGTACGGCGCCAACCCCATCACCTTGTACTCTCCGCTGTTCACCTTGAAGCCGGTGTAGTAGGTGAACGCCGAGTACAGCAGGCCCAACGAGTCGGGCCAGTGCAGTTCCTTGAGGAGCTCGACCTCGTCTCCGCGTCCAACCCCGATCGAAGCGGTCGCCCACTCGCCGACGCCGTCCATCGTCAGGATCGCGGCCTCTTCGAACGGTGATGGGAAGAACGCGCTGGCAGCGTGGGATTCGTGGTGCTCCGCATAGAGGATCTCGCCGTCGTAGCCGAGCGCATCCCGCAGCTGGCGGTCCATGTACAGCTTGTCCTTGATCCACAGCGGGCCGGCGAGAAGGAACGACCGGAGACCGCGCGGCACGACCCCCAGGTAGGTCTCGAGGATGCGCTCGAACTTCAGGAGCGGCTTGTCATAGAAGCCAACGTACGCGAGGTCCGACGCCCCCAGTCCAGCGCTCCGCAGGCAGTAGTCGATGGCGTGCTCCGGAAGGCTGGCGTCCCCCTTCTTCCGCGTAAAGCGCTCCTCCTGTGCCGCGGCGACTACATCGCCGTCGCGCAGGAGACACGCCGCACTGTCGTGATAGAAGGCGGAAATGCCGAGGATGTATGTGGACGACACCGTCGTTCCGAGTTAGAGTGGGGCCGCCTGGTTCAGCTCTTGCCGGGTCTTGATGCAAGCAGTGTGCGCGTGAGTCGAACCGGGCACAAGCGGCGGCGCGCAGTCCTGATCGCCGTCTGCCTCACTCCACCACGATCTCGCGGGAGCGCGGAGGCTCTTCCTCGGTGGGAGGTGGAGGCTCGGGCGTTCCCGTCTCCAGCTCGGCCAGGAACTCCTTGGCAGCCTCGCGGAAGGAGTTGACGACCCGGTCGGCCGCGCCGAAGGCGCGCATCGTCTCGCGCATGGCCGCGGCAGGAGCCTTCACGCGCCGCATCTCGTCCTGAACCCGCTCCGCCACCCGCTGGAACCCCGATCCCTTCGAGACGACGTCCGCGTACTCGGACTCCAGGAACCGGATGTAGTCGAGGACCTGGTACTGCTTCTCCTCGGGTAGCTCCTCCAGCTTGCGCCAGATCTGCTTCTTCAAGACTTCGTTCACGTCCGCTCCGTTCGGCTCGACCCAGGCACGCACCGGTTACCGGAGCATCATACCTCGCTTGGCCCCCGACGAGCCACCACCATCAGTTCGAGAACCGGAGGCCGACGCTGATCGTCCTGGGCAGGCCGGGCCTCGGTCCGGCCGGACGGCGGGCGACGATGTACTCGGCGTCCGTGAGGTTCTCCGCCGACAGGAACGCCGACGCCCAGCGCGTGAGAGCATACTCACCCATGAAGCCCAGCACGGCGTACCCGTCCGTTCCCTCTCCGGCCGGGATCACGCCCTGCCCTGCGGCGGTTCGCATCCGGCTCTGCCAGCGCAGGTCGACTTCGGCGGACCAGCGAAGGTGCTCCAGGCTCGCTCCGACCTGTAGCTGATGCGGGGGGATGTACGGCATCCGGTCGCCGACCTCCACCAGCCCCCAGGGCTCGAATTCGCTCTCGAACGCCGTGCGGAATTCCGCATCGGTGTACGTGTACGCCAGGCGGACAGGAAGCAGGAGGGGCCCGCCGGAGCGAAACAGAAGATCGTATTCGACCATCACCTCGGCTCCGAGCACGCGTGCCCGCCCGCCGTTGTAGATGTCGCCGCTGCCGCTCTCGCTGTTCGACAGCGTCGCGCGTCCGAGGACGTTGTCGTAGTCGCTGAAGAAGCCGATGACCTGCGTCTGCAAGCCCCCGCCTCGCAGCCGGACCCCCGCCTCGTAGTTCAGGCTCGACTCGGGCGCCGTCTCGTCGGTGGCCCGGGCGCCGGTCGGCCCGAACCCTTTGTGCAGCCCTGCGAAGAGATCGAGGCCGTCCCGCGCCCGGTAGCTGACGCCGATCCCCGGAATGACCGCGGCGACCCGACTGCTTCGCTGGTCCACCGGCGGCTCATCCCTCTCCGGATCGTCCCGGCCGTAATCGACGCTGGAGAAGCCGATCGTCTCGTAGCGGACGCCGGGAACGAACGTCCAGGCCCCGACGGTGATCACGTCCTGGAGGTAGAAGGCCCAGGCGGTGGCGTCGCTCACGCGATTCGACTGGCTCCCCGGAGCACCGGCGCTCGTGAGCTCCATCAGCCCGTCGACCATCTGGTAGCCGTCCTGCTTCTGGAACCGGTCCTCCTCGTCCGTGTGATACCGTGCGCCGACTTCGATCTCGTGGCTCAGGCTCCCGGTGGCCGCCCGGAGGCCGAGCACGGACTGGACGCCCTGCGCGACGTAGGATCGGTTGTTGGCTCTCACCTGCAGCGCGTCGGGCTCGCTGTCGCTTCCCTGGAGAACGGCGAGCGCGGCGGGGAAGTCCGCGGGGTCGGCCATCACCGTGCCGATCCCGGTGCCCAGCACGCTCTGCAGCTTGTACCAGTTCCGCCGGAAGTCGTGACGGTAGATCGTCGTCGTCACGTCCACCGCGTCCCCTGGTCGGATGAGGTGCTGCAGCTGGTACTGCTGCTGGTCGCCCTGAAAGATGTCTTCCTGGGAGGCGGCGTAGCGCCGGTTGGGCACGAGAGCGAAATCCTCGTCGGTGATCCCCAGGTAGGTCTCGTCGGAGGTCTGGTTCCAGTAGCCCACCTTCATCGTGAACGCCTGGTAGACCGCCGCACCGGGATCGGTGTTGAAGCGGAGCTTGACGAGGAAGTCCTGGAGGTCGTAGCCGGTGCCGCCGCCCCCATCCAGCCGCTTGAAGCCGTCGGTCCGGATCAGGTAGGCCTGGCCGAGCCAGCCGAAGTTCTCGTACGAGTCCCCGATCGCGCCCGAGACCCGTCCGGTCGCGTTCTGCCCGCCGGCGACCGTCGTGCTCGCGTACAGACGGTCGGGGATCGACTGCGATACGAGGTTGAGCGCCCCGCCGACCGTGCTCGGGCCGTACTTGATCTGGCTCGAGCCCTTGCGCACCTCCACCGACTCCATGCGGCCGGTGACCGGAAAGTAGTAGGCCTCCGGCGCCGAGTAGGGCGCCGGCGCGATCAGCACCCCGTCCTCCATGAGCGTGATCTTCGCGCTGCGCTCGGAGCCGCTGCCCCGAAGGCCGATGTTCGGCCGCAGGCCGTAGCCGTCCTCCTCCTGGACGTTGACACCCGGCAACCGGAAGACCGCCTTGTGCACATCGCCGTACAGGCTGTGGGTCTTGCGAAGCTCCGCCTCGGAGAGAAACTGGGCGGCACCGGCCACCTCGCGGCCCGGAGGGACGATGCGCGTCCGGTCCAGGATGACCTGGACCATCTCGATCGGAATCGGATCGGGCTCGAGCGCGAATAGCACGGCCAGGATCTCGCCCGCCTCGACGACCACCCGTTCCGTCCGCTCGCGCCAGCCGAGCAGGGAGAGGGTGACCGTGTACTCGCCGGCCGGCAGCCCGTGGACGGTGAAGGTGCCATCCGCCCCTGTCTTCGCCCGCCATACCCGCTCATCCCCCGAACGGCGGACCACCACATCGACCCCCTCCAGCCTCGAGCCGTCCTCCGCCGCGCCGATATTCCCGGCGATGCCGCCCGAATCCCGCTCTTGCACCGCGCCATGCCCCTCCTGGGCTCCGGCGCTCACGGCCGGGACCGCAGGCCACAACAGGAGGGCTGCAAGGAGGAACAGAACTCGGACCGAGGGAGACGGACTCACCCGCGCCATCGACCACCTCCAGAGTTATGAATAACGATTATTAGTTGAGATTGAGACCCATTCTCAACTACGTCGCCAAAGCATAGGAGGCGCGGTCAAGCCCTGTCAAGCGGTCCCAGCCGACCCGCCGTTCGTTGACATCCTGACGGGATGTCCGGCAGTTTGCCGGACCCGAGCGCAGACACCCTTGAAGGTCGCGACACGATGGTTCGGAGGCCCCTCAGACCGCTCGCTCCCTCCCCCGAGGCGCTCGAGCTGTACGACGCCTGGCTCGCCGAAGTGGGGGAACGGTTGGAAGACCCGGAATGCGACCGAAACGATCTGTGCGCGCAGGTGCTGCGGGAGCTCTACTACCCTCAGATCGAACCGTCGACGGATGAGGCCCGCCTGCCCACCGCCACCCGCGCCGCGCTCCGCACCCTCGACCCGCGCGCCGTCACCCTGGAGCCCGAGTACTACCACGAGCTCGACGAGCGACTCTACTACCCGCGCAAGCCGCTCATCTGGCTCTGGCAGATGTTCGACCGCTCGCCACTGGGCGGGAATGTCTACCTGGGTGTCCGCTTCCGCCGCCTCCTCGCTCCACACGTCTTCCGAAGGATCGGCCGCAACTTCAAGTGCTTCCATTTCGTGGAGGTGTCGTTCGGCTACAACCTCCGGGTGGGCGATGACGTGGTGGTCCACCGGAACGTCCTGCTGGACGACCGCGGCGGCATCCGGATCGGGGACCGCGTCTCCATCTCCGACCACGCCTCGATCTTCAGCCACACCCACTCCGTCGACGACATCGTGGACGTGACCAACATCGAGACGGTGCTGGACGACGACGTCCGTGTCACGTACGGAGCCACGGTGCTGGCCGGGGTCCACGTCGGCGTCCAGGGCATGGTCGGGGCGCGAGCCCTGGCCACCAGGGACGTCCGACCCTACCACGTCAACGTCGGGATCCCCGCCAAGCCGGCCAAGATCAAGTCGATCGCCCCGCCGCAGTTCCGCCGCGATCGATGAGCCGGCGGCAGGCCCTGGTCACCGGCGGGGCGGTGCGGGTCGGTCGGGCGATCGCCGTCACGCTCGCCGACGCGGGCTACGATGTCGCCATCCACTATGGCACCTCGTCGAAGGCCGCCGCGGAGGCCGAGGCCCTGATCCGCGAGCGCGGCGCCAGGGCGTGCGTCCTGCAGGCGGACCTCACGGTGGCGGGCGCAGCCGAAGGCCTCTCTGCCCGGGCGGCGTCCGAGCTCGGCGGGCTCGACCTCCTCGTCAACAACGCGGCCATCTTTCCTCACGGCCGGCCGGAGGACGTCTCGATCACCGACTGGGACCGGGTCTTCGCCCTCAACGCGAGGGCGCCGTTCCTCTGCGCCCGCGGCGCCGCCGCGATCATGGAGACCGGCGGATCCATCGTGAACATCGCCGACGCCGGAGCCGGCGAGGGGTGGCCGGGCTACGCGCCCTATCTGGCGACCAAGGCGGCCCTGCTCAGCCTGACCCGGAGCCTGGCGCGGGCCTGGGCGCCCCGGCTCCGCGTGAACGCGGTGGCGCCCGGCCCCGTGATGTTGCCGGACGGGTGGGGACCGGAGGAGCAGGCAGCCGCGGCGGAGCGCACGGTCCTTAAGCGGGTCGGCCGGCCGGAGGACGTCGCCATGGCGGTGCTGTACCTGGACCGGGCCGAGTACGTCACCGGCGAGGTGGTCTACGTGGACGGAGGGGCCAGGCTGGTATGAAAGCCGCGGTCGGTGGGGGAAGCCGCCCTGCGTAGGGCCTAGATCGCCTCGAACGGGAGCCGGACCCGGAAGCACGTCCGCCCATCCTCCAGCCGGTCGACCGCGAGCTCTCCATCGGCCGCTGCCACCAGGCGCGCGGCGATCGAGAGACCGAGGCCGCGAGTCCACCCCTCGTAGCGCCGGAGGTGGGGCTCGGCGTCGACCCGGATGATCTCGTGCAGCGTCCCGATGTCGGCCTCGGGCCCGGAGTTCACGATCTCGGCTCGAAGCGCCCCGCCGGCATCCTCCCCGACCCGGACGTCCACCCGACCGCCGGCCCGGCCCGCCGCCTCGACGCCGTTGGACGACAGGTTGACGAGCACGCGGCAGAGGAGCTGGCGGTCGCCGAGCCGACGCCGCGAGCCTTCCGCCTCCATCACCAGCTCGACGGCTCGGTGGTCCGCCAGCGGCTGGACCAGCCCTCGCACTTCGTCCAGCAGATCCGGGATGGAGAAGGGCGCTCGGCCCACCGGCACCTCGCCTTTCGGACCGAGGCCCGCTGCATCGATCACATCGTTGACGAGCCGCACCAGGGCCACCGAGGCGTCGTACAGAACACCCGCCTGGCGCCGCTGCACGGCGTTCATCGGCCCGGGCCCGTTGAGGAGCGAATCGGCCAGCATCAGGATGGAGCTGAGGGGCGAGCGGATGTCGTGCGCGATGTCCTGCACGAGCTGCTGATGGAGCTCCGACCGGCGGGCGACCGCGAGCTCGGCCAGAGCGAGCGCGGCGCTATCCAGCCGAGCGTGCCGGTGGGCCCGAGCCGCCTCGCCGTCTTCGTCGTCGATCCCCGACCGCACCTCCCGGGCCGCCGACCACGCCTCCCGCAGGCCGAGTCCTTTCGCCGACTCCAGCACCCGCTGCCGCTCCGGCTCGAAGCCGCGGGCGGCGGACGCGCCACCCTCCGCCTCCCCGGACCCGGATCGGCCGGAGGATTCCGCTGTCTCCACGAACTCCTTCAGCGCTTCGGCGAGCCGCCGGGCGCGCGGCGCCAGGTCCTCGACCAAGAATCACCCCGACAGTCCTATCATGCGACCTGGGCACTGCTCACGCGACGAAGGCGCCGCGGGAGAGCTCGTGCTTCTCCATCAAACGGTAGAGCGTCGTCCGATCGATCCCCGCCTGCCGGGCAGCTTCCGACATGTTGCCTCCCGTGCGAGCCACGATCTGGGCCAGATACTCGCGCTCGAACCTCGCGACCAGCGCATCCTTCGCCTCGTGAAACGGCGCCCGGAAGTTCGCCCCGGTGAACGCGCCAATGACCGCCTCCTCGTCGCCGGCCGCTTCCTGCGTCATGTCGAGGATGGAGAGCCGATCGGGCTCGATCAGCTCGTCCGGATCGGAGAGAACGACCAGGTTCTCGAGCACGTTCTGCAGCTCGCGCACGTTTCCCGGCCAATCGTAGGCCACCAGGGCCTCCATGGTGGTGGGCGCCAGCTTCGGGGGGGTGCGGCCCGGGAGCTGGTGTCGGCGCCAGAAGTGCTCGAGAAAATGCCGGATGAGCACCGGGATGTCCTCGGGCCGTTCCCGAAGAGCCGGCAACTCGATCGGCACCACCCGCAAGCGGTAGTACAGGTCCCGCCGGATCACGCCCTCCTCCATCGCCTGGTCGGGATCCCGATTGGTGGCCGAGATGAAGCGGACGTCCACCACGGCATCGTCCCGCTCGCTGCCGACCCGCCGGACGACGCCGTCCTGCAGCACCCGCAGCAGCTTGGCCTGCAGCGGAAGCGGCATCTCGCCGAGCTCGTCGAGGAAGAACGTGCCCTGGTCCGCGACCTCGAGGAGGCCGGGCTTGTCCCGGATCGCGCCGGTGAACGCGCCCCGTCGGTGGCCGAACATCTCCGACTCCAGCAGCTCGGCGGGCAGCGCCGCGCAGTTCACGGCCACGAACGCCTTCCGGGACCGACGGCTCTCCTTGTGGATGAACTGCGCGATGATCTCCTTGCCGGTCCCGCTCTCGCCCGTGACGAAGACGGACGCGTCCGTGCGCGCGGCCTTCATGGCCAGCCGGATGGCCTCCCGCATCGAGCGGGAGACGCCGAGGATCTTGAGGTCGCCGCGATCCACCAGCACGCCATCCTGGTTGGAGGACCCCGACAGCTGACGCACGCGGAGCAGCTGGTAGGCGGCCCGGCCCACCACAACCAGCAGCTGGGTGGCGGTGAAGGGCTTCGGCAGGTACTCGAAGGCTCCGGCCTGCAGGGCTCGGATGCTCGCCTCCATCGTCGCGTGGCCCGTCATCATGATGGGGAGCGTGCTCGGGCTCCGCTGACGCACCTCGGCCAGGATGTCCAGCCCGTGGACGTTCGGCATGTTCTGATCGATCATGACGATGTCGTACGGCTGACCCTTCAGCCGACGGAGCGCGTCGTCGGCGCGGCGATCGACCTCGCACTCGTAGCCCTCGGCCTTCAGCACGGACTCGCAGCTCTCGACGATGCTCGCCTCGTCGTCGATGACCAGGATGCGCACGGACTCCCGCTCCTCCGGCCCAAGGGCGTAGGAGGCGAGGTCGTCGGCCTCGGCGAGCGTCTCCGCTTCCAGGACTTCGTCGACTTCCGGCGATTCTATCCGCATGGGACCTCCGGTCGGTCGGCCACCGGTTCTCTCGGAAAGCCTCTGTCGCTCGGTCGATACGAAAAACTCACGCCGCAATGTTGGACTACGGCTGCGATTCAGGCTAACGATTTGCAGTTACTACGCTTATGGATGCAGCAGACGTTCCCCATGGCGCCGCCGCTACATTCAACAAGTAAACCCCGCGGAAAGTGTTGCACAAGGGTTGCACCGACGCCGGGATCAACCCGGCCCAGCGCCGAAGTCCCGCGCCGATACCGCCCGCGTCCGCGAGCTCCTCCCTGGTAACGGGAAGGCACAACCGATTGCCACGTAACAGGATCAGAAGCCGACCCCGGAGGACGAACCCGGACGCTCCGACGGTCCGAAGGGTCTGTCGCGTGGCCGGAGATGGCCGGGTTAGGCTGTAGTGGGGCGGCTACGACTCGCCGGTCGGGAGTCGAAAAGCGCGGGGGTCAGGAGCTCGACGCTGCGGCGCGCCCCTCCTGTTGTTGTGCATCAACTGTGGCAAGCTGCGCGAGGATCACGTCGGCGATCCGCTCGGCCGCCTTCCCGTCCCAGAGCGGAGGCCGACAGGGTCGACGTTCGTCATCGTAGGCCTCGCGCACGATATCGGCGAGCTCGTTGAGGTTGCCGTCGAACAGGCGGTTGGTCCCTTCCGTGAGGGTGATCGGGCGCTCGGTCTCCGCCCTCAGGGTGACGCACGGCACCCCGAGCACCGTCGTCTCTTCCTCGATGCTGCCCGAATCCGTCAGCACGGCGCCGGCACCGTCCATCAGCGAGACGAACTCCAGGTAGCGGAACGGCTCGAAGACGCGCAGCCCGTTCAGCTCGGCGTCCAGGCCGAAGCGCTTGATGTTCCGGGCCGTACGGGGATGCAGCGGCAGGATGACGGGACAGTCGCACTCGTACTCGATCTGCGGTAGCGCTCGCAGGATCGCCGCCAGGCGGACCGGATCGTCGACGTTGCGGGGCCGATGAAAGGTCGCGAGCACGTAGCGCCCGTCCTCGAGCGCGAGCTTCGTGGGCACCCGCAGCCGGGCCGCCCGCGGCCGATACCGGTCGAGCGTGTCGATCATGACGTTGCCGGCCAAGTGGATCCGGTCCTCCGGTACCCCCTCGCGACGCAGGTTCTCGTTGGCCGATTCCTCCGTCGTGAACAGCAGATCGCTCAGCCTGTCGACCAGAACCCGGTTGACCTCCTCGGGCATGGCCCAGTCGCGACTCCTGAGCCCGGCCTCCACGTGGGCGATGCGAATCCTGAGCTTGGCCGCCACCAGGGCGGCCGCCAGGGTCGAGTCCGTGCTACCCACGGTGACGAGCCAATCCGGTCGATGGCGCTCCAGGACGGGCTGAAGCGCGATCATCGCCCGGCCGGTCAGGATGCCGTGCGAGCCGGAGCCGACCCCGAGGTTGAGGTCCGGCTTCGGAAGGCCCAGATCCTCGAAAAAGTAGTGGGAGAGCGCCTCATCGTAGTGCTGGCCGGTGTGGATCAGCACCTGGTCGACCGCCGCGGCACGCTCCACGGCGCGAATGATCGGCGCGATCTTCATGAAGTTCGGCCGCGTCGCCACGACGTGGAGAATGCTGGCCGCCATGCGGTTCCTTTCCGCCATTGGAGCTGTGGCACGCCCTGTCGCTCACGGTTGGGCCACGTTCCACGGGTCGGTACAAGTGTCGGGCCATGTGGCGGGAATCCGCCGCGCTCCATCCAGGAATCCTGGGCGGTCGGTGCCGCACCCGCCCCGTGATGCAGACAGAGCGCGAAGATCGGCCGGATGGGGAGGATAGGGAGAGCAGCGACCACTCCCACGACAACGGCGCGCTCGTTCTTGGCGAAGCGGCTGTGGAGCCGCCATCCTGTTGCTTCCACCCGACACGTGGCACGCGGAGATCGGCACCGAAGGGACGGGAGCCAGAGGGAATGAGCATCGGCCGACTCACCAGGCGGGGCACTCTACTTGCACGACCGGTGTCGCTCGATCGGTCTGCCAGGGCCGTCGCGTGCTCGTGAGCCTCCTCGAATCGCAAGGCATGGAGAACTGCTGTCTTGAAGCCGGGATATAGGCGCCCGAACATACAGGCACCGTCACACGGTACCTGGCTGCGCGGAAAGACCAGCCGCCTGCACGTGCAGTTCCTTCGCTACATGGCGGTCGGCGGAGTGGCGTTCGCCGTCGACTTCCTCCTCCTCGTCGTGCTGACGGAGGTCGCCGGACTCCACTACCTCACCTCGGCGGCGCTCGCGTT
>CAZEBA010000002.1:0-1771 GCA_964510615.1 uncultured Gemmatimonadota bacterium
AGGTCCTGCGAGGTGTCCCCCGCGATGGAGGCGGCGATACACACGGCCGTGCCGACCATCAGGGCCGTCGCCTTGCCGGCGAGGTCCGTCCAACCCAGGAGAAGGAAGACGGCGCTCGTCCCCAGCAGGGTGGCGATCGTCATCCCCGAGGTCGGGTTCGAAGTCACCCCCACAAGCCCGACGATCCGCGAGCTGACGGTGACGAAGAAGAAGGCGAAGATCGCGATCAGAATCGACGCCACGAAACGCACCGGGATCGAGTCGATGTAGCCGAGAATCCCGGGCACCAGCGTCAGGACGGCCAGGATCGCGAACACCCACAGCACGATGGTGCGAAACGAGAGGTCCAGGTCGGTCCGCTCCAGGGCCGCGCTAGCGGCGGTGGAGATGTGCCGTACGCCGAGGCGGAAGGACTCGACCATGGTGGGGATCGACTTGATGAGCGTGAGAATGCCGCCCGTCGCTACGGCCCCGGCGCCGATGTAGCGGACGTACCGGTGCCAGATCTCGCCCGGCGCCATGTCGCGGATGAGCTTGACGGTCTCCGGGTAGAGCGGCTCGGTGAGGCCCGATCCCCAGAGGTTGAGGATCGGGATGATGATGAGCCACGAGAGGGCGGCGCCGGCGACCATGATGGTGGCGATCCGGACTCCGAGGATGTAGCCGACGCCGATCAGCGGCGGCGATACGCTGATCGAAAGCTGTGCCTTGAGTGGAAGCCCGAGCTGAAACGACCCGATAACGAACTTGAAGCCGTCGGTGATCAGCTTGAACAGCATCCCGACTCCGAGCCCCCAGAAGACGCCCCTGGCCTGGCTTCCTCCGCCCTCGGCAGCGACCAGGACCTCGGCGCAGGCCAGCCCCTCCGGGTACGGGAGCTTTCCGTGCTCGCGCTTGATCAGGTAGCGCCGGAGCGGGATCATCGAGAGCACGCCGAGGAGACCGCCGGCCATGGTGAGCATGGTGATCTGGGCCCAGGCGGGGCTCATGCCCCAGATGAACAGGGCCGGAATGGTGAACAGCACGCCGGAGGCGACCGAGGAGCTCGCCGAGCCAACGGTCTGGGAGATGTTGCTCTCGAGGATGCTGTGGCGCAGGCCGAGGGCGCTGAATACGCGGAACGCCACGACGGTCAGCACCGCCACCGGGATGGAGGTGCTGATCGTGAGACCCGCCTTCAGCCCCAGGTAGGTGTTGGCGGCGCCGAAGACCATGCCGAGCAGCGCTCCCGCCACCACCGCCTTGATGGTGAACTCCGACGGTGTCTCGCCGAAGGTGAGCGGTACGTACTCCTCGCCCGCCTTCAGCTCGTACGCCGTGGGAGGGAGCTTGCGAGCTCCGGGCGCCGAGGCGTTCGTCGGGCCGGCGCTCGCGGCGCTCACTTCACGCCCAGGGCCCAGCCGAGCTGGAACGTCATCGTGATGTCGTTCTTCTCGTCCCCGGAGGGCGGCGGGTTGTTGAGCTCGTGGAGGAGCGTCCACTTGAAGGTGAGGCCCTCGATCGCCGTGAGGGCGATCGAATACGCATCGATCAGCTCGAAGTCGCTGAAGTCCTCCAACGACGGGTTATAGGAGACCTCGGCACCGAACCGGACCGGCCCCGCCTTCTGGACGAACTGCCCGCTCAGGTTCAGGATCGGCGTGCTGCTATCCTCTCCCGTCGTCAGGTTGTCGAAGCGGCCGCCGCCGCCCACCCGGGCGAGCAGGGTGGTGTTGTCGTTGCGGACGAACTGGTAGCCGATCCCGCCGGTGTAGGTCTGCCGGAACTGGAG
>CAZEBA010000002.1:1871-44082 GCA_964510615.1 uncultured Gemmatimonadota bacterium
CGTTGCGGACGAACTGGTAGCCGATCCCGCCGGTGTAGGTCTGCCGGAACTGGAGGTCCTTGTCCGGGTCGTGCTGCCACCGCATGGCGACGCCGGCGAACAGGCGGCTGGGGATGAGGAAGACGTCCGTCCCGAGCGCGATGATGATCTTCGGCTCGTTCTTGGTGACGTTCCCCTGGTCGTCGAACTCCTTGGTGAGGGTGATGAACGTGGTGAACTGGGTGAGGTCCTTCTCGGTCTCGCGGGAGAGATCGAGGGTGAAGGCGAAGTTGGTCTCGTCCGTGTTCCCCCTCTGATAGCTGCCCCCGGCCGAGCCGAGAAAGCTCCAGAACTTGAGGAACGGGCTGTAGAGTCCGATGACGATCGGCTCGAGTGCCTGCAGGTCATCGGCCGCGCCGACGGCGGCGAAGTCGGACGGCTGGACGATGCGGGTCGTCCCGTCCGTAGCCCGCAGTCTGAGTCCGCCCTCGACGCTCTCGACGGTCGCGGCCACGATCGTCGTGTCGGCGAGGCGAATGCCGATCGGCTCCGGCGCCGTGAACGTCGCGACCTCGCCGGCCGGAATGGACACGTCCTGACCCTGGTAGTGGAAGACCCAGTTGGGGCCGTCGATGCGCGCGAGCTGACCGGTCAGCTGGTCGCCGTTCGCCAGGGCGAGGGATTGCTGAGCCCGGGCGACGGACGGAAGAGACAGGACCGGCCCGAGAACGGCGGCTGCCAGTGTCAAAACCCGAGGTGCGGCACGCAGTTGTATCATTCCGGATCCCTTGTTCGGCTCTGAGAGTCGCCCCAACCTGCGGTGGGGTGCGAATGCGCGCAATTCAACAGCGTACGGATCAGGAGGCTGCCGGCGATGCGCGTTCGGCTCGTCCATTGGAGTGCGGAGGAGGCGAAGGGACCTCTGCGTCAGCTGCGCGATTTGGGCTACGAGACGGAGTACGATCCTCGACCCGGCCCGGAGCTGTTCAAGCGGCTCACGGCTGCCCCACCCGATGCCCTGCTGATCGACCTGAGCCGGCTTCCCTCGGTCGGACGCGATCTCGCGCTCGAGGTCCGTCATCGTCGTTCCACGCGGCGAGTACCGATCGTCTTCGTCGAGGGCGAGCCGGCCAAAGTGGAAGGCGTTCGTGCCCTGCTTCCGGATGCCGTGTTCACGGCCTGGCCCGGCATCGGCGCCGCGCTGCAGCGTGCGATCAGGACCGCGCCCTCGGACCCGGTCGTCCCGGCCTCGCGGATGGCGGCCTACGAGGGCGTGCCGCTCGCCAAGAAGCTCGGGATACGCGCGAATTCGACGACGAGCCTGGTCGACGCGCCGGCCGGGTTCCACGGCCGGATCGGTGCGCTCCCGGAAGGTGCGGCGGTCCGCGCCGGACTTATCCCCGACGCGGACCTGATCATCTGGTTCGCGCGCTCCAAGGCCGCGCTGGAGAGGCGGATCGACAGAGTCGCCGCCCGAGCCTCTGATTCTCCGATCTGGATCGCCTGGCCGAAGAAGCGCTCGGGCGTAAAGAGCGACCTTGCCCAGCAGGTCGTCCGTCGAGTGGCGGAGGAGGCCGGCCTCGTGGACTACAAGGTCTGTTCGTTCGACTCGACCTGGTCCGGGCTCCTGTTCACCCGCCGGGGCGGCCCGAAGCGCCGATGGCCGTCGCGGGAGGCGCCCCGATCGTGAACGGCGGCCGGAGGATCTCGTTCAGACAGGCCGCGTCCAGTCCGTCGTCGCCTCCCTCTTCGAGGAAGCGCGCGATGAGGTCAGCGGAGCAGCCCGGCGCCGTAGGGAAGTGACCGGTCCTCGGGATCACGAGGTGGGCACCGTTGGGCAGATAGCGGAGCGCTTCCTCTCCCCAGCTCGGCGGAGTGACGGGATCTTCGTCTCCCGAAACCACGAGCACGGGCACGTCGGATCGCGTCGGCTCCCGGTAGTTCTCCGGTAGCTCCCCCACCGGCCACCCCTCGCAGGCCTGGATCATGTACAGCGAAAAGCGGTCTCCTACGTACGTGCCTTCGGCCTCTACCTCCGCCGCTTGCGGCTCCACGTATGGGACATCCTCCGTGCAGACGACGGAGAGGAACATCCCGATGTGGATCTGCTGGATGAGCAGCCCGGCGAACGGCAGGGCGACGCTGAGGAACGGCTCGTAGTCTCCCCGCAGGGCAGCGTCGATGATTCTCGGGATGTGACGGGAGAAAGGCGTTCCGTACTGGATCAGGTGGATCCCTCCCACCAGCGCGTCCGCCGTAATCGTGGCGTCGACCGTGTCCTGCGTGAGGGGATGGATGGCCCTCACGGGGGCCGGGGTGTCCCGGAGGTGGGCGAGCAGGGCCTCCAGATCGGCCCGGAAGCCGGGGTAGGCCGTCTCACACGCTTCCTCCGCCCCGCAGGCCGCGCTCAGCAGCTCGAGGGCCCGCTCCGCATCGCGGGCGAAGAAGAGGGGAAGGGTGGCGTCGGTCGGGGCTACGCCGCGAAGCACCGCGGCCCGGACACGCTCGCCGTGTCTTCGCAGGTACACCAGGGCGGCGCGCGTTCCGTACGAGCCTCCCCAGAGGTTGATCCGCTCGTAGCCGAGGGCCTCCCGCACATCATCCAGGTCATCCATGGCAATCGGCGTCGTGTAGAGCCGGAGGTCGGCGTCGAACCCATCGCGGCAGGCCCGCAGACGATGGGCCGGTAGCTTGAACGCGAGGCTCGCGAGGATCTCGTCCAGGTCCTCGATCTCGCACTGGAGGCCGCCGGAGCCACCGGTTCCTCGCTGGTCGACCAGCACGATGTCCCGGTTGCGCCGCACCGCGGACGGCAGGATCTGATCGATCGCCGGCGCCAGCGCGATCGCTGCCTGGCCCGGTCCGCCGGCGAGCAGGAATACCGGGTCCGGCCGGGGATCGACTCCCGTCGCCGGGAGGACCATGACGGCGAGATCGATCGTTCGTCCCGAGCGTGCCTCCCGATTCTCGTACACCGTCAACGATCCGCAGAGCGCCCGCTCGCTAGAACCGGGCACCTCGCAATCCATCAAGGGCAGCTCCTGGGCGCCTAGATCGCCGACCCCGAGAAGGGCCGCCAACGAGCACAGCGTCCCAGCCAGTTCCTTTCGAGCTCTCGATCCCGCCCGCATCGCCCCTCTCTTTCCATGAGCATGCGCTGATGAAACTTGCGGCTCGTTGGGTGAATGAATATTCATTCATTTAGACTAGCGCAAGGCTCCTTCTTCTCCGCGGCGCGGGGAAAAGGGCCGATCGATGGGGAAGGGAACGGGGAAGGAGCCGATCGATCCGGACCGTGAGCGCGCCTCGAGCGCAGGGAAGGGAACCGTGATGGTGAAGGTGTCGCAGGAGCACGTGGACGCCCGTCGTCAGCAGATCCTGATGGCGGCGCTCGCCTGCTTTTCCCGCGAGGGCTACCAGAAGACGACGATGCACGACGTCGCCAGGGAGGCAGGGCTGAGCGCCGGCTCTCTCTACAACTACTTCGAGAGCAAGGATGCGATCATCGAGGCGCTGGGAGAGGTGAGCGCCCAAAAGATGATGCAGCTCATCGCATGCCTGAGGGAGAGCGGCCCGCTGGCGGAGGCGCTCGAGCGCTACGGGGGGCGCCTGGCAGAAACGCTCTCCGCGGAGGGAGGGCGGGCGGTGGCTCGTTTCAACGTCGTGCTCTGGGCCGAGGCGTTGGCGAGCGAGCGGCTCGAGCAGCGGATGGTCCGTGCCGACCGCCGGATGCTCGAGCACATCGCCGAGCTGGTGGAGGCGGACCGTCGGCAGGGGAGCGTGCCACCGGAAGCCGATCCGAGAGCTGTTGCCGAGGCGGTCGCGACCTATCTGGCCGGATTGGTTGCCCGGACCGCCCTCGACCCGGAGTTCGATCCAGCCAGGCACTGGGACTCGGTCGGAGCCAAGCTCATCGGGGACGCCCTGTGGAAGTGAGATGACGGTCGGCTCCGCGGCCTGACGCTGGCGATCGAGGGCGTCGCGCCTTGTCTCGCTCCGTCCACCGGTTCAACGTGCACCGGCGGTGGGAGCGTATCGAGCCTCGAACCAGCGGAGGAGAGCATGCCGATCCTGAAGATCGCGTCGTATCGCGTCGGCGCGGCCCACAAGGCGACGGGCGGCAACACCCGTTACCTCTTCCTCGAGCCGGATGCGGCCGAGAGCGGGGCCGGTAGCGGGGGAATCAAGATCTACTTCGAGTCGACGACCCGAAGCGTCGGCCACGTCGCCGATGACGTGATCGTCGCCACACTCCCGGACCTGCTGTTTCGCGACATGTACCACATCGTACAGACCGAGCGGCCGGTGTTCTTCATGTGGCAGATGGACCCGGCCGGAGAGATGCTCGAGTCCTGCGGGATCGCCACGGTCGAGGAACCGACGGGGGAGGGTTTCACGGACACCTCCGATCACTCGGGGTACGTCTGATGGCGAGCGACAGCGCGGTCGACCCGACCAAGTTCCGCGCGGCGTTCCTGCTCCTGCTCGTCGCCGCGATCTCGCTCCTCTTCTTCGCCATGGTGCGCTCGTTTCTGATGGCGGTGTTTCTGGCCGCGATCTCGAGCGGTCTGCTGTTCGGCCTGTACCGGCGTCTGCTGCGATGGTTCGGCGGTCGCGCAGCGCTCGCCTCGATTTCGACGATCCTCGTCTTCGTATTCGCACTCGTGCTTCCGCTTTCCGGCTTTCTCGGCATCGTGACGGCCCAGGCTCTGGAGGTCACCGAAGCGGTGGGGCCCTGGCTCCAGCAGCACGCCAGCGGCCCGAGCGATCTCGACGAGCTGATCGGTCGTCTGCCGTTCTCGGAGCGGCTGGCGCCCTACGACGAGCTGATCACCGCCAAGGTCGGAGAGCTGGCCGAGAACGTGGGCGCGTTCGCGTTCTCGAAGTTGGCGGCTGCCACCAGGGGCACGGTGATGTTCCTGTTCATGCTGTTCGTGATGCTCTACGCGATGTTCTTCTTCCTCAAGGACGGACCGAAGCTCCTGAACCGGATCCTCTACTACATGCCGCTGTCGCCCGAGTCGGAGGAGCGGCTCGTTCGCCGGTTCGTTTCGGTGACCCGGGCGACGATCAAGGGCACGCTGGTAATCGGTATCGTCCAGGGAGCCCTGGCTGGCGGGGCGTTCGCGGTCGTGGGAATACCGGCGTCGGCGTTCTGGGGCACGATCATGGCGGTTCTCTCGATCCTGCCAGGGGTCGGGATCGCGCTCGTGTGGGTGCCGGCCGTGATCTACCTGGCCGTGATCGGCAAGGTGGGAGCTGCGATCGGCCTGGGATTGTGGTGTGCCCTCGTAGCGGGAACGGTGGACAACCTGCTGAGGCCGAGACTCGTCGGACGCGACACGGAGATGCCCGATCTGCTCATCCTGCTGGGGACACTGGGCGGACTCACCCTGTTCGGGGCGGTCGGAATCGTGGTCGGCCCGATCGTCGCGGCACTGTTCGTGACGGTCTGGCAGATCTACGGCGAGGCGTTCAAGGAGATCCTGCCCCCGCCGACGGAGGTGCCGGTGACGACGCCCCCGGCGGCGAGCGCCGAAACGGGCTCAAGTCCCTAGGTTCGCGGCTCCCGGCGGGGGCTTCGACGGGAGCGAGCGGGCCGTTCAGGCCCGCTCGATGTAGTAGCAGATCCTCCAGTTGGACATACTCTCCGGGTCCTCCTCGGGGGTGTCTTCGGGGAGATCCTCGCCCGGCGCGTAGCGGCCGATCATGGCCTCGACGGAGCCTCTGAACTCGCGGCTGTAGTGGTCGAGCTCGTCGTTGGCGCTGAACGTGTCCAGCTCCTCACCGAAAAACTCGACCACCAGGTGGTCGTCGATCTCGCCGTCGAATACGACCCGGTTGAGATTGTCCTTCTTGTTCCAGGCAGGATGGTCGGAGATCGACCAGTAACCCTTCTCCGGGAACTGGGTCTGCTGAATGACCTTGGTGCCGTTTCTCCTCTCCCCCCACACCTTCGAGCGAAAGCGGAACTCGCCTTTCTCCTTGAAGGCTGGCTCCAGGTTGTCCAGGATCTGGAGCCACTGAAGAACGACCCTGATTCGTTCGCCCTTCTGGTCTGCCATCGGACTCCTTCTTGTTGCCGCGGAACAGAAACCGGTTCGCCGGAACACCCATGCGGCCCTCGGTAGCTGCGGAAAACCGTGGACCATACATCAATTTGCGGCGCCGCTCGTGCGCCAACAAGGGAGGATCAGCCGCCGGCAGCGGGATCGGCCGGAACCAGCCCGCCGTAGGCGTATCTCCAGCCGAAGGCCTCGAACAGCCGAAGCAGCCGCGGGATGGGGAGGCCCATGACGTTGAAGAAGTCCCCCTCGATGCGCTCGACGAGCGCCGCTCCCAGGCCCTGGACACCGTAGCCGCCCGCCTTGTCCAGCGGCTCGCCGGTGGCTGCGTACTCCCTGCAATCTCGGCGGGTGAGCGGCCGAAACCAGACCCGTGTGGACTCCACGCTGCTCTCCACCCGGCTCGGCTCGGCGAGCGCGATGCCCGTGTAGACCGTGTGCTCGTCGCCGGAGAGGCGCAGGAGCATCGCCTCCGCCTCTTCCGCCGAGCCCGGCTTTCCGAGGACGGCGCCGCGGTGGGCGACCACCGTGTCGCAGCCGATGGTCAGGTGATCGGTGCGAAGGAAGGTCGCGGCCTTCCGGCGGGCCAGCCGCTCCGCCGCCGCCGCCGGCGTCTCGGACGGGAGCAGTGCCTCGTCCACCTTCGGCGGGCGGATGACGAACTCGAGGCCGAGACGCTCCAGCAGCTTCCGGCGCCGCGGCGACTCGGATGCGAGGACGAGTCGCGGGGGCTGCACGGGTACGGCCCTCCTCAGGACATCCACTTTCCTCTCCGACCGCGCTTCCGTACATCCAACACCAGCCATCGAGCGAGTATCGCAGCCGGAGGATCCCATGGGTGTCCGCAACCGGCCGGCGTCCGGCGGCAGAGGAAGACGCAGGATCCTGATCGCCGCGATCGGCCTCATCTCGGCGGCCATAGCCTACGTGGCCCTGCTGCTCATCGCCAACGGACAGCTCCGGCGGCTCCTGCCGACCGCCGTGGCCACGGCGATCGGCGGAGAGGACGCCGATCGATACGTCGTCACGGCCGATGCCGTTCGTCTGTCGCCTTGGCTGACCGGCGTGACTGTCCGGGGTCTCAGAGCGGCCATCGACACGGCCGATGTGGCCGAGGGCTCGGAGGAGCCGGCGCTGATCAAGAGTGCGAGCGTGCGCTCGTTCAGGGTGTCCGGTCTCCGGCTCATCCCGCTGGTCCGAGGGGAGGGGATCTTCATCTCGTCCATCGAGATCGACCAGCCGAAGGCGGAGCTTCACTTCGCGGCCGCGGATGTCGGGAGCGCTGGGGCGGCAGGCGCGGAGGCGGTACCGGCCGAAGGCGAACAGACGAGAAGCGGCTTCGAGGCTCCGCCGGCGACACTCGAGCGAATCCGGATCGACGGCGCCTCTATCGTCCTCGTCTACGAGGGGGAGCTCGGCACCGCGCGGTCGGCGCTCCACGACCTCGATCTCGAGCTCACCGACATCACCATCGATCAGGTCACGGCCGCCAACCCCGCTCGGGCTCTGGCCAACTCCACGGTCGCGCTCGCCTTCGACTCGGCCAGCTACCTGGTCGAGGACAGCCTGTACGTGATCCGGGCCGCCGGGCTGCGCGCGGAGAGCGAGGATTCGCTGGTCGAGATCGGCGAATTCGAGGTGATCCCCACGCTGGAGGCGGGCCCGTTCTTCTCCCGCCTCCGGCAGCGGGCCGATCGCATCACCCTGAACGCCGGGCCGATCCTCATCCGAGGACTGGATTTCTACAAGTACTTTGCCGAGGACGAGCTCCAGATGCGGTCGATCGAGGTCGACTCCCTCGATCTGCACGTGTTCGCAGACATCAACCTCGATTGGGGGCCGCGAGCTCGAGCCTGCCGTTACCACAACGGCTTCGCGGAGATCGAGGTACCGCTGACGATCGACACGATCCGGCTCGTGGGCGCCGACATCCGCTACTCCGAGCTGGCGAAGGGCGCCGCCCGACCTGGAGAGCTGACGTTCGACGAGCTGAACGGTGTCGTCGTCAACGTGACCAACGACCGCGACAAGATGACCCAGGAAACGCCGGCCGTCGCCGATGTCACCGGAAAGCTGTTCGGCGAGGGCGACGTGCAGGCCAGGCTCGCCTACCCGCTGTTGTCGCCCACTCTGGACTTCAGCTTCGAGGCTTCGGTAGGGCCGATGAGCATGACGGCGTTCAACAGCTTCGCGCGCAACGTCGTCGGTGTGGAAGTGAAGAAGGGCCAGCTCGACAGCGTCTACATGTTCAAGGAAACGCGTCGGGGGCAGGCAGGCGGGCGCCTCTACCTGACCTACCGAGAACTCGACTTCCGGATCTTCAACCGAAACACCGGCAAGGAGATGCCCTGGCACTCCGTGGCCAGCTTCCTCGGAAACGTGGTCGTTCGCTCCAACAACCCCGGGAAGCCGGGTGACAGGCCCCGCGAGGGCACGGTCAAGTACAAGTGCCGCGACAGGGATATTGTGTTCTTCGAGTTTCTCGTCGGCGCGCTGGGAAGCGCCGTGAAGGGGATCGTGATCGGGTAGGCCATTGGGTGGGGGACGGCACGGGAGTACTCTTCCTGGTGGAGCTTCTAGGGAGGAGTCGCGCCGGAGCCCCGAGCCGGCGCTCGAACCGATCGGAGGAACCGATGTCGATCGCTCAATCCCTGCTGCCGGAGTTCGACCAGGAGATGTCCTCGACGCGCAAGGTGTTGGAGCGCGTCCCTGATGACCGGCTCGATTGGTGTCCACACGAGAAGTCGATGACCCTCGGCCGGCTCGCCTCCCATCTCGCGGAGCTGCCGATGTGGACGGGGGTGTCGCTCGAGCAGGATGAGTTCGACGTCAACCCGCCCGATGGGCCGCAGTGGGAGTCTCCCAAGCCCGGCTCTGCATCCGAGATCCTCGAGCTGTTCGACACCAACGTAGCGGAGGCGCGCGAGAAGATCGCGTCCACGGGCGACGCCACCTTCTTCGAGGACTGGACCCTGAAGAGCGGCGGCGAGGCGCTGTTCGCGATGCCGAAGATCGGTGTCGTTCGGAGCTTCGTTCTCAACCACGGCATCCACCACCGCGGGCAGCTGACCGTCTTCCTTCGGTTGCTCGACGTGCCGGTGCCGCAGACGTACGGCCCCACGGCCGACGAGCCGGACTTCTAGCCGCCGCTAGCCACCGCCCATGAGTCGAGCGAGCTCCGCGAGCGTGAGCTCGCTCCTGGCCCGGTCGGCGGCGACCCGGCCTTGCCGAAGCACGACGAAGTGGTCCCCGACCGGGAAGGCGTGCTGCGGATTGTGCGTCACCAGGATCACAGCCACGCCTTCACGGATCGTCTCTCGGATCGTGTGAAGAACGGTCCTCGTCTGCCTCACGCCAAGGGCGGCGGTGGGCTCGTCGAGGATCAGGACCTTCCCGCCCTGGTGGAGGGCCCGCGCGATCGCGAGCGACTGTCGCTCGCCGCCCGAGAGGCTTCCGGCCGGCTGAGCGGCGTCGCCGATCTCGATCCCGAACCGGGCCAGCTCTTCGCGGGCGAGCCGCTCGCAGCGTTCCGGATCGAGCCGGCGGAAGGGGCCCCGGCCGCTCAACGGCTCGGAGCCGAGAAAGAAGTTCCGCCAGACGCTCATCAACGGGGCGATGGCCAGATCCTGGTAAACCGTGGTAATGCCCCGATCCAGCGCGCCGCGCGGCGAGTCGAGGCGCACGGGAGTGCCGTCCAGGAAGATCTCTCCCTCGCTCGGCCCGTAGACGCCCGCGAGGATCTTGATGAGCGTCGTCTTTCCGGCCCCGTTATCGCCCAGCAGGCAGGTCACCTCCCCCGCCCTCACCTGGAGCGATACGCCGTCCAGGGCTCGCACGCCCCCGAACGCCTTGCCGATGGCCCGCGCCTCGAGCCTCGGCTGGAGTCTCTTCGCTGCGGCCTCGCGTTCCCTCACCGCGGCCTCCTCACCCTTTCCGTTCCACCAGGCGCCGGACCTGGTTGTTGAACAGCACCGCGGTAATGAGGAGCATGCCGAGCGCCACCTGAAACCAGTCGGCGTTGACTCCGGACATCACGATGCCCTGCCGGACGAGGCCGAAGATGAGCGCGCCGAGCGCGGCTCCGACGGCCGACCCGTAGCCGCCGCCGAGGAGCGTGCCACCGATGACGGCGGCCGTGATCGCCCAGAACTCCTGCAGGCTTCCGCGGAGCGTGTCGGCACCGTTGAACTGCACGGCCTGGATGATTCCGACCAGGCATGCCGCTGCGGCCGTGGTCATGAACAGACCCACCTTCACCCGGCGGACCGGGACCCCGAGGTTCCGGGCGGCCTCGGCATGGCCGCCGGTGCCGAAGATCCAGTTCCCGTAGCGGGTGCGATGGAGCACCCAGGCCGCGACGGCCGTGAGGCCGATCCACCACAGGACGGACGCTCGCAGCGGCGGCAGGGGGCTGGCGGCGAACAGGATACGGGCCGACTCGTAGCCGGCCGTCGCGTCGAGGCCGCCCAGCTGGGTGCGGCCGGTGAGCCCCCGGCTGACGGCGATCGTCAGCCCCCGGACGGTGAAGAGCGTTCCCAGGGTGACGATGAAGGAGGGAAGGCCGGTTCGGACGACCACCATCCCGTTCAGGTAGCCGATGCCAAGGCACAGAGCGACGGTGGCACCAAGGGCGGGCCAGAGAGGCCAACCGAAGCGGGTGGTGAGCAGCATGATCGACATCCCCGCCGCTCCGATGATCGAACCCACCGAGAGATCGAACTCGCCTCCGATCATCAGCAGGCAAACCGCCACGGCCAGGATCCCGAGAGGCGCGGCCGCGTTCAGGTAGGCGGCGGTGCCCGCCGGGCTCAGGAAGGGGGCGCCGGATTGCACCGCGAACAGCAGCCACAGAGCTGCCGCTCCCAGGGCGGCGGCCAGCTCGGGACGGGCGAGCAGACGCCGAGCGGACAAGCTAGCGGACCCCCAGGCTGACGAGGCGCAGGACCTCCTCCACGTTCTCCAGGCTCACGAACGCGGGACCGGTGCGGATGACGCCGTCGGGCGCCGCATCGATCTGGGCGAGCTTGTGGAGGAGAACGACCGCCAGGTATCCCTGGAGGTAGGGCTGCTGGTCGATCGCGAAGCTGACGCTGCCGTCGCGGATCGCCTCCAGGACCGGGCCCGATAGGTCGAAGGTGCCGAGCCGAACGTCGCGGGGAACGACTCCTGATGTCAGGCCCGCCAGGGCGGGGATCGCGCCTGCCGGCCCGAGCGCGAGCACCGCGTCGATCGTGGGGTCACGGCCGAGGGCGCCGAGGATTCTCTGCTGCGCGTCCTCCGGGTCTGAGAGACTCACCGCCAGCACGACCGCGCTACCCCCCGCTTCGCTCACGCCCTCCTCGAGTCCGGAACAGCGCGCATCCAGCGCCACGTTGCCCACCTCGTGATTCACGCATAGAACGCGCCGGGCGCCGTCGGCGGAAAACCGCCTTCCCGCCGCGTAGCCCGCGTCCCGCTCCGGCTGGCCGACATGGGAGCGGATCCCCAAAGCGCGGAAGTCGGCGGCGCCCGAATTGAGTGATACCACCGGGATTCGGGCTTCGACGGCCGCCTCGATCGATGTGCGGAGGGCCTCGGCGTCGGGGATCGAGATCGCCAGACCGTCCGGGCGGGAGGCGACGGCGGCGTCGATGAACTGGCTCATCTCGACCATGTCGAAGGTGCCCGGGGCCTGATACTCGACTCGCACCCTCAGCTCCTCCCCTGCATCCTGCGCTCCCTTCGCCACGACGGACCAGAAGGGGTCGGCCGACTGGCCGTGCGTGACCATGACGATGCGGGCGGTCGAGGCGCGATCCGCTCCCGCTTCGGTAGCCCGACCCACCCCGCCGTCGGGCACCGTGCAGCCGACGGCGGCCAGGAGGAGGGCGGCGGCCAGCAGGAGGGCGGCGGCCAGGAACCGGGTCCAGCTCGCGGCCCGAGGCTTCCGTGCGCCGAAGTCGGCGGGAGATCCGATGGGTCTCATGGACGATCTGCCTCCTCGCCGACGTTTCGCAGAGGGTGACCCGCCGGCATGGTGAATCGCTCGAGGACGGCCGCGGCTTCGGCCACCCTTCGGCGCTCCGCCGGCGGCAGCGCTGCCACCCGCCGCGCGAGCTTCGCCACCCGCCGCGCCCGACCTTCGAGCAGCAGCCGCCTGCCCTCCGCTGTGGCCCGAATCCGGACAACCCGGCGATCTTCCGCGTCGCGCTCCCGCTCCACGAGTCCAGCCCACTCCAGCTCCTTCACCAGTCGGGAGATGGTGGGCGGCCGGACCTGCTCCGCTTCGGCGAGCCCGGAGACCGAGATCGGGCCGCCGAACACGATGACCGAGAGGGCGGAAAGTCGCGAGGCCGACAGGCCGCTCTTGGCGTCCTCGGTCCGCACGTCGCGGAGGAGGTGGATGGCGGCGGAGTGAAGCCGATCGGCGATCGAGTGCTCCCGACTACCCATCGCTCGCCTGGCCGCAGCCGATGCCGGGCTGCCCGGCCCTGCCTTGACGGGCCTCCCCTGGTGAGCTATTAGTTTGATTAGCTAAGCTAAGCATAATTCAACCTATCCCCCGGGGTCAGGCCGGTCAAGCGACGCGGTCCGCATGTCGGGACGGGGGAGTGGCCAGAGACGAAGGAGGGCGCGATGAGCGAGGCGGCGGAGTTTCGGCTCGACGAGATCGGGCAGATCGCGATCACGGCACACGATCTGGACCGCGCGACCGCGTTCTATCGCGACGTGTTGGGGCTCCGGCACCTGTTCAGCGCACCGCCGCAGATGGCGTTCTTCGACTGTGGGGGGGTCCGCCTGCTGATCGGCGTTCCGGAGTCGAAGGAGTTCGATCACCCGGCCTCCGTGTTGTACTACCGGGTGGACGACATCCAGCTGGCGTTCAGAGCGCTCCGAGATCGGGGGGCGACCTTCGAGGGAGAGCCCCATGCGGTCCACCGCAGCGACAGATCCGAGCTCTGGCTCGCGTTCCTGCGCGACTCGGAGGGGAACCTGCTCGGGCTGATGAGCGAGCTTCCCCTGGCCTGAGCGCGGTCGTTTCGCCCCAGCCGACGGTAGCCGCTCCGGCGGTCTCGGCGACTCGCCCGCCGCCTCGCCGAGGGTCATCTTCTTCCGATGAATCATTCGCGCCGGTCGGGCCGCGCGCCCGACGAGCTTCGCAGCGTCGCCCTCGAGCTCGGTGCGGCCCCGTTCGCCGAGGGCTCCTGCCTCATCTCCACCGGAGCCACACGGGTCCTCTGCACGGCGACCCTCCAGGATGGCGTCCCGCCCTGGAGGGAGGGTCGCGGCGGCTGGGTCACGGGCGAGTACGCCATGCTCCCGCGCGCGACCGTCGAGCGCACGCCACGGGAGCGATCGGGCGCTCGGGGCCGGACGCAGGAGATCCAGCGACTCATCGGCCGGTCGCTGCGGGCTGCCACCGACCTTCGGGCCCTGGGCGACCGCACGGTGACGATCGACTGCGACGTGCTCGGTGCGGACGGCGGCACCCGGACCGCTTCGATCACCGGCGCCTGCCTCGCCCTCTGGCAGGCCCTGGATGGCCTCGTGCGGGACGGCGAGCTCGACGAGGTCCCCTTGGAGCAGCTGGTGGCGGCCGTGAGCGTGGGAATCGTGAATGGCAAGCCCTGCCTGGATCTGGACTACCTGGAGGACTCCGCGGCCGAAGTCGACCTCAACGTGGTGTCGCTGGAGGATGGCCGCATGGTGGAGGTGCAGGGGACGGCGGAGGGCGCGCCGTTTCGGCGTCAGGAGCTCTACGCCATGCTGGATCTCGCGGACGCCGGCATTCGACAGCTGCTCGAGCGGCAGCGAAAAGCCATCGCCGCGGCCGGCTGACGGCGCGGACCGCGCGAGGAGGGCGTCGAAATCCGCGCCGGATCCCGTCCCGCGGCCGGGCTCGGCGCCCGCCCCCCTCGCGAGATCGCGCTAGTTCTTCGAGCGGTTCATGTTGACGGCGTAGATCTCGTCCTTGTGGCCGCTGAAGAACCCGAAGAAGGTCTCGGCCATCGCGTCCCACTCCTCCCGCTCGGGCGTGCCCTCCGCCGGCTGGTTCTCCTCGAACCACGCCTCGCAGGCCGGGCAATCCGCCTCGATGTCGGCCCAGTCGTCGTACTCGGCCATGATGACCACGTCCTCCGAGTTGGATCCCCAGTTGTGCATGGCGACGCGGTACCAGAGGACGTTGGGGTCGAGCTGGGCGACGGGGACCATGACGGTCTCGATCCACTGAATCGCCTTCTGCCGATCCTGGGTGGCCGGCATGTGGATCTTGGTGAGGGTGATGTAGTTGACGTCCGGCTCTTCCTCCTCCTCCTGTGCGATGACCGGGGAGGGAACGAGGGCGAACGCGGCCGCGGCCAGCAGAGCGGCCGAAACGATCATGCGTCTCATACTCACTTCCTTTCGTGTGGTCGGGCGGGACGGGTTCCGGATCCGGGCCACAAGGTACAGGGTGCGATCCCGGATGGCCACGGACCCCACGGCGGGCGCTCACCGCTTCGACATTCCGCGGAGAAGCGGTTAACCTGGGATGCGGCGAAAGGGAGTCCGTCTCCGGTTCAGGAGCAGGAGTGCGAATGGGACGCGCGCTGGTGGTCGCGAACGGCCTGGCTCTCGCCGGCGGCTTGCTCGTCGGCCTGCCGACGGCGTCGCCGGCGCAGGTCCGAGGCGGCGTCAAGGGAGGCTACAACTCGTCGAACGTCAGCCTCCAGCTGGACGGCGAGAAGGTCGACACGAAGTCGAGAGGCGGGTTCCATGTCGGCGGTACGCTCTACGTCGGCTCGGTCAAGTGGGGTGTGGAGGTCCAGGGGCTCTACACGAAGAAGGGTTTCACGCGGGATCCGGAGAGCGAGGTCCCGTTCGACGAGGAGTGGCGGTTCAGCTACTGGGAGTTTCCCGTCCTGCTCATGGCCCAGACGCCGATGGCCGTTACCTCGCCACGGGTCTTCTTCGGCCCGACGATCAGCTTCCAGACCTCGTGCCAGAGGACCGTGTTCGACGAGGACTCGGAGCTCGTGCTCGATTGCCTGCCGGACCAGGTAAAGACCACGGATATCGGCTTCCTGGCCGGCATAGGCATCAAGGCGACGAGCCTCACGATCGATGTGTCCTACGAGTGGGGGTTCAAGGACCTGGCCCAAAGCGACCTCATCAGCCTGAAGAACCGAAACTTGATGTTCTCGGTGGGGTTGACCTTCCCGAACTGACGTGTCGGGCGGCGACAATCCGCCCGAAACCGACTCCCGTAAACACGAAACGTGGGGCGAGAATGAGCGAAGGAACGAGCATGCCGAGAGCCGTCGCGATGGCGGCGGCGGTCCTGTTGGCCGGGGCCTGCAGCGGCGGATCCGGCCCGCAGGCTTCCGGCCGAGCCGCCGGCTCCGGTGACGCCGACGACCAGGCCGAGGTACTGGCCGCAGTCGATGGAAACGAGATCACCGCGGCCGATCTGGATCCGCAGATCCGCGACCAGCTGGCCCGGATGGACTACCAGTACCGGGCACAGCGCTCGCAGTTGCTGGAGGCGGCTCTCGACGATGTGGTCCAGAACCGGTTGCTGGCAGAGGCTGCGGCTGACAAGGGCGTCAGCGTAGATGAGCTGGTGGCGTCGGAGACCGAGGGGAAGGTCGAGGTCACGGACGCCGAGGTCGAGGACTGGTACCGGCGGAACGCTCCGCGGCTCCAGGGCCGTCGCCTCGAGGAAGTGGCGCCGCAGATCCGCCAGTATCTGGAAGACGTCGAGCGCCAGCAGCTGGTGGCCGCCTACGCCTTCGAACTCGGCGAGGACCGGGAGATCACCTACTACGTGGAGCCGGCGCGCGCCGAATTCGATCTGGAGAGCGCGCCATCCTTCGGGTCCGAGGACGCCCCGATCACGCTGGTCGAGTTCTCCGACTTCGAGTGTCCCTTCTGCGGCCGGTTCTTCCCCACGCTGAACCGGATCAAGGACGAGTACGGGGATCAGGTACGTATCGTGTACCTCCAGTTTCCGCTGACCAACATTCACGCCAACGCCTTCAGGGCGGCCGAGGCATCGCTGTGCGCCCACGAACAGGGTCGTTTCTGGGAGATGCACGATCTGCTGTTCGAGGAGCAGGAGACACTCGCCGCCGCGGATCTGAAGGAGAAGGCCGAACGGCTGGAGCTGGACGCCGAAGAGTTCCAGGCCTGCCTGGACTCGGGACGGCAGGCGGAGCGGATCCGGAAGGATGTGGGCCAGGGTCAGGCCGTCGGCGTGAGCGGGACGCCCGCGATCTTCGTCAACGGTGTGAGCGTGCCGGGCGGCGCGGTGCCGTATGAGGTCGTGGCGGCTGCGATCGACCGCGAGCTGAGGAGAGCAGGCTCGGAGTAGAAATAGTCGTCGGGTCATCGTCTCCGGTCGGCTACGAAGATCGATCAGGAGGTGTGGTGAGAGCGACAGAGAGGACGATGGCAGGTTTGCTGCTCGCCGCGGCAGCGGCCGGTTGGCTGCCGGCCATCGACCCGGCCGGATGGGCGTTCGGCCAGGCTGGCGGGTCCGTCGCACGCTCGGACGTGTTGCGGCCGATGGACGTGTTCGACCTCGAGTGGGTATCGGAGCCGCGGATCTCCCCCGACGGGCGACGCGTCGTCTATGTGCGCAACGGCTTCGACATCATGACGGACCGGCGTACGGCGGATCTCTGGATGATCGGCACCGACGGGAGCGACCATCGAGCGCTGACCTCGCTGCCCGGCACGGAGAGGTCGCCCCGCTGGTCCCCGGACGGAAGCCGCATCCTCTACCTCTCCGACGGCGAAGGCGAGAACGGGACCACCCGCCTGTGGATTCGCTGGGTGGGCACGGACGACCGGGCCCCGATCGCCACCCTGTCGCACGCACCGTCCGAGCTCGAATGGTCGCCGGACGGGAAGTGGATCGCCTTCTCCATGTTCGTCCCGGAGGCGACCACCGCGCTGGTGCCGCCCTCCGACCAGCCGGCGGGTGCCGATTGGGGCCCGCCGTTCGTCGAGATCGACCAGCTCGAGTACCGCGCCGACGGCGACGGGTACCTGGAACAGGGTTACACGCAGATCTTCGTGCTGCCGGCCGAGGGCGGCACGCCGCGCCAGCTCACCGCCGAGCCGTACCCGCACGATGGCGGCCTCTCGTGGACCCCGGACGGGAGCACGGTGGTGGTTTCGGCTCGGCGCCGGGAGGACTGGAGGTACGAGCCGCGGGACACGGAGATCTACGAGGTCTCGGTGGCCGACGGCTCCGTGCGCCAGCTCAGCGATCGTCGCGGGCCCGATGCGGACCCGGCCGTCTCGCCGGACGGGTCGATGATCGCCTACGTGGGCTCAGACGAGCGGTACCAGGGCTACCAGGTCACCGAGCTGTTCGTGATGGACCGGGGCGGCGGGCACGCTCGCAGCCTGACGTCCGCCCTCGACCGGGATGCGGAGAACCCCGCCTGGAGCGCGGACGGAACGGGCCTCTACTTCCAGTACGACGACGAGGGGAACACCAAGCTGGCCTTCGTGACGCTGAATGGGGACGTCCGCGTCTTGGCTCAGGATGTGGGCGGCCTCTCGCTCGGCCGTCCCTACGCGGGCGGAGCGTACTCGGTCGCGAGCGACGGCCGGTTCGCGTTCACCGTCTCGACGCCGGCGCATCCGGCGGATCTGGCCGTCGGAGGTCCCGGCCCCGGCATGCCGCGCCGACTCACCGCACTCAACGACGACCTGCTTCGGCACCGGCGGCTGGCCGAGGTCGAGGAGATGTGGCTCGAGTCATCCTACGATGGGCGGCCGATCCAGGCGTGGATCGCCAAGCCGCCGGGCTTCGACCCGACGCGGAAGTACCCCCTGATCCTCGAGATCCACGGTGGGCCGTTCGCCAATTACGGCGACCGGTTCTCGGCCGAGGTGCAGCTCTATGCCGCGGCCGGCTACATGGTTCTGTACGTGAACCCCCGCGGCTCCACCAGCTACGGGGCCGAGTTCGGCAACCTCATCCATCACGCCTATCCGAGCCAGGACTACGACGACCTGATGTCCGCCGTCGACGCCGTGCTTGAGCGAGGCTACGTGGACGAGCAGAACCTGTTCGTGACGGGCGGTAGCGGTGGCGGCGTGCTCACCGCCTGGATCGTGGGCAAGACGGACCGCTTCCGGGCCGCCGTGTCCGCGAAACCGGTGATCAACTGGTACAGCTTCGTCCTCACCGCGGATCGGACATCCTTCTTCTCGCGCTGGTGGTTCCCGGGCTTCCCATGGGAGCAGCCGGAACAGTATCTGGCGCGATCGCCCCTCTCGCTGGTGGGGAACGTGACCACGCCCACCATGCTGATGACGGGGGAGGAGGACTACCGCACCCCGATCTCGGAGAGCGAGCAGTTCTATGCGGCGCTCAAGCTTCGGGGGGTGCCCGCCATGCTGGTCCGCATCCCCGACGCCTCGCACGGCATCGCCGACAAGCCGAGCAACCTGATGGCCAAGGTGGACTACATCCTCGCCTGGTTCGACCGGTACCGAACCGGCGAACCGCGATCGACCGCCGGCCCGCCGACGCCGTGAGCGTGGCCGAGCCTCCCGCCTCCGCGCGGCGGCCGCTGAGCGGCGCGGCCCTGCGGGAGCGGATCGAGGAGCTCGAACCGGTGGCGCTCGGCCTCGAGCCGGGGCCGTCGGATCGGGCGGCGCTCCGCGGGCCCGTCGTCGACCACTCGGAGGTGTTTTGTGGCCGGCTGGAACGGGGTCCGGCCTACCGCCTCACGGAGGACAAGGGAGCCGGGCTGCTCGGGGTGCCGATTCCGGAGCACGGGATCGGCATCGAGCGGGCGCTGGAGATCATCGGCGATCACGTGGATCGTCCGGGTCTCAATGCCGCCTCGGGCGGTCACATGGCGTACGTGCCGGGAGGCGGCCTGTTCGCTTCCTCCCTCGGCGACTACCTGGCGGACGTGGGCAACCACTACTCCGGCGTTTTCTACGCCGCCCCTGGCGCAGCGCGATTGGAGAACCTGCTGGTGCGCTGGATGGCCGATCTCGTCGGCTACCCGGAAGGGGCGCTCGGCACGCTCGCCTCGGGCGGCTCGATCGCCAACTTCACCGCCGTGGTCGCCGCGCGTGACGCGATGGATGTGCGCCCTCGCGAGGTCGCGAACTCGCCCGTGTACATGACCCGCCAGATCCACCACTGCGTGACCAAGGCTCTCCGGCTGGCAGGGCTCGGCGAGGCGCCGATCCGGTCCGTGCCCATGGACGCCCGGTACCGGATGCGGCCGGACGCTCTCGCGCGGCTGGTCGCCGAGGACCGGGAGGCCGGCATGCGGCCCTGGCTGGTCGTGGCGTCCTCCGGAACGACGGACACGGGGGCGATCGATCCGGTGCCGGAGATCGCCGAGGTAACGGAGGCGGAGGGCCTCTGGCTCCACGTCGACGCCGCCTACGGGGGGTTCTTTCTCCTTACCGAGATTGGTCGGGAGCTGATTCGGGGCCTCGAGCGCTCGGATTCCGTCGTCATGGATCCGCACAAGGGGCTCTTCCTTCCGTACGGGACCGGCGCCCTCATCGTAAGGAACGGCGAGCTGCTCGCCCGCTCCCAGCGCTACGAGGCCAACTACCTGCAAGACGCGCTGAGCTCCACCGAGGAGGTGTCGCCGGCCGATCTGTCGCCCGAGCTCACCCGGCATTTCCGGGGACTGCGCATGTGGCTCCCGCTGGTGCTGCACGGCCTCGCGCCGTTCCGAGCGGCGCTGGAGGAGAAGATCCAGCTCTGCCACTACTTCTACGAGGAGGTGGGCGCGATCCCCGGCGTGGAGCGAGGCCCGTATCCCGAGCTGTCGGTGGCGCTCTACCGCTACGTCCCGGGAACGGGCGACCCGAACGACTTCAACGCCCGTCTGATCCGGGAGGTGCAGCGGGACGGGCGCGTCTTCCTCTCCTCCACCACGATCGACGGCGTCTTCTGGCTCCGTCTCGCCGTCCTCTGCTTCCGGACCCACCGCCGCCACGTGGACCTGGCCCTGGAGGTGCTCCGGGAGAAGATCGCCCGGCTGGAGGAGTAACCCGAGGCGGGCCACCGCTGGGCGAAGAATCGAGGTTCTCCCGACTTGCCGTTGCTGCCGCACCGGCCAGCTTTCGCTCTCGTGCCGGCCAGCTTTCGCTCTCGTGCCGGCCAGCTTTCGCTCTAGCGCCGGCCAGCTTCCGCACGAGTGCCGGACGCTACCGACCCTCGGGGGCTCTCGTTGCCTCGAGTGGCTCCCGTCGGAGAACGCAAGGAGGTGGGAGAATGTCCGCCAGCATCCTGCAACTGAACTTCAAGTTCGACGTTTCGCGCGCCGAGTACGAGCAGGCCGCGTCGGCGCTGGCCGACGATTTCGCCAAGGTGCCGGGTCTACTCTGGAAGATCTGGCTGATGAACGAGAGCGCTGACGAGGCGGGAGGCATCTATCTGTTCGAGGATGAGTTCTCGCTGACCGCCTATCTCGATGGTCCGCTCGCCGCCGCCGTGAAGACTCACCCGGCACTCTCCGACCTGAGCGTGAAGCGCTTCGAGGTGATGGAGGAGCTGACCTCGATCACGAGAGGTCCCGTACCCACCGCGCACGTGTCATGAAGCTGTTCGCCCGGTCCGGAGAGGTGGCTACTCGCCCCGCCGGGTGACGACGAGTTGGCCGTCCTCGATCCGCTTCTTTCGGTAGCCCAGCAGGTGGAAGATCTCGAGGGCGTAGAAGCGCGCGACGCGGCGGTCGATGCGGAGCGTTCCGGGCCGGCCGCCGTCGCGCTGAACGCCCGGAAGCAGCGGGAGGAGGGCATCGAGGCGGAGTCGACGCAGAACCGCCGAGACCGTGAGCCAGAAGGGGCTGAACTTCCGGATCACGAAGTATCCGTCATCGCCTTGCCTCTGGTATAGTGGCATCAGGATGCCGCCGCTCTCCGGCGCGCGGAGCTCGCCCCGCTGGTCACGGGCGAGAAGATCGCCTTCGCGGATCGTCTGGAAGCTCACGTACCCTGGCAGCATCCGGAACTCGTCCTCGGGCAGGATCCCGTGGCGGTACCGCACTTCCACCGCCGGGGGCAATCCCCTGGTGGCGAGGGCGAGGCGCTCTCGCGCCTCTTGCACGACCGCCCTCGAGCCGGAGTCGACGAGCACGCCCGCCTCGGCGAGCGCCAGCCAGACGGCCGCTTCGCAGTGGCCGACAGACTGCGGGTCATCGTGCTGTCCACCCTCGAAGCCCAGGGTGGTGTGGCCCTCGCTGTCGAGGTGGTCGAGAAGCGTGTGGTCGAGGTGCTCCTCGAGGCCCAGCACGTGGGGAACCGGGAAGCGAAGGGCGAAGCGCCGGTTGCGGAGCGTATCCATGGCGGTGGCGAAGGGGGGGCTCTCTCCGGACGTCGTGTGAAGGTCGAGGCAGTAGATCTCGCCGCGGGCTCGGCCCACGGCGTCGTCGATCTCCTCCAGCAGCTTCGCCGCCTCTTTGTCCTCCGAGTCCTCCACGGCCTCCGGTCTCCGCGCCCTGAGGGCCGCTACCTTGGCAGGGGACCAATGGCGGTTGAGGTCGGAATCCACAAATCGCTTTCCCCTCGATACGGCGGCCAGGTTCCCGACCAGGCCGATGACCTCGCCTCGGATCGGAGGGCGCATCTCCTCAAGGCGCTCGAATGCTCTCCCGAGCGCGCGAAGGCCCGCCGGCTCGTTTCCGTGCAGCGAGGCGATGCACAGCAGCGTCGGGCCAGGGGTTTCCCCGACCCGACGGCCGATCACGCGATCGATCCGCAAGGCGAGCAGGGGTTCCGTGCTCACTTCGACGAAGGTCCTGTCATGTTCTCGCTAGATGGATGGAACTCAGGCGGGTGGCGCATGCCAGCGCGTCGCGCCATGGTTCTGCCCCCGACCGCCCACTCCACGGTCGGACGGAGCACATCCTATGGATCGGGGGACGTGGATTACAAGGCCTGCCAGGACAAGCCACTACAGGACAAGCCACTACGGGAAGAGGCGGTCGACGGTCCAGCCGTCCCCCTCGCGACGGAAGCGGATACGGTCGTGCAGCCGATTGACCCGTCCCTGCCAGAACTCGACTGTGCGGGGCCGAAGACGATAGCCGCCCCAGAACGGCGGCAGCGGGACATCCCGACCCCGGAACTCCACCTGACGCTCCCGGAACCGCTGCTCCAGCTCCGCCCGGCTCGGCACCACCGAGCTCTGCTTCGAGGCCCAGGCACCCAGCTGGCTCCCGCGGGGCCGGGTCACGAAGTAGTCGATGCTCTCCGCCTCGCTCAGCCGCTCCACGGCACCCTCGACCCTCACCTGGCGTTGCAGCGTGTTCCAGTAGACGACGAAAGCCGCCCGCGCGTTCTCCTCGATCTCGCCGGCCTTGCGGCTTTCGTAGTTGGTGAAGAACACGAATCCCCGCTGATCGAAAGACTTGAGCAGCATCATGCGAACGGAGGGCGCTCCATCCGCGGCGGCCGTCGCGAGCGCGATCGCCTCCGGAAGAAACAGCCCGGACTTCCGGGCCGCTGCGTACCACTGGTCGAACAGGGCGATCGGGTCGGCCCCTGCGGCCGTCTCGGAGAGACCGACGACAGTGCCCTTCCCGAGCGTGAGGAGCGAGCGCAGCAGGGTGCGTATCGACATTTGGGCAACGCTCGCGGCGCCCCGAGGACCTGTCAAGCGGCACGATCCGTGCGACTCCTTGCCTGCGCTCCGAGTTCTCGGCCAGCACGGGCGAACGATACCTGATCGGGTAGCCTACATGAGCACATATGGTTATGGGAACGAGAGAGATCGCTTCCAGCTGGAGGTTCCGGATCGATGGAACTTCAGCCGCGATGTCGTCGATCGCTGGGCCGAGGATCCCGAGCGACGGGCCCTCTGGTGGATCGACGATGAGGGGGGCGAGAGGCAGTACACGTTCGACCAGCTGGCTCGCGAGAGCCGGAGAGTAGCCGACGGCCTCGGACGCCTCGGCGTGCGTCGCGGCGACGTGGTGCTCGTGATCCTCCCGCGCGTCATCGAGTGGTGGGTGACGAATCTCGCCTGCTTCCGGCTCGGCGCGATCGTCAGCCCCGGCACCATTCAGCTCTCGCCTCAGGACCTCGCGCACCGGATCGAAGCGGCAGATGCCGCCTGCGTGATCACGCTGCCCGAGCTGGTCGATCGTGTGGAGGAAGCCGTGGAGTCGCTCGGTGCGGCCTCGAGCCTGAAGGCCTGCGTTGTGGTCGACGGCGGCTGGCGGCCGGGCTGGTACGGCTTCGCCGATCTGCTCGAGGAATCATCCGACGAGTTCGAGACGGCCGACACGCGCAGCGACGAGACGGCTCTGCTCTACTTCACCTCCGGGACGACGGGCGGGCCGAAGATGACCGCCCACACGCACGCGTCCTATCCGCTCGGTCACCTGATAACGGGCCGATTCTGGCTCGACCTGGGTGAGGGGGATGTCCACTGGAACATCACCGACACCGGATGGGCCAAGGCGGGATGGAGCTCGATCTTCGGTCCCTGGCACATGGGTGCGACCCTCTTCGTGCACCACGAGGAGAGGTTTCGCGTCCGCCGGGCGCTGGAGATCCTCAGCCAATACCCGATCACGTCCCTCTGCGCCCCTCCGACGGTCCTGCGAATGTTCGTGCTGGAGGACCTGTCGCAATACGAGTTCCCCGCCTTGCGCTCGGTGGTCACCGCAGGCGAGCCCCTCAACCCGGAGACGTTCGAGAGCTGGAGGCAGGCTACGGGCGTGGCGATTCGCGAGGGATACGGGCAGACGGAGAGCGTCATCCTCATCGGTACCTTTCGCGGCGTCACGCCCCGGGTGGGTTCGATGGGAGTGGCCGCGCCCGGCTTCGATCTGCAGGTGATCAATGGAGACGGCCGGGTTCTCGCCGCCGGCCAGGAAGGCGATCTCGCCGTGCGGGTCAGACCGGAGCGTCCGGTCGGTCTGTTCAAGGAGTACTGGAAGGAGCCGGAGCGTACCGCGCGCTTCTTCAAGGGCGACTGGTACCTGACCGGAGACCGGGCGAAGCGGGATGAGGATGGCTACTTCTACTTCGTCGGCCGAGCCGACGATGTGATCCTGTCGGCCGCCTATCGCATCGGGCCCTTCGAGGTCGAGAGCGCACTGCTCGAGCACAAGGCGGTAGCGGAGTCCGCCGTGGTCGCCAGCCCGGACCCCGTGCGGGGATCCGTCGTCAAGGCGTTCGTCGTCCTGTCTCCGGGCTTCGACCCGAGCGAGCGGCTGGCCCGCGAGCTTCAGCAGCACGTGAAGCGGCTGACCGCACCCTACAAATACCCTCGCAGAGTGGAGTTCGTGAGCGAGCTGCCGAAGACGGTGAGCGGGAAGATCCGGCGGGCCGAGCTGCGCAGGCTGGAGGCGGCCCGGCGGGATGGGGCGTAGGCCGACGCCTTATTGCCGGGCAACCGGAAGCTGTAACGCCGACACGAACCGGGCCCAGGCAGCGATGAGCTCCTCGGCCAGCACCGCGCTCAACCGCTCGAGCTCTCCCGGATAGGCATCGAGCTGGCGGACCACCTGTCGCCGAATCAGACGATCGAACGGCGCGGCCGCCAGCTTGGGGTGACCGATTCCCAGCTGCACGCCGGCGTCGTACGCCACCTCCGCCAACTCCTCGGGGGCCCGAAAGGTCCGGTCGACGTCCAGCTCGGCGTAGTTCCGCACCCAGCCGTGCGTCCAGAAGTTCCCCTCACGGAGCCGGACGTAGCCGAGCCACTTGAAGGGCTCGTACGAGATCCGCGCCTGGCTGAGCAGGACGCGAAGGGGGTCGTCATCCGGGGTCTGAATGCACGAGATCCCCGTCAGATCACGGACGTGCTTCACCTCGATCACGTCATCGTCGCTCGGGTCGTCCGAGGGGCCACGAACCCGAACCAGGAACTTGGTGGCCAGGGCGCTGCCGACGCCGAGCTTCAGGTAGCCGAGACGAACGGGGGAGAAGTAGTCGCGCGCCACCTCCACGTGCTCACGGGCCATGGCGTCCCCGAATCCGGCCAGCGCCGCCCGGAGCTCGTCCTCCACCTCTGCCGGCACCGGCTCCATCAGAGATTCCGCCCACTCGAGGTATCCGGTGGTGTCGCGGTGGAACGACTGGCGGAGCCGGACCGCCACGCTCGGCTCCGGCGCCGCCATGGTGGGGTCGGCGAGCGCCGCCTGGTAGGCGCCGAGGAACGTGCGGACCAGGGCCTCCTCCGTCAGCTCGTCCCAGCCGTTGGCCCGGCTGCCCAGGCGCAGCGAGACGGCGAACCGCATCAGGTCGAGGAAGGGCGGACCCTGGGATGAGTCATCGAAGTCGGTGAGGCCCCGCCCCAGGTCGGTGACCGCATACTGCTCCACGTGCGCATCCCCGTGGAGGTTGAGTTGGAACGCCCGCACCTCCTCGGACGAGAGGGCGGCCAGGCGGTCCGCGAACAGCTCGCAGATCCGCTCGCTGAACGGGACGTTGATGAAGCGGAAGTAGCCGTGAGGGCTCTCGACGATCCGCTCGAGCAGCTCCGGATTGCTGCCGAAATCGTAGCCGGCCGGGTCGACGTACAGACTCGTCGATCCGGACCTGCCGGCAGAGTGTCTTCCGGCGTCGCCGCCGGGAGAGCCGCCGCACCCAAGCGCCAACGCGCAGGCGAGACAGGCACCGATCGGGCTCCTCACCGGCCGACTCGGAAAGACGGACAGGTGTCGAGGAGATCGAAGTAGAGCAGACGCGCCATCACTCCTTCCCGATACTCGGCGGTCGAGCGGAGGTCATCGATCGGCGACACATCTCGCCGGATCGCCGGCAGAAGATCCTCGGGGGCGTCGACCGGAGCGCCCTCCTCCAGCATTCGCTCCAGGGTGCGGCAACGGCAGACGAACGGCGCCATGCTGTTCGCCACCACCCTCCAACCCGCCGGGGATGCCGTCACTGCCAAGCCGACCTTCGTGATAGCCTGCGCCCTGCGGGAGCCCACCTTCTCGAACACCTGAAAGTCGTACTCTCGCCGCGGCACCCGGATCTCGCTGACCAGCTCGTCGGGCGACCGGCGCATCTCCTTGTAACCGGTATAGAACTCGGAAAGCGGTACCTCACGCTTCCCTCGACGCGAGCGCAGGACGACGATGGCGTCGTAGGCCATCAGGACCGGGACGCCGTCGGCCGCCGGCGAGCCGTTGACGATGTTGCCCGCCCACGTCCCGCGTGCCTGGATCTGCACCGAGCCGACCTGACGGGCTGCATCGACCAGGAGCGGAAGCTGTTCGCGGGCTCGCCGGTCCCGGATCACCTCCCAGTAGGTCGTGAGCCCTCCGAGGACGAGCTCGTCGGCCTCCCAGCGGAGTACGCGCAGCTCATCCACGGCGGAGAGATCGAGGAAGGTGAGCTCGTGAAGCTCCGGGTGCTGGGGCCAGTGGACCAGCAGGTCGGTACCCCCCGCCATCGGCACGATGGTCGGGTCGTCGGCGATGGCGGCCAATGCCTCCGCCAGCGAGCCGGGGAGAAGTACGCTCACCGGGATGCCCGATCCCCCAGGGCTCCCTCGACGCCCTCGATGATCCCGTCGTAGCCGGTGCACCGGCAGAGGTTTCCTGCCATCAGCTCGCGGATCGTGTGGGTCTCCAGCAGCTCGGGATGCCGGACGATCCAGCTCGCCGTCATCACCACGCCCGGCGTGCAGGCTCCACACTGCGTGGTGCCTCGGGCGTGATAGTGCCGCAGCTCGCCCGCCTCCAGGGACTCGATCGTCTCGACCCGGCGGTCGCGCACCTGGTAGGCGGGGATCAGGCAGGAGTCCACCGGCAGGCCGTCGAGCAGTACCGTACAGGCGCCGCACTCGCCCTCCGCGCACCCCTCCTTGGAGCCGGTCAAGCCGAGGCGGTAGCGCAGGACATCCAGCAGGCGCTCGCTGGAGCCGACCTCGACTTCCGTCGGCTGGCCGTTGAGGGTGAAGTGGATCCGCACCTGCTCTGGCGTTCCCCCGCTCATCGGTCTCCTCCCGCGATCAAGACCATCAGCCGCTCCGGGGTCAGGGGGATCTCGGAGGGCTCGCGGCCGACGGCCACGGCCACGGCGTTCACGACCGCCGGAGCCGCCCCCACCAGCGGCAGCTCTCCGATGCCCTTCGCACCCTGACCGCCGTGCTCGTACGGGGTCTCGACGAACTCCACCCGAATCGGCGGGAGATCCCCGCTGGTGGGAATGACGTAGTTCGTGAGCTGGCCGTTCTGCAGCGCCCCGTTGGCCCACACGCACTCCTCGAGCAGAGCCCAGCTGATCCCCTGCGCGACTCCGCCCTGAACCTGACCGCGAGCCAGCGTCTCGTTCAGAACCTTCCCGACGTCCTGAACGGACACGAAATCCAGCACGCGCACCTCGTAGGTCCGTAGGTCCACCTCTACCTCGGCCACCTGCGTCGACCAGCCGTACGCGCCGTAGGCGTCCCCTTGATAGGTCTGCTCATCCCACTCGATCCCGGGCGGCGGCTCGTATCGCGCCTCGCCCCGCAGACGCTCGCCCGCGTGGGCGGCGTGCCAGGCGCGGATGGCCTCTCGGGTCTCGGCTCCCTCCGCGTCCTCGTCGAGCCCGAGCCGGCGTCGCAGATCGTCGCACGCCCGCTCGACGAGGCGTCCCACTACCATGACGGTCCGGGACCCGACCGTGGGTCCGCTGTCCGGCACGCGATGGGTGTCCGGCTCCGCGATCAGAACATCGCCGGGGTCGTAGCGGAGGCGATCGGCCGCCAGCTGGACGAAGGCGGTGATCTGCCCCTGACCCATCTCGACGTTCGCGCACAGCACCTCGACCCGCCCGTCCGGGCGCCCCTCCACGTACAACTCGGAGGCCAGCATGACCTCGCCGCTTCCGGTAAAGCCGGCGCCGTGGAAGAAGGTCGCGATCCCGATGCCGCGACGCAGATGGCGGTGCTCGGTGTTCTGAAGCCAGTGCTCCCGGCGGCGGCGCTCGAAGCGGGAGAGCGCCAGCGCGCGGTCCATGATTCCGAGCCGGTCCACCCCGTCCCGGATCACCTGGCCGGTGGCCGTGGTCTGGCCATCCCGGATCAGGTTGAGGCGGCGTAGCTCCACCGGGTCCATCCGCATGGCGCGGGCGATCACATCCATGTGGCGCTCGATCGCGAAGTGGGCCTGCGGATTGCCGAAGCCTCGGAAGGCACCGTGCGGCACGGTGTTGGTGAACATCGCCCGGCCCCGGATCCGCACGTTGTCGCAACGGTACGGGCCGGCCGCATGGATCACCGCACGGCTCAGAACCACGGGGGTGAGCGTGACGTAGGCGCCCCCATCGAGGATGACCTCGATGTCCTGCGCGAGGAGGCGTCCGCTCTCGTCCACGCCCGTCCGATGACGCACGCGGGAGGGGTGGCGCTTCGTCGTCGCCACCATGTCTTCCGTTCGGTCATAGATGAGCTTCACCGGCATCTTGGACTTGAGGGCCAGCAGGCCGGCATGGAGCGCCAGCATCGACGGGAACTCCTCCTTGCCGCCGAACCCGCCGCCGGTCGGTGTCTGGATGACTCGGAGCGTCTCCTCCGTCCGATGCAGGGCGGGCTTGAGCGCCTTGACCACGTAGTACGGACACTGCATCGAGCCCATGATCACCAGCACATCCCCCTCGAGGTACGCGAGCATCCCCTGCGTCTCGAGATAGACGTGCTCCTGGGCCCCCGTCTCGTAGGTGCCCTCGACCACGAACGGCGCTTCGGCCAGCGCCCGGTCCACATCGCCCTTCTGGATCGAGAGCTCCTTGAAGACGTTGTCCTCGCCGTACTGGATCGCCTCGGGCCCGGGGCGAATCCGAAAGTCCAGGACAGGCGGCGCGTCGTCGACGATCACCTCCACCTCGCGCACCGCTCGGCGTGCAACCTCGCGTGATCGGTGCGCCAGCAGCAGAATCGGCTCGTGCACGTGCCGGACGTACCCGGGTGCGAGCGCCGGCTGGTCGTCCTCCATCAGATAGACCGCGTTTGTCCCGGGAATGTCAGTGTGGTCGACGATGACGAACTCGGACCAGTCCACTCCATCCTTGAAGCGGATCTCGCTGATCCGCCCCCTGGGCGACGGACTGCGTACGGTGACGCCCCAGAGAAAGTCGTCGAGAGGAAGGTCATCGACATAACGCTCCCGTCCCGTCAGTTTGGAGAGGCCCTCACGCCGCAGCATCGAGGAGCCTTCCGCTGCGACGTCGGCAAGTCGTCGGGGCCGCGACCTCGCGGCCGGTCCAGAGCTCATGGCACCATCACCGAGCGGCGAGCGTCATCGGGCGAGCGGGATCGTGGCGACGGGTATCATGTCGGTTAACTGTGGGGCTCCGTCCGCGGGCGAGCAACGCCCGGGGCATTCGGAGCGGGAGGAGTAGGGCGATGGAGGCCGATGCCCGGAAGGCCGCGGGCTTCATGGCCGAGGCGCTGCGCCTCGCCGAAGAGAGCGCCCGAGCAGGGAACGGCGGTCCGTTCGGCGCCGTGGTCGTGCGGGACGGGAGGATCATCGGTCGCGGCAGCAACGGCGTCACCGGCGGCAACGACCCGACCGCGCACGCGGAGATCGAGGCGATCCGCGACGCCTGCCGAACGCTCGGGACGTTTCGGCTGGATGGGTGTGAGATCTACTGCAGCAGCGAGCCCTGCCCCATGTGCCTCGGCGCCATCTACTGGGCTCGGCTGGAGCGGGTGCTGTACGCCAACGACCGGAGGGTGGCCGCGCGGGCCGGCTTCGATGACGCGTTCATCTACGACGAGATCGCGCGCCCGATCGGGCGTCGCGTGCTCCCTACCCGTCATCTGGTCGTCGAGGGGTCAGAGGAGCCGTTCAGCGTGTGGAGGGAGCGGGAAGACCGGGTCGAATACTGATCGAGCCCGATGGGGCGGTATCCGGTCTTACCGGCTCGGGCCCCGCTTCCGTCCGCGCTTCAGCGTCTCGAACAGCTTTCTGGGGTCAGGTCCCGTGCCGCACTCCGATCCCCCGGGGCTCACCGGTTCGGGCGGGCCCGGGAAGCGCGGCGAGCACGGCGGTTTGGGAAAGCGGTAGGGCCGCTTCCTGTCCCGGGGTGCCCTCGTTCGGCCGCTCTTCGCCATGTCTGTCCCTCCTGTCGGCCTGGTGGGGCTCGGTGTCATTCTAGCTCCACACGTAGTAGTACGCATGCACGGGCGCACAAGTGTCGCCGTTGCTGTCGCCGCTCGCCGGACCCGTTAGGTTTGGACGCATCTCCGGATCGGACGGGATCGGATGCGCTCCACAGCCGTACGGGAAGGGCCCGCCGCCGTTCGGATCGCCATGTGGTCCGGCCCGCGGAACATCTCGACCGCTCTCTTGCGCTCCTGGGGCAACCGGTCCGACACCTTCGTCTGCGACGAGCCTCTCTATGCACACTACCTGCTCGCCACCGGCCTCGATCACCCCGGGCGGGAGGAGATCCTGCGCGAGCACGAGACGGATGCCTCCCGGGTGATCGCCTTCCTCACCGGAGAGGTCCCCGAGGGGAAACGGATCTTCTACCAGAAGCACATGGCCCACCATCTCCTTCCCGGGATGGAACGCTCCTGGCTCAGCGAGCTCAAGCATGCGTTCCTCATCCGTGATCCGCGCGAGATGCTCACCTCGCTGATTCGGGTCGTGCCCGAGCCGCGTCTCGAGGACACGGGCCTGCCACAACAATGGGAGCTCTTCCGGCGGGCCGAGGCCGGGGGGCGCACGCCGCCGCCGGTGGTGGATGCGCGCGAGCTGCTGGAGAGCCCGGCCGGTCTGCTGGCTTCCCTCTGCGCCGCCCTGGACGTCCCGTTCATGGAGTCCATGCTCCGGTGGGAGGCGGGTCCGCGGGGCACGGACGGCGTGTGGGCGAGATACTGGTACGCCTCCGTGGAGGCTTCGACGGGCTTCCGTCCGTATCGCCCCAAGCGCGACCCGCTGCCGGCCCGGCTCGAACCGCTTCACCGCGAGTGCCGGGAGATCTACGGCCGGCTGTTCTCCAGGCGTCTCACCGCCTGACCGCAGAGGGGTCCGATCATGCTTCAACGCTTCGACGAGCGGAACCGCGACCTGGTGGTGAACGTGAACGGACAGCTCGTGCACCGGGACGAGGCCCGGATCAGCCCGTTCGACAGCGCGGTGCAGGGTGGAGATGCGGTCTGGGAGGGGCTTCGCCTGTACGACGGACGAATCTTCAAGCTGGAGGAGCACCTGGACCGACTGCGGGCGTCGGCGCTCGCCCTCGGGTTCGAGGCCCTGCCGGACCGCCGGGAGATCGTTCGCCAGATCCGGCGGACGCTGGAGGCGAACGGCATGCGGGACGGGGTGCACATCCGGCTCACGCTGTCACGGGGCGAGAAGATCACCTCGGGGATGGACCCGCGACTCAACCAGTCGGGCCCCACCCTCATCATCCTGGCCGAGCACAAGCCGCCCGTGTACGAGCGGGCGGGGATCCGGCTCATTACCAGCTCGATCCGTCGTCCTCCGCCGGACGTGCTCGACCCGAAGATCCATCACGCGAACCTGATTCCCTCCATCCTGGCGAAGCTGGAGGCCAACGTCGCCGGCGCCGACGACGCGCTGATGCTGGACACCCGGGGCTTCATCGCGGAGACGAACGCCACCCATCTCTTCCTGGTCGCCCGCGGAGTGGTGGCCACTTCGACCACCGGGGCGTGCCCGGAGGGCATCACGCGGGCCACCGTGCTCGAGCTCTGCGAGCGAGATGGGATTCCCGCGGAGGTACGGGATCTGTCGACAACGGAGGCCTATCGTGCGGACGAGATGTTCTGCACGGGAACGATGGGAGAGCTGGCAGCGGTGATCGAACTCGACGGCCGGACGATCGGAACCGGGGTGCGGGGGCCGGTCACGCGTCGTCTGAGCGAGCTGTACGCCGCGGAGACCGCCTCCGGGGGAACTCCGGTGCTGGGTGCAGGGGGTGGTGGGCCGGGCTGAGGTTCGAAGGGGAGCTGGCTAGCGGCCGGATCGCTTCGGGGCGGTATCGGCCTCGGGTGGGGGGACGCGGGGTGAGTCGGCGAGCGCCTCGGCGGCCTGCGTCAGCAAACCACGCGCCGCCAGGGCAGGCACGCCCAGATTCGAGCCCCCGAACTCGCGCATCACGGCCACGTTCAGCGCCTGCACGAGCCCGAGCGCTCCCAGGACGGGGCCACCGCTGCTGCCGCGGGTCGTCTCGGCATCGTACACGACCGCCGCCGGGCTCGCCTGGCCGACGATCCCCTTCGTCGCCAGCGGGGCGATGTGTCCGCCCTCCGACAGGCGTCGGGCGACGGACCAGAAGTCACGCTCCTCGTCTTCCATGATCGAGTCCACGAATGCGGGGTCCGTGCGGGCCAGGAGCGCCTGGATGCCGGTCGGGTAGCTCAGGACCACCACCTCGTCGCCGGGGGAGGGAAGCGAGTCGCTCAGCTCGAGGGGCTCCGCTCCGCCGACCCGGGGGCTGCAGCAGAGAACGGCCAGGTCCGCGTCCTCTCCGGCCACGAGCAGCCGAAGCTCGAACGGCTCGACCCGACCCGGGAGCCAGCCGAGGAAGCGATACATCTCGGGTCGCCAGCCCTCCTGCAGGAGCGCCCGCGAGATCGGATCGAAGTCCCACGGCAGGGCCAGATGCCGGTTGGTGAGCAGGAGTCCGTCCGTGGAGGCAACGAACGCCGTGCCGGTGAACTGACGCCGAAACTCCGGCCCCTCTCCCTCCACGCCCACGAGCGGGAGACCTCCGACGCCCCGCATCGGCTCGCTCTCCGGCCCGACGGCGATCCTGAGGGGCAAGCCGCTCTCGCCCTCCCGGAAGCCGTAGGAGCCTTGAAGAAGGACCACGGAGCGGGCCGCCTCCGAGATCACCCGGCGGGCGTCGAGGCTGCGCCCCTCCAGCGCCTCGAGCCTCGTAGAGATGTCGGCCTCGAGATCCTCCCGGATGCGCGCGAGCTCCTCCTGCGTGAGCGAGTTCTGCTCCGTTTGCTCCAGGAGTGCGCCGATCTCCCGCAGCATCGTCGTCTCGGCGTCGATCCGACGGCGTAGAGCCCATCCCTGGAGCGCCAGCGCCAGCACCGAGGCCGTGAGCGCGACGAGCACGGCGGCGGCGACCGCGCGGGATGCCGGCGCGGTTTGCGTCAACAGCTCGCGCAGGAAGCCGAACAGCAGGACGAAGAGTCGGCCGAACGGACCGCCAGCGCTTCGCCTGGCGCAGTCGGCGCAGTCGGTCAGGGCCTGGGAGACGGTCTTATACGGCCAGTCCGGACCGCGATGGAGCCGAAAGCGGAGGAACGGACCGCCCTCGCCGATCTCCAGCACGTCTCCGGTCGCAAGCTTCGCCTGCGCGACCGGCTCCCCGTTGACGCGGACGGCTTCGCCCGGGGCCGCCACCACGTCGTACGAGGCCTCATCCCGGCGGAGCTCCGCGTGATGCTCCGCCACCGCCGGCTCGCGGTCCGCTGGGAAGTGGATCTCGCACTGCGTCCCCGTGCCGATGCGGATCCGCTCGCCGCTGAGGACCTGGGTCGTCCCCCGCAGGGCGCCGGAGAGGTGCACGATGATCGGTCGGGCGTCGGCCACGCCCGCGGTCCCGCCGGCGCGATCCGCGCGCTCGGGCGACTCGCCCGGCGCCTGCGGCCCGCGCGCACGGTCGTCGTCGTCGCGATCTGCGCGCTCCGGCGGCCCGCCCCATGGTGGCGTCATCGGCGTCTCCGTCCGTGATCGTGAGCGAGTGCAACTTGGCCGGCGGCGGAGGGCGAGGGAAGGAGGCCCGGCGCACGCGCGCCGGTGGTCGAGGGGCCGGTTGTCGCTTCCTGGCTCGAGCGGCTATCTGACCGGGGTGAATCGGCGGCCCGAGGAATCCACACGGAAGATGGGCTCGACGAGCACGTCGTCGCCCACCCACACGAAGCCGCGCCGGCCGAGAACGGCGGCCAGGCTGAGAGAGTACCCATCGGCCGCCGAGGCCTGGATCCCGTAGCCTTCGTCCCCGAAGGCGGCCGCGGTAACGGAGGAGAGAGGGTTGGATGCTCCCACGTTCAGCCAGCCGGTCATCAGCTCCGTGTCGAAGACCGACTCGCGCCAGTGCCCGTCCCGGGTTCCTGCCCCGCCCGTGTTCTCGACCGGCACCGGGTTCCCGGCGTAGGTGCCGCCGCCTACGGCTTCGAAGGCGTCGACGGCCCCCGAGCCCGTGAAGTGGGGATCCGGGGAGCCGGCCCCCGTCAACAGCCCCAGGTCCTCCCACAGGGTGCCGAAGCCGAGCACGTGTCCCATCTCGTGCAGCACCAGCGCCTGCAGGATTCCGAGTCCCTCCGCCTGTTCCAGGTCGTCCTCGTCCAGCATCAGCATGCCGCTGATGGGCAGTCGGCTGTCGGCCCGGATCAGGCATGGGCCGGCCTGGCCCAGCGTTCCGCCGGGGCCGTCGATCGACTCGACCTTCACGTAGACGACGATGTCATCGACGGTCTCGGTCATCCCATCGTGGCAGCTGCTGCCGCCGAAGTCGACGAACGCATCCGGCACGTCCTCGGTGATGATCTCCTGCCAGCGGGCGGCCGCGGCCGCGAAGGCCGCGGCGTGGAGCGGCGTGCCCCCGACGAACCGGAGCTCGATGTCGAAGCCCGGCGAGGACGCCGGCGGCGGTGGAGGTGGCGGTGGTGGCGGTGGCGGCGGCGGAGGGGGTGGCGGTGGAGGGGGTGCGGCCTCAACCGTGAGGCTCACGGCGGCCGCCGCGCTGGCTCCGTCGGAGTCGGTGGCCCGAAGCGTGATGGTGTGACTGCCCGCCGTCAGGTCGCTGCGGCTCAGCGAGCTCCCGGTCCCGAGCGATCCGTCGAGGTCCGATGACCACTCGAGGGACGTGCCCGGCAGCGTACCCTCCTCCGGGTCGATCGCGCTGCCGCTGAAGGCGATCTCGCTCCCCGCCGGAAAGCTGTCCCCTGACTGTGGCGCCGAGATCGTCGGCGAGGGCGCCTGGTTCGGCGCGGCCGGCGGTGGTGGCGGAGGGGGCGCCGGGGGCTGGGTGCTTCCTCCCGGCGCAGACCCGCCGGCAGCGGCCGGCTGGGTCGGTCCGCTCTGGCAGGAGACCGCCCCCGCGGCCCAACCAATGGCCGCCAGGACGACCAGCACGCGCCTGCGCGCCGATCTCGGGCCGGTGGCCCGCCGCACACTGCCGCTCCGGTTTCTCAGGGTCGTCCTCCAACCGGCTGATGGGTCGATGGTTGCCGGGCGTGCGGATCGTGTGCAAACGCACGGCCGCGGGAGACGTGCCCGGACCAAACGATGCGCCGGATCCCTAGATGCTTACGTGATCGCCGATTAGGAGGACTGAACGGGAAGGAGGGCAGGGTCGAGGGTGAGGGGCGCCCAACGACGCCTGTGCAGAATTGTCAGGTTCCCTGGCGATCCACCACGTACACGTTGCGCTGGGCGGTGGGAACGAGGACGAGGTCGAAGACGTTGACGTGGTCCGGCGCGTTGATGACGTAGTGCACGGCATCGGCCACGTCCTCGGCCGTCAGCGGCCGAAAGCCGTCGTACACGGCGTCCGCCCGCTCCTGGTCGCCGCCGAACCGAACGAGGGAGAACTCGGTGCGAACGAATCCGGGGTCGATGCTGGATACCCGGATCGGGGTTCCGGCCACGTCCAGGTTCATCCCCTCGCTGAGCGCCCGAACGGCGAACTTGCAGGCGTTGTACACGTTTCCCCGGGGGTAGACCTGGTGGCCCGCGGTGCTGCCGATGTTCACCACGTGGCCCCGTCCGAGTCGGATCATCTCGGGCAGGAATGCGCGGCTGGCGTGGAGGAGGCCCTTCACGTTCGTGTCGATCATCCGATCCCAGTCCTCCGGATCTCCCTCCTGAAGCCGGTCGAGACCGCTCGCCAGGCCGGCGTTGTTGATCAGAATCTCGGGAACGACGCCGTCTTCCCGCATCTTCTCCGCCTCGGCCCAAACGACGGCCCGGTCCCGTACGTCCACGCCAGCGATCCCCACCTGCACGCTCCCGTGCGACCGGAGCTCATCGGCCAACGCAGCGAGGCGGTCCGTCCGCCGCGCCCAAAGGATGAGGTCGGCGCCCTCGACGGCGAAGCGCCGGGCGCAGGCGGCCCCGATCCCCGACGACGCTCCGGTAATGAGAATCAGCTTGTCCCGAATTCGACTCATCTCGGCGGATCCCCTGATCCGGCGGCTAACGCCGATGGATTTCCTGCTCCCGCGGGCATACTATGGCGGGCATACTACGGTTGCCCGGGACAACCCGCGAGCGACCCGGAGCCAGGGAGGCCGCCATCCGCATCATCCACGACTTCGATCCCTTCCTGTGGCGGATATCCGGGAACTTCGGCATCCGCTGGTACGCGCTGCCCTACATCATCGGCTTCGTGCTGGCGTACCTCTTCCTGAAACGGGTCGTTCGGCGGGGCGAGATCGAGAACCTGAACGATGAGACGCTGGACGGATACATCGTCTATCTCTTCATCGGCGTGATCCTGGGCGCCCGCTTCTTCCACGTCTTCGTCTTCGAGTTCGCGAACTACGGCTTCGACCCGCTCCGCTGGATCGCGGTCTGGAGGGGCGGGCTTTCGTTTCATGGCGGACTGGTGGGCGGGATCGTAGCGACCTACGTGTTCTCCCGCCGGTACGGCGTCTCGTTCTACGCGCTGGTCGACCGGGTCATCATCGTGGCGGCGTTCGCCCTCGGGCTGGGCCGCATCGGCAACTTCATCAACGGCGAGATGCCCGGGACGCCCTACAACGGTCCCTTCTGCGTGGACTACACACAGAACCATCACATGGCGAGACCACCCCAGGAGTGCCGCCATCCCACCCAGCTGTACGAGATGGCGAAGAACTGGTTGATCATGGGAGTGCTCTACCTCGAGTACCGGTACCTGAAACCCAGACCCGGGGTGATCTTCTGGACGTTCGTGACCCTGTACGGAGCGATCCGCTTCTTCCTCATGTTCGTCCGCGACGAGGTCCGCGTCGTCGCTGGACTCACGCTCTCCCAACTCTTCTCCGCCCTCATGGCCGTCATCGGGCTCGTGATGCTGATCCAGCGGGCCCGACCGTCAATGCCCCCGGCCCGACCTGAGGCATCAGGCCCGTAATCGATTGTCCGACAATAGCTTCCTGCTTCTCGGTGCCCGGAGGGTCGCCGGGAGCTGGCAGATTGCTTGGACGGTAGCGTGAATTGCCGTTCCTCGAGGAGCGGCGGTGCTTCCCGCTCGCTCGTCTCGCGCCGTATACACCGTGGGGCGACGAGGCACCGCTCGCGGCGCCGAAGTCCGCCACGCCTCCCCGGTGCCGGCCCGAGGGAGCCGGGACGTGCCTGCCGATCGAAGCCCAACTGATTGACTCAGCGTCACTTAGCACTCCGTCGCCGGCTCACCCCCGCCGCAGGAGGATCACGGCGGCGCTCGGACCGCCCCACCGTCGGCCTCGGCCCCTCGCTCGGCTCGCATGGTCCGTCCGAGCCGAAGGGCACCGGCGGCGCGGAGCCTGCGCTGGCAACCACCGAGGGGTGCGGCGGTCGGCGCCGAGCAGGCCCGAGTCGCACCTGCGAGACGACGTGGTCGGGGGCGAATGTCGATGTGGAAGCCGGCAGGCAGGTGGCCGAAGATCCTGCGCCGCGGGGCGTCCAACTCCGCGGTCTGGATCGGACTCGCTCTCGCATCGGCCCTTGTTCTCGTACCGTCGCTATCCAGCTGGGAGATCGGCGACCGCCGGCTCGAGCTCTCGTCACCCTACGTGCCGCCCTCCCATCTGGTCATCGAGCCACCCCTGCTCGCGAAGCTGCAGACGCTCGCCGCCGGTCTGCATGCCGAGATCGCGCTCTGCCTCTTCGGTACCGTCAAGGGGGATACTGCCCGACTCGATGAGCTCTACATGCCGGAGCCGACGCTGTCGACGGCCAGCAAGTCGCTCGTGCGGCCCTGCCCGGAGGACGCCCTCGCCGTCTGGCACAACCATCCGATGGATGGCCCGCTGACCCCCGCGACGCGAGGCCTGTGGCGCACCGCGGATCCGGCCCGCCGGGCCCGCCGGCTCTGCGTCCTGTCCAAGACCGACATCCAGACATCGATGCGCTTCAACCATCCGTTCGTGGTCGTCAGCGTGGACCGGCACACCTGGTGCTGGTGGACTCGCGACGAGGTTGCCCGGCTGGCGGCCGACGGCGCCTGGCCCGGTGTTCCGGCGCCTGGAAAGCTGGCGACCGGTGGAGCCGGGCCGGAGCGATCGATCTGGAGCGACCGGCTGGCGAGGAGCGGCACGACGACCGGCAGCCACCGTCTCGGAGCGCCCCGCTAGGACCTTCCGAGACCTTTCCGAAGCCCCAGGGTTCACCGGCCTCGCGGTCTTGCCATTCATGCCCGGGCCCCCGAGCCTGGGTCGCATGCGCCACCCGCTCATCGCCGCCAACTGGAAGATGCATCTCGGGCGCACCGGGGAAGCGCTCGCCCTCGTTCGGCGGATCCGACATCCTCTATCCAACATCGAGGGGCTGGAGGTCGTTCTCTGTCCGCCGTTTACCGTCCTGCCCCTCCTGGCCGAGGTGCTGGCGGCTTCACCGATTCGCCTCGGCGCTCAGAACATGCACTGGTCGGAAGAGGGCGCGCACACGGGCGAGATCTCTCCGGCCATGCTGACCGACCTCTGTGACTACGTCATTCTGGGGCACTCGGAGCGAAGAGCGACCGGCGGCTCGGCGGAGGATGACAGGGCGATCAACCGGAAGGTGCAGGCCGCGGTCGATGCCGGCCTCCGACCGATCATCTGCGTGGGAGAGAGCCTGGGCCAGCGGGAGGCTAACGCGACGGCCGACGTCCTCCGGGCTCAGGTTTCCGCCGCCGTGGACGGCCTCGGGCCGGAGGAGGTCGCTTGCTGCGTGATCGCCTACGAGCCGATCTGGGCGATCGGGAGCGGGCGACCGGCCACGCCGCCCGAAGCCAACCGCATCCTCGCGCTGCACGTGCGGGGCGCGATCGCCGAATCGTTCGGCGAGGACGTCGCACAAAGCGTTCGGATGCTCTACGGCGGGAGCGTCGACGAGGCGAACATCGCCTCGTTTCTGGCCATGCCGGAGGTCGAGGGAGCGCTGGTCGGCGGTGCCAGCCTGGGACCCGGGTTCGTCGAGTTGGCGCGACGTGCTGCCCGCGCCTAGGCCGGATCCCGATCGAACGGCGGCGCGAGCGAGACCTCGTCCACCACCCCGACGATCACGGCGCGCACCGCACCGGGATCGATGTCCAGAATCTGCCGCGCGCCGTTTCCCTCGTCGATCACCAGCACGGTGTCTCCGGGACCCGCCTGGGCCACGTCGACCGCTACGTCGTAGTCATCGGTCGCTCGTCCCTCCGTGTCCAGCTGCTCCACCACCAGCAGCCGACGCCCCGCCAGGTGGGAGATCTTGATCGTGGAAACGACCGATCCGACCACCCGACCGATGTACACGTCAGCCCCCCTCGCCCGGCAATCGCCGCCAGGTCGCCGTCGGGCCCCTCGGCTCACCGGTGATCTCCACCTCGTCGACCAGACCGGTGATCGCCAGGTCGACGGGCACGAACACCTCGGGAAGCGCCTGGGCGCCTTCGCGGCTCGCCACCATGATCACCAGGTGGCCTGGCCCGGCCTGGCCGGTTCCGTCCGCCGCGATCGCCGGCTGGCCGCGCGGCTTCCGCTCGCGGTCCAGCGGCTGCACGACGAGAAGCTTGATACCTTCCAGGCCCCGGTACTTGCGGCTGGCCACCACCGTTCCGATCACGCGCCCGAACTTCACAGGCCTTCCAACACCCTGGCGGCGAACCGGGTGGCATCCGCGACGTTGTCCCACATCTCCGAATGCAGCTGGGCAATGACGACCTCGCGCACCAACAGATCTGGTCGCTCCAGCACGCTCACGCCGATCTCGACCGCGGCCTCGACATCGGCCACCAGACCGGAGTAGAGCACGATTCCCTTACCTCCCAGGCCATCGGCGAGACGGACCTCGACCAATCGCACATCGGCGCCCTTGATCCCCGCATCGGCGGCGTGAATCGCCGCGGCGACGGTCGTCGTCTCCACCACGCCGAGGGCGTCGGCGGCGTCGGGCACCCGGCCGCCTGCGATCGCGGCCACGACCTCCGGGTGGACGTGCGGAAGGAAGACCCAGTCGAGCAGTCGCTCGCCGCCCACCTCCCGGCCGGCGGCCAGCGACTCCTGCACTTCCGCCACCGGGCCGCCGACCAGCACGAGATACCGCCCCGGCTGGACGGTTCCGGCACGGATGATGTCGATCTCCGCCCGCTTGACCATGGCGTCGGCCGCTTCGATGCCGACCGCGATGCTGCTGAAGTCCAGAAGTGCGAGTGCCGGCTCGATCATCGGCCGCCCGTCGCGGTGCGGGGACGGGTCGCCACGGAGCTCATACGATCCGGAAGGAGTCCTTCAGCACGCATCGCCGGATGCGGCTGAAGCTGATCGGGTTGGTGAGCCCCTCGCCGGTCGGGCTGGCGATCGTGAACGAGCAGAAACCCTCGCCGCCGTAGCCGAGCCCGTCGAAGGAGGCCCCGTTCTTCACGAAGATGCTGCAATCCATCTCGCGGGCCATGCGGCTCAGGTGATCGAGGTTCTTGGAATGCATCACGGCCGTGTGCCGGAAACCGTGCTCCGCCGCCTTGGCCAGGTCGATCGCCTCATCGGCGTCCCGAACGCGCACCAGCGGCATGATCGGCATCATCTGCTCGGAGAAGACCAGCGGGTCGTCGCGCTCGACCTCGACCAGCACCATTCGGACCTCGTCGTCGGCCTCCCGCCCGAGCTCGCGCAGCAGCACCGCGGCGTTCTTGCCTATGAACTCGGGGTTCATTCTGCCATGCCGGCCGGGTGCCGGCTGGTCCACGAAGATGGAGGCGCGCAGTCGCTCGAGCTCTCGTCCCTCGATCTCGATCGCTCCGTGTCTGCACATGGCGCGCTTGAGGCCGTCGGTGATCGAGTCGACCGCGAAGATCTCCTTCTCATCGGTGCAGATGATGTTGTTGTCGAGCGAGCCGCCGCGCACGATGTCCCGGCCCGCCTGCTCGAGGTCGGCCGTCTCGTCCACCACCACCGGCGGATTGCCGGGGCCGGCGCAGATCGCCCGCTTGCCGCTCTGCATCGCTGCCCGCACCACCCCGATGCCTCCCGTCACGACCAGCAGGTTCACTCCACGGTGCTCCATGATCTGCTGTGCCGTCTCGATCGTCGGCTCGGTGGTGGCGCACACCAGGTTGGCCGGGCCGCCGGCCTCGACGATGGCATCGTTCACCAGCTGCACGGCGCGGTTGGAGCACCGGCGAGCTCCGGGGTGGGCGTTGAAGAGCACGGCGTTGCCGGCCGCCACCATGCTGACGGCGTTGCAGACGACGGTGGAGATCGGGTTGGTACTCGGGATGATGGATCCGATGAGACCGTACGGGGCGAACTCGACGACGGTGAGCCCCCCGTCCCCGCTCCAGGCGCTCGTCTGCAGCAGCTCCGTGCCCGGTGCCTTGTTGGCGTTCAGGAGGATCTTCTCGATCTTGTCCTCGTGGCGGCCCATGCCGGTCTCCGTCCAGGCCTCCCAGGCCAGAGGCTGGGCGTTCTCCCGCATGGCGCGGCGGACGTGGGCGATCATCCGCTCGCGCACGGACAGGGGCAGCTCCTGCAGCTGCTCGAACGCATGTCGAGCGGCGTCGACCGCCGAGTCGACCTCGTCGAACAGGCTTCCGCCGTGACGTGGTTCCACCGTCGGAGGTGGCGGCTGGACGGCCGGCAGCGGCTCGGGCGGCGGGCCGTGACGGACGCGTTGGCCCTGTCGAAGCTCGGCCATCACCCGCTCGATGACCGCGTCGATTTGGGCAGAATCCAGCATCAGCCGTCTCGTGCCTTGTCGTACACGACGTCTCCGTCCACCTCCAGCGTGTCCACGATCGCCATGATGACCCCATCGCACGGTCGCCGGTCGGTCATCTCGGTCTGGCGGGCGGCGCTACCGGTGGCGTACAGGACGACCTCGCCCATCCCGGCCCCGATCGCGTCGGCGGCGACCCGGTAGCCGGGCGCCGCCTTGCCCTGGATGTCGAGCTGACGCAGTACGAGGAACTTCAGCCCCTCCAGCGAGGGCTCCTTCCGCGTCGCCACCAATGTTCCAACCACCCGTCCGAGCAGCATCGGCCGGCCCTACTTCTTCGCGGCCTTCGGTGCCGGTCCGCCCTGCCGGCCCAGAGGCGGTTCTGGTCGTCCGTAATGAGCGGGTGCGCTG
>CAZEBA010000002.1:44092-94442 GCA_964510615.1 uncultured Gemmatimonadota bacterium
CAGAGGCAGCGTGCGGTCGACGTTGGCGTGAGGCCTCGGAATCACGTGAATCGCGACCAGCTCACCCACCTTCTCCGCCCCACGTGCTCCGGCCTCGACCGCCGCCTTCACCGCCGCCACATCCCCGCGCACCACCGCGGTCACGTAGCCGCCGCCGATCTTCTCGTAGGCGACGAGCTCCACCTTTGCCGCTTTGACCATGGCGTCTGCCGCCTCGACCATCGCCGGATAGCTGCGCGTCTCGATCATGCCCAGCGCTTCGACGGCACCATACTCGTCAGCCATTCGTCCCTCCCGACCTGGGTTGGTTTCTCAAGTTTCGCACACCATCAAGTCCGCCGCTTCGTCTCGGCCTCACGGCCGCTCACGCCCTCGATCGCCGCCACGGCCGCTCCATAGCCGGCCATGATGTCTCGCTCTTCGCCCCCTAGGTACACGCGGCCGAAGCTGCCGAAGGCGCGGACATCGAGGATGTTGATGTTGGCCTCCTTCTCCGCCTCGTTGGCCGCGAGAGCTGCGTAGCCGGCTGGCTCGACCTCCAGCACATAGAGCGTCTGGCCGGCGAGGAGCATGTGGCCGTACCGCATTCGGTTGACGAGCTGCACCTGGTGCGCGTCGACGTGGCGGATGATCTGGCTCGAGACCACCCGCGGCTTGATGCGCTCCGACTCCTGGACCTCCAGAGCCTGCAGGATGGCGGCGCCCGCTGCCCGCACCTCGGCCTGTACCTCGTGGTGCACCTCCAGCAGCCCGAAGAGCCTCTCCACGACCTGCATCCCGGGCCGAACGCGGGTGGACTTCAGCGCGATGTCGGTGATCCGGTTGATCTCGATCCCCGGCGAGATCTCCACCCAGAGCGAAGTATCGCCCGGAAGCGGAAGGAAGCCTCGGGCCACCGTGCCCAGATACGCCGCGTGTTGCGGCTGAAGACTGTCCAGAAACACGTAGGTGCGGAGGTCAACGGCCATGGGGGCTCCTCATGTGTCGGTTCCCTCGACGATCTTCACGCTGGCGCTGGCACCGATGCGGGTAGCGCCCGCCTCGATCATCCTCTGGGCGTCGGCGGACGTCCGGATCCCGCCCGAGGCCTTTACGCCGATCTTCGGTCCCACCACCCGGCGCATGAGGGCGACGTCCTCCGCCGTGGCGCCGCCGGGGCCGAAGCCGGTGGAGGTCTTCACGAAGTCCGCACCGGCCACCTTGGCGAGCTGGCAGGCGGCGACCTTTTCCTCGTCGGTGAGCAGCGCCGCCTCGATGATCACCTTGAGGATCGCTCCTCCCGCATGGACCGCGCTCGCCACCGAGGCGATATCCTGCTCCACGAGCTCGTAGTCGCGCGACTTGAGCGCTCCGACGTTGATCACCATGTCGACCTCCCGCGCTCCGTCGCGGACGGCCTTCTGGGCCTCGAACGTCTTGGCCTCGGTGGACGTCGCCCCGAGAGGAAAGCCGACGACAGTACAGGTGAGCACGTCGCTTCCCTTGAGGAGCTCCGAGCACAGCTTCACGTGAGACGGGTTCACGCACACCGACGCGAAGCCGTACTTTCGGGCCTCGTAGCAGAGCTGAGCGATCTCGTCCTGGGTCGCGTCGGGTCGGAGGAGCGTGTGGTCGATGTACCGGCTCAGGGTCCCGTCCGTGGGCGCGATGCCGAGCGTGCTCGCGATGCGGTCCGCCCCGGCGCTGATGACCGGCTGGACCCGATCCACGTAGTTCCGCCGGGAAAGCGGCGTCCGGGCCCCGGACTCCGAGCCAAGGCCGGCCTCCCCCTCGAGCAGCACGAACACCTCGTGGGTGATCTGCTCGATGATCCGCTCCAGGGTCGCGTCATCCGGCCTCATCGTCCGCGGCTCCCCGGGCTGCCGGCACCGTCCCGAGCGCTCATCCCGCTCTTCCGAACCTGCGCTCGATCTCCATGATCTTCTCCACCCGGCGTGCATGGCGCCCGCCTCCCGCCGGGGTCTTCAGCCAAGTGTCGACGATTCGCCTTCCCAGGTTCGGTCCGATCAGTCCGGCGCCGAGCGTGAGGACGTTGGCGTCGTTGTGCTCGCGGCTGTTGACCGCGGTGGCCTCGTCGTAGCACATGGCGGCCCGCACGCCCGGCACCTTGTTGGCGGCCATACACGATCCGATGCCGGCGCCGTCCACGAGGATGCCGCGCCAGGCTCGCCCCTGGGCCACCAGCCGACCCACCGAGAGGGCGAAGTCCGGATAATCCACCGGTTCCGTCCCCTCGGTTCCGCAGTCGAGCACCTCATAGCCCAGCTCGCGGACATGCTGCTTCAGCTGCTCCTTCAGCCCGACGCCCCCGTGATCTGCGCCGATCGCCACCGTCCGGGCTCCGCCGGTCGCGTCGGACACGGATCTCGCGGCGGAGGACGGTCGACCGACTCCTGTGGCTGCCGGAGCGGGGCGGGTGCTCGGCGTGAGCGAGATCCGCCGCTCCATCGCCGCCTGGCGGGCCAACGGCGTGATGATGGCGCCCGGAGGGACCTGCACTTCACCGCCGTAGGGGGTGTCCTCGAGCTCCCGCTGCGTGACCAGATCCCGCCCTCTCGTCGACGGCCTGCCGACCGTCCTGCCGACCGTCCGGTAGACCACCCGGCGGACCATCTCGCGGATCCGGTCCTCGTCGGTCATCGGTGGCGCCTCACCAGTAGCGCCATCCGGACGCATCCGTCTCGCCCGGCCCATCGATCGCGTCGATCGTGTCGCGGACCGGCTGGCCCGCTGCACCGACCGGCGCGCTCTCGACGTGGAGTCCCTCGGCCAGCTCGTGTCGGGCATGGCTCTCCAGGAGCCGGAAGTAGGAGCGAAGCTGAGCCGCCGCCGCATCGAACGGATCGAGGACGAGGGCGGCCCGCGCCTGCAGCACTCCTCCTTCCATTACCGAGAGCACGAGGCGTGCGAGCGCCTCTCGATCCAACTCGGCCGGCAGGCGGTCCCCAGCGGCGGCCAGCCAGTCGTGGACGCGGCCGATCCAGGCGGAGAAGTACGCGTCGATGAGCTCCCGCACCCGCGGCTGCCGATCGCCGAGCTCGAGCGCCAGGTTGCCCACCGGACAGCCCCTCGTGCAACCGCTGATCAGCAGGGTTCGCCGATAGACCTCGAGCAGGGAGAAGATCCGCTCCAGCGGATCGTCGGCCGCCCTCTCGGCCGGATCGAGGATCATCGGCCCCAGCCGGACGAGGTGCCTCTCCAGGACCCCGATGAGCAGCGCCTCCTTCCCGGGAAAGAAGTGATAGAGGCTGCCGCTGTTGACGCCCGCGCGTTCGAGGATGGTGGAGATCCCGGTGGCGGCGTAGCCCCGGTCGTGAAAGAGGCGGGCAGCCTCCTCGAGAATGCGCTCCTTCGTCTCGGATCTGCGCGTCATTTGATTGATCAATCAATTGAAAAAGCGGGCGGCTCGGGGCGCGAACTTCGCGAAGCTTCGGGTGAGTCCTCCGCATCAGATCGGCCGCCGACGAAAGTGTGCCCGACGCGCTCCTATTTGATTGAACAATCAATCACTAACCCGGCGAAATGTCAAGCCCGCGCCGGGCGCGCCGGAGCGTTGGGCGGGCGCGAGGGGGAGAGCACGGAGGGGGAAGCGGAGGCCGGGACCTATGTCGGGGGCGTGTCGAGCGCGCGCCGGGCGGCCAGCGCCTCGGTGTACCAGAGGAGCTCGTCGATGAACCGATCCGCGCTCTTCTCATACGCCGGATCATCGCTGACGCCGGCGTCATCGACGCTCGACCTCACCTGTCGTACCGGAAACTTCGCCGGAATCGGCAAGGCGCCGAGCGACAGGACCACCTGGCGGAGCTGTGCGAGGGCGCTGAGTCCGCCCCAGGGGCCGGACGAGACGGTCACGATGCCCACCGGTTTCCGGGCGTACTCCGGGAGCAGGTAGTCCAGCGCGTTCTTGAGGACGCCGGGATAGCCGCTGTTGTACTCCGGGGTGACGATCACGAGCGCGTCCGCCTGGGCGATCCGCTGACTGAACTCCACCAGGCCCGGAGGCGGATCATCCCGGAGCCTCAGTCGCTCCTCCATGATCGGGAAGTCGTACTCCGCCAGGTCGAGCAGCTCCGAGACGACTCCGTCACGCTCGGCGAGTCGGCGGCATACGAAGCTCGCGACCTTGGGTGTCTGACGACCGCGCCTCGTGCTCCCTACGACCACGGGTATGTCGAACGCTCCCATCGATGTCTCCACCTGCCCGCCGAGTGATTCCGCCTCGGTTTCGCCGATCAGGTAAACGACGGGATGAGGCCCCGACTCTCAAGCGCGCCTGGGCCGAGGGAGCACCGCCGAAGCGATAGGATCAGGATGGCCGGTGGGCCCGGATGCGGAGGCGGATCGGCTAGTGGAAGGATTGTACGCGGTCGCCGGAAAGGCCTCCACCCCGCTCCCGAGGCGCGCCGCGACGCGCCTCCGACGCGGCCCGGTCGACGGGGAGAAATCCAGTAGCCAGGGCGTACGGGGCGAGCTCCGCCTGTGCCATGCGTCTCGCGCGAAACAGCCGGGACTTCACGGTCCCGACCGGAACGCCGGTCTCGTCGGCGATTTCCAGGTAGGTGAGGCCCATGAGGTCGCTGAGGACCAGCGTCTCCCGGTAAACGCGCGGCAGTCCGTCGATCGCTCGGCGCACCTCGGGCCCGACGGGACCCTCCACCAGTCGGGCCTCGGCGTCGGGCCTGCCGAGCGGGTTCACGGACCGAAAGTTCAGCAGCGCCTCCGGCCGCATGTCCGCCACGAATCGGCTTTGCCTGCGGCATTCGTCGAGGAACAAATTCCGCAGGATCCGCATCAGCCATGCGCGGCAGTTCGAGCCTGTCTGGAAGGTGTGCCATGCGCGGAAGGCATGGAGCAGGGTGTCCTGAACGAGATCCTCGGCCCGGGGCCCGTCGCCGCCGGTGAGTCGGAGCCCGACGGCATAGAGCGCATCGAGATGAACGAGAGCCTCCGCCTCGAATTCGCGACGCTTCCGATCCACGGGCTTCAACCTCCTACGTCCCACTCCACCCCGGGCCGCGGGCCATGCTAAGCGATTAGCAGGCTGCTAAGAAACTAGCAGGGCCGCACGGGGCAGGCAAGCCCCGGAAACCCTTCCGCGGTTGAGTGTTCTGGCCGTCAGGACCCGGCTAGATTGACCCCTAGTCCACCGCCCCCGTCATCTGGAAACGAGCGGGGTCGGTCCGGCATGACAGGGAGGAACGAAGCGGCCTCGCCGGGCGATGCCGACGTTCTTCCGATCCGGTAGCTCTCGATCATGCAGGAATGAGCAGGTGACCGATGCAAAAACCGATGGCGATCCTCTCCACATCCCTCGCCGTGCTGTTGGCGCTCGCTCCCTTTGCCGCGGCCCAGGAACCGAGCCCAGCCAACGCGAGAGCCGAGGAGGTGGAGCTCCCGTTCGAGATGTTCGTGCTCGACAACGGGCTCACGGTGATCGTGCACGAGGACCGGAAGGCGCCGATCGTGGCCGTCAACGTCTGGTATCACGTGGGCTCGAAGAACGAGAAGCCCGGGCGAACGGGCTTCGCCCACCTGTTCGAGCACCTGATGTTCAACGGGACGGAAAATTTTAACGACGAGTACTTCGGGCCGTTCGAGCGGGCGGGGGCGACGGACATGAACGGTACCACGAACTCCGATCGCACGAACTACTTCCAGAACGTACCGACGCCTGCCCTGGGGATGGCGCTCTGGATGGAGTCGGATCGGATGGGTCACCTGCTCGGAGCGGTGGACCAGGGCAAGCTGGATGAGCAGCGGGGCGTGGTGCAGAACGAGAAGCGACAGGGTGAGAACCAGCCCTACGGCGGCGTCCGCCAGCTTCGGACCGAGAATACCTATCCGAGCGACCATCCGTACTCGTGGACGACGATCGGCTCGATGGAGGACCTGGATGCCGCCACCCTCGAAGATGTCCACGAGTGGTTCCGGACCTTCTACGGCCCGAACAACGCCGTGATCGTGCTGGCCGGAGACATCGACGCCGAGACGGCGCGCGAGCAGGTCGAGAAGTACTTCGGATCCATCCCCGCCGGTCCGCCCGTTCCGAGACACCAGGTCTGGGTGGCTCCCATGGAGGGCGAGAAGCGGCAGACGGTCGAGGATCGCGTCCCCCAGGCCCGCCTGTACATGGTCTGGAACATCCCGGAGTGGCGCTCCGTGGAGGCGACCTATCTCGATCTCCTGAGCGACGTGCTGGCGCAGGGCAAGTCGTCCCGTCTGTACAAGCGGCTCGTGTATGATGACCAGATCGCGACCGACGTCGTCGCCTTCGTCCGCCTGGGGGAGATCGGAGGGCAGTTCGAGATCCGGGCGACGGCCCGTCCGGGAGAGAGTCTGGAGGGAGTGGAGGCGGCCGTGCGGGAGGAACTGGAGCGCCTGCTCGCGGAGGGCCCGACGGACGAGGAGATGGAGCGAGTGCGGACACAGCACCTGGCCGCGTTCGTCCGTGGCATTCAGCGGATCGGCGGCTTCGGCGGCAAGTCCGACGTCCTGGCGATGAGCCAGGTGTACGGCGGTCGGCCGGACTACTATCGCACCCGGCTGCAGCGCGCCGCGGACGCGACGCCGGCCGACCTCCGGGACACGGGCCGGGAGTGGCTCGGATCCGGGGTGTACGTGCTGGAGGTGCGGCCCTATCCGGAATTCGCTTCCGCGGCAGAGGATGCCGATCGGTCCGCCGTACCCGATCCCGGGCCGGCGCCGGACGTACCGTTCCCGCAGCTTCAGCGCGCTACCCTGTCGAACGGCCTCGACGTCGTCCTGGCCGAGAGGCACGCGGTTCCGCTGGTCGAGATGAGCCTCATCGTCGACGCGGGGTACGCGGCGGATCCGGCCGAGCTGCCCGGCACCGCCAGCCTCGCTCTGGACATGATGGATGAGGGCACGCTGACCCGCTCCGCCCTCGAGATCAGCGATGAGCTGGCGCGGCTCGGGGCGCAGCTGAGCACCGGCTCCAGCCTCGACGCCTCGAGCGTGTCCCTGTCGGCCCTCGCCGAGAACCTCGACGCTTCGCTCGCCGTGTTCGCGGACGTGATCAGAAACCCGTCTTTTCCGCAGGCGGATTTCGACCGGCTCCAGCAGCTGCAGCTTGCCGCCATCGGGCGCGAGAAGACCCAGCCGTTCGCGATGGCGCTCCGGGTCCTGCCCGGGCTCATGTACGGCGAGGGGCACGCCTACTCCCACCCGATGACCGGCTCCGGGACCGAAGAGTCGGTCTCGCGTCTCACCCGCGCCGACCTGGCGGACTTCCACTCCACCTGGTTCCGGCCCGAGAACGCGGTCCTCGTGGTCGTGGGGGACGTGACGATGGAGGAGCTCGAGGCGCGGCTCGAGCGGTTCTTCGGCGGCTGGGCGGGCGCCGACGTGCCGGCCAAGAACATCGCCGTGGTGCCCGCAGCGGCCGAACCGACGATCTACCTGATGGATCGACCGGACGCGATCCAGTCCCTGATCCTCGCCGGCCAGCTGGTCGAGCCCCGGAACCGGCCCGACGAGGTGGCCCTGGAAACGGTCAACAGCATCCTGGGCGGGACGTTCAGCTCGCGGATCAACATGAACCTGCGCGAGGACAAGGCCTGGTCCTACGGCGCGTTCAGCTTCGTGATCGACACGAAAGCCCAGCGCCCGCTGATCCTCTACGCGCCCGTGCAGACCGACAGGACGGCGGAGTCCCTGCGGGAGCTGGGGATCGAGCTCGAGGGGATCCGCGGCGAGCGACCGATCCGGGAGGATGAGCTCACGAAGGTGCAGGATTACGAGACGCGAAGGATGGCCGGCCGCTGGGAGACCAATGGTGAATTGGAGGGCGGCGTCGCCGAGATCGTGACCTTCGAGCTTCCGGACGACTACTTCACGCGTTACGTGGAGGAGCTGCGCGGACTGCAGCTGGCGACGGTGGCGGACGTCGCCCGGGCCACGATCCAGCCGGCCTCCTTCGTCTGGGTGGTGGTTGGAGATCGCGAGCAGATCGAGACGTCTCTCCGCGAGCTCGGTCTCGGCACCATCCAACTCATCGATGCAGATGGGCGTGTGACCGGAACGGCGCCGGCCGCAGCGCCGTAGCGGCGGTTGGCCACGCTTCGGTCCTCCTCCATCTTGCCGAGGAAGGATCGGGGGGACGGGCCGGATGCTGTGCGTCGAGTCTATACAAGCGTGGCGTCCCTGGCAGGCCGCGGCATCGCTCACGGCCGCCTGGCTTGCGGGGGCCTGGCTCGTCGCGGCCGCCGTCGCCGCTGTCTCGCCCTTGCCCGCCGCCGCTTCGCCGGCGGCGGTGGCGCAGGCGAAGCGGTCCCTGCAACCGACCTCGTCGCTTGCCGACACGCTGCGGATCGAAGAGGAGCGGGCCCGCAAGTCGGCCCGTGATGCGCAGAGGGCGTTCGAGAGCACCCGGCGACGGCATCTTCCTTTCTGGAACGGACCCACCGGTCCCTGTGACGAGATCGTCGGACGCTTCTGCCTCTGGCATGAAGACGATCCGACCTGGAATCCGGGCCCCGAAGCCCGGAGCGTGACGGCGGCCCGCGAGAAACTGGTCCTCTCGCTCGAGAGCCTGGTGCTCGCGGCACCCGGCGACGCCTGGGTAGTGGGGCAGTGGGTCCGATATCTGGTGGAGGCCGGGCGACGCGAGGAGGCGGAGACCGCGGCACGCTCCTGCCGCGCCGAGAAGTGGTGGTGCGCGGCCCTCCTCGCCTACGCCCTGCACGCAGAGGCCGAGTTCTCCGCCGCAGAAGCCGCCTTCGAGCGGGCGCTCCGTGCCATGCCGGTCGGCGAGCGCTGCAGCTGGACCGAACTCTCGTACCTGCTGGAGGGCGATCTGAGGAGCGACTACGAGGACCTTTCATGTGCCGAGCGGGAGCCGCTGGAGCGCAGGATCTGGTGGCTCGCCGACCCCCTGCTCATGGTGCCCGGCAACGAGCGGCGGTCCGAGCACTTCTCGCGCCGGGTGCTCAACCGCCTGCAGGTCGGAGCCGACTCGCCCTATGGGGTCCGTTGGGGGGTGGATCTGGAAGAGCTGCTCCTGCGCTACGGCTGGCCCATCGGCTGGTCCCGTCGCCGCCAGCCGGTATACTCGCCCGCCCGCCAGCGTCCGTCGATCACGGGTCACGATCCCGACGAGAGCTTCCACTTCCTTCCCGCCTCCGAGCTGGTGGCCGGGTTCACGGCGCTCGATCCGGCTTGGGATCTGTCTCCGCGTCGTCCCCGAGAGGAGTACCGGCCACCCTATGCGCGTGCGTTCGATGGCCCGGGAGAGGGCTTCGACCACCAGCTCGCCGTCTTCCGGCGCGCCGCGGCCGCGCTTCTGGTCGGAGCGTACGCGTGGAGTACGGACTCTCTTCCGGCGGGCACCCCGGTGCGAACGAGCCTCGTTTGGGCCTCGGAGACGGGCGAGTCGAGGATCGCTACTTCCCGGGGATCGCGGCGCGGAGTGCTCACGCTCGAGGTGCCCGCCCGAGCGGGGATCCTCGGCCTCGAGGCACTGGCGGACTCGGCCGGCAGGGCGGCCCGCGTTCGGTTCGGTCGGCGCCTGGATCCGCCGGCCGGCGCCTCTCTCTCCGACCTCCTGCTGGTGGAGGCCTCGGAGGACAGGCCGGCACCCGAGTCCCTGGAAGAGGCTCTCGAGCGCGTACGTCCGTCGACGACCGTCGAGGCCGGCCAGCTCATCGGCCTTCTCTGGGAGCTGTACGACGTCCCGCCGGGCACGCCCCTGCAGGTGGAGGTTTCGCTCACGAGTCCGCGAAAGGGCTTCTTCCGCCGGGCGGCCGAATGGCTGGGACTGGCCAGACGGGAGGGGCGCACCGTCAGTCTCGGTTGGCGGGAGCGGCCCGCCGGCGGCTCCCGCCCGGAGTCGCGCTACGTGGAGCTGCGGGTCCCCGATTTGAAGGAAGGTCGATATGTCGTGAGCGCCGCCGTTCGGCTGGCCGGTGGCAGGGAGCTCACGACCGCGCGCATCGTGGAAGTGGAGCGCCGCTAGCGGCCAACGCCGGTGTGCAAGGGTGGAGGACGGATTCGTCCTCAAGGGCGAGGTCCGCCGCCTGCCCGGACGGTCGCGGCGGCAGCGGATGATTCGGGAGCGGAGGATCGAGCCGGGATGCCGACGGATTGGGCACTTCTGTACGAGTCGATGTACGGTGATCTCGTCCGCTTCCTGTACCGAAAGGTATGGGACGCTCAGAGGGCGGAGGACCTCGTTCAGGAGACATTCGTGCGGGCGCTGGGCCACGATCCGGACAACCCCCGTGCCTGGCTGTTCACGGTGGCATCGAACCTGGCGCGCGACGAGGCGCGCACGGCGGTCCGACGTCGGCGGCATCTGGAGCTGGTTCGGGCCGATATGAGGATGGATCCTCCAGCCGCTCCGGCTCCCTCCGAGGAGGCGGAGCGTCGGGAAAGAACCGAAGCCGTGAGGTTCGCGTTGGAGGCGCTCGGTGTGAAGGACCGCGAGATCCTCCTGCTGTGGGACGGAGGCCTGAGCTACACGGAGATCGCGGAGGCCACCGGACTGGCACCGGGCGCCGTAGGCACCACCCTGGCGCGGGCACGGAGCCGCCTGGTCGCGGCCCATAAGGAGCGGGAGCAGCGAAATGTCGCATCTGACTGAGGGGCAGCTGCATGCCTACCTCGACGGCAGCGCGGAGGGGTTGGGTGGGGCGGGCATCGATGGGGCACAGGCGCACCTCGCTGCCTGTGCGGACTGCCGGAGACGGTTGGAGGCCGCCGGGGCCGTAAAGGAAGAAGCGGCGGGCATCCTGGGATCCGCCACACCGGCCTCCTACTCGGCCCCTCCGTTGGCGGACCTCGTGGAGCGGGCGGCAGGTGTCCTCCCCGGGGCCGGCCGGATCGTGGACGCGGGTGCCCCGTGGAGACGTCCGCTGGCGAGTCGCCGCTTCCATCCGGGCGGATCGTCTCTGGCTTGGGCGGCCTCGCTGGCGGTGGCGCTCACGGCAGGGTGGCTGGCGCGCAGCATGGTCGAAACGGATCGGGCGGCGTCGGTCCGGACGGAGCCAACGGATGTGCTCCGGATGATGCGAGGGCGCGAGCCGGCAGAAGGTGCCGAGGAGGCGAAGGCGGCGACCGACGAAGCGAGCGTCGCGGCCGAGCAGCCGACGGCGCCTGCGGAGGAGGGTTATCTGGAGAAGGAGGGCGACGGGTTGGGGCGCGAGCCGATGGCGGCGGGCGAGCCCGCCTCGCGTGCGCCCACCGGACCGGTCAAGGAGTTCCGCGCAGAAGACGCCGGGCAGGCGGCGGCGAAGGCCGCCCAGGAGGCGGATGCCGCAGCGCCGCTGACCACCCGGTCGGCGCGGGGCGGAGGAGGTCCCGAAGGCTGGCGGCTCGTGGAGCGCGAAGAGGCGGAAGCCCTGCTCGGCGGTGCCGTCCGGGCGGTGGAGGGCTTGCCGGTGCTGTCGATGTTCGCCCGGGTGACCGGAGGTCCGCCCGAGGTCTGGACGGCCCAGCAGCTCCCCTCGGGCCACACGCTCGACTTGCGGCAGACGACGATCGCCGGTCGGCGGGACATGCCCGAGCTCGACATGGGCGATCGCCCTGCCGGCGACGAACGGGTGCCCGGCGGGCAGGCGCGGCCGGCGCCGGAGTCCACATGGCAGCAGGCCTACGAGTCGCTGCAGATGTTGCGGATCGACGATTTCGTCATCGAGGCGAGGGCCCCCGTCTCCCCGGATTCGCTGCAAAGCCTGCTGTATCGGCTCAGGGATTGATGCGCGGTCCATCTCGGCCCGGGGTGGGCCGGGAACCGGGCCCCGTTTCGGCCGGTTGTGTATCAAGATCCACGGCTCGTCGTTACCGGCCGATCGACGGGGGATGTTCCGCGGCCCCAGGCTGGCGTACCGGCCCGCATCCCTCTTAGCCTGAAGAGGCACAGTCACAAAGGAGGCCCGATGAGCAACGATCGCATCGCGTCCTACGCGAACCCCGACAAGCTCGTGACGACGGCCTGGGTGGCGGACCATCTCGATCGCGACGATCTCCGAATCGTCGAGTCCGACGAGGATGTGCTGCTCTATGACACGGGACACGTCCCGGGAGCCGTCAAGATCGACTGGCACACGGACCTGCAGCATCCGCTGCAGCGCGATTACCTGGAGGCGGCGGCGTTCGCGGCGCTGATGCGGCAGAAGGGGATCTCGCGAGACACCACCGTGGTGTTCTACGGCGACAAGAACAACTGGTGGGCCTGCTACGCACTCTGGGTGTTCGAGCTCTTCGGCCACCCGAACTGCCGAATCATGGACGGGGGAAGAAGCAAATGGCAGGCCGAGGGCCGTGAGATGTCGACGGCCGTGCCCGAGTACCCCGAGAGCGACTACCCGGTGCCCGATCGACGCGACGCGCCTATCCGCGCCTTTCGTGACGACGTGCTGGGGCACATCCAAGGCGGGAATCCACTGATCGATGTCCGCTCGCCGGAGGAGTATCGCGGGGAGCGACTGCACATGCCGGACTACCCGAACGAGGGCGCGCTGCGTGGTGGACACATCCCCGGCGCGGCCAACATCCCGTGGGCCCGGGCCGTCCAGGAGGATGGCACCTTCAAGTCGGTGGACGAGCTGCGGGCGATCTACGAGGGGGAAGCCGGGCTGTCGTCCGGGAACGAGGTCGTGGCCTACTGCCGGATCGGCGAGCGCTCCAGCCACACCTGGTTCGTGCTCCATTACCTGCTGGGCTATCCCAAGGTGAGGAACTACGACGGCTCCTGGACGGAATGGGGCAACCTGGTGCAGGCGCCGATCGAGAAGTGATCGGGGGGAAGCGCGAGGAGTTCGAGGCCGAGGCACTCGTCCACCTCGACCTGCTGTACGGCCTCGCGCTTCGCTTCACCGGCGGTGACGATGCCGCGGCGCAGGACCTCGTCCAGGATACGATGCTCAAGGCGTACCGTGCCTGGGGGGATTTCGAGTCGGGCACGAACTGCCGCGCGTGGCTCAGCACCATCCTCCGCAACACCTTCATCAACGACCTCCGCCGCCGGCAGGCGCGTCCGGCACCGGTGGGGTACGAGGAGGTGGCGGAGCGCTCCGTCTATCCCCAGCTGCAGGAGGCCGATGCGGAGGGCGGCTTCTTCGATCGCATCGTCGACGAGGAGGTGGTTCGGGCGATCGAGGAACTGCCCGAGGATTTTCGCGTCCCCCTGGTGCTGGCGGATCTGGAGGGTATCGGCTATCAGGAGATCGCCGCTCTTCTCGACATTCCCATCGGAACCGTGAAGTCCCGTCTCTTCCGGGCCAGACGGCGGTTGCAGCAGCGGCTGTACGGGTACGCGGTCGAAATGGGATACCTCAGGTGAGGCCGGGTCTGATGGAGGGAAGGTCCATGGAACGTCCACCGGAGGGGGCATGCAGATGAGCGAAGAAGAGCGGCGGTCCGGCGGGACGGTCGGACCGGACGGAAGCCCGGCGACCGAGGAGGTGAGTTGCGAGGAGGCGGTTCGGAGCGTCTACGAGTACCTGGACGGCGAGCTGCCATCGGACCACGCCGAAAGGGTGCGGCGCCACGTGGAGATCTGCCGGCGCTGCTACCCGTACTTCAACTTCGAGCGGGCGTTCCTGGATTACGTTCAGTACCGGGGGCTGAAGCCGTCGCGCTCGAGAGCGCTGGAGGAGAGACTGCGTTGCCTGCTGGAGGAGATCGACGCCCACGAAGCGTAATTGCCGCCCCGTTTTTCCGTCCCTAACTTACCGCCCCGTTTTCCGGCTCGTCGGGTTCGCCCCGACCGCCGCTCCACGAAACAGAAAGACACGGGAGGCCGATGAGCACCGGAGTGCGTGAAAGCCTCGCCCTGCTGCTCGATGCCCGGGGCCCCTCCGGGTTCGAGACCGAGGTCGCCGCGGCCTGGCGTGCGCTGGCGGACAAGTTCGCGGAGCGCACCTGGAGCGACATCCACGGCAGCAGCTTCGCCCAGGTGGGTGAAGGGGGGCGTCCCCGGGTGATGCTCGCCGGCCATATCGACGAGATCGGGCTCATGGTGCATCACATCGATGACCAGGGCTTTCTCTACGTCAAGGAGGTGGGGGGCTGGGATCCCCAGGTCCTGGTGGGCCAGCGGGTGGAGATCCTGGGGTCGGCCGGCGCCGTGGCCGGGGTGATCGGGCGTCGGGCCGTTCACCTGATCGATCGCTCCGACCGCGACAAGGCCGTGAAGATGAAGGATCTCTGGATCGACATCGGAGCGTCGAGCGCGGAGGAAGCCAGGAAGCGGGTGGCGATCGGCGATGTCGCGGTGATCCGCTCCGACACGCTGGAGCTGGGCGAAGAGCTGGTGGCCGCTCGCTCGATCGACGACCGGATCGGAGCCGTGGTGGCCCTGGAGGCGCTGCGACGGGTGGCGGAGGCCGGGTCGACGGTGGACGTGATCGCCGTCGCCACCACGCAGGAGGAGATCGGATACGCCTCCGGGGGTGGGGCTCGAACGAGCAGCTTCGAGCTCGCCCCGCAGGTGGCGATCGTAATCGACGTGACGCACGCCACCGACCATCCGACCCTGGATGCGAAGGAGCACGGGGAGGTGAAGATCGGCGGCGGACCCGTGCTTTCCCGCGGCGCGGTGGTGAACCAGGTCGTGTTCCGGCGGCTGGTCGAGGCGGCCGAGGGAGAGGAGATCCCCTTCCAGGTCCACGCTTCGCCGGGCGGCAGCGGTACGGACGCGGACGCGATTCATGTCTCCCGCTCCGGGGTGGCCACGGGGATCGTCTCGATCCCCAACCGGTACATGCACTCACCCAACCAGATCGTGTCCCTGCGGGATGTGGAGCATGCCGCCGCCCTGATCGCTCGCTTTGTCCGGGGGTTGGAGACGGACGCGAGCTTCATCCCGGTCTGATGGTGATCGACACGGGAGCGAGACGATCCGAAATGCCCGCTGCCAAGACGCGCAGCCGCGCCGCCGAGGACTACCTCAAGGCGGTGTACAAGCTAGAGCGCCGAGAGTCGCCGGTTTCGACGACGGCGCTGGCCGACCAACTCGAGCGTTCGGCCGCTTCCGTGACCAACATGGTCAAGAGCCTGGCCGACCAGGGACTCCTGGAGCACGTCCCCTATCATGGCGTCCGTCTGACGAAGAGCGGCCAGCGCTCCGCGCTCCGGATCATCCGACGACACCGGGTGATCGAGCTCTACCTGATCGAGAAGCTCGGGTATACCTGGGACACCGTGCACTCGGAGGCGGAACGTCTGGAGCACGCCGTGTCGGACGAGCTCGTGAACCGGATGGCCGCAGCATTGGGGGATCCGGAGTTCGATCCTCACGGAGCCCCGATTCCTACCGCCGAAGGCCGGATCACGGAGCGTCCGTTGCAGAGGCTGTTGGATCTGCGGCCTGGGGAGTCCGGGGTGGTGTCGCAGGTTGCCGACAACGACTCTTCCCGCCTGACCCGGCTTGCCGAGGTGGGCCTCCGCCCCGGGGCGCGCGTGGTCCTCGCGGAGGATGCCTCGGCCGGTCCTCCCTACGCCCTGAAGGTCGACGGAGCAGCCGTGTCGCTCGCCGGCGACCTGGCCGAGGCGCTGCTGGTGGAGCGGGCGGATGGCTGAGGTGCGAAAGATCAAGGCGGCCGGGGATACGTGGCGGGTACGGCTGGCGGAGCGCGAGGAGCGCGAGGGATTCCGTACCCTGCTGTTCTTCTGTGTGACGACCAACCAGCGACCCTACCGCGTCGTCGAGGTCCCCGTGCAGCGAGTCGCGGGCCAGACCGACCTCGATCGGCTCGACGACGCCTCCCTCCGGGAGTTGTTCGCTGCTTCGCGTTCGATGGGATACCCGCCGGGCTACGACTGACCGGAGCCTCCGCTGTCGCACGTAGACCTGCACCTCCACTCCACCGCCTCGGACGGGACCCTGTCGCCGGCCGCCGTGGTTCGCTCCGCGGCGTCGGCCCACCTCTCCGGAATCTCGCTCACGGATCACGACACGTTGATGGGGCTCGACGAGGCCGAGAAGGAGGCGCGGCGTCTCGGCCTTCACTTCCTCCCCGGCTCCGAGATCTCGGCCAACGAGCCGAACCGGTCCGTGCACATCCTGGCCTTCGGCGTGGACCGGCGGAATCCGGAGCTCCTCGAGTTCCTCGCGACGCTCACGGCCGATCGGGTACGCCGCGCCCGCGAGATGGCGCGAAGACTCCGGGGGCTCGGCCTGGGGCTGGAGTACGAAGCCGTCGAGAAGGAATGCGGCGCGGCCGCGCCGACGAGAGCGCACGTCGCCCGCGCTCTCGTCTCGGAGGGGCTCGTACCCGACCTGGAGCTGGTCTTCCGCCGCTATCTGGCCCGGGGCAGGCCCGCCTTCGTCGAGAAGCTGCCGACACCGCCCGCATCTGTCTTCGAGCGGGTTCACCGAGCGGGAGGCGTCGCGATCCTCGCTCACCCGGGGCACACGCACGCCGAGCGGGAGATCGTCCGCTGGCGGTCGGAGGGCCTGGACGGCGTCGAGGTGCTGCACCCCGAGAACCGCGACCGCGTCAGGGCCCGGCTTCAGTCCCTCTCGCGCCGGCTGGGCCTTCTGCGCAGCGGTGGTTCCGACTGGCACGGGCCCGCGCCGGGACGCCCGGAGATCGGCTCGGAACGGGTGCCGGCGGAATGGATGGAGATCCTGCGCGAGCGCGTGGCCGATCCCGGCTTCTGATCGTCCCGCTGCGGCCCTACCCCGCCCGATCCACGGCGTCGAGGGCCTCGGCCTCGCTCGACGTCGGCTCCGTCCCGACGGCGGAGGTTTCCCGCTCCGCCAGCCAGCGCTCGGCGTCGATGGCCGCCATGCACCCGGTCCCGGCGGCGGTGACGGCCTGCCGGTACACGTGGTCCTGGGCGTCGCCGCACGCGAAGACACCCGGGATGGTGGTACGCGTCGAGTCGGGCCCCGTTCTGATGTAGCCGAGCTCGTCCATGTCCAGCCACCCGCGAAACACCTGCGTGTTCGGCGTGTGGCCGATGGCCAGGAAGAATCCGCCGACGGACAGCTCCGATGTCTCGCCCGTCTTCACGTTGCGGATGCGTGCGCCTTCGACTTCCCGGTCGCCGAGCACATCATCGACGACCGTGTCCCAGAGCACCTCGATCTTCTCGTGCGCCAGGGCCCGCTCCTGCATGATGCGCGAGGCCCGTAGCTCGTCTCGCCGGTGGATGACATAGACCCGCGATGCGAAACGGGTGAGGAACAGAGCCTCCTCCATCGCGGAGTCGCCGCCTCCGACCACCGCGACGTCCACATCGGGGAAGAAGGCGCCGTCACAGGTCGCACAGGATGACACGCCATGGCCGAGCAGCCTCGCCTCGTTCTCCAGGCCGAGATACTTGGCCGAGGCGCCCGTCGCGATGATCAGCGCGTCGGCGGTGATCGGGGCCTCCTCATCGATGATCAGCCGCAGCGGCCGGCTCGCCAGCTCCACCTCCGTTACCGTGCCCCAGCGCAGGTCGGCCCCGAACCGGGCCGCCTGCTGCTCGAACTTGAGCATCAGGTCGGGGCCGAGCACGCCCTCCGGGAAGCCCGGATAGTTCTCCACATCCGTCGTGGTGATGAGCTGCCCCCCCGACTCCGGGCCGCGGTAGACGACCGGCGCCAGCTTCGCCCTGGCCGCGTAGAGTGCAGCGGTGAGTCCGGCCGGGCCCGACCCCATGATCACGAGCTGATGGTGCTCGGCTTGGCCGAAGCCGCTTTCGCGTGGGGCCGCCGACGTGCCTTCGACCACCTGTTTCTCCTCGCTCATCGCTCTCCCGTTTCTCCGGTCCTCACGATCCCGCCACGATTCCGCCCATGGCCGAGGTCTCCGCGACCCGGTCTCCCGGAACCTCGACCGCTGCCAGCATTTATATAACAGTGACCGGTTCCTCGCGCGGTAGGGTCGAGGCAGCGTGGTTGACAGGCGCCGAGCGCGCGGCCTACGATTTGCACCGGGCTCCGGCGGAAGGATCGCGGGAAAACCTGACAGGAATGGGGGATATGAGCGGAACGACGACACCCGAGATCGGGGCCGTGAAGCTCGGCATGACCGAGCTGGCAGCGACGGAAGTTCGCAAGTTCCTGGAGCAGGAGCAGTTGAGCACGGAGTCGGCCGGTCTCAGGGTGAGCGTTCGTCCGGGCGGGTGCTCCGGGTTCGAGTACGGACTCGACATCGAAGAGGATCCCCGGGAGGACGACTTCATCGTTCCGTCACACGGGATCCGGTTGTTCGTCGACCCGTTCAGCGCCCAGTACCTCGACGGCGTGGTGATCGATTACCACACCAGCTTCCAGGGATCCGGCTTCACCTTCGAGAACCCGAACGCGACCGGCGGCTGCGGCTGCGGCAGCTCGTTCTCCGCCTAGGGAGCCTGCCCGAGTCATGGGGCGCGGCCGCGCCTCGACCCCCGGGCGCGTGTCTCGACCCGTGGAGGTCTCGAGGTTGGAGCTCGGGCCCTTTCTCGCCAACTGCTTCCTCCTTCGCCGGGAAGGCGAGCGGGAGATCCTCATCATCGATCCGGGATTCGAGGCCGACCGGATCGCGGAAGCGGTCGATGGGTGGGGGGGCAGGCCCGTGGCAATCCTGCTTACGCACGCGCACGTGGACCACATCGCCGGCGTGGCGCCGCTGACGCGCCGCTACTCGGTACCGGTTCACCTGCATCCGAGCGATCTACCACTCTACCAAGCGGCGCCGCAGCAGGCCGCTGCCTTCGGGCTGGAGATGGAACCTCCCCCTCCCCCCGAGGGAAGGTTCGCGCACGGGCAGCGCCTCGCTCTGGCCGGCCTCGAGATCGAGGTCCGCCATGCGCCGGGTCACTCGCCCGGCGGTGTCGTCCTCTGCCTACCGGGCCGAGCTTTCGTCGGTGACTGCGTGTTCGCCGGGTCCATCGGCCGAACCGATCTGCCGGGCGGAAACACGGCGGAGCTGCTTCGCACCATCCGCAGCCGGATTCTCGAGCTTCCGGGTGACACGATCCTGCACACGGGCCACGGACCGGATACGACCGTGGGGCGCGAGGCACACTCGAACCCGTTTCTGACCGGGGCATTCGGGTGGAGCGGCTGATCGCGGCCGGGGCCTGTCGGCTCCGGACCGACTCCGAATGAGGCCCGCCGGCGACGAGGAGGAGGGGTCCTCCCCGGCGAGTTTCGCCGATGACGCCGGTCCCGAGGGAGGCGGGCCGCTTGATTCGCCGGAGGCTCCGACCGGTCCTCGCGAGCCGGATGTCGTTACCGCCGATGCGGCGGCGCGCCTGGCCGAGCTGCTCCACGCGGTCGAGGATGCGGACCGCCTGCTGGTCGTCACCCATGACAATCCGGACCCGGATGCCCTGGCGGCCGCCGCCGCTTTGGGACACCTGCTCGAGCACTGCGTCGGACTGGCACCGACGCTGGCCTTCGGCGGCATCGTCGGACGGGCGGAGAACCAGGCCCTGATCGTCGAGCTCGGGGCCGAGTTCGATCGGCTCGCCAGGGATCAGGAGATCCGTCCCGACACGGCGGTGGCGCTCGTCGACACCCAGCCGCGGGCGGGGAACAACTCGCTTCCTCCCGGGCGGATCGCCCAGGTCGTGATCGATCACCATCCCGTGCGGCCCGAGAGCGCCGCCTCTTCCTTCACCGACATCCGACCGGAGTACGGCGCCAGCTGCTCCATCCTGGTCAAGTACCTGCGGGCGGCCGGGTTGGAGCCGGACCGACCGCTGGCCACCGGGCTGTTCTACGGCATCCAGTCGGAGACCGCGGACCTGGGACGAGAAGTCAGCCAGGCCGACATCAGCGCCAGCCTGTACCTCTATCCCCGCACCAATCCGGAAGCCTACGCGCGCATTCGCCACCCCCGCCTTCCGCGAAGCTACTTCCGATCGGTGCATCAGGCGCTGGAGGAAGCCCGCCGGCACGGCAGCGTGATCATCGCTCCGCTGGGAGCCCTGGCCTATCCGGACATGGTTGCTGAGCTGGCGGATCTGCTGATCCGGGCAAGCGGGATCGAATGGGCGGTCGCCCTCGGGAGGTACGGCGACAGGCTCCTGGTATCGGTGCGAAGCTCGGAGCCGGTGGCGCACGCCGGAGATCTGGTTCGTCGAGTCATCGGGGATCGGGGCTCGGCGGGCGGACACGGCATGCTGGCGGGCGGCCAGATCTCCCTCGCCGGGCTCTCGGAGTGTGATGCTGACGCCCTCTCGACGTCGATCATCGAGGACTTCCTGGAGGCACTCGGAGCCACCGGCGAGACGCCCGCTTCCCTGATTGGCTCGTGATCCTCGTCGGGCTGACCGGCACGATCGGGGCCGGAAAGAGCACCATCGGGCGCCTGTTCGAGACCTGGGGCGCCATGCGCATCGACACGGACGAGCTGGCGCGCCAGGTCGTGCGGCCCGGCCGTCCCGCGTACGAGCGTGTGCGCACCACCTGGGGCGAGGACGTACTGTCGCCGGATGGGCGTCTCGACCGCCGCGCTCTCCGCCGCATCGTCGTGGACGATCCCGAGGCGCGTCGGACGCTGGAGGCGATCGTGCATCCGGCCGTGCTGAAGCTCCTGGAGGCGCGGATCGACCAGGCGAGAGCCGCCGGCCGGCGCGTGGTCGTGCTGGAAGTGCCGCTCCTGTTCGAGACCGGCCTGGATGCGCGGTGCGACCTCGTGGTTTGCGTGGATGCGCCGGTCGAGGTCCGACGGGATCGGGTGTGCGGGGAGCGAGGACTCACGTCCTCCGAGTTCGCAGCCCTGAACCGGGCGCAGCTTCCGGGAGAGGAGAAGCGACGGCGGGCCGACCTGGTCATCGAGAACGCCGGGTCGGCAGCCGGGCTCGAAGCTTCGGCCCGGGAGGCCTGGAGCCGAGTGCTCCAGCGGGCGGACGAGCGCGCCGAGGCGAATCCCGCCGAGGCGAATCCCGCCGAGATGTGGACGATCGATCTGCACATGCATACCCGGCACTCGAAGGACTGCCTGAGCGACCCCGCCGATGTCGTGGCCACGGCGCGCCGCGTCGGCCTCGACAGGGTCGCGATCACGGACCACGACGAGATCGCCGGGGCCTTCGAGGCCCGGCGGCTGGCTCCCGAGCTCGTGATCGTCGGCGAGGAGGTGCGCACCGCCGAGGGACTGGACCTGATCGGGCTCTTCCTGTCGCAGCACATCCCGCCGGGGGGGAGCTTCCGGGACGTCGCCGACGCGATTCGGGATCAGGGTGGGGTGACCTATCTTCCCCACCCGTTCGATCGCTGGCGAGGGGGTGACGAGTCGTTCTTCGCCGACGTCATCGACTACGTGGACGTCGTGGAGGTCTTCAACGCGCGGGTACATGACCAGGACCGAAACCGGCAGGCGAGAGCCTGGGCGCGACAGCACGGGTTACCCGGTGGGGCGGGAAGCGATGCCCACACGCTCGGAGAGATTGGACGCGCGAGGGTGCGCCTGGCTCCGTTCGACGGCCCCGAAGCGTTTGTGCGGGCGATCGCGAGCGGTCGGGTCGAGGGGAGCCCATCGGCGCCGTGGGTGCATCTCGGGTCGAGCTGGGCCAAGATTCGCAAGCGTCTGCCGATTTGACATCGTCAGCGGGCGGCGAATAGCGTGATCGCCACTTTTTTCCGCACCCGGAGGCGGGAGGCGCATTGAGCGCGCACACCCAGACACAGGAGCGCTGGGCCACCAGGATCGGTCTGATCCTGGCGATGGCCGGGAACGCCGTCGGCCTGGGGAACTTCCTGCGCTTTCCGGTACAGGCCGCCCAGAACGGCGGCGGCACGTTCATGATCCCCTACTTCGTGTCGTTTCTTCTTCTCGGAATCCCGCTGATGTGGGTCGAGTGGACGATCGGACGGTTCGGCGGCCGGAACGGCTACTCCACGGTCCCGGGGATGTTCGACGAACTCGCAGACCGGAAGCGGAAGTGGGCGAAGTACCTGGGCGTGCTCGGGGTCGTCATGCCGCTGGTCGTCTTCATCTACTACACGTACGTCGTCTCCTGGATGCTCGGGTTCAGCTTCTTCAGCCTCACGGGAGGGTACTTCGGGCTCGGCGAGTTCGACCAGGTGGCACAGTACCTCTACTCCTACCAGGACATCTTCGACAGCTCGACGCACGGGGGGTGGGTGGCGGTCGTCTTCTTCCTGCTCACGATCGTCTTCCTGTACTCGGTGCTGTCGCGCGGCATCAGCGGGGGGATCGAGAAGCTCGCCCTGATCGGCATGCCGATCCTCTTCTTGTTCGCCTTCATCCTGATGATCCGGGTCCTCACGCTGCCGGCCGCGGTCGGGACGCCAGCCGAGGGCCTCAACTTCATCTGGAACCCCGAGTGGACGAGCCTGTGGGACGCGAAGGTGTGGCTGGCCGCCGCAGGCCAGATGTTCTTCACCCTGTCGCTGGGGATGGGGACGATCCACACGTATTCGTCCTACCTGACCGAGAAGGACGACGTGACGCTCACCGGGCTGTCGACGGGCGCCACGAACGAGTTTGCGGAGGTCGTTCTCGGCGGGACGATCGCGATCCCGGCCGCCGTCACCTTCTTCGGCGTGGCCGGAGCGACCGCCATCGCCGAGGGAGGCACCTACGACCTGGGTATCGTCGCCATGGGCGTCGTCTTCCAGGGGCTGCCGGGGGCCGAGGTCTGGGGACGGCTCACCGGCTTCCTGTGGTTCTTCCTCCTGTTCATCGCCGGTATCACGTCGAGCGTGGCGTTGAGCAGCCCGGCGGTGGCCTTTCTCCAGGAGGAGTACGAGCGCACCCGCAAGCAGGCCGTCCTGATGGTGATGAGTCTGGCGGTGGCGCTGGGGACGCTGCACGTCCTCTTCTACCATCGGCAGTTCCTGGACGTCTGGGACTACTGGGCCGGGACGTTCGGTCTGGTCGTGTTCGCGGCCGTCGAGATCGTCCTCTTCTCCTGGGTGTTCGGTATCGACCGCGGCTGGAGGGAGATGCACATCGGGGCCGATCTGCGGGTGCCGGTGGTCTACCGTTTCGTCATCAAGTGGGTCACCCCCCTCTTCCTCTTCGTCCTGCTCGGCTGGTGGGCCGTGACCGAGGCGATCCCCACGCTGCTGATGCGGGATGTGGAGGATGCCCCGATCGCGTATGATCCCGATACGATCATCTTCCGCTGGTTCAGCCGGATCGTGATGTTGGGCCTGTTGGTGCTCGGGGTCTATCTCATCCGCCACGCCTGGGCGCGGAAGGCAGCGGGTGCGGCCGGCGGATCCGCTGCAGCTCCCGCCCCATGGGAAACCTGAGGGAGACTCGCACCATGGAAGGATCCTCGATCGCTCCCTTCGCCTGGTTCTTCATGCTCCTCAGCATGGGCTCCGTGACCGTACTCACGGCGTATTGCTACATCCGCATTCTCTCGGGGTCGGAGAGTGAGGATGAGGCATCCGCGCCTCCACGCCCGCCGGCCGATTCCTGAGCCGGGCGGTACCATGCACGAGGCTCGACGCTCCGAGATCGAGCGCGTCGCGTCGGAGCTCGAGGCCGCCCGCCATCCGGTGCTGACGACGCACATCAACGCCGACGGCGACGGGGCCGGGAGCGAGGTGGCGCTTTCGCTGTATCTGAGGCGGAGAGGGGTCGAGGCGACCATCGTCAATCCGACCGCGTTTCCGGGCACGTACGGTTTCCTGCTGGAGGGAATCGCCGCATGGACGCCGAAGGTCGAGGAAGGTCGGGCGGCCCTCGATCGGGCCGACCTGTTCGTGGTGGTGGACACGTCGGAACCCTCGAGGCTGGGCGATGTCTACCCCGCGCTTCAGGGACGCCGGGTGGTGATCATCGACCACCACCCCGAGACGTCGCAGTCGATCGGGAACACGGTTCTGCGGGATGTGGAGGCGTGCGCGGCGGGCGAGCTGGTGTACGAGCTGGTCAGGACCGCCGGTGACGACCTGCCACGGCGCGAGGCGGAAGCGATCTATGTGGCGATCGTCACCGACACGGGATCGTTCCGGTTCGCGAACACGAACGCTCGCACGCACGAGATCTGTGCCGAGCTGTTGAGAGCCGGCGTCGACCCCCAGCAGATGTACCGGAGACTGTACGGGCAGGTGACCGATGCGCACCTGGAGCTGCTGCGCCGGGCGCTCGCCGGACTCGAGCGGGATCCCGAATGGCCGCTGGCGTGGATCACCCTCCGAGGCGAGGACTTCCAGGTGTCGGGGGCGTCGTCCTCCGATCTGGAGGGGATCGTCGAGCATGCCCGGCAGCTTCGCGATGTCGAGGTCGCGGTTCTTTTCCGAGAGCTGGCTGACAAGTCGACCAAGGTATCGCTCCGATCCAATGGCGACGTGGACGTGGCCGCGATCGCTCGCCGACACGGCGGCGGCGGGCACGAAAAGGCCGCAGGTGCGCACATCCGGGGATCGCTGGATGGCTCGTGCGCCGCCGTCCTCGACAGCGTGAGGTTGGCGCTACAGGCGCGCGGGCTCGGGCCGACCGGTGAAAACGGCAGCGAAGCGCGAACGCCTTGAAGTATCAAGGTCTATCGGCATATATTTGCCCGTCCTGTCCATCTGACGCTCGGTAGCCGCCGGCGTGTGTTGGCGGTGGCTCCTCATCCGACGAGGAGGTCCGATGGATGTGTCCCCGAATGGGGGAGGTGACGGTCAGAGCCTGGGCCGACGCCTCCAGGAGTTGGGCAGGACGATCTCGCCGCGGGAGATAGCGGAGCTCTGGGTGTTTCCTCCCCTGGCGACGCTCGAAGGATCCTCGGAGTTCTTTCTCTTCACGCGCTTCGAGGGCGATCGCCGCCGCCTGTACAGTGCCTGCCTCCCTCCCGGGATCAGCCCCAACGGGACTTCCGGCCAGCGCATCACCGAGCACGGAGTCGTGCCGGCCGACCGTTTGCCGAGGATGGTGGCTCAACTGCAGCGACGATTGGGCGAATCCGCCGAGCCCGTTCGGCTGGAGATCGGGGGGAGCGACGAGCGCTGGGAGAAGATCATGAGCGGCTGACGCCGCCATTTGATCGGCTCACCGGGGATCCTTACGTTGTCGCGTCACGTATAAGGTGACGGTCCGAGGGAGACGCGAGTGAGCAAAGAAGCGCACAACGGAGCCCACGAGGGGGTCGAGCGCGCATTCCGGCAGGCGCTGGAGGCCGCTGGCCACCGTTACACCACCCAGCGCGCCGCCGTGTACGATGCGCTGTACGCGTCGTTCGATCATCCCACCGCCGACGAGATCTTCACCAGCGTGCGCGGGCGAATTCCCGACATCAGTCTCGCCACGGTTTACAAGGCGCTGGAGGCGTTCGTCAGCAGCGGCCTCGCGTCCAAACTCACGATGGCTGATGGCCCCGCGCGCTACGACGGCCGGATGGACGCGCACGACCACATTCGCTGCCGAACGTGCGGCCGGGTGGCCGACATCGACGTGAGCTCGACGCCGGGCTGGCTCGAGTCCGTTTCCGACCGAACCGACTTCGTGGTGCTGGGCTATCGGCTGGAACTCGTGGGGACCTGCCCCGCCTGTCAGGCCTGAGCGGTCCCGGGCGCGGCCCGCCCCGGCGTAGATGGAGTCGCTCGGCATCGGTCTGACCGCCGCGTTCGCGGCGGGCGTTCTTTCCTTTCTCTCCCCCTGCGTGCTGCCGCTCGTGCCGTCATACCTCTCGTTCGTGACAGGCCTCGGGTTGGAGGAGCTGGAGAGCTCGGACGCCGAGCTCAAGCGGACGGCCCTGGTCCATTCGCTTCTGTTCGTGGCCGGCTTCAGCGCGATCTTCCTCGCTCTCGGCGCCTCGGCGAGCTTTCTCGGCCAGCTCCTGCGCGAATACCAGGTCTGGATCGCCCGCGTCGGCGGCGTCATCGTTCTCCTGTTCGGGCTGCATCTCCTCGGCCTCAGACCGCTCCGCTGGCTGCAGCGAGAGCGCCGCCTGCACCTGGAGCGCAGGCCGGTGGGGTACGTCGGCTCGTTCGTGGTCGGCGTGACCTTCGGTGCCGGGTGGACTCCCTGCATCGGACCGATTCTGGGGGGGATCCTGACCTTCGCGGCGACCCGCCAGACGCTGGCCGAGGGCGTTCAGCTGCTCGCGCTCTACTCGGCGGGGCTCGCCTTGCCCTTCCTGCTGAGCTCGCTGGCGCTCTCGTGGTTTCTCGGCGCCTTCCAGCGATTGCGCCGCCATCTCGTCTGGATCGAGCGGACGAGCGGCGCCTTGCTGGTCATCGTCGGGCTGCTCCTGCTGAGCGGACAGTTCACCTTGCTGGCATCCTGGGCGGCGAGCCTCACGCCGGACTTCATCCTCGAGCGGATCTAGCGGGTCTCGGGGCGTGTTCCTGGCAGCCGTCTAGCCAGCGGCCGACCGGAGCCCTCCAGCCCGCGGCCGACCGGAGCCCCTCTAGCCAGCGGCCGACCGGCCGGCCAGCGGCTCCTCTCGCTCGATCTCCTCCGCCAGCAGCTGGCGCTCCAACAGCCGCTTGTAGGTGCCGTTGAGCTCGAGAAGCTCCCGATGCGTTCCCCGCTCCACGAGTGCGCCATCCTCGAGCACGAAGATGATATCCGCCTCCCGCACGGCGGAAACACGGTGGGAGATCAGGATCGAGGTGCGGCCGCGCATGTACCGGCGCAGCTCGCGCAGGATGGCGACCTCGGTCACGGAGTCCACTGCCGACAGGGCATCGTCCAGGATCAGCACCGGCGTGTCCCGGTAGAGCGCCCGGGCGAGAGTCGCTCTCTGCTTCTGTCCGCCCGAGAGGTTGATGCCACGCTCGCCGAGCCGGGTGTCCAGGCCCTCGGGCAGCACCGCCAGGGCCTCCGTGAGGTGGGCGATGTCCACGGCCTCCATGAGCCGCTCGATGTCGGGGGCATCAGCGCTCTGGAGCGCGATGTTGCGCTTCAAGCGCATGCTGAACAGGAACGCCTCCTGAGGGACCACGGAAATCGACCGGCGCAGCTCGGGGAGCGGAAGTCGCGTGACCTCGGTGCCGTCGACGAGGACGCTGCCCTCGGTCGCGTCGTAGAGCCTCGGTATCAGCCGAACCAGCGTCGTTTTGCCACTTCCCGTCTGTCCCACGATGGCCGCGGTCTGCCCGGCCTCGATCGTGAGGGAGACGTTCCGGAGAACCCAGCGCTCCGTCTCCGGATAACGGAACGAGACCCCGCGGAACTCGATCCGACCGCGCGGCGATCCCACCAGCAGGGCCGCCGGATCGTCCGCGATGGCGGGCCGAACCGCCATCAGCTCGTTGATCCGTCGCATCGAGGCGGCGCCTCGCTGGAAGAGGTTCGTCACCCAGCCGAGAGCGATCATCGGCCAGCTGAGAAGGGTGAGGTAGAAGCCGAAGGCGACGAAATCGCCGATCGAGATGTCGCCGGACATCACCAGCCGACCACCGTACCAGAGCACGATCACGGCACCCAGGCCGGTGAGGAGGATCAGCGATGGGTGGAATGCACCCCACACGCGGGCCAGACTCATGTTCCTCTCGAGGTACTCCTCGTTCAGATCGCCGAAGCGGCCGATCTGCGCCTCCTCCTGCGTATACGCCTTCACGATGCGGATGCTCGAAAGGTACTCCTGGATAAAGTTGGACAGCTCCGCGAACTGGCCCTGAATCTTCTCGAAGCGGTCGTGGATCTGTCGACCGAATAGGAACACCGCGGCCGGCAGGATGAGGAGCGGGATCATCGCGAACAGGGTCAGGGTCGGATCGATCCAGATCATCAGGACCACCGCGAGGGCGCTGACCGTCGCCGTATTGACCGCGTACATGATGGCAGGTCCCGCGACCATCCGAACGGCCAGGACGTCGTTGGTGGCGCGGCTCATCAGCTCACCCGTCCGCCAGCTGTCGTAGAACTGAGGGGGGAGGCGGAGAAGCCGGTCGAACAGGTCGTTGCGCAGGTCCGTCTCGATTCGTCGGCTGATCCCGTTCAGCAGCTCGCGCATGTAGTATCGACTGACCCCGGCGAAGACGGCGACCAGGACGATGAGCAAGGCGTAGCGCAGCACCACCGTGCGGCTCAACTGCGTCTCGAGCGCGTCGATCGCCGCCTTCAACAGATACGGGCCCAACAGCGTGAACAGGTTGGAGACCACGACCAGCACCAGCCCGGTCACCACTCCGCGTCGGTAGGGGCGGAAGTAGGGAAGCAGAGTGCGCAGGCTCTTCATGGGCTCCTTCGTCGGTCGCCGTGACCTCTGACGCCCTTCGCAGGTCCATCTGGTGAGGTCTGGGAAAGCGCAGCAAGGTAAACCCGGAGGTGGCCGCGTACAACGAGACGACCTCGACGGGTGGCTTCCGTGCTTGGAGCGTGACGATGATCCTCAGGCGGAGAGAGCCGGCGGGAGGCGTGTCCGGGGCGCCGGTGATGAAGGCAGTGACGTTCGGTGTGGTGCTGGCATTCGGATCCGTGGCCTGCGGCAGGTCGTCCGAACGCGAGGCGGAAGCCGCGCTGGACACCCTCGGCCTGCTCGATCGCGAGCTCGACCTGGTGATGAGCGGGGAGTCGGCAGCGGCGGAGTTGAGGGACGAAGTGCGCGCCGCCGAGAGATCTCCCGTGGCGCTTCCCGCCTCCCACCCCCCGGTTGCCACCGCTCCGCCGGAGCCCGCTGGAGGGGAGCCCCGGGCTTCGCGCCCGTCGGAGGAGGCCGCCGAGGAGGCCGCTGAGGAGGCCGTTGATGAGGAGACCCACGGGCCCACAGTGGCGCACCGCAGCATCTCCGACGGCGTGATCTTCGAGGTGAGCCTGAATCAGGAGCTCAGTACCCGGCACAACCGGGTGGGCGACCTGTTCTCGGCCACGTTGAGGCATCCGCTGACGGACGGCCGCATCGTGGTCGTTCCGGGGGGAGCGCTGGTCCTCGGAGAGATCACCGCCGTCCGGGAGTCCGGTGGCCACGGCCAGCCGGCGGTCATCAACCTCGAGGTTCTCGAGGTCTCGTTCGATGGCGGCACCTACCCCCTGGACGCCTCGATCGTCGAGGCTCATCCCGAGACGAAGGGACGCAGCTCAACGGCCGCGAAGGCCGCGAAGATCGGCGGTGCTGCCGCCGCCGGGGCCATTCTCGGTCGTGTCATCGGCGGCGATGCCCTGGGTACGATCATCGGCACGGCCGTCGGCGGCGCGGCGGGGACCGCCATCGTGCTCGGTACCGAGGATGTGGACGCCGTGCTCCCCCGGGGATCGAGCCTGGTCCTTCGCCTCGACGCGCCCCTGGAACTGGCAGTGGAGGTCCCCTAGACTCCGCTTGGTTCGGTCCCGCCCATCGGCCGTGGACCTTTCGCGGGTGCCAGTCGTTCTAGGTAGCATGGGACGAAGGAGCGGAGCGCGCTGCATGCACGGGACAGCCTCACCGTCGGCCGTACTCCTGGCGGCGGCGATCGCGAACGCCTCCACGGCGGTCGCGCAGGAGTCCGTCGGCGAGCTCGTCGGCCAGGTCGTCATGACGGAGGACGGGACGGAGCTCGCCGGCGTGCGGGTGACCGTTGCGGGCACCGGTCTGAGCTCCGTTTCCGACACGGACGGCCGCTTCCGCATCGAGGCAGTGCCCGAGGGCGAGCACGTGCTCACGGTCAGCTACCTGGACCTGGCATCGGACGTCGCCGGCAGCGTTCCCGTCGCCGTCAGCGGGAACGAGACCGTCTGGGTCACGATCCTGCTGGAGATCAATGTAATCCCCGTGCGAGAGCTCGTGGTCCAGATCGAACGAGTCGACGACCTGGGGAAGATGGCGGGCTTTGATCGCCGACGAGCGTCCGCGTTCGGGAGCTTCATCTCGCGCGAGGACATCGACCGGGCGCAGCCCGATCGGCTGAGCCAGCTCTTCTACGCCGTGCCGGGCGTGCGTGTCGTCCCGCCACCGGGAGAGGATCTCTTCGGCGCCAGGCTGGTCTCCTCCCGTAGCGGGCTGGATTGCTACATGCAGCTCTTTCTCGACGGCATTCGCCAGCCGCTGGGCGCTTTCGATATCGACCTGCTGCCACCCGAGGACATCGAGGGCATCGAGGTGTACGCGGGTCCTTCCCGGACACCGACGCTCTACTCCCACCGGGGAGCCCCCTGCGGGGTGGTGGCGATCTGGACCCGGGATCCCACGCGCCAGGACCGCTAGGGAGCCTCTCCGGGCAATGAGGTGGCGGGATCGCCCAGGGCTCGTCCGCCACCGCGAGGATCGGCCGCGCCGTACCTGATGCCCGTCGGCGCGATGTGGATCGACTGCACGTCCCCCGAATAGGCCGGCCGCTCCCGGAGGACGTGTCCCATCTCCTCCAGCCCCCGGATCACGACCGGATCGAGGCCGCCTCGCTCGTAGAAGAGCACGTCCGGCAGGTGTTGATGGTGGACGCGCGGCGCGTTCACCGCCTGCTGCACCCCGAGGCCGTGGTCGATCTGCCCGATGATCACCTGCAGCACCGAGGTCGTGATCGTCGGTCCGCCGGGCGTGCCCGTGACCAGTTCGGTTCTTCCGTCGGGCGCGATCAGGATGGTCGGAGTCATCGCCGACAGCATCCTCTTTCCAGGGGCGATCGCGTTCGCTTCACCCTGAACGAGGCCGTACATGTTCGGTGTCCCGGGGATGGCCGTGAAGTCATCCATCTCGTTGTTGAGCAGGAAACCCGCTCCGCGCACGACGACGGCGGATCCGTACGATCCGTTGATCGTGGTCGTAAGCGCCACGGCGTTTCCGGCCCGATCGACGACGGAGAGATGGGTGGTGTGGCCTTTTTTGGGCGGTGCGACGCCGGCCTCGGAGGGCGTCGCGCGTCCGACATCGATGGTGCGCCGGAGAGAGTCCAGGTGCGCACGACCCAGAAGGCGCTCGATCGGCACCTGCACGAAGTCCGGGTCTCCCAGGTAGCGGTTGCGGTCGGCGTACGCACGCCGCATCGCCTCCGCCAGCAGGTGGATCTCCTCAACCGAGCCGCGGACGAGGGCGGAAAGGTCGAACCCCTCCAGTATCCCGAGCATCTCGCCGAGCACGATGCCGCCGCCCGACGGCGGTCCCACCGTGATCAGGCGCCGGCCGTCGTATTCGATCGACACGGGCCGACGCCAGATGGCACGATACTCCTCCAGATCCCGCTTCGAGATCAGGCCGCCTCCCCTCTCCATCTCGGCCACGATGGAGTCGGCGATCCACCCTCGGTAGAAGACGCCCTCGCCGTCCGCGGCGATCGCCTCCAGGGTTCGGGCCAGATCCGGCTGCTGCAGAATGGAGCCGACGTCGGGGGGCCGGCCGCCGGGGAGGAAGACGGTGGCGGTCGAGGGGTAGCGGGCGAGCCGCCCCGCCTCGGCTGCCAGGCCGTCGTGCAGCCGCTTCGACACCCGGAAGCCATCGGCGGCCAGGCGGCGGGCCGGCTCCACCAGTCGATTCCAGCCGAGGCGGCCGAAGCGACGATGGGCCCGGGCCATTCCGGCGACCGAGCCGGGGACGCCGGCGGCCAGATGACCGGTCCGGGAGGAGTCGGAGACCGTGCCGTCCGCCCGCACGTACATGGAGCGGCGCGCCCCCAGCGGCGCCTTTTCCCGGAAGTCCAGGCTGGCTTCCCTGCCGTCGGAGGTTCGGACCACCATGAATCCCCCGCCTCCCAGGTTGCCGGCCTGCGGGTAGACGACGGCGAGCGCGAAGTGCACGGCCACCGCGGCGTCGATCGCGTTGCCCCCTGCCTGGAGGATCTCGAGGCCCACCGCGCTCGCGAGGCTGTCCGCGGACACCACCATTCCCCCGGCGGAGGCGACGGGCGGCTGGCTGGCGGAAAACGGCCAGCCGGCCGGGAAGCGGACGGTAACGGTATCCGCTCCCGACGGTGGACGAAGAGCTCCGGAGGCAGGTGCCGGCGGCCCGCCTCGGATCGACAGCGGCGCGAAGGCCAGGAGGAGGAGGAGCCGGGGGAGCGCCGGCGATCGAGCGGCTCCGTCCTCGGGTCGGCAGCCTCGGCGGCCTCGGCCGATCCTCCTCACGAGGCCCGGTCCACGCCGATTCTCGGGCAGATGTCCCGCAGCGGGCAGGTGCCGCAATCCGGATCTCGTGCGCGGCAGGTCGAACGGCCGTGACGGATGAGCTGTACGTGGAGAGAGAACCGGAGGTCGCGGGGAACGAGCTCGTTCAGCAGAGTGTGCGACCGCTCGGCAGATGCGTCCGCTGGAACGAGCCCCAGGCGCCGGGCGAGGCGGTGCACGTGCGTGTCCACCGGAATGATCGGACGGCCGAGGGCAAAGCAGAGCACACAGGCGGCGGTCTTCGTGCCGACGCCCTTGATCGCGGTCAGGTACCGCAGCGCCTGCTCGTCCGGCATCTCCTCCAGTTGGTCGAGGCTGGGCGCGCCGCCGGCGCTCGCCGCCTCGAGGGCGCGCAGGATCGTCCGGCTCTTCTGGGCGGCGAGACCGGCGGGTCGGATCGCCTCCTCGAGCCGGTCCGGGTCCGAGTGGCGTACCTCATCCCAGTCGGCGAACGTCTCCCGCAGACGGCCCCAGGCTCGATCCCGGTTTCCGTCGGAGGTGTTCTGGCTGAGGATCGTGAGGATGAGCTCGTCCAGCGGGTCGAGGCGGGGTTTTCGCGGCTCGCCGTAACGCGTTCTCAGGCGCGATTCCACCCGCGTGGCGAGTCGCGCCGGGCTCCTGTCCACGGCAACGGGGCTCCTGTCGGCGGTTCCTCGAGCGGCATACCTTCCCGCTTCGCGCTCCGGCTCGGCGGCGGCCGGCCCGGCGGCCGGATTCAGCCTCGAAGTTAGACCCCCGCTTCCGACCGGCAAAGGAGAAGCCGCTGTGGACTTGGATCCACGTCTGACCGAGGCCGCGAACCCGGCCACCGCAACCATCGATCAGGCGTCGGCGGCTCGCATCGTCGGGCTGATCAACGCCGAGGATCGTCTCGTGCCCCAGGCGGTGGCTCGCGAGGCCGAGTCCGTAGCCCGTCTGATCGATGAGGTGGAGCGCAGAATCCGCGCTGGCGGCCGGCTGGTGTACGTGGGCGCGGGAACCAGCGGGAGGCTCGGCGTGCTTGACGCGGCGGAGTGTCCGCCCACGTTCGGCACCGAGCCGGAGACGGTGCGTGGCGTGATCGCCGGGGGCGCGGCGGCGCTCGAGCGAAGCCGGGAAGGGGCGGAGGATGACGAAGGGGCCGGGCGGTCGTCCATGCAGGATCTCGAGATCGGCCCATCGGACTTCGTTCTCGGCATCGCCGCCTCCGGCACGACGCCGTTCGTGCACGCCGCGCTCGCGGAAGCCAGGAGGCGCGGCGCCGCGATCGGCGCTCTCTGCTTCACCCCACCGCCCGGGGAACTCCTCGAGCTCGCCGACATCGCGATCATGCCGATCGTGGGTCCCGAGGTCATCGCGGGCTCGACCCGAATGAAGGCGGGCACGGCGACGAAGCTCATCCTCAACACCCTTACCACGGGTGTGATGATCCGCCTCGGCAAAGTCTATCGGAACCTGATGGTCGACCTGCAGGCCAGCAGCCGGAAGCTGGCGGGGCGAAGCCTGCGGATCGTGCGGGAGGTCTGTGAGCTCGAGGCCGATGCGGCCCGTCGCCTGTTGGTGGCCGCCGGCGGCTCCAGCAAGACGGCGATCGCGATGCACGAGCTTCGGGCATCCCGGGCGGTCGCGGAGCGCGCGCTCGATGAGTGCGACGGCTTTCTCGGAGCGGCGATCGAGCGCTTCGCGGACAAGACACCGCCGTACTATGCCGGCTATCCGTGCACGTTCGGCCCCGAGGATCTGGCGCTGCTCCGCCACCGGCTGCGCAGCGCTCCGGCCCGCATCCGGAGGGCGGTCGAGCAGGCTCCGCCACGGCGGACGAGCGGTGGTTGGGGCCCGCGAGAGCACATCGCGCACCTGATCGAGTGCGAGGTCATCGCGTTTCGGCCTCGCGTCGAGCGCCTGCTCGAAGCAGACGCCCCGCACTTCGACGACTGGGAGCCCTCGCGCGAGCCGCCCGGGGAGGGAGGGGCGGAAACGCTCCTGGACCGGTTCGAGGCGGAGCGGTCCAGCACATGCCGGCGGATCGAGTCGATCACCGCCGAAGAGTGGTCGAGACCAGGGACGATCGGGGAGGAAGGGATCACGCTCTATCAGCTGCTTCGCGGCGTGGCTCACCACGACGAGGCACACGCGACGCGCATCCGGGAGCGGGTCTACCCCGATCTGATTCGCGCGGCCGACGGTCCCAGCGTGCCTCCTGCCGCCGACCGGAGCTGACCGCGGTGCTTTACGCCGGCGTGATGTCGGGGACATCGCTCGACGGCGTGGACGTCGCCGTGCTGGAATTGACGGGCGAAGGGGAACGCCCCGACCGAGCGTCGATGGTCGGATTCCGCACTGCGCCGTACGGTGCGGCGTTTCGGGATCGTCTGGCGTCGGCTACCGAGGGAGCGAGAGCGCCCGAGCTCTGCCGGCTGAACTTCGAGCTCGGACGGCGCTTCGCGGAAGCGGTGGAGCTCACCCTGGCCGAGCTCGGGCTCGGGCCGGAGGCTCTGACCGCGATCGGCAGCCACGGTCAGACGATCTGGCACGACCCCGCCGTCGAAGGACCGGGGAGCACGCTCCAGATCGGGGAGGCGGCGGTCATGGCCGAGCTCCTCGGAATCCCGGTGGTGGCTGATTTTCGGGTCCGCGACGTCGCGGCCGGTGGGCAGGGGGCCCCCCTGACGCCGTACTTCGACTGGCTGCTTCTGACCACGCCCGGGAAGTCACGGGCGATCCAGAATATCGGTGGCATGGCGAACGTGACCTGGCTGCCGGCCGACGATCTCGAGGGCCCGGCAAGGATCGCCTTCGACACCGGGCCCGGGGTCGCCCTGATCGATGCGGCCGTGCGGGAGCTGACGGGTGGTGCGGCGGCGTACGACCGGAACGGGAAGGCCGCGTTTCGGGGTCGGGTGCTGGATGAGCCGCTCGCCGAATGGCTGGAAGATCCTTTCTTCCAGCTCCCACCCCCCAAGAGCACCGGCAGAGAGCGGTTCGGCGCACCGCGACTCCGGGACTGGCTCCGACGGCACGCGGCGTGTAGCCCCGAGGACTTGGTCGCCACCCTGACCGAGCTGACGGCCCGGGCGATAGCGGAAGGCTACGCGCTGGCCGGGCTCGAGCCGGACGAGGTGCTCCTGTGTGGTGGCGGGGCCAGGAACCCCGCGATCCGGCAGCGGCTGCAGCGGCTCCTGCCCGACGTCTCGGTCGCCCCTCTGGAGACGATCGGATGGGACGGCGATGCCCGGGAGGCCGCCGCTTTCGCGCTCCTCGCGCGGCAGCACCACCTCGGGATCGCGGTCGACCTCGAGTGGGCCACCGGAGCGGCTGGAGCGCGAGTGCTCGGCAAGTGGGTCCCCGCGTGACCGGTGACTCTCCCGCACGGCTGATCATCGAGGCGCTTCGGCTGGACCGGGAGCCGCCGAGCGCCATTCGTCGCCGGGCGCTTGCGGCGCTGGAGGTGGGGATCGGCGGCTTCATCCTCTTCGGAGGGCGGGTCGACGAAGTGGCCCGCCTTCTGGAGGAGGTCACGGCGTCGGCAGGCCGACCGCTGTGGCTGGCTGCCGACCTGGAGCGGGGTGCAGGCCAGCAGTTCGCCGGCGCGACATCGTTGCCTCCGCCCGCCGCGCTGGCTCGCGCCCCCGACCCGGTCGAGTCCGTCCGACTCGCCGGGCGGATCACGGGGAAGGAGGCGCGGGAGCTCGGGCTCAACTGGGTCCTGGCGCCGGTGCTCGATCTCGATCTGACGGGGGAGAATCCGATCGTCGACACCCGTGCCTTCGGATCGGACCCGCAGATCGTGGCAGGGCTGGGACGGACCTGGATCGAGGCCTGCCAGACTGAGGGGCCTGCGGCGTGCGCCAAGCACTTTCCCGGCCATGGCCGGACGCGGGCCGACTCTCACCTGGAGCTCCCTCTCGTCGACGCCTCCGCCGCCGAGCTGGAGGCGGACCTGACGCCGTTTGGCGAGACGGCCGACGTGGTGGCGACGATGATGGTGGCGCACGTGGCCTACCCGGAGCTCTCCGCACCCGGCTCGGGCGCCGGCCGACCACCGCCGATTCCGGCGAGTCGGGATCCTTCCCTGCTTCGTCGCCTGCTGCGCGACGAGATCGGCTATCGAGGCCTGGTAGCCTCCGACGCGCTGGTCATGCGCGGATTCGCCGACCCGAAGATGGAGCAGGCGTCCGCCGTGGACGCGGTGCGGGCCGGCTGCGACCTCCTCGTATACCCATCTGACGCGGCCGCCACCGCGGCAGCGCTGGCGCGGGCCGCGGACGACGATCCGGAGTTCTCCGCCCGGGTCTCGAAGGCGGCGGCACGCAGCCGCGAAGGACTGGGCGCACGGACCGCTGCAGCGGCGGGGGCCTCGCGCCGGCAGTCGGCCACGGCAGAGCCACCGGATCTCGGACGCCTGGTCTCCGACCTCGCCGAGCACACGCTGGTGACGGTGGCTCCCGCCGGGGCAGGGAACCGGCGGCCGACGCCCGTGGAGAAACTGCGGCCCAGCCGGCCCGTGCGCGTACGGGTCCTCTCGGATGACCTCGAGGTCGGTCCGGCCGGGAGCGTCGGCCGCACCTTCGCTCAGACGCTGCTCTCTCTCGGCTGGGACGTGGTTCTGGAGCGCGGGCCGGAGGTTCCGGCCGAGGGGAGCCCCCGACAGCTGGCGCTCCTGCTCGTATCGTCGCCGCAGGCGTACAAGGGGCGGATGCATCTGCGTCCCGAGACCGAAAGGGCACTGCGCGGGATGCTCGAAGCCCAGAGGTCGGAGCCAGCCTGTCTCGTCGCCCTCGCCCACCGACGGCTGCTCGAGCGACTCGGTCTTCCGGGGCTCTGTGCCTGGTCGCCGGAACCCGTGATGGAGCAGGCGGCCGCCCGGTGGATCGATCGGGCGGCCCGCGCGCCCTCTCGCTCGTCGGAAGACTGAGAAGCGTGGCAGCGGCCGACTGGATCGTCGTCGGGGGCTACCTGGCGATCACGCTGGCGGTAGGCGCCTGGCTCGCCCGCCGCGCCGGCGGGGGACTGGTGGACTACTTCGTGAGTGGCCGCTCGCTGCCCTGGTGGCTGGCCGGAACATCGATGGCCGCGACCACGTTCAGCGTCGACACACCCCTCTATGTCACCGGGCTGGTCGCGCGCCGCGGCATCGCCGGAAACTGGGAGTGGTGGGCGTTCGCGCTCTCGCACGTCCTGCTGATCTATCTGTTCGCCCGGCTCTGGAGGAGAGCCGAGGTTGTCACGGACGTGGAGCTCACCGAGATCCGTTACGGGGGCCGGCCGGCCGCCGTTCTGCGGGCGAGCCGCGCGTTCCTGTTCGCGGTGCCGATCAACTGCATCGCGATCGGCTACGTGATGTTGGCGATGCGCAAGGTGATCGAGGTGCTCGGACTCTTCGACCGCCTTCCCGAGTGGTTGCCGGGAGACGCCCGGTTGTGGGCGGTTATCGCCCTCAGCGTGTTCGTCCTCATCTACGCCGGCCTCTCGGGGTTGTGGGGTGTGGTGGCGACGGATTTCTTCCAGTTCGCCCTTGCCATGATCGGCGCGCTGATCGTCGCGGTCTTCGCCCTCCACGAGATCGGCGGCGTGGTCGAGCTCAAGCGGCAGCTGGCTGAGGCCGGCCGTGCCGAGACCCTCCGGATGGTCCCGCGTCCCGGTTCCAGCGACCTGCCGTTCGGCACCTTCCTCGCCTATCTGGGGATCCAGTGGTGGGCGTTTCGGCGCTCGGACGGCGGGGGCGAGTTCGTGCAGCGGCTCTCCGCCTGCCGGGACGAACGCGAGGCGGAGCGCGCGGCGTGGCTGTTCAACATCCTGCACTATGCGGTCCGAGCCTGGCCCTGGATCGTGGTGGCCTTGGCCTCCGTGGTCATCTTCCCGGAGCTGCTCGAGCCGGGCGGGGACCCGGAGCGTGGCTATCCGTTGCTGATGCTGCGCTACCTGCCGGCCGGCGTGCTCGGCCTCGTCGTCGCGTCCTTCTTCGCAGCCTTCATGTCCACCGTCTCCACCCAGATCAACTGGGGCGCCAGCTATCTCGTCAACGATCTCTACGCCCGCTTCGTCGCTCCGGGGGCGGAGCCACGGCAGTTGGTGGCGCTCGGACGCGTCGCTTCCGTCCTCATCGTGGCGCTCGCCGGGCTGGCGGCGTGGTTCGCCGACGATGTGGGGACGGTGTTTCGCTTCATGATCGCGATCGGCACCGGACCGGGAGCCGTGCTGATTCTGCGCTGGTTCTGGTGGCGGGTGAACGCCTGGGCGGAGCTCGCTTCCATGCTGGCCGGGTTCGCCATCGCGCTCATCTCCTACCTGCCGTTCTGGGGCGGAATGGGCTTCGGTCTCCGCCTGGTCCTCACCGCCTTCGGCGCGGCGGCGGTCTGGGTGCCCGTCATGCTGCTTACCGAGCCCGAGAAGGAGAAGACGCTCGACGCGTTCTACCGGAGGGTGCGGCCGGGAGGAGCGGGCTGGGCGGCCGTACGGGCCCGGGTCGGCCTCGGCCCGGTGACGCCTCTCGCCACCGACCTGGCGCGGACCGCCTGGGCGGGGCTGGCCCTGGTGGCGGCGATGCTGGCGATCGGTGGGCTCGTGCTGGCGGAGCCCGCAACGGCGCTGCCCGCCGGTGTGGCCGCGGTCGCAGGATTCGTCGGGCTGACGCGGGCAGGACGGAGGGAGAGGAGCGCATGAGTCTGCCCCAGGTGGCAAGGATCGGGATGCCGCGGCAGCTGCGCGTGCGGACGGGGTCGCGAGCGGGGCGCGCCGCCATGCGGGCCACCAGGGCGCTGGCAATCGTTGCCGTGCTGGGAGGGTGCTCGGCCCGCCAGCCTTCGAGGCCGGGCGATCCGGCAACCGACGCGACCGGGGCCGCCGACGGTGCCGCCCCGCCCGGTGCCGGTGTCGGCGTCGAGGAGCCGGGTCGGCCGGCCGAGCCCCGGGCGCTGCCCGAGCCCACGCGGCTTCCTGCGATTCCCCGGGTCACGGGGCCCCCGAAGCTGCACGTGCAGTATCCCCGACCTCTGCAGAGGATCGCGGTTCGCGACAGCAACTTCCTGTTTGGAACGACCGGGACCGGGGACGTGCAGCTCCGGATCGACGGCCGGCCCGTGCCCGTGGAGGCCAACGGGGCGTTCCTGGCCTGGCTACCGGTGCCGATCTCGGGCAGGAGCGGCTCGGCGGAATACGTGCTCGTGGCCGCCGGTCCCACCGGATCGGACACGCTGCGCCACAGAATCCGGGTGCCGGCCGAACCGTACGAGGGACCTCCCGGGACGGTATGGCTCGATTCCGCCTCGCTGCCCGCGCAGGTGGAACGCTGGCTGCTTCCCGACGAGGAGCTGGAGTTCTCGGTCCGTGCTGCACCGGGCCTCTCCATCGAGGTCCGGGTCGGCGGGCGGAGCGGGCCGCTTCGTGAGCGCCGCCCCGGCGTCTACGAGGGAGGGCTGTCCGCGGGCGACCTGGTCGTGGATGAGCCGGCCCGAAGATCGTGTCCGGCCGACGCAGACCGACGGTCCGGATGCCTCGAGACGCTGCGGCCGGACACCGTACGCGTGGAGGTGGTCGCCACCGATGGCCGACGTCGCTCGGTGGAAACGGCTCTCTATCCGATCGCGATCCTGGATCCCGAGGCGCTGCCGGTCGTCGAGTTGCGCGAGGAGCCGGATTCGGTCCATGGCTCGAGCGGAGTCGTGCCCGGTGGGCCCGCGCCGGATGAGATATACAGCTGGCGGTTTCCCTCCGGCGCCCGCGCCATGGCGAGCGGTCGGCTCGGCGATCGCGTCCGAATCCGCCTGTCGCCCACGCTGCAGGCGTGGGTCGCGGCCGAGGACGTCGCGCTGGCGAGGGAGGACGCTCGGCCGGGATCGCGTCTCGGCGGAGTGGAGGTGGTGGGAGGCGGCGGCGTGACGACGTTGAGGCTCCTCCTCGACGGTCCGGTGCCGGCTCACGTCGAGGAGGTCGATCCGCGAACCCTGCGCCTCCTCCTGTACGGTGTTAGCGAGCAGGGGGAGCCCGCGAGGGAAGGGTGGCCGGCCGGGGCGGGCGCGGACGAGCTCGAGAGCGTGGCTGGAGCCCGGCGGGAGACGGGGCCGTACGAGCTCACGATCCGAATGCGTCGTCCGGTGTGGGGGCATCGCCTTCGCTACTCGCACGGCACGACGGAGGAGACCGAGCTGATCCTCGAGATCCGGTCGCCGCCCGAGATCGATCCGGCCGAGCCGCTGCGCGGCCGCCGCGTGGCCGTAGATGCGGGCCATCCCCCGGGAGGTGCGTTCGGCCCGACCGGCTACTACGAGGCCGAAGCGAACCTGGCCATCGCCTACCGGCTGGTGGCGATGCTGGAGGAGGCGGGGGCGCAGCCGATCCTGACGAGGCGGGACACCCTCCCGCTCGGCCTCTACGAGCGAACCGGGCTCGCGGTGTCCGCCGGCGCCGAGCTGTTCATCTCGATCCACAACAACGCCCTGCCGGACGGAACACGGCCGTTCGGGGAAGAGGGGACGAGCACCTACTACTACCACCCTCACTCGGCGGGGCTGGCCCGCTGGGTCCAGACCGGTGTCCTGGCCGCCATGGGCCTGCCGGACCTCGGTACCCGGCGGGGGAGCTTCGCGGTGGTCCGGGAGTCGTGGATGCCGAGCGTGCTGGCCGAGGGAGCGTTCATGATGTTCCCGCGACACGAGGCGGCTCTGCGAACCCCCGTGTTCCGCGACGCCTATGCGAGGGGGTTGCTCTGGGGAATCGAGGAGTTTCTGCGCGACCAAGCGATGGAAGGGGAGGCCGAAGAGGAATGAGGGTAGAGGACCTGTCCACCAACGAGACGCCGGAGGTTCACCCGACGGCCTTCGTCGCCCCCACCGCCGACATCATCGGCGAGGTACGGATCGGAGCGCATGCGAGCGTCTGGTACGGGTGCGTCCTGCGAGGGGACATCGCGCCGATCGACGTCGGCGCGGAGACGAACATCCAGGATCTGTCGGTGGTCCACGTGGATCCCGACCGGCCGACCCTGATCGGCGATCGCGTCGGGATCGGGCATCGCGCCATCATCCACGGCTGCGAGATCGAGGAGGAGTCGCTCATCGGGATGGGGGCGATCGTGCTCTCCCATGCCGTGATCGGTACCGGCTCGGTGGTAGCGGCGGGCGCCCTCGTAACCGAGGGGACCATCGTGCCGCCTCGCAGCCTGGTGGTGGGAGTGCCAGGGAGAGTCGTGCGGGAGGTGGACGACGAGCTTCGCGCGCGCATCGTGCAGACCGTCGCAGATTACCGGATGATCAAGGAGGGGCACCGAAGCGGTCGTTGGGCGCGGCCGGCGGGTTGAGTAGGCGATGATTTTTCGGAGAAACCGGCCGTCGGTCGTGGCTCCCCCTTGACCACAACATGTAGTGGCATTACACTGAATCTACCCCTAGATGTTGGGTTTTCCACCCGGTTGTTCGGCCGGTGTGGACAGTCCGGGGGAAAGGCGGTATTCCTCCCTCCAGGTCTGCTTTCAGCACAGGCCCGAAGTAGCGGAATTCGGACATGTCTGGGGTGTACGAACCAGTTCACCCCGGTTTTTTATCGCCGTGCAACGGCCATGTACGGGGTTCGGCGTCCGGCGCGCCGACCAGAAACGACTCCCATCCGAGACGCGAACGAGACAAGAAGACGAGGCAAACGATGCACCCACCCGAAGTAGCGCTTGGAGCGTCCCACCGTGCCTCCCACCATGGTGTACGAGAAGCTCCGGGCGACCTTCCCGAGCCCGTGTTGTCGGAGAACGCCATGACCGTTCTTCGCCGCCGGTATCTGCGCAAGGACGAGAACGGCGAGCCGGTCGAGGATCCGAAGGAGATGTTCTGGCGGGTCGCTCGCGTGATCGCGGGGCCCGATGCGCTTTACAGGGCGGGCACGGCCGAGGTGCAGGGCACGGCCGAGCGTTTCTACGAGATGATGGCCACGGGACGCTTCGAGCCGAACAGCCCGACCCTGATGAACGCCGGCCGGCCGCTCGGGCAGCTGAGCGCCTGTTTCGTTCTTCCGGTTCCGGACAGCCTCGACGGGATCTACGAGACCCTCAAGCACATGGCGCTCATCCACCAGTCGGGCGGCGGCACGGGGTTCGGCTTCAGCCGCCTTCGTCCTCGCGGTGATGTCGTCCGTTCGACGATGGGAGTGGCGAGCGGTCCGGTCAGCTTCATGGAGGTCTACGACGCGTCGACGGAAGCGGTAAAGCAGGGAGGCACCCGTCGTGGGGCCAACATGGGGATCCTGCGGATCGACCATCCCGACATTCTCGAGTTCATCGATTGCAAGGCCGACAAGCACAAGATCACCAACTTCAACATCTCCGTCGCCGTCACGGACGGATTCATGGAAGCGGTCGCGCGTGGGGAGCCGTACCACCTCCTGAGCCCCCGGACCGGCGAGCCCGTCGGTCAGTTGGACGCGAGGGAGGTGTTCGATCGGATCGTGTTCGGCGCCTGGAGAAACGGAGAGCCCGGCATCTTCTTCGTCGATGAGGCGAACCGGCACAACCCGGTACCCCACCTCGGCAGCTACGAGGCCACCAACCCCTGTGGCGAGCAGCCGATCCTGCCGTACGACGTCTGCAACCTGGGTTCAGTGAACGTGGGGGCGTTCGTGTCCCACGGTCGGATCGATTGGGAAGAGCTGGGCAATACGGTGCGGACGGCCACGCACTTTCTGGACAACGTCATCGATGCGAACCAGTACCCTCTGCTGCAGATCGACGACCTGTCGAAGCGGATTCGACGGGTGGGGCTCGGGGTGATGGGTTGGGCAGACATGCTCGTGAGGTTGAACGAGCCGTACGGCTCTCGGAGATCGATAGAGCTCGGCCGGGAGCTCATGCGCTTCGTCGATGAGGAGGCGAAGGCGGAATCGGAACGACTGGCCGAGCAGCGCGGTGTGTTTCCGGAATGGGAGCGGTCGATCTGGGGGCCGGATGAAAGCTGCGCCCGCAATCCGAAGGGAGAGCGAGTCCGGCCGCTGCGCCGGCTTCGCAACTGCAACGTGACGACGGTGGCGCCGACGGGCACGATCTCGATCATCGCCGGCTGCTCGAGCGGCATCGAGCCGCTTTTCGCCGTCGCCTTCATGCGGAACCAGGCTGGAACGCTGATGCCCGACGTGAACCCGGACTTCGTCGAGCGAGCCGTCGCGGAAAGCTGGTACAGCGAGGCCCTGATGCGGCGGATCGCGGACGAGGGCAAGATCCACTTCGACGAAGTGCCGGCCGAAGTGCAGGAGGTGTTCGTCACGGCGCATGATGTGACTCCGGAGCAGCATATCCGGATGCAGGCCGCTTTTCAGGCGCACACCGACTCGGCCATCTCGAAGACCTGCAACTTCCCGGAGTCCGCAACCGAAGGCGATGTGCGGGCGATCTACGAGCTGGCCTACGAGCTCAAATGCAAGGGTGTGACCGTCTACCGGGATGGGTCACGGGACCAGCAGGTCCTGTCCACCGGTCGTACCGCGAAGAAGGTGAGCGCGGAGAACGGGATCGCGGCCGGCACCGTGGAGGGCAGGCTCGAGCAGGTCGAAGAGCCGGGCCTCGGCGAAGAGCTGGCGGCGCTGCTCGAGCGGCTCCGCCACGCGGAGGAGGAGAACCAGGCGCTGGACCGGGAAAACCTGAAGCTGGGGAAGGTGATCGAAGAGAAGGATCGACGCATCGCCGAGCTCGAGGGCGGCTACATGCGCCAGCCGGCCGTTCGGCAGCGACCGAACGAGCTGCGCGGACGCACGCGGAAGATCGAGTCGCCACTCGGCTCGATGTACGTCACGATCAACGAGGACGAGCAAGGCCGGCCGTTCGAGATGTTCGTGGCTCTGGGCAAGGCCGGTGGGCCGGCGATGGCCGACGCCGAGGCGGTCGGTCGCCTCATCAGCCTCGCCCTGAGGTCGGGCATCTCGCTCCGTGAGGTGCACAAGCAGCTCCGGGGCATCTCCTCGGATCGGACGGTCGGCTACGGACCGAACAAGGTCCTGTCGAGCCCGGACGCGATCGCGCAGGTGATCGAGCGGTACCTGGAGGAGAAGGAGGGCGTCCAGCAGTCGCTGCCGATCCAGGATGTGGGCACGGCGAAGAAGACCAACGGCGGGAGTCAGACGGCGAAGAAGCCGATCATCGCACGGTTCGAGGAGCAGGCGGCCCGGACGTTCATCGGTACCTGTCCCGACTGCGGAACGGGCCTCACGTTCGAGGAGGGCTGCGCGAAGTGCCACGCTTGCGGTTACAGCGAATGCGGTTGATTGGGAGGGGGGGAGGAGTGGGCGCGATGAACCCGCCGAAAGAGGTGGAGAATGGCCACGAAGACGGCTGGTAAGAAGGCGGCAGCCAAGAAGAAGCCTGCTGCCAAGAAGGCGGCGGCGAAGAAGAAGCCGGCCGCCAAGAAGCCTGCTGCCAAGAAGGCGGCGGCGAAGAAGAAGCCGGCCGCCAGGAAGCCTGCTGCCAAGAAGGCGGCGGCGAAGAAGAAGCCGGCTGCCAAGAAGAAGCCTGCTGCCAAGAAGGCGGCGGCGAAGAAGAAGCCGGCCGCCAAGGCCAAGAAGAAGAAGTAGGGCTTTAGCAGCACCGTGCGGAGCGGCTACCGCCGCTCCGCACTCTCTGCCGGGCCGCCGGCTCCGGGCGGATTCAACGCTTGCTCGGAGGCGCTAGGGGGAGGTATCCCCTGAACGCCTGTCGGTCCGCTCTTCCCCTCGATCCGAGGTGACCCGATGCGCCTCTCGCTCGGCGTGCTCCCCTGTCTGGCCTTCGGCCTCCTCGCTGTCCCCGAGGTGGTCGCCCAACCGGCGGCCGACGCACTCCGGATTCGGGAGATCGTCGACTCGCAGCGAAGGGAGATCGTCTCCGAGCTCATCGAGTTCCTGGCCCTCCCGAACGTGGCGGCGGACACGGCCAACATCCGGCGAAACGCCCTTCACCTGCAGGAGCTGATGGAGCGCCGGGGCATACGCACGCGCCTCCTGGAGACGGATGGGCCGCCGCTCGTGTACGGGATGTTCGAGGTGCCGGGCGCCACCCGGACGATCCTCTTCTACTGTCACTACGATGGGCAGCCGGCCGATCCGAGCCGTTGGGTCGGCCACGATCCCTGGCAGCCGGTGCTGCGAGCCGGAACGCTGGAGAGTTCGCCGGCGACCTTCTCCCTCCCGGCCGAGGGGCCGATCGAGGACGGCTGGCGGATCTACGCCCGCTCGGCGTCGGATGACAAGGCTCCGATCATCGCGCTCCTTGCGGCGCTCGACGCCCTGGCCGAGGCGGGTCTGACGCCGACCTCCAACCTCAAGTTCCTCTTCGAGGGTGACGAGGAGGCCAGCTCTCCCCATCTGGACCGGGTGGTGCGGGAGAACACCGATCTGCTGGCGGCGGACATCGCCGTGATCGCGGACGGTCCGCGGCACCCCAGCGGACGGCCGACGGCGGTCTTTGGCGCGCGCGGGATCGCCACCGCCGAGCTGACGGTCTACGGGCCGACCGTGCCGCTCCACAGCGGGCACTACGGGAACTGGGCGCCGAACCCTGCCGAGCGCTTGGCCGAGCTGCTCGCGACGATGCAGGCGGACGACGGCAGCGTCGCGATCGCCGGCTGGTATGAGGACGTCCTCCCCCTGGAGCCGGCCGACCTCGAGGCGCTGGCGGCGCTCCCGGACGACCCGGAGGAGCGGCGACGGTTGGGGATCGCCGAGCCGGAGGGAGACGGCCGCTCGCGCTGGGAACTGGTGACGCTGCCGTCGTTCAACGTTCGTGGCCTCCAGAGCGCCTGGGTAGGGGATCAGGCGCGGACGATCGTTCCGGATCGGGCGACCGCCAGCCTCGACTTCCGCCTCGTGCGCGATGTCGGACCCGAAGACCAGGTCGCGCGCTTCATCCGGCACGTCCGTGACCAGGGCTACTACGTCGTGAGCGAGGAGCCCGATCTCGCCACCCGCCTGGCCCACCCGAGGCTGGCCAGGATCACGGCCCGGGAGTGGTATCCGGCCGTGCGTACGCCGCTGAACGAGCCGGCTGCCTGGGAAGTCATCGCGGCCGTAAGCGCGGCGACCGGCGAGAGACCCGTGGTGATTCCCACTCTCGGCGGCAGCGTGCCGGGGTACGTCTTTCCCGATTATCTGGGCGCCACGTTCGTGCTCCTCCCGGTGGTGAACCCGGACAACAACCAGCACAGCCCGAACGAGAACCTCCAGCTGGGCTCGTTGTTCAGCGGGGTGGAGATCTTCGCCGGCGTCATGCGAATGCCGTAGATCGCCGGGGCCGGCGCCGTGGGCTGGGGTGGCTCCAGCGGAGCCGTGTCGGATCGTGAGCCTCGCCGGCGCCCTCGCCCTTCCGCCCCCACCGACCCGAAGGCACATTAGCGCATGCACACCGCCCGACGAACCCACGGCTTCACCGAGTCCGTCATCCGGGGGATGACCCGGCTCGCCAACCAGCACGGTGCGATCAACCTGGCCCAGGGATTTCCGAACTTCGCCGCGCCCGAGGTGCTAAAGGCGGAGGCGGCGCGCGCCATCCGCGACGATGTCAACCAGTACGCGATCACGTGGGGGTCTCGGCGCTTCCGGCTGGCGCTGGCCGCCAAGTATGCCCGCTTCTACCGCATGGAGGTCGATCCCGAAACGGAGATCACCGTCACCTGCGGAGCCACGGAGGCGATGGCGGCCGTTCTGCTGGCGATCGTGGACCCGGGCGACGAGGTGATCGTTCCCGAGCCCTTTTACGAGAATTACGGCCCGGACACCATCATCTGCGCCGCGCAGCCGGTCTTCTGCCCCATCTGGGAGCCACCGGCCTGGAAGTTGGACCTGGCGCGGCTGGAGCGGGCGTTCTCCAATCGCACGCGGGCGGTGATCCTGAACACGCCGAACAACCCCACCGGCCGGGTATTGAGTCGGTCGGACCTGGAGGCGATCGCAGACCTGTGCCGACGGTTCGACGCCTGGGCCGTCACCGACGAGGTGTACGAGCACATCCTGTATGAGGGGGAGCACGTTCCGATCGCCACCCTGCCAGAAATGCGGGACCGCACCATTACGATCAGCGGGGCTTCGAAGACCTACAGCGTGACGGGTTGGAGGATCGGAACGATCATCGCTCCCCCGCAGGTCACGGACGCCATCCGCAAGGTGCACGATTTTCTCACGGTGGGGGCGCCGGCCCCGCTCCAGGAGGGCGCGGCCGCGGCCATGGAGACCCTGGACCGGGCCTACTACGATGGCCTGGCCGCCGACTACCGCGCGCGGCGGGATCTCTTCTACGGTCGACTGGTAGAGGCCGGCTTCCGCGCAGCCCGTCCGGAGGGCGCGTACTACGTCCTGGCCGACTTCTCCGAGATCAGCGATCTGCCGGATGACGAGTTCTCCTACTGGTTGACCCGGGAGATCGGGGTGGCGCCGGTGCCGGGCTCCAGCTTCTATGACGATCCCGCTGACGGCCGTCACCTGATCCGTTTCGCGTTCCCCAAGACGCTGGACCTTCTGCAGGAGGCCGGCGAACGGTTGGCCGCCGTACGGGAGAGGGCGATTGGCTGACCGACTACGGCCGGCTCGCTGATGGCCCGCGCCCGTTCCGGTTCGCGACAGCCGGGGTCCGGGGAGACCCAGGTGGGTTCGATCGACCAGCGGTTCTCGGACCGGGTCCAGGTTCGCCTGCCCGCGCGACACAATCCGAGGTTGGCCGCGATCGTGGAGCGGGTGAACGGGAGTGACGAGCTCTACGCCCTGTGGATCGCGACGAACGTCAACGCGGTGGATCGGCTGTCGATGTCGGATCACGGTCCGGTACACGTGCAGATCGTCGCCAACTCCGCCCTGCGGCTGCTGCGCCTGCTCGTCGATGCGGGCGTCACGCCGAGCGTGGTGGCGGACTACGGGATGGCGCCCGAGGACGCCGAGGTGGTCGTCTGCCTGGCCGCTCTCCTACATGACGTCGGCATGTCGATCCACCGGGATGGTCACGAGGCGTTCTCGCTGTTCATCGCCCGGCCGATCCTCCGTCAGCTGCTGACCCCCGACTACGACGGCCCGGCGCTGGAGATCCTGATCGCCGAAGTACTGCACGCCATCATCTCGCACCGATCGGGAGGGCGGCCGCTGACGGTGGAGGCCGGCGTGCTGCGGATCGCGGACGCGCTCGACATGGCGCAGGGGAGGTCCCGCATCCCGTTCCAGGCCGGATCTGTGAGCATCCATGCCGTATCGGCCGCCGCCGTGGAGGCGGTGCACATCGAGCGGGGAGAAGAGGTGCCGGTCACGATCCGGGTCGACATGACGAACTCAGCGGGGGTGTTCCAGGTCGACCAGCTGCTGCGAGAGAAGCTGAGAGGCTCCGGCCTGGAGGAGCACATCGAAGTCGAGGCCCACATCGAGGGCGAGACCGAGAAACGGCTCGTGGAGCGTTTCCGTCTATAGGAGCCTGACCGAGTCATGGTGAGAGCCGGTTGATCCGACGCGCCACTCTCCTGATCGCCGCCATCGGGGCCGGCTCTTCGCCGGTCGTTCTGCTCGCCGGTTGCTCGAGGCAGGCGGTCGTCGGCTCGCCCGGCGCCCCCGCGGCGCAGGTCTCGGAGGCCACTCTGAGGTCCGACTTGAGCGCTCTCCAGCAGGCCGAGGAGAGATTCCGCTCGGCGCACGATCGGTATACGAACCGGCTCGACGAACTGGAGTACTCGCCGAGTCCCGGCGTCGAGGTCAGCCTGGTTCAGGGGGATCGCCGTGGCTACTCGGCCATCGCCGCTGGCGGCGGCTTCGAGTGCGCGGTGTACGGCGGAGAGGCGCGGTCGCCCCGTAGCTACGTCACGCGCCCTGGGCTGGTGGGTTGCAGGCCCTGAGGCATACCGTTTCGCGGGCCTGGCGGCGGCTGCCTAACGGTGGCTGCCCAGCGGCGGCTGCCTAACGGCGGCTCGCCGCTCGGCGCTTCCGGCGCTTCCTTCGCCGCTCGGCGGCCTTCATCTTTCTCCGTTTCGCCTCGCTCGGCTTTTCGTAGAACCGATTCTTCTTGATATCTCGAAAGATCCCGGCGCGCTGGACCTTGCGCCGGAACTTCTTCAGCGCGCGATCGAGCTCCTCTCCTTCATCCAGACGATACTCCAAGCTGCCTCCTTTCGCGTGAGCGACGTTTCTCGCTAGGCGACGTTGAACAGGCGACCCAGTTTCTCGCGCAGCTGCGAGGCGAGGCTCTGGGGCTCTCCGTCCCGCGGCCCGTCCGCGGGCGCCTTTTCGCCCGCTTCCTGCCGGGCGACCCGGTGGGCTTTCGGCCCCCTGTCTCCAATCATTACCTCGAAGTCGACGGCTTCGCCCTCTTTCAGCGACCGGAATCCGTCGCCAATGATATCCGTGTAGTGTACGAAGACGTCCTCGCCACTACCCCTGGTGATGAACCCGTACCCCTTTTCGTTCGAGAACCACTTGACGATGCCCGTCTCCCGAGCCATGAACCCATCTCCTTCCCAAACACCGAAAACGCACGGTGCAAGAATCCTCTCCGAAAGCGGAAAAAATGAAGCCGCGGGGACACCAACCTATCCCCACGCCACGGCCCTAACAACCACCGCGAGAGGTTCGACCGTCGGCGTATACACGCCACCCGCACCGACGTTCTAGCCGGATTTGCTGCATACGGCGGGGCGTCGTATCTTGGCAGCCCTGCTCACCGTTCGAGGCGGTCCCGGACCGGCGAAGATTAGCTGGAATGGAGGTTGGACATGGCCGATCTTCTGTCCATCAAACCGGACGGTCTCTTCGAGTTGGCTGGGAGGGCCTACCAGATCCCCGCCGAGTTCTCAGCCAGGGAAGTCTACAGTTACCGCCGATTGCTCGAGCCGATACCCGATGTGCCGGGCGGTACCTGCCTGAGCGATGAGCAGCGAACCCGACAGCGAGCCTATCTTCTTCGGCGCGCGGCGGTCTGCGTCATTCCGGGCCTCCAGATGCGAGCGCTCGAGCCGTTGCCCCTACCGAGCCTGCGCACGATCCATCAGTGGATCGCGGAGCACCGGCCGGAACTCTCCTCGGCGTATCAACAACTGAGCGCCTGACGGGTAGGACCCTCCGGAACACGCGATGCCCCCTTCGGCAGCCTGCTTCCAGCTGCCGAGGGGGGCGCCTGCAATCCCCCTTAGGCAGACGGCACCGAAGCGCGACCGGCGCACGAGCTGCTCTTGCTGGCTGCGTGGCGGTCTGAAGCTCGGCCCGACGAGAGATGACGGCGAATCTGAGACGAGCCAAGATTCTGAGCACGGTGGGACCGGCCAGCCGGGATCCGAAGGTCCTGCGCGCCCTGGTGGAGGCCGGATCGGATGGGGTCCGCCTCAACTTCGCGCACGCGTCCCACGAGGACTCGGAACCCGTGATCGCGCAGGTCCGGGATCTGGCCAGGGAGCTAGGACGGCCGATCGCCGTGCTCTCGGACCTACAGGGACCGCGGGTGAGAGTCGGGGCACTGGCGGCTCCGATCCGGGTCTCCGAGGGAGAGACGCACCGGTTCGTGCCGGAGGCGGAGTTCGAAGCGGCGGCGGCAGACGGCGCGGCGG
>CAZEBA010000002.1:94542-122642 GCA_964510615.1 uncultured Gemmatimonadota bacterium
TCCTCGACGATGGCCGGCTGGCCTTCGAGGTCGTGGGGTGCGACGGGAGGGCGGTGGAAGCGCGAGCCCGCAGCGATGGCGAGGTCAAGGCCCACAAGGGGATCAACCTGCCAGGTGCGGTCATCGAGACCGAGTTCGTGACCGAGAAAGACCGGCGGGACCTCAGATTCGCTCGCTCGCAGCACGTCGACTTCATCGGACTGAGCTTCATTCAGCGCGCCCGCGACGTGCAGGATGCCAGGGACGAGATCGGGGGCGAAGCGCTCATCATCGCCAAGGTGGAGAAGGACCGCGCGCTCGACGAGCTGGAGGAGATCATCCGCCTGAGCGATGGCGTGATGGTGGCCCGGGGAGATCTGGGGGTGGAGCTTCCGTTCGAAGAGGTGCCGATGGTGCAGAAGCGAATCATCGCACTCGGCCTGGAGTTCGCCCGCCCGGTCATCACGGCCACCCAGATGCTGGAGTCGATGACCCAGGAGCCCCGGCCCACGCGGGCCGAGGTCTCGGACGTCGCGAACGCTCTGCTGGACGGCACCGATGTCGTGATGCTCTCCGCCGAGACCGCCGTCGGGACGTACCCGGTCGAATCCGTGGAGGCGATGGATCGGATCATACGCCGGATCGAGAGCCAGACCACTCCTCGGCCGCGGATCCGGAGCGTCGATACCGAGCTGCCCAAGGTCCAGCAATCGAGTTCGGCGGCGGTTTCCGCCGCCGCCGTTGAGGCGGTCGAGCGTCTGGGGGCCAACTGCATCGCGACGTTGACCCGCAGCGGCTTCACGGCCCGGGTTGTAGCATCGCATCGTCCTCCGGTTCCGATCCTGGCGGTGACGGACCAGTGGCGCACGTACAACCAGCTCTCGCTGGTGTGGGGCGTGCATCCGCTCCTCTACCGGGGTGAGGTGTCGTACGATGAGATGCGGGATCACGCCAAGTCGGAGATCCGCCGTCTCGGGTTGGGCGAGCCGAGCGATCGCTTCGTCGTCACCGCGGGCATCCCGTTCCACGTGGTCGGAACGACCAACATGATGAGAATCGAGAGGCTGTGATCCGTCGCCCCGGCCTCGCGTGGATGGTCGGACCGTGAAGTTGACGTTCCTCGGAACCGGCACGTCGTTCGGCATCCCGGTCATCGGCTGCCACTGCCGCGTCTGCACCTCGGCCGACGGACGCAACCGCCGTGGGAGGCATGGTCTGCTGGTCGAGGAGGATGGGCAGCGACTGCTCGTCGACACGCCGCCGGAGCTGCGGCTCCAGCTTCTGGCGGCAGGGGCCGAGACCGTGGACGCGGTGTACGTCACGCACCCCCATGCCGATCACATCCACGGCATGGACGATCTGCGAATCTTCTCCCTCCGCTCGGGTCACCAGCTTCCGGTGTACGTGCCGGAGGAGTACGAATCGGAGCTCCGGAGCCGATTCGCCTACATCTGGAACCCCGAGTACCGCGACCAGCCGGGGGTGGCCGTCCCCGACCTCGATCTGCGAACGTTCACCGACCGGGCCTGGATCGAGGTGGGGGGCATTCCGCTGCTGCCGATTGCCTGCCCGCACGGCTACTACCGCAGCTACGGCTTCCGGGTCGGCGATGCGGCGCTGATCGTCGACGCGAAGGAGATCCCGCACGACGCCGTCGAGTCGTTGCGCAGGCTGGAGGTTCTGATCCTCGGCGCCCTCTGGTACGGCGATCCGCACCCCACGCACTTCAACGTCGAGGAGGCGGTTCGGGTGGCCCGCGATCTCGAGGCATCGCGCACCTATCTCACCCACCTCACCCATCGGCTGGAGCACGCGGAGCTGGAGCGCCGGCTTCCCGATGGGGTGTTCCCCGCCTACGACGGACTGGTGGTCGAGTGCTAGATCAGGGGCGCATCCGCAACTTCTCCATCATTGCGCACATCGATCACGGGAAGTCGACGCTGGCGGACCGGCTGCTCGAGGCCACCGGCGCTGTGGAGCCGCGGAAGATGAAGGCGCAGGTGCTGGACTCGATGGAGCTCGAGCGCGAGCGCGGCATCACCATCAAGCTGAACGCGATCCGCCTGCGCTACGATCATCGCGGCGAGATCTACCAGCTCAACCTGATCGACACGCCGGGCCACGTCGACTTCACCTACGAGGTGAGCCGCAGCCTCGCTGCCTGCGAGGGCGCGGTGCTGGTTGTCGATGCCAGCCAGGGGATCGAGGCCCAGACGCTGTCGAACCTCTATCTGGCCCTCGATGCCGGCCTCGAGATCGTCCCCGTGATCAACAAGATCGATCTTCCGTCGGCCGACGCCGATGGGGTTGCGGCCGAGGTGAGCGATCTCCTGGGCGTATCGACGGACGAGGTGATCGCCGTGTCTGCCAAGCTGGGGCACGGCATCAGAACGCTTCTGGACGCGATTGTGGAGCGCGTGCCACCGCCCTCCGGGGACCCGGCGGCGCCGCTCCGGGCCCTCGTGTTCGACTCGCAGTACGACAAGTACCGGGGGGCCGTTCCGCTCATCCGCATCGTGGACGGCTCGGTGCGGCCGGGCATGCGCATCGGTTTCGGCGCGCGGGACACCACCTACGAGGTGGACGAAGTGGGGTACATGCAGCTCGCCTTCCGGCCGGCGGAGCAGCTGTCCGCGGGCGAGGTGGGCTACCTGACGGCCCAGATCAAGCGGGTGGCCGATACGAAGGTGGGCGACACGATCCTGGATGCGGATCGGCGAGCCGCGAACCTCCTGCCCGGATACCAGGAGGTCAAGCCGATGGTGTTCGCGGGCGTCTATCCGAGCGACTCGGACGACTTCGAAGTGCTGCGCGACGCGCTCGAGAAGCTGCAGCTGAACGACGCCAGCCTTCTCTACGAGCCCGAGACATCGACCGCCCTCGGCTTCGGGTTCCGGTGCGGATTCCTCGGTCTCCTTCACATGGAGATCGTGCAGGAGCGCCTGGAGCGCGAGTTCGATCTCGACCTCGTAACGACGATCCCGAACGTCGCCTATCGGGTCACGACCACCGACGGACGGTGCGAGAGGATCGAGAATCCGAGCCGGATGCCGGATCGCGCCCGGATCGACAGAATCGAGGAGCCGTACGTCCGCGGTCGGATCCTCTGTCCGGCCGAATTCATCGGAAGCGTGCAGGCCCTCTGCCACGACCGACGCGGTACCTACGTGAGTCTCCACTACCTGGACTCTCGTCGCGTCGAGCTCACCTACGAGCTGCCGCTGGCGGAGATCGTGCTCGATTTCTATGACCGACTGAAGTCGGTGTCGCGGGGCTACGCCTCGTTGGACTACGAGGCGATCGGGGTGCGCGACTCCAACCTCGTGAAGCTGGACATACTCCTGAACGGAGACTCGGTGGACGCCCTCAGCGTGATCGTGCACCGCGACTACGCCTATGATCACGGTCGGAAGGTGACTGCCAAGCTCAAGGAGCTGATTCCGCGTCAGCAGTATGAGGTGGCCGTGCAGGCGGCGATTGGGAAGGATGTGATTGCGCGAGAGACGATCCGGCCGTACCGCAAGCACGTGACCGCCAAGTGCTACGGTGGGGACGTGACCCGCAAGCGCAAATTGCTGGAGAAGCAGAAAGCCGGGAAGCGGCGGATGAAGCAGGTCGGCTCGGTGGAGGTGCCTCAGGAGGCCTTCCTGGCTGTACGCCAGGTCGGAGATTGAGGAACGGCGACAGCGTGGCGAGCCGCGAAGCCAAGGGACTGAGGATCATGTGATGGACGGCCATATCATCGGAGTCGACCTGGGCGGGACGTCGATCAACGTCGGGGTACTGCCGTTCGAAGGCGGCAAGGTGCTCGGCATGCGATCGCTGCCTACGGAGCCGCAGCGTGGGGCGAAGTTCGTGGTGGACCGGATGGTGGAGATGATCCAGGCGGCGATGAAGGACGCCCGTCGGGAAGGGGGCATCCCACCGGACGGCTTCCTGGGCATCGGGATCGGTTCGCCGGGGCCGCTGGACCGCGCGACGGGCACGGTGCTCGAGACGCCGAACCTGGGCTGGCGCAACTTCCCGCTGCGGGACCTGATATCCAATGGCGTCGGCCTCGAGGCGGTGCTGGACAATGACGCCAACTGTGCGGCCCTGGGCGAGTACTGGCAGGGGGCCGGACGGACCGTGCAGCACTTGGTGGCCGTCACGCTCGGCACCGGTATCGGGGGCGGGATCGTCCTCGACGGCCAGGTGTTCCACGGCGCGTCCGACCTTGCCGGCGAGATCGGCCACATGACGATCGACTCGACCGGTCGCAAGTGCAATTGCGGCAACTACGGCTGCCTCGAGGCCTACGCTTCCGGGCCCGCGATCGCCGCCCGCGCGATCGAAGGCCTGGAGACCGACGGTACAAGCCTCCTGCCTTCGCTGGTCGATGGAGACCTGGGACGGATCACGGCCGAAACGGTATACGAGGCGATCGTGGCCGGGGACGTGTATGCGAAAGAGGTGATGCGGGAGACGGCCAAGTTCCTCGGCACCGGCCTGGCGAACCTGATCAACGTGCTGAACCCCGGCATGATCGTCATTTCGGGCGGCGTGACCCAGGCCGGCGAGCACCTCTTGACGCCGCTGCGGGCCGAGGTGAAGCGCCGTGCCTTCCGGGAGGGCACCGAGAGCTGCGAGATCGTCACGACCGAACTCGGAGGGATGGCCGGCGTGGTGGGTGCCGCCGCCACCTTCCGGGTGGAGCGCTGCGGTGGCCTCTGAGGTGCGACCGTCCGAATCGGTTCCGGAGCTGGCGTGAAGAGATTGGGCGTCCTCGGGACCATGGTGTGGGATACGATCCACGCGCGCGATCCTGGACGGAGTGAGCCCGTACAGGAGTGGGGAGGAATCTGCTACGGCCTCTCCGCGTTCGAGGTGGCCGGGCCGGACGGCTGGGAGCTCCTTCCGCTCGTAAAGGTCGGTTCTGACCTGCGCGACCGAGCCAACGACTACCTGCGGGCGCTGCGCCGGGTCGGCTCGCTCGAGGGCGTGCTTACCGTGCGGGAGCCGAACAATCGGGTCGAGCTCGTCTACGAGAACGACGCCCGGCGTTGCGAGAGGCTCACCGGCGGCGTGCCGGGTTGGGCATGGCCGGAGCTGGAGCCGCTCGCGCTCTCGTGTGACGCTCTTTACGTTAACTTCATCGCGGGTTGGGAGTTGGACCTGCCCACCGCCCAGCGGTTACGGGCGAGTCACCCGGGACCGCTCTATTGTGACCTCCACTCGATCTTCCTGGGCGTCGGCCATCGAGGGGTGCGCGAGCCCAGGCCGCTCAAGGCGTGGCGCGAGTGGCTCCGTTGTTTCGATTTCGTCCAGCTCAACGAGCAGGAATTCGACCTCCTCGCCGGGGCGTGGGGCGGCGATCCCTGGCGGCTCGCGGCCGAAGTGGTGGGGACCGATGTGAAGGCTCTCTTCGTGACGATGGGCGAGCGTGGAGCGGCTTGGGTGGCGGATGCCGGCTTCGACGGCCTCGTGCCGGCCGGTGGCCCGGGGGGCACGGTCGGCCCGAGGCCCGGCCCGCCTTCCGCCGATCGGGGCGCCGCCGCCACCAGCGGGTTCGTACCGACCCCCCGCGCAGTGGCCGATGCGGATCCCACCGGCTGCGGCGATGTGTGGGGCATGACCTGCTTCGCATCGCTGCTGGAGGGTAAAAGCCTTCGAGCAGCGGTGGAGCGAGCGAACGACCTCGCATCGCGCAACGCGGGACACCGGGGAGCGTCGGCCCTGGGCCGGCTACTCGCCGGGAAGTCGAGCATCCTGGATGGGCGCTCGTGACGCTCGCAGCCGCCAGCCTCACGGAGATGTGCCAACGGTGAGCCGCGTCATCGCACTGCCCGATGTTCTGGACGAGAGCACGTTCGAGGATCTCATCGCCGAGCTCGAGAACGCCCGCGAGGGTGAGAGGCTCCTGTTCGACGCCCGGCACGTGCGCTGGGTATCTCCCTACGGCCTCCTCGGGCTCCTGGCGGCGGGGCAGGTCAGCAGGGAACGAACCGGGCTGGCTCCAGCGATCGAAGCGCCCGAATCCACGGAAGTGCGGAGCTACCTGGATCGAATGGACTTCTGGGGGAACGCCGCCGAGGTCTACGACCTGGGGGCCAGATCGAACCGGCAGCACGGCCGCTCCGATGCCCTGTTGGAGATCACGCCGATTCGCTCCCATCAGGACGTCCACCATGTCGTGGAGCGGGTGCGGGAGCAAGCGGCCCTGATCCTGGAGAGTCGGCTGCATTACCCGAAGCCGGCAGTGATTCAGTTCAGCGTCATGCTCTCCGAGGTGTGCCAGAACATCCTCGAGCACGCCGAAACGGGCGGTTGGGTCTGCGCCCAGACCTACTACTGGAAGCGTCGATTGGGGCGGGACGTGCTCGTCCTGGCCGTCATGGATGTGGGCGTGGGATTCCAGGGCTCGCTGGCGGCGGAGCACGCCCGACGGTACGGGGATCGGTGGTCGGCGGCGACCGCGTTGGAGGCTGCGTTCCTCAACGGTGAGTCGCGCTTCCGCGACCCGGGTCGCGGCCAGGGCCTGCAAGCGATCCGAAAGCAGGTGACCAAATGGAACGGCGAGGTACGGATTCGCAGCGGCGACGCGATGATCGCCCGGGTTCCTGATTGGGATGACCTGTCCCCTCTCCGGGCGGGCCTGCCGTACTTTCCGGGCGCCCAGGTGCTGATCGTGATGCCGGCCCGGGCCGAGGGGCAGGCGAGCCCGTGAGCGTGCTCGGGTTCTGGAAGCCTCCTCTCGTCTCCGAGGCCAACCTGTTCAGCTATCTGGTGACGCGTCCGACAGGGCGCGCCGTTCGACTGAGCATCGAGGAGCAGGTCGCCCGGCACGACGGAGAGGTGCTGACCGTCCTGGACTTCCGCAACGTCGCCGTCATCGACTACAGCTGCGCGGACGAGGTCGTGGCCGAGCTGGCGTCGCTCGCCGTCGAGTCACGGTCCGTCGGCCCCGAGGAGGCGCGAGGGCCGAGCGGCTCCCGACCGCAGCGACGCTTCGTCCTGATCCGCGGACTCGAGGAGCACCACCGGGATCCCATCGATTCCGCCCTCAGGCGCCGACGACTCGCGGTGGCGGCCGAGCTGGCGGACGGTGAGCCCGTCCTGCTGGGTGCCGTGGACGAGCCGGAGGCGCGACTCTGGCGGCTGGTGTGCGAGCACGAGCGCGTGGATCCGGAGCCGCTCGCCGGCGTGCTGGGCCTACAGGAGCAGGAGGCGAGGGTGGGCCTGGAGAGGCTTTACCGCCGTCGGCTGATCCTGAGGAGGGAGGGGGAGTACGTCTCGTTCCGGCGGGTGCTGAGCGAGACGGAGGCACGCCGGACCTGCGGTCCCGCTTCGGACGTGTCGAGCCACGGTGGGGCGGATCCTCGCCGCACGGAGAACTGACGACGACGGTGCCCGTGGCGACAGGAACCGGCCCCACGCTGCGAGGCGTCGTCGGAACGCTGCTCCTGCTCCTGTCCGTCGGTGCGTTCGTGGCCGGCTCCGCGATGACGGTCGGCTACTTCTACCTCCGGTCCTCCGTCCGGCCGCTGCGGGGCCAGATCACGACGGAGGGGCTCGGGCGACCGGTCGATGTCGTCGTCGACAGCTTCTCTGTACCCCACCTCTATGCCGAGGACGAGGACGACCTCTTCTTCGCACAGGGGTTCGTGCACGCGTCCGACCGCCTTTGGCAGATGGAGATGTTTCGGCGGGTGGCCCAGGGACGCCTGGCGGAGGTGTTCGGCGAGCGAGCACTGGGGGCCGACCGCCTGCTTCGCACCCTCGGACTGTGGAAGGCGGCGGAGAAGAGCCTCCAGGCAATGTTGCCGGAGGCGCGACGGGTGGTCGAGGCATACTCGAGGGGCGTGAACGCCGCGATCGCTCGCCGGACCGGCCCGCTGCCCCCGGAGTTCGTCCTGCTGGGAATCAGGCCTGAGCCGTGGGAGCCGCGGGCCTCGGTGGCCATCGGCAAGGTCATGGCGCTCGATCTGTCCTCTTGGCGCACCGAGCTCGGCCGGTTTCATGCCCATGCTCTCCTGCCTCCGGAGAAGGCGGCGTATCTGCCTCCGGCCTACCCGGATTGGGGCGCGACGATCATCGACGACTCGGTCCCCATGCCGCCCCGCTTCCGCGAGCGTGGCGAGGGCGCCGTCGAGGCGGCGACGCGCTCCCGGCCGGGATTCGAGCTCGAGAGAACCCTGCCGGTTGCCGACACGGAGGCGGCGCGGGCCTGGCACCAAGCCTTCGAGATCCTCTCCGGTTCGGGTTTCCGGGCGTCGAACGCATGGGCGGTCGGGAAGGGGCGCACGGCCCATGGCGGCTCGCTCCTGGCCAACGACATGCACCTCGGCCTGGAGGCTCCGGCGCAATGGTATCTCCAGGCTCTGCACGCGGTCCCCACCGAGTACCACGTCGCGGGCCTGTCGCTGCCCGGAGTACCGGGCATCGTGGTGGGCTACAACCGGGAGGTGGCGTGGGGCTTCACCAACGGCATGACCGACGACATGGACTTCGTCATCGAGGAGGCGAGCGCCGATGCCAGCGCGTACCGGGAGGGCGACGGCTGGCGGCCGTTCGAAGTGGATTCGGCGGAGATCCGGGTTCGCGGTCGGGTGGAGCCGGTCGTACATCCGGTACGCCGAACCTTGCGAGGCCCGGTGATCACGGATGTACTGCCGCCGCTCGGCGCCATGCTTTCGGTGCTGTGGGTCGCGGACCGGGGCTCGACGGAGATCGATGGCCTCCTGGGCATGAACCGCGCTTCCGACGCCGACTCGTTCGACGCGGCGGTGCAGCGATTCGACTCGCCCCAACAGAACGTCGTATACGCCACTGCGGAGGGAACGATCGGCTATCGTCTCAGCGGGACGGTGCCGCTCCACACGGAGGTCGATGGGTCGCGGCCGGTCGCCGCGGGGCAGATCAGCGACTGGTGGAGCTCGTTCTGGCCGCCCGAGAGCTTGCCGGCCGTTCGAGATCCGGATCTGGGGTTCATCGTCACGGCCAACAACCTGCAGGCACCCAACCTCTACGGCCTGCTCGGACGCGACTATCCGCCTCCGTTCCGCGCCGGGAGAATCCGGGAACGGCTCGCCGCCGGAACGCGGTGGCGTTGGGAGGAGATGGCCGCTCTGCAACACGACACCCACAGCGGGCTCGCGGACCGGGTCGTCGATCTGGCCGCCGCCGCGGCCCGACGGGCCGGCGAGGAGACGGCGGCCGCGCTCCTCGAGGCCTGGGATCGGGACGTGACGCTCGACTCACGCGCCGCCAGCCTCTTCTACGCCTGGTTCTACCGGCTGCGCGAGCTGGTGGCGGCTGACGAGTTCGAGGGCCAGTCGTGGCAGGAGTTTCCGACCATGGCGTTTCTCCGGATCCTGGAGGAGCGAGGCGGCCCGTGGGTGGATGACGTGCGGACGGATCGGGTGGAGGTGCTACCCGAGTTGGAGGAGCGCGCGATTCGCGACGCCGTCGGAGCCACCGGGCTTCGCCCCTGGGGGGAGATTCACTTCGAGCGATCGGTGCATGCCCTCGGCCGCGCGGCCTGGATCGAACGACTCTTCCGCTTCAACATCGGGCCGTATCCGACGGCCGGCGGGCCCAACACCGTACGACCGGACGACTATGCCAGGTGGAGCGCACTCGATTCGACGTCGTGGATGCCTCCCTACGTCGGCGACTACGGGCCGTCGGAGCGCTTCGTCGCGGAGATGAGCGAAGGCCGTTCGATCGGCTACTTTCTCCTCCCGACCGGACAGAGTGGAAACCCGTTCAGCGTCTTCTATCGGGACATGGCCTCCCGCTGGGGTGAGACGCGGCTCATCCCCGTGCCGCTCGAGCGCACCGAGGCGGAAGCCCGAGCGGTGAGAACGGTGCGTCTCCTCCCCCCCGCCGCGTCGAGGCGTCGCGGGGTGACGCCGTAAGGCATGGGCGCCGGAACCCGCGCCGTGGCAAGCAGGTATGAGCTGTCTCGGGAGCTGCGGGCGTGCTTTGACCGTTCCGCAGCGGTCGGCTAGGTTGCCGCATCTCCGTAGCCCGTTGACCGCATGAGCGACTCCACAGCCACGATGAGTGCCCGCGAGAAGATCGAGAGCGTCCTCGCCTCGGTTCGGCCCGCCATCCGATCGGACGGCGGGGACGTGGAGCTCGTCGCCTACGATGAGGAAGAAGGTCTCGTCAAGGTCCGAATGGTGGGCGCCTGCTACGCCTGCCCGATGTCGATGCTCACGCTGAAGGCCGGCATCGAGCAGCGCCTGCGCATGCAAGTGCCCGGAGTCCGCTCGGTCGAGGCGATCTGAGGATCGCCGCGAGCCTGAACGTTCCTCCGACCCGTTTCCGGCCCACACCGCTCCCGGGATTCTCACATGGGTGAGGCGCGAACTGGAAAGCCACCCGACGGCGGGGGTCGCCGGCTTCCGGTCATCGGCCCCGGAGCGCCGGACAGCAGAGGCGGTGATGCAGGCGAAGGCTCGCGGGCGCCGGCGGGAATGAGGCCGACGGCCGCCGATCATGCCGCGGCGTCGAGGCACCCACGCGAGGCACCGCCGCTGGAGGGGGTGCGCACCGTCGTGGCCGTGAGCTCGGGCAAGGGTGGTGTGGGGAAGTCGACCGTGTCCACCAACCTGGCGGCTGCCTGGGCCACGATGGGCGATCGGGTGGGACTTCTGGATGCCGACATCTACGGGCCGGACATCCCCACGATGTTCGGTGCGTCCGCCCGGCCCCGGATGACCGGGAATCGAGTGCTCCCGCTCGATGCGCATGGCGTGAAGCTGATGAGCCTGGGCTTCCTCGTCGACGAGGATACGCCCGCGATCTGGCGCGGCCCGATCATCATGGGAATCGTTCGCCAGTTCCTGCAGCAGGTGGAGTGGGGCGAGCTGGACTACCTGATCGTCGATCTGCCACCCGGCACCGGCGATGCGCAGCTGTCGCTATGTCAGCTGGTGCAGGTGACCGGCGCGGTGATGGTGACGACGCCCCAGGACGTCTCGGTGGGCGGCGTGCTGAAGGGGATCCGGATGTTCCAGACGCTCGACGTTCCCGTGGTCGGGATCGTGGAGAACATGCGCGGCTTTGTCTGCCCGAGCTGTCAGGTCTCGCACGACATCTTCGGCTCCGGCGGAGGCGAGCGGTTGGCCGCGACGCTGGAGATCCCGTTTCTCGGCTCCATTCCGCTGGGTGTGGCCGTTCGCGAGGAAGGGGATCGTGGCGTGCCCACGGTAATCGGAAGGGCGGATTCTCCCGAGGGAATGGCCTTCCGCCAGGTGGCGGAAGCAGCGGCGCGGAGGTTGGACGCGCTTCGGATCGAGCCCGCCTGATCTGCGGCCCGCAGGCCCGGCGGAGATTCGTCCGGACGCCTGAGAGCGGGGCATGTACACGATTACGCTGACCACCGACTTCGGAACGCGGGATGCGTACGTGGGGGAGGTCAAAGGCGTCCTCCACGCGCGGGGCGCGGCAGGGTCGGCCGTCGACATTGCCCATGACGTGGCGCCGGGCGACGTGAGGGGCGGTGCCTGGGTTCTGGGTCGGATCTGGAGCCGCTTCCCGGCCGGGACGGTGCATCTGGCGATCGTCGATCCGGGAGTCGGTGGCGCCCGGGAGCCGATCGCCGCCCGGCTCGGTGATCGCTGGTACGTCGGGCCCGACAACGGCCTGATTACCCTCGTTCGTCGATCCCACGCCGCGGACGAGGCGCGACGGATCGAGACCGGGATCGCGGAACGGCCGCTCTCGGATACGTTTCACGGACGCGACCTGTTCGCGCCGGCGGCGGCTCATCTGGCCACCGGCGGCCGCCCGCAGGAGATCGGGGCGGCCCTCGACCCGAGCTCCCTGATGGAGATTTCGGTGCCGCGGCCGGCACGGCGGGGAAACGCGGGTCACGGCCACGTCATCCACGTCGATCGCTTCGGCAACCTGATCACGAACCTGCCGAACGAGTGGATCGGCCCGGCGCCGCAGGTGCAGATCGCCGGGGTGACCATCTCCACCCTGGCGCGGAGCTATGATGCGGTGCGCCCGGGCGAGCTGCTTCTCAGCCGGGGTTCAGGCGGGACGCTGGAGATCGCGGTCCGCGCGGGCCGGGCCGACGAGCGTCTCGGTGTGACGCGCGACGAGGCCGTGCTGGCCAGTCTGTCCGGGTAGAGCGCCGCGGCCGCGGCGGGCAGGCTGCTCTAGCCCTAGGGCACCACCTCCACGTCGATGGCGCCGAACGCGGTCTTCAACTCCAGTTCCAGGTGCCGCTCCGCGCCCTCCCAGTTGGAGGAGCGGTACCCATCGCTGAGCTTCTCGAAACCGGGCGCGCTAAACGCCGTGAGGAAGCTGCTCTTTCTGACCCATACCCCGAGGTCGGCCGGCACCTTGAGCTTCAGGGAGCCGACGCCCATCCTCACCGTGCCGGAGGCATCGCCTTCCCATTCTCCCCGGAAGTCGAGCACGATATCGCCGACGCCGCCCTTCACGTCCAGAAGATCGAAGCGGGCGTTGCCGAGGCGCTCCGCGGTTATCTCTGCCGCGCCCGCCCGGATGACCAGCGCGGCCATGCGCACCGGGTTCGGGCTGTCGAACGAGAGTTCCGTTTCGCTGGCGGCGGTGGTGAGCTCGAGCCTCGACACGGCCACTCCGCCGAGCTCCACCTCGCTCTTGGCGGCTCCGGCCGAGAGCTTCAGGTCGACCGGCAGCAGCCGGCCGAGCTTCAGCTCCAGGGTGCCGGCGGACTCGTCGATGTCCTTCAGGTCATCGAGGTCGAGTGAGAGGTCGGTATCTACATCGAGATCTCCTGATCTCAGCTCCTCGATCCACGAGCCGTCGTCGCCCACCGTTGTCAGTCCGACGGTAAGCCTCGCGCGCCCATCTTCCAGCGTCCAGCTCCGCACCGGCCTGAACTTCGTCGCGTCGTACTTCATCCGGACGTCGTACAACAAATCGCCTGCTGCCGGTTCGACCGACAGGTGCCCCACTCCGTACACGACCTCGAGGGTGAGCGACTCGGAGACCGAATGAGATTGACGGGCGGCGCGAAACTCGGTCCAATCCTGCGCAGGGACGCTGCCGGCCCGGAACAGCACGAGACCGAGCACGGCCAGGCCGACGTTCGCCCACTTCCCGCGCAGCCGGTCGGAGCTCATGCGACGTCCTCCCGATCGGAGGAGAACCGGATCCGCGAGAAGCCCGGCACGCCCCGCGCGTACTCCGCCCTCGTGCCGCCCCGCGACAGAATGACGGCACCGAAGCCGAGCGTCACCGCCGCCCAGGTCACGAGAGCCGCCGCAAAGATCGTCAGCCCCCTGAGGAACGACAGGGGCCCGCCGAACAGCCACAGGACCGCCGCCAGCGCGAAGGGCAGCTGCAGCAGCACCAGACCGCTCAGCACGTAGTAATAGGAGTTCGAGCGCCGGAGTCTCTCCAACAGCTCGCTTCGGAAACGACGCGCTGCCAGGATCTCCCCGGCGGCGTGCGCGACCGCCAGATAGCCGCCGACGAGGGCCAGCGCGACGGCGAGGGTGTAGAACGGAATCAGCAGCCACGTGATCACCGCGACCACCAGGATCAAGGACACCGGGAAGAAGAGCACCTCGCCGGCGATTCCGACGGCGAAGCTTCGCGCCGCGTTGTTGCGTGCCGTGTCCGCTACCGCTTCCAGCCGCGGACGCTGGAAGTAGACGAGCGCCAGCCCGGCGAGCCCGAGCCCGACGAGCCATCCGAGGGTGGTTCCCAGGCCGTGCAGGGCTCGCTCGAAGTTCCGTGCCACCGAGCCGAAGAACCCCCTGTGCTGTCCCGCGATCACGGGCCGGACCCGGACGCGGACGTCCGGGGCCGGTGCGACGGCCGCTGCGACCGAACGGGGATCCAGGGGCACGATCGACAGCAACTCGCCCTCGATACGCGGCGTGCCATGCTGTTCGACCTCGCCGCCCACCTGCAGGATGTTCCCCTCCACCACGGCGTTCGGCAGCAGCTGCAGCGTGCCGTCGAGCACCAGGACGTCGCCCGCGACCGTCCCGTCCAGGCTGAGCTCGCCATCCAGCAGGGCCAGGTTGCCCTGGACCGTCCGTCCGGCCGGGATCGCATAGGAGTCGTGCACGACCAGCGCGAGCGCCTCGTCGGCGCCCGCCGCATCCTCGCCGAGTCGCTCGAGCGATCCGCGAAGCCTGTCGAGCTGGCCGCTGAGCTCTTCGAACGAGAGCCGGCCGGGCGCGATCGACACGCCGCCGTTCGGCCCCTCGACCGTGATCTCCGGCCGTGGCGCCGCAGGATCCGCCAGTTCGGGGACGCCCTCCGACACCGACTCCAGCGCCCGCTCGAGGACCCTCGCGGCGGCCTCATCGGCGCCCGGCGGTGCCGACCACTCGCGGAGCGCGATCTCGAGGTTCTCGGCGGAGAAGACGGCCGGACTCCGCAGCAGCTGTCGCCACGCGTCCTCGAGCTCTCCGCCGGGCTCGTAGGTGGCCCGCTCGACGCCGTCGACGAACAGCCTCCCCTTCTCGAGCCGGAAGGTTCGGCTCGCGCCACTCGGCAAGCGCACCGCGAGCGTCGCCGCGTCGGCCGACAACGAGACGGAGGCGGTCATCGCTTCCTGGGCGTCTGTTGCAGCCGTCTCCTGCGGTCCCGCCGGCGACAACAGAAAGGCGGCGGTGGCCGCGAGGGCGGTCACCGCCACGGAGTAGACCCCGCTCCCGGTTCTCTCGATCCTCTTCCTCATCCTGTTTCCTCGATGTCCTCTCGTATCCTGGTATCAGCGTCTTCGCAGATTCTCGAGACGGCTCAGTTCCTAGGTGGCGCTACGCAGTCGGAGCGGCGTGGGCCGGAGCAGCTGCACCAGCGCGCCCGCCGTGCCGATGGTGACGAGGCTCATCGCGGACGCCAGAAGGATCAGGCCTTCCATGCCGATCCGGTTCACGGCATCGAGCGCCGACCGCACGAGGGATGAACCCCACAACAGTCCCCCGACGCCCATGACCACGCGGAGCGAGAAATCGCGAGCCTGCAGGAGCATGAGTTCCGTGAGGCCGCCGATGCTGAGTTGCGGCTGGCTGGTGAGCCAGAGCGCCATGAGGCTCGTCGCCGCCACCAGGGCGACGCTCGCCGCCGCCAGCCCGATCCAGCGCTCTCGGGCGAACCGCCACGCCAGCTGCCACGGCGCACCCAGCCGCACCCGAGCCATCACGCGTGCGGTGAACTCCGGGCTCGGCGCTAGGTGACCGAGACCGGTCAGGGCCGCGTCGAGCGCCCGCAGCGACCCGACCTCCCGGCGGCACTCCGTACAGGTCGCGAGATGCTCCTCGGCCCTCCTCGGACGTGCGGGAAGGCCGAACGCGAAGATCTCCACCTCATCGGAAGTGAGATGCTTCTTGGGTTTTCCGGTGTCGGGTCTCATGATCCCTCTTGTTTCCGCGCTTTCGCTCGATCTTCTTTACGGAGGCCTGGCGGCCGAAGTTTCAGGGTCCGCAGCCGCAGCGGCGCCTCACTCCAACAGGTGCTCGAGCATGACCTGCAACTCCTTCCTGGCCCGGTGGATGTAAGTCTTCACGGTCCCGAGCGGCACGTCCATGATCTCGGCGATCTCCTCGTACGACCGCCCCTCCACGTGACGGAGGAGGATCGCCGACCGGTATTCCTCGCGAAGCTCGGCGATCGCCGACTCGATCTCCGAGCCGATGTCGCGGGAGTCCAGTTCCTCGTCGGGGCGCTCGTCGCCGGACTCGAGAACGATCGACGTCGCCTCCTGCAGCTCGCTGGTCACGGCGGTCGGGGACCCGTGAATCGACACGGTGTCCAACCGCTTCTTCCTGAGGTGGTCTATGGTCAGGTTGTAGGCGACCTTGAAGAGCCAGGAGGAGAACTTGTAGGACGGGTCGTAGCGACGAAGGTTGTGGAAGGCCCGGACGAACGCTTCCTGCGCCAGATCTTCCGCCAGTTCCCGGTCCCGCACCATCCGGTAGATGAGCGAGAAGACAGGGCGCTCGAAGCGGCGCAAGAGCTCGGCGGCCGCACGCTCGTCTCCCCGCCTGCAGAGCGCGACCAGTTCCGGATCACTCTTTCCCCTGTAGTCCACGGGCCGGGCGTGTGTGGGGTGCGGTCGCTACGGGCGACGGTCCGCCGTGGCGGCGTAGCGCACGAACAGTAGACGATGGTCGAGCGACGCGACAGCGGAGGCGAAACGGCGAGCGCCGAAGGTGGAGAGTCCCTCATCGGCGTGATCTCCGACACTCATGGGCTTCTGCGTTCCGGCGTGTACGAAGCGTTTCGGGGCGTCTCGCACATCCTCCACGCAGGCGATCTCGAGGATCCGGACGCCCTCGATGAGCTGGCCGTTCTCGCCCCCGTGATCGCCGTCTGGGGAAACATGGATGGTCCGGCGGTCCGAACGCTGACCGCCGAGTCGCGGCAGGTCGAGTTGGCTGGCGTGCGGATCGCGATCATCCACGGGCATCAGCTCACCGACTACCGGAGCCTCCCGGCGTGGTTCCCGGACGCCAGGGTGATCGTACATGGCCACACCCACGTGCCCTCCAGCCGCAAGGTGCGAGGCACTCTGGTGCTCAACCCGGGAAGCGCAGGTCCCCTCCGGCCTGGCAAACCGGTGACGGTCGCCCTCCTCCGTCTCCGTCCTGACGGAATCCGCGCCTGGCACGTCCACCTGTAGCCCGGCCGACCCGCTCTCCAAGACGGCCGATTCCACTGGCTGCCGGTACCCGAACCGCCGGGGTCAGCGCTGGCAGGTGCGACAGAAGAAGCTGCTGCGGCCCGCCTGGACCGTTCGCTCGACCGGGCGGCCGCAGCGGCGGCAGGGGGTCCCCTCCCGACCGTAGACGGCCAGGCGCTCCTGAAAGCGACCCGAGCGGCCGTTGACGGCGCGAAAATCCCGGAACGTCGTTCCCGCCGAGTCCAGAGCGTCCCTCAGAACCCGGCGAAGCGCGCGGTGCAGCCGGGCGATCTCCTGCCGGTCGAGGGAGCCGGCCGGACGCCGCGGATCGATCCGGGCCCGAAACAGCGCTTCGCTCGCATAGATGTTGCCCACGCCCGCGATCCGCCGCTGGTCGAGCAGCGCGTTCTTGATCGGCGTACGGGAACCGGCCAGGCTGGCGGCCAGTCGTGCCGCCGAGAAACGCGGCGCAAGCGGCTCCGGACCGAGGAGTCGCTCACGCTTCGCCCACTCGCTCGCTTGGAGCCAGCGAAAACCGCCCAGCCTCCTCATGTCGTCGTAGTAGAGCGTCCGCCCATCGTCGAGCTCGAAGGTGGCCACGATATGCTTGTACCGCGTCGGGTCCGGTCGCGAGCGTCCGAGCGCGAAGCGACCGGTCATGCGAATCTGCGCCTGAAGGATGTGGTCATCGTCCAGCCGAAACAGCAGGTTCTTGCCCCGACGCTCGACCCGTCGGATGCGGCGGCCCTCGAGCTCCCGTGCCAGGGCGCTGGCGGTGGGGAGGTTTAGGACGATGTCGCGGCGGCGGATGCGGGCCCGCCGGATGGTGCGCGCCCGCAGCTCCCGATCGAGATGCTGGCGGATCACCTCGACCTCGGGAAGCTCCGGCATCAGCCGGCGGTCACCGGCCGGCGTGGGGGCTCATCCGCCCGCGTCCGGGGCACGTTCGATGCCGCGCACACCGTCGGCGTTCCGGCGCACGCCGATGTCCCGGCGCCAGTGCTTGCCCTCGAAAGTGATCGCTTCCGCCGCGGCCCGGCTCCGTACGCTCGCCTCTTCGAGCGAGTCGCCGAGACCGGTCACGCCGATCACCCTTCCCCCGGCCGTGACCAGCTGGCCGTCGCGAGCTCCGGTGCCGGCGTGATAGATACGCAGCTCGTCCGATTCGAGCCCGTCGGGGATCGTGATCTCGAAGCCGCTCTCGTAGGTGGCCGGATAGCCGCCGCTTGCCAGGACGGTGACGAGCGCATGGCGCGATGGCGCCGGCGGTTCCCACTCGGGCAGCCTCTCTCCGCGCGCGATGGCCACCATCGGAGACACGAGCTCGGCGACCGTAAGCGGCAGCACGACCTGCGCTTCCGGATCCCCGAGCCGGCAGTTGAACTCCAGGACCTTTGGCCCTTCGGGCGTCATGACCAGACCGACGTACAGGAAACCGCGGTACGGGGTGCCGGCGTCGGCGAGCGCGGCCAGCATGGGATCAGCGACGGTGCGTCGCACCTCCGCGACCAGCTCGCTGCCCACCTGCGGCACCGGCGCGAAGGCCCCCATCCCGCCGGTGTTCGGCCCGCCATCGTCCTCCAGAAGCCGCTTGTGGTCGCGGGCGGAGACCAGCGGAATCGCGTGCTCGCCGTCCGTGAGGAAGAAGACGGACAGCTCGTCTCCGCGCAGGAACTCCTCGATCACGACCCGGCGTCCCGCCTCTCCGAACCGGCCCCCACGCAGCATCTCCTGTACGGCGAGCCTGGCCTCGTCGATCGAGGTGCAGATGATCACGCCCTTGCCGGCAGCCAGGCCGGAGGCCTTGACGACGACGGGCGGCTCGAGCGCCTCGAGGTGGGCGCAAGCCGCCTCCGGGTCGTCGAAGACCTCGAACGCTGCCGTCGGGACGCCGAGATCCCGCATGAGCGACTTCGCGAACGCTTTGGACGACTCGAGGCGGGCCGCGGCGCGCGTCGGTCCGAAGATCGGGAGTCCGCGGGCCTGGAACACGTCGACGATCCCGTTCGCCAGCGGAACCTCCGGGCCGATCACCGTCAGATCGATGCGCTCTTCCTCCGCGAGAGCCGCCAGGCCCTCCGAGTCGGCGGAAGCGATCGGCAGGCAGGTGGCGATCGCCGCGATGCCCGGGTTGCCCGGCGCCGCGAAGAGGGTGGAGCGAGGGGCGTCCCGCCGCAGCTTGTCGACGAGCGCGTGCTCCCTCCCCCCCCCTCCGACGACCAGCAGCTTCACGAATCCGGCGTGCCTCTCCAGGCTCGGGCGAAGCGGCCTCGCATCCGATCGACGGCCGCGTCCACTTCGTCGATGATCTTCTGGGCCGAGTCCTTGTAGCCGGCGAGCGCCTCGGCGAGGTCCTCCTTATAGGGACGCTCCTCCTCCGTGCCGCGCTCTGCGTACTCGCCCGCCAGGATGCGCTCGTAGGCCCCGGCTTCGATCCAGTCCTTGAGCTCCGCGACCCGAACCACCGCGAACGGGTGCGTGAGGCCGAGCACGTTCAGCACCTTGTAGACGGAGTCGAGAAGATCGCCGCCCTGGCGGTACTCCTCGGCCTGGGCCACGAACTCCTCCAGGTTGAGCGTCTCGCCGCGCATCCCGCCGGCCATGTGCATGAGGGAGCGCATCGAGGCATCGGGATTCTGTACCGCCAGCAGTCCCGCCCGATCCGACGAGAGCTCCGACTTCCGGTACCACTCGAGCAGGGCGAACAGGACGGGTCGCACCGCCAGGCCCGCCAGCGGATAGCGGAAGACGGTGAGGCTGAGCAGGATCACCAGCAGGGTCCGGTAGAGGACATGGCCGCTGAGGATATGTCCCACCTCGTGTCCGATCACGGCCTCGACCTCATCCTCGCCGAGCAGCTCGACCAGCGAGGAGTTGAGGACGATGAACGGCTTGCTCATGCCGACGGCGCCCGCATTCACGACCGGCTTCTGGGAGACGAACAGCTCGGGCGCCTCGTCCACGTCCATCACCTCGCAGACGCGGAGCAGGCTCTCGTGCAGGTTCGGGTACTGGCTGGCCGTCACCTTCACGGCGTTGGCCTTGAAGGCGAGCAGCAGCGCCCGCTCGCCGAACATCCCGAAGACCTTGCGCAGCACCATGTCGAATCCGGGGATCTTGCGCAGCGCGTTCAGGGCGGCCCGGTCCGCGGGGTGCTCCCAAGCGATGGGGCTGATGTTGGTGAGGATTCGGCGCTGTATGCCGCCCGTTTGCATGCTCCCGCTCTCCATCTCTGCCTCCTTACGGCGCGCCTCGGCGCTCGAATCCGTTCCGGCCGCCATCACCGCTCGGAGTGGCTCCGCAGGCGACCGGGCTCCGAAGACGCCTACGCGCCGGGCCGAGCGCCGGTTTCACGGCACGCACCGGCTACGCGGGGCCGAGGACGCTGCCCAGATCGGCGATCAGGTCATCGATGGACTCGATCCCCACCGAAAGGCGCACGAGTCCATCGGTAAGGCCGATCTCGGACCGCCTCTCCTCGGGGACAGAGGCGTGCGTCATCGCTGCGGGAACGGAGATCAGGCTCTCCACACCGCCCAGGCTTTCCGCCAGTTGGAAGACTCGGGTGGCGGCGGCGAGCGTCTTCGCCCGCTCGAAAGAACCGGCATCGAAGGTGATCATTCCCCCGAAGTCGAGCATCTGGCGCCGTGCCAGGTCGTGCTGGGGATGGGTCGACAGCCCCGGGTAAAGGACCCGTTCGACCGCCGGGTGGGACGAGAGAAACTCGGCCAGAACCGCCGCGTTCTCGCAGTGCCGCTTCATGCGCACGTGCAAGGTCTTGATCCCCCTCAGCACCAGCCAGCAGTCGAGAGGTCCAGGAACCGCGCCGCTGATTCGCTGCTGGTCGCGGACTCGCTCTCCGAGTCCGGCCTCCGCCGCCACAACCGCGCCGCCGATCACATCGCTGTGTCCATTCAGGTACTTGGTGGTCGAGTGCACCACGAGATCGGCGCCGAGCTCCAGGGGACGCTGGAGGAAGGGAGTCGGAAAGGTGTTGTCCACGGAAAGCAGGGCTCCGCCACCGCGCGCGATCGCCGCGCAGGCCGCGATATCGGAGATCTGCATCATCGGGTTGGTCGGCGTCTCGATGTGAACCAGCCGCGTCGTCGGCCGCATCGCAGCGGAGAGCGCCTCCAGATCCGAAGTGTCCACGTACGTGAACTCGAGCCCGAAGCGGGACCACACGGTGCGGAACATGCGCTCGGTGCCCCCGTAGACGTTGGACCCGCAGACGACGTGGTCGCCCTTCTCGAGGCTGGCCTTGAGAAGGGCCTCGATCGCCGCCAGTCCCGAGGCGAACGCCGCGCCGACGGTACCTCCCTCCAGCGCCGCCAGGTTCTCCTCCAAAGCGGTTCGCGTCGGGTTCGTTACGCGGGCGTAGACGTGGCCGCCACGCGGCTCCCCCACGCCGTCCTGCACATAGGTGGAGGTCTGGTACACGGGCGGCATGACGGCACCCGACATCGGGTCGGGTGCGTGTCCCGCGTGTATGGCCAGGGTCTCGAATCCGGGCTTGCTCTCGTCGGTCATCTGGTTCGGACAGTCCGGTCGCGGTCCGTGTCGTTCCGCCGGCTCGATGCTGGCAGCGGGCTCGATGCCCGCAGCGGGCGAGTCGGCCGCGCCAACATAACGCATCGGAGGATCGGGTCCAGGGCCCCCCAGTCCCCTTTCCGCTGCCCGCGAGGCGGGTTCTCTTCCAGATCGGCAGGGCGGACGCCGAGGTCATGTGAAGAAGGGGAAAGTGACGGGAGATCTGATCGTATCCGCCTCCGGCATCCGCGGGATCGTAGGTCGCGGACTGGATGCGAGCACGGCCCAACGATACGGGGCGGCCTACGGAGCCTACCTCTCCGATCGTCACCGTGTCGCGGCTCCGGCGGTCGTGCTTCTCGGCCGCGACAGCCGCACGAGTGGCCCGATGCTCGCGGAGGGCGTCACCGCGGGGCTGATAGGCTCCGGCTGGAACGTCGGCGATCTCGGCATCGTACCGACGCCCACCGCCCTGCTCGCGGTCCGGGAGGACGAGGCGGCGTACGGGGGCGTGGTGGTGACCGCGTCGCACAACCCGGCGGAGTGGAACGGGCTCAAGCTCGCTTCGGCGGCCGGCGAGTTCATCGACCCGGAGGGTGGTCGGGAGGTGCAGGCCCGATTCGAACACGTGATCGATGGCGCACTGCGCAACGGGCGCCACGGCCCGACGGGGCGGGGCAGGGGGCGGAGGCGGGAGGTGAAGGGTGCGATCGAGCGCCACATCGAACGGATTCTCTCGCTGCCCCTTCTCTCTCCGGCTGCGAGGGCCCGGCGCCGGCTGCGCGTGGCGCTCGACTGCGTGCGCGGGACGGGTGGCCTCATCCTCCCCGCTCTCCTGAAGCGGCTGGGGTGCGAGGTGGTGGGGATTCACCTGGAGGCGGATGGCCGCTTCCCGCGCGATCCGGAACCGGTGGCGGCGGCGCTCGGGGAGCTGGGCGATCTCGTGCGGCAGACCGAGGCCCATGTCGGCATGGCGGTGGACCCCGATGGGGATCGCCTCGCCCTGGTCGATGAGCGCGGGCAACCGATCGGAGAGGATTGGACGCTGGCGCTGGCGGTCGAGCTGGTGCTCGCGAAGCGGCCCGGCCCGGTGGTGACGAATCTCTCATCGAGCCAGTGCATCGAGGATGCCGCCCGACGCGCCGGCCAACGGCTGCATCGGGCGCCGGTAGGGGAGGCGAACGTGGCCGCGCGCATGGCCGAGGTTGGCGCGGTGATCGGCGGCGAGGGAAACGGCGGGGTCATGCTTCCGGAGCTTCACGTAACCCGCGATGCCCCCCTGGCTGCCGCGCTGGTCGTCGAGCTGTTGTCCATGCGCCGCGAGACGCTCGGCCGACTGATTGGCGAGCTGCCCTCCTACCGGGTCATCAAGCGAAAGGCGGAACGGCCCGCTGGCACGCTCGAGGCCATCTACGAGAGGCTCGAACGCGAGGCGCCGCGCGGCGCGGAGGTCGACCGCCAGGACGGGCTCCATCTCGCGTGGCCAGACCGGAGGGAGTGGATCCATGTCCGCCCATCCGGAACGGAACCGATTATGCGTGTCATTGCGGAAGCGCCGGCGGAGACAGCGGCACGTGCCCTGACCGATTGGGCGGTCGGCCTTCTCTCCAGATAGACAGGAACCCCGCGCCGACGTCGGGGGACAACAGCAGACGGACAACGAAATCGCCAAGCCCGGCGGCGGCGAGCGAGTGCATATCCATGTGCGGAATCATCGGCTATCTCGGATCACAGGACGCGACACCCCTGCTGGTGGAGGGGCTGAAGCGTCTGGAGTACCGCGGCTACGATTCGGCGGGCGTCGCCGTCCAGAACGGACGAGGGGTGGAGATTCGCAAGACCGCCGGGAAGATCGCCCGCCTGGAGGAGATGCTCACTCGGAGCCCGCTCCAGGGCACGGTCGGGATCGCTCACACCCGCTGGGCCACCCACGGCGCACCAACGACGCCGAACGCCCACCCGCACGTCGACGCGACCGGGTCGATCGCCCTCGTCCACAACGGCATCGTCGAGAACTCCGATGTGCTCAAGCGCGAGCTGCAGGAGCTCGGGTGCGAGTTCCGCACGGAGACGGACACCGAGGTGCTGGCCCACCTGGTCGCCACCCTGTACGAGGGGAACCTGGAGCAGGCGGTGGCGGCTGCCCTGACCCAGGTGGAGGGCGCGTACGGCCTGGCCGTGCTGAGCGCGCTCGATCCGGGAAAGATCGTCGTGGCCCGCAACGGATCGCCACTGCTGCTGGGTCTGGCCGAGAACGGCGAGAAAGCGATGTTCGTGGCCTCCGATGTCGCCGCGATCCTCGGCCACACCCGCAAGGTGGTCTACCTGGACGACGGCGAGCTGGCGGTCCTTCGCAATGATGGCTACGCGCTGATGGACATCGGGAGCCTCGATCCGGCGCGACCGACGCGCTTCATCGAGAGGGAGATCAGCCATGTGACCTGGGATCTCGCCCGGATCGAGCGCGGCGGCTACCCGCACTTCATGCTGAAGGAGATCTTCGAGCAGCCCGACACGATCGCGAACGCGATGCGCGGCCGCGTGCTGGAGGAGGAGGGCACCGCCAGGCTGGGCGGGCTGCACGGCATCTTCGACCGGCTCAACTCGGCGCAGCGAGTCATCTTCACGGCCTGCGGCACGAGCTGGCACGCGGCCCTGGTCGGCGAGTACCTGCTGGAGGAGTATGCCAGGATTCCCGTGGAGGTGGAGTATGCCTCCGAGTTTCGCTACCGGAACCCCGTCATCCCCGACAACACCGTCGTGGTGGCGATCTCCCAGTCGGGAGAGACGGCCGACACGCTCGCGGCGCTGCGAGAGGCGAAGCGGCGGGGAGCCACGACGATGGGGATCGTCAACGTCGTCGGCTCGACGATCGCCAGAGAAACCGATGGCGGCGTCTATACCCACACGGGGCCGGAGATCGGCGTGGCCTCCACCAAGGCCTTCACGGGGCAGCTGACCGTCCTCGCTCTCTTTACCCTGCTGATGGCCCGGCGGCGCGGCATGTCGATCCTTCAAGGCCGCGAGGTGGTGGCGGCCCTACGGAAACTCCCCGCTCAGGTCGAGCGCGTGCTGCAGTCGCAGGCCCAGGTGGAGCGGATCGCGAGCGCGTACTCGGAGCATCCCAACTTCCTCTACCTGGGCCGCGGAGCCCATTTTCCGGTCGCCCTCGAGGGCGCGCTCAAGCTGAAGGAGATCAGCTACATCCACGCTGAAGGGTATCCGGCAGCCGAGATGAAGCACGGTCCCATCGCTCTCATCGACGAGGCAATGCCCGTGGTCGTCCTCGGGCCCGATGATTCCGTGTACCCGAAGGTCGTGTCCAACGTCGAGGAAGTGAAGGCCCGGGGGGGGAAGGTGATCGCGGTCGTGAGTGAGGGCGATCGTCAGCTTGCCGGCAAGGTCGATCACGTCATCACGGTTCCCGGAACGATCGAGATGCTTCAACCCATCCTGACCGTCGTTCCCCTGCAGCTCCTGGCGTATCATATCGCCGTCCGCCGCGGCTGCTCCGTGGACCAGCCGCGCAACCTGGCCAAGAGTGTAACCGTCGAGTAGGGACCCGGTGGCCGACGGCCACCCGGCAACCGACAGGCACCCGGTCATCCTCGGCCTCTGGCGCCCGCGGGCGTGCGATCCCCATACTTGTGCGGCGTCCTGGGCGGGAGCGTGGTCCGCGGCGGATCGAACACGGGGCCTTCGGGTTATACGATCGGGAGATCGACGGGCGCGACCGGCACGAGAGGCGGCGACGGAGCGGCGATAAGGTGTCAGCCGACTATCTCCAACTCCTCAAGGAGCAAGTCAGCAGGTACGCGGGTGCCCTGCGGGACGTAGTGCTTCTCGCCCCGGCGTACGGAATGCTGATGTTCCACCTCCAGCAGGATCCACGCCTCGCCTCGCAGCACAGGCTCTGGGTCGAGGCGGCCATCGGGTATCTGGTCAGCCCTCACGATGTCATTCCGGAAGATGAGGTCGGCCCCTACGGCTACCTGGACGACATCTTTTGCTGTGCTTTCGTGGTGAACCGGATCGCGGAGGAGCTCGGGTGGGAGGTGGTCGAGGAGGGATGGACCGGTGAGGGCTCCGCGCTGGAGGCCTCCAAGAACGTCCTTGCCCGTGAGCACGAAATGCTCGGCTACGCCGGAGACGACGTGCTCCGGTTCGCCGGATTGGACGAGCTCGCCGAGCGATCGGAGCCGGAGCGAACGCGACCTTCGCCGACGTGAGCCCGCGTAACGCCCGTCGCCCCGTCGCCGTCCGCGGGAGCGAACCGGGAGGATGGTCGCGGTGGGGTCTCACGTCGTTCCTTGCCCTTCTTCTCGTCCTGATGGTCCGACCACCCTCGTACGCCCAGTACGTGCTGGAGGCACCCTCCGGGCTCAAGTTGGAGTTCTCGGCCACGCGGGTGCGGGCGATGCTGGACACGACCCGCTCGCTGGAGCGCAACCTGCAGGAGGACCCACAGGTCCTCTACTTCACGCTCGTGGGCCCGGCCGTGGAGAGGCCGGACAGCCTCGACGCCGCCTACCCATGGAACGCGGTCGAGGTGCGCAACGACTCGGTAGCCACCATCCTCACCCCGGGCAACCTGCGGGAAGCGGACAGGGCGTACTACAGCTACGCCGTGATCCGCATGCAGCTGGTTCGCGGGCTCGATCCGGACGTGCCGTGTGATGAGCTCATGGGCCGCGAGCTGCAAGCGATGTCCGCGTTCGCCGACGGATGGCTAGCCTCCCGACTCCTGTTCGGCGGGCTGCCGTTCCCCGCCCTGGACGAGATCGCCTTCGCCAAGGAACAGGGCCAGCTCGCCGGAATGCTGGCTCACCGGGCCGACCGGCAACTCGGCGCCTGCGCGGCCGAGTGGGCTGCGGAGCATCCCGAGGCGGTGCAGGCGTACCTCTCCTGGCGCGACACCCGGTTCCTGGAGCTGGTCGACGAAGCGGCCGCCTCTCACGGCGCCGCACCGACCGCGGACGTGGGCGGGCGGTAGGGTTCACCGTGGCGTTGCGCTTCCACAACACGCTGACCGGCCGGCTCGAGGAGTTCGAGGCGCTCGAGCCGGGCCACGTACGCATCTACAGCTGCGGACCTACCGTCTACGAGCGGGCGCACATCGGGAACTTCCGCACGTTCGTCTGGGAGGACCTTCTCCGCCGGTACCTGAAGCTGCGCGGCTACCGGGTGACACAGGTCATGAACATCACCGACGTGGATGACCGAACGATACGGGCGGCGGTCGAGCGGGGCACGACGCTGGAGGAGATTACCCGGCCGGTCGAGCGGCAGTTCTTCGAGGACTGGGCGGTCCTGGGGCTGGAGACGATGGAGCATCACCCGCGCGCCACCGAGCACGTCGATGCCATGATCCGGCTCGTCCTTCGCCTCGAGGAGCGCGGCTTGACCTACCAGCGCGATGGCTCCGTGTACTTCGCGATCGGGAAGTATCCCGGGTACGGGCGTCTGGTGAATCTCGATGCGCGCGCTCCGCGTCGTTCAGGCCGCGTCGAGGGTGATGAGGAGTACTCGAAGGAGGATCCCCGCGACTTCGTTCTGTGGAAGGGTGGCGAGCGCGAGGAGGGCGTCGTCGCCGTATGGGACTCGCCGTGGGGAGCGGGCAGGCCCGGATGGCACCTGGAATGTTCGGCGATGTCGATGGAGCTTCTGGGCGAGTCGTTCGACATCCACACGGGCGGGGTCGACAACGTGTTCCCGCACCACACGAACGAGATGGCCCAGTCGGAGGGCGCCACCGGCCGCCCGTTCGCGCGATACTGGCTGCATGGGGAGCACCTGCTGGTCGACGGCGGGAAGATGTCGAAGTCGCTCGGCAACTACTACACGATTCCCGACCTGCTCGCGCGGGGGCACCGGCCGTCCGCGATCCGCTACGTCCTGCTCAGCGCCCACTACCGGTCGCAGCTCAACTTCACGCTCGCCGGTCTGGCCAAGGCCGACCGTGCGGCGGAGCGGCTGGTGGAGTTCCGGCGCCGCCTGCGATCCGTCCGGCCGTGGGAACCTGATTCGAGCCCGGGTGTGGAAGCCGATCCAGCCGGGGTCGGAGAGCTGGCGGCAACGGCGCGACGAGAGTTTCTGGCCGCGATGGACAATGACCTGTCGGTGAGCGATGCGATCGCGGCGATCTTCACCTTCGTGCGAGAGGTCAACGGTGCGCTCGACCGGGTGGGTGATCAGCTGCCCGAGGAGGAAATCGCCAGCGCCTGCGCCCTGGTGGACGATGTCGATGCGGTGCTCGGGGTGCTCTCGCTGCGGGAGAAGGAGGGCGAGGCGGTCGAGCCCGCGTTGAGCGTATGGGTGGAGGAGAGGATCGCTGCCAGGCAGGCGGCCCGCGAAGCGCGCGAGTACGGTCGAGCGGACGCCATTCGGCGAGAGGTCGAGGAGCGCGGGATCCTGCTTGAGGACACGCCCGAGGGAACGCGGTGGAAGGCAACGCCGGCGTCGGTTCCCGGCTCGGACCAGGCGAATTGACGCTCGGCTTTTTAGCGGATATGATAGAAGACTAACTTTGGTCGATGGCAGCAGACGACACTGGCCGGGGGACGATGTCAGCGGGGCCGTGTCGTCCGTGCTGACGTAGCTCAACTGGTAGAGCATCGGATTTGTAATCCGAAGGTTGTGGGTTCGAGTCCCACCGTCAGCTCCGTCATGATGGAGCGAAGGGGTCGTTCGCCGGGCAGGCGCCCCGTCGGACCCCGATCCTTCCCGGGGTGACGGCCGGGCGGATGGTGGGGTACCGAAGCGGTCAAACGGAGCAGACTGTAAATCTGCCGGCGTACGCCTTCGGAGGTTCGAATCCTCCCCCCACCATGCAACAACGCGACGGCAGATCGCGCGGATCACCGACCGAGATCTAGACGACCTTCCCGGTCCAACCGGTACAAAGGCGACAAGGACGGGGTTACATGGCGAAGCAGAAGTTTGAGCGGACGAAGCCGCATGTGAA
>CAZEBA010000003.1:0-106327 GCA_964510615.1 uncultured Gemmatimonadota bacterium
GTAGCCCAGGTAGGGGCGTGCCTTCCGGACGTCGTACGGCAGACCGCTCCCGCGCAGGTTCGGACCGGTGAGCCCGAAGCTGACCGCGTCCTCGGGCCCGATCACGCCCACGTCCTGCGTCCGGGCGATCCAGATCGCGTTGCGTGTCAGGAGGCGTTCGACCTCGGCCAGTGTCCGTGGAAAGGTATCGGCAAAGTCCCGGACGGCGTCGATCCAGCCCGGAGGGAGGTCGGCCATCATGCCCCCGATCCGCGTGACCGATGTCGTGATCCGTGCGCCGGTGTAGGCCTCGTGCAGGTTGTAGATGCGCTCCCGCTCCTCGAAGGTGTAGAGGAAGACGGTAAACGCCCCGAGATCGATGGCCGTCGTGCCGATCCACAGGAGGTGGCCGAGGATGCGGTTCAGCTCGGACAGGAGCACGCGCACGACCCGGCAGCGGGGGGTGATCTCGACTCCGAGCAGGCTCTCCACCGCGAGCGCGTAGCCGATGTTGTAGAGCATGGGCGCCAGGTAGTCCATCCGGTCCGTGTACGGGACCACCTGGTTCCATTCGCGGTACTCGCACGTCTTCTCGAAGCCGGTGTGCAGGTAGCCGATGTGCGGGACGCAACGCACGATCCGCTCGCCATCCAGCTCCAGGACCAGCCGCAACACCCCGTGGGTGGCGGGATGTTGCGGTCCCATGTTGAGAAGCATCGGGTGGCCCTCGAGGGCATCGGCGACGATCAGATCCTCGGGGCGGCGATCGGCGGGCACTTCGACCGCCTGGCGCCCCTCCCGGCCGTCCCCGCCGTCGGTCCCGGCCATCTCGAGCTCGGCTACGGCGTACACGTCATCCAGCCCTCGCGCCAAGGCTCGCCTCGTCTGCTCCGAACGGCTGAATCGCCCTCGAAGGGGGAAGTCCTTCCGGAGCGGAAAGCCTTCCTCGTAATTCTCCGGCATCAGGATCCGGCGCAGATCGGGATGGCCCCGAAAGCTGATCCCGTACATGTCGTAGACCTCGCGCTCGAGCCAGTTGGCAGCGTCCCAGAGCGCCGTGACGCTCGGCAGCTCGAGCTCATCCAACGGAAGCGCGATGGCGAGGCGCAGGGAGCGCCCGTGCCGCATCGACCACAGCTGGTACCAGACCCGGATCGGCAGATGGCCGCCGGGATCCACCGCCGTCAGGTCGGCCAGCAGATCGAACGCTTGGGCCTCATCGGTCCGGAGGTAGCGGAGGACCTCGAATGCCCGCCCCGGTTCGATCGTGACCACGGGGATGCCGAGCGCGTCCGGGCGAACGTCCCGGATCGCATCGGGGAATGCCGGGCGCAGGGCGGCGACGGAGGGATGGGACTCCGCGTCGGCACCGTGCGGGCGAGTTCCGACGATCAGCTCGGGAGCGGTTCCCGCGGTGGCCTCGGTCATCCGCGTCTTCGGGAATCAGGAGTGTTCGAGCAGGCGCTCGCGGCGGTCCGCCGGGCTCGCTACCGCCGTCGTCGCGGTGAGGCCGCTGGCGCGGTTCTGCGTAGCCGAGTTGCCGAACGGCTGGGCGACCAGCTCGATCGCCTCGGGTGGCAGATTCGGCCGACCGACCGCCTCAACGGGCTCGGCGCGGCCGGCCGCGTTCCGCAGCGTCTCTCCCTTGATCTTCTCCTGGATCATCAGCAGCCCGTAGGTGAGGCCCTCGGGCCGCGGTGGGCAGCCCGGCACATAGACGTCGACCGGAACGATCGTGTCGATGCCCTGCACGATCGTGTAGTTGTCGAACATCCCGCCGGAGCTGGCGCAGGCTCCCATGGAGACGCACCACTTCGGCTGCGGCATCTGGTCCCAGATCCGCCGCAGGACCGGCGCCAGCTTGTAGCTGACCCGCCCGGCCACGATCATCAGGTCCGCCTGGCGCGGGCTGAACGACATCCGCTCCATGCCGAAGCGGGCGAGGTCGTACCTGGAGCCGAAGGCGGCCATCATCTCGATCGCGCAGCAGGCGGTGCCGAAAGGCATCGGCCACAGCGAGTTCCGGCGTGCCCAGTTGACCACGTAATCCAGTTTCGTCGTCAGCCAGCTCGCGGGCACGCCCGTGTCCACCTGCGCGCCGGCGACCGGAAGGCTGCGGCGGGCGGCGCTCTCGCCGCCCCCTCCTGCGGGAGCTCTCAATCCCATTCCAGCGCTCCCTTCTTCCAGGCATAGACCAGTCCGACTCCGAGCACGGCGAGGAAGACGACCATCGCGACGAAACCGGCGAGCGGTAGCCCCCGGAAGACGACGGCCCAGGGCAGAAGGAAGATCGTCTCGATGTCGAAGACGATGAACAGCATGGCGATGATGTAGAAGTTGACCGAGAAGCGCTCCCGGGTGCCACCGAGAGGAGGCATGCCGGACTCGTAGGGGCTACTCTTCACCTCGGTCGGGCGCGCCGAGCCGACCAGCTGTGAGAGGCCGATGATCAGAACCGCGTTCAGGATGCCCACCAATCCCAGAATCACGATCCCGAGGTATGATTCCGTCATGCGGCAGATCGGAAGAAGCGAGTCCTTGTGAAAAACTTCACTTGATGCCGGCGATAATAGCGGGCGCCCGAACAGGGCGTCAATGAGCGTCTGCCGTCGGGTTCGCATCAGCGAGGGACGGCTCGTGCTCGATGTTGCGGGCTCGGGCCCGGCGGTCGTCTGCCTTCACGGGGTGAGTGCGAACCGCTCCACCTGGAGCGCCGTCGCCCGCCGCCTCACCGACGGCTTCACCGTCCTCGCCCCCGACCTGTTGGGACGAGGCGATTCCGACCTGCCGACCGGAGCGGCCTACCGCCTCGACGACGAGCTGCGCCGGGCGGCCGAACTCCTCCGGCGGGCCGGGCTGGTGAGAGCTGTGGCCGTCGGTCACTCTCACGGCGCCGCCATCGCCCTGGGGCTCGCCGCCCGCGTGCCTGGCGTGGCCGGCCTGGTGCTGGTCAACCCCGTCACGCCGTGGTCCGTGCGACCGGCGGTTCTGTCGCTGCCCGGTCTGCGACGCTCACGTCTTGCGGCGAGCGCCCTCGCCCGCTTTCGGAAACCGATGACGCGGTATATCCTCGAACGCCGGGTGCTCGGCCCGGGCACGAGGGCGAGCCGTGAGCTGGTGGATCGATACGCGGCGCCTTATGCCGCTTCGCATCGGGCCCGGGCGCTGCTGGCGGTCGTCGCCGATTGGGATCCCCGCGAGCTCCGGCCCTGGATTGCGACCGCGCCCATCCCGGCCCTAGTGCTCGCGGGCGCCTGCGACCGCCGCATGACGGTCGAGCACACCGCGCGGCTCGCGGACCGGATCGGGGCCGCCTACGTGGTAGCGGCGGGCGCGGGACACGCCCTGCCCGAGGAACGACCGGGCCTGGTGGCGGACGCGATCGCCGAGATCGCGGGGCGCCTGGAGCTTCCGGCCTATGAATTCCCGGCGGCTGGGCCGAGCGGAGAGTCGAGGAAGGCATGAGCATCAAGAGCGATCGATGGATTCGGCGAATGGCTCGGAGCGAGGGCATGATCGAGCCGTTCGAGGAGAAGCAGGTCCGGAAGGACGTCATCTCCTTCGGGCTCAGCAGCTACGGCTACGACATGAGGGTAGCGGACGAGTTCCGCATCTTCCACAACGCCCTCTCGCCGGTGGTCGATCCGAAGGCGTTCGACGAGCGCTCCTTCGTCGAATACGAGGGGGACGTCTGCCTCATCCCGCCGAACTCCTTCGCGCTCGCCCGGTCGGTGGAGTACTTCCGGATCCCGCGGAACGTGCTGACGATCTGTGTGGGCAAGAGCACCTACGCCCGCTGCGGCATCATCACGAACGTGACGCCGTTCGAGCCCGAGTGGGAGGGCTTTGTCACGCTGGAGATCTCCAACACCACGCCCCTGCCCGCCCGGATCTATGCGAACGAGGGCATCGCCCAGGTCCTGTTCTTCGAATCCGATGAACCTTGCGAGGTCAGCTACCGAGACAAGAAGGGAAAGTACCAGGCCCAGCGGGGGGTCACGCCTCCCCGGCTCTAGCCGACCTCAGGCCGGCCCGGCCGGGCGTCAGCCGGTCCCGCACGGCGTGCGCCCCCAGCGCTCCGGCGGCCACCGCCAGGAAGGCGAGGAACGTCCCGATGGTGAAGAACCTTCGGCTCATTTGCCCCGAACTCCCGCAGAATTCCTCCCGACCGCTGTCGCCGCTCACGCTCAAGCTACTCGGGCGCGGTTGCCGCCGCGACAGGAACGGCGGTTCTATCTGATTGGTGAGCCTCCACATCCGCCGTTCGGTCCGGGCGTGGACCACCCCGCCTCGAAGACGCCGACAGCACCGGGGCGGGGTATGCGCGCAGCGGCACGGTACTTTCGGGTCTCCGACCGCGGCTTCGGGCTTGCGCAGACTTCACAACCGAGGTTGGAAGGGCGGTCGTAAGTGACAACTGAACAACAGCTTATGGTCCATGACCACGGCCGTCGCGTGGTGGCGCTCCTATCCGGTGTCGCCGAACTCGATGAGCCGGTGACCCGGGGCCTGCGGCTCCTCGAAGCGGAGGTGACGGTCACCGACGATCCGGTCGTGGCGCAGGAGACCGCCGGAACCGGACTCTGCCTCGTCGACGCCGCGAATCCGGGTGTCGAGCTATCCAGCTTGGTGCGCCACTTCGACTCGACGTCGCGCCGCGTACTGGTACTGCTGCCGCCTGATCGTGCCCTCGAGGCGGACCTCGCTTCCTGCGAGCACTACCTCGCCCGGCCGTTCCAGCCGCGAACCCTGGCGGCGCTCTGCGAGCGCCTGCTCGCCGAGGGTGCCGGGGAGCCGTCCGGTTCTTGGGCAGCGGGAGCGACGAAGACGCCCCGCGTGGTGGCGAGGGCGCCCTCCCTGTTCAAGAGCCGAGCCCTGTACGCCGAGGCCTGCCGCTTCGTGGAGGGCGTTCTGGCGGACGTGGGGCGCGGTCGCAAGCCCCGATTGAGCGAAGCCCGCCTTTTCGCCGAACGGATCCATACATCGCTCCTGCAGAGCAATCGACTCCTCCTCATGGCGTTGGAGCCGTACGAACGGTTCGAGCTTCCGGCGCATTGCGTCAACGTGGCGCTGCTGGCAGGCAAGATCGCCATGGGCCTCGGCTGGGGGCTCGAGGGAGTCCTGCGGGCGATTCAGGCCGGCCTGCTGCACGATATCGGCATGGCCCGCCTGCCCGAGCGACTGCTTCTCAAGGAGGGGAAGCTGTCGGGCGACGAATGGGAGTTGGTCCGCCAGCATCCCGAGCACGGAGCCGAGATCGTGGACGGCTTCGGCGACTCCTACGGGTGGCTGCGCACCGCCGTCATCCAAGAGCACGAGAGGATGAACGGGCAGGGATACCCTGCCGGTCTCTCGGGATCGGAGATCGACGGTCTCGCCCGCGTCATCGCGGTGGCGGACGTGTTCGAGGCCTTCTCCCATCCGCGGACGTACCGCTCGCTGTTTACCTCGTACGAGGCGCTGGAGCAGGTGGTGGGCCTGAGGGACGAGTCGCTGTCGTCGGAGGTGGTGGCGGCGCTGGTCGACGAGATCTCCGCCTTCCCGCTCGACAGCTTCGTGCTGCTCAGCAACGGAGAGATCGGTCGGGTGGTGGGTACCAACCCCACCAACCTGATGCGGCCGGTGGTGCAGACCGTCTGGGATCCGCTCTGGCAGCCGGTCGCGGAGCCGCGGACGCTGGACCTGTCGTCGGAGACGGCGCTCTCGGTAGCGCGGCCCCTGCACGAAACCGAGCTGCCGATCACCTGAAGCCTCGGCCCGCCGCGCCGCCGGCAGGACGAGTCGCGCCGGAGCCTACGCGTCCTCGAGCGTGATCGCCTTTTCGACCTCGGCTATCGCTCGGGTCACCTCGATCTCCCGCGGGCAGGCACGCGTGCAGTTGTAGATCCGCCGGCAACGCCAGACTCCATCACGCCCCGCGAGCACCGCCAGGCGCTCGTCGCCACCCTGGTCGCGGCTGTCGAAGATGAAGCGATGGGCCTGGACGATCGCTGCCGGCCCGACGAAGTCGGGGTTCGCCCAATGCGAGGGGCAACCCGTCGTACACGCGGCGCAGAGGATGCACTTGGTGGTATCGTCGTATCGCTCGCGGTCCTCCGGAGACTGGAGACGCTCGCGATCGGGCGGCGGGTCGTCGGCGATCAGGTAGGGGAGCACCGAGCGGTAGTGGCCGAAGAAGCGCTCCATGTCCACGACCAGATCCTTGATCACCGGGAAACCCATCAACGGCTCGACGGTGATCTTGGCACCGATGTCGCCGATGAGGACCTTGCAGGCGAGCCGATTCACGCCGTTGATGCGCATGGCATCGGAGCCGCAGATGCCGTGCTGACAGGAGCGGCGCAGCGTCAGCGTGCCGTCCAGCTGCCACTTGATGTGGTTCAGGCCGTCCAGCACCCGGTCGCTGGGCTCGGCCTCGAACCGGAACGAATCGTAGTACGGGTCCGGCCGCAGCTCCGGCTGGTATCGGTAGACCTTGAACGATACCTGCATCAGTAGACGCGCTCCGCCGGCTCGAAGCGGGTGATCGTCACGGGCTTGTACCCGATCTCTATCGTCCGGTCCTTCATCAGGGCGAGGGAGTGCTTGAGCCAGCTCTCGTCGTCGCGCTCCGGATGGTCCTCCCTGGAATGGGCCCCGCGGCTCTCCGTCCGTACCAGCGCGCACTCGGTGATCACCTGCGCCAGCTCGATCATGCCTCGCGTCTCCCAGGCCTCCGTCAAATCCAGATTGAAGCCGCGGCTGCGGTCATCGATCGTGATGCGGTCGGCGCGCTCCCTCAGCTCGGACAGCTTCTCCTTGGCCTGCGAGAGAAGCTCCTCGTTCCGGAAGACGGACACGTTGTCCATCATCAGCTGCTTCAGCTCCCCGCGGATGTCGGCCGCCTTCTCGCCCTGGCGGCCCACGGTGGCGAGGAGCGCGTCGAGCTCGGATCGCGCCGGCCCCTCCGCGTCACCGTCGATCGGTTCCAGCTCCGAGCGGGCGCAGTGCTCCGCCATCGCGATCCCGGCCCGCCGGCCGAAGACGACGAGATCGACGAGCGAGTTGGTGCCGAGACGGTTCGCACCATGCACGGAGACGCAGGCGCACTCCCCGATCGCGTAGAGTCCCGGCACGATCTCGCCCTGCAGGTTCAGCACCGCTCCGTCGACATCCGTCGGCACGCCCCCCATGGCGTAGTGCGCCGTGGGCTGCACCGGCATCGGCTGGGCGACCGGGTCCACACCCAGGTAGGTGCGGCAGAAATCGGCGATCTCCGGGAGCTTCTTCTCGATCACCTCCGCGCCGAGGTGGGTGGCATCGAGATGGACGTAGCGCTTGCCGTCGATGCCTCGCCCGGCGCGGATCTCCTTGTAGATGGCCCGGGAGATCACGTCTCGGCTCGCCAGATCCTTCAAGGTGGGAGCGTACCGCTCCATGAACCGCTCGCCGTCGTGGTTTCGGAGAACGCCCCCCTCGCCGCGAACGCCTTCCGTGATCAGGATCCCCATCCGCCAGATGCCGGTCGGGTGGAACTGGAAGAACTCCATGTCTTCGAGGGGGATCCCCCGCCGTCCGGCCAGGAACACGCCGTCCCCGGTCAGCGTGACGGCGTTGCTCGTGATCTCCCAGATCTGGCCGTAGCCACCCGTGGCGAGCACCAGCGCCTTCGAGCGGAAGATGTGCAGGTCGCCGGTCCGGATCTCCAGGGCGACGGCACCGCGACAGGATCCGTCCTCGATCAGCAGGTCCACGACCTGGAACTCGTCGAAGAAGCGCACATCGTGCTTGATCGACTGCTGGTACAGGGTCTGGAGGATCATGTGACCCGTGCGGTCGGCGGCGTAGCAGGAGCGATGGACGGGCGCGGCCCCGAACTCCCTCGTGTGGCCTCCGAACCGCCGCTGGGCGATCCGGCCGTCCTCGGTTCGCGAGAACGGCAGCCCCATGTGCTCGAGCTCGTATACGACCTCGGGCGACTCCCGGCACATGATCTCGATCGCGTCCTGGTCTCCCAGATAATCGCTTCCCTTCACCGTGTCGAACATGTGCCATTCCCAGTGATCCTCCTCCCCCATGTTGCCCAGGGCGGCGCCGATGCCTCCCTGCGCGGTCCCGGTGTGGGATCGGGTCGGATAGAGCTTGCTGAGGACGGCGGTCTTCAGGCCCGGCTGGCGCGCCAGGTAGACAGCGGCCATGAGTCCGGCACCGCCCGCGCCGATGACGAGGGCGTCGAAGGAGTGCCGGTGGACAGCGGGCGCGGCTCGACTCACGCCGCGACCGCCTCGAAGGTAAGGATGATGTAGGCGCCGGCCGCCAGCAGCAGAAAGCTGACGACGTACACGATGCTCTTCACGACCAGCCGGCGGCCAGGACGGCGCACGTAGTCCTCGAGCACGTACCGAAGGCCGTTCACGCCGTGGGCGAGCGCGAACGCGAGCAGGGCCAGATCGTAGATCCGCCACAGGGGATTCGCCCACCGGCCGACGATGGTGAGAAAGTCGATGTTCTCCACGCCGATGACGAAGTGCATCCAGTAGAGGTGGAACACCGCGAGGCCGAGCAGCACCACGCCCGACAGCCTCATGAAGAACCAGGCTTTCGCCTCGAAGCCTCCGCCGGCCGGCCTCCGATGGCCCCCTCCCGGGCGGTGGGCGCTCATGACAGGGACTCCACGAAGGACAGGACCATCGCCCAGGCCGCCGGCACGAACAACGCCAGGAAGACGACGAGCTGGATCGCCACCAGCCGACGGTGCCCGCGCTTCGCCCAGGTGCCGGGGAGGAAGTCCTGGATGATGATCCGCAGACCGTTGACGGCGTGGAAGACGACCCCGAACAGGAGGAAGATCTCCATCAGGCGGCCGGGAGGCGACGTGTACAGCACGAGCAGATGCTCGAACACCGATGGGCCGAAGGCGATGAGAAAGATGTCCACGATGTGAAGAGCCAGGAAGAGCAGGACCCCGAGGCCGGTGACCCGATGAAGGGCCCACAGCAGATAGCCGCTGCCCCCCCTGTAGGTGAACCAGCTACGGAGGCCGACGTTGGTCGGTTGGCTCACGAAGCGAGCCCGGCCCGCATCGCCGCCATCGTATCCTTCACTTCGGCAGCCGAGCGCTCGAGCGCGGCCTGCTCATCCGCCGTGAGCTCCACTTCGAGGATCGCATCGATCCCGTTGTGTCCGAGCTTGCACGGCACGCCGAGAAACAGCCCATCGAGTCCGTACTCGCCCTCCAGCCAGGCGGAGCACGGAAGGATGCGCTTCTTGTCGCGGACGATCGACTCGCACATCTGGGCCACGGCAGCGGAAGGCGCGTAGTACGCGCTGCCCGCCTTGAGGAGCGCTACGATCTCGCCACCGCCCTTGCGGGTCCGGTCGACGAGGGCATCGATCCGCTCCTGGCCGAGCAACTGGGCCAGCGGGATGCCGCCGACGGATACCGAGCTGGCGAGCGGGACCATGCTGTCACCATGCCCTCCGAGGACGAGGGCCTGCACGTCCTCGACGCTCACGTCGAGCTCCAGGGCGATGAAGCTGCGAAAGCGCGCCGTGTCGAGCACCCCTGCCATCCCGAGCACCCTTTCTCTCGGGAAGCCCGTCGTCTCCTTGGCCACGTAGGCCATGACATCGAGCGGATTGGTGACCATGAGGATCATGGCATCGGGGCTGTGCTCCGCGATCTGCTTGGCGATCTCCTCGATGATCACGGCGTTCTTCATCACCAGGTCGTCGCGGCTCATTCCCGGCTTGCGAGCCAGCCCCGCCGTCACCACGTACATCCCCGAGCCCGCCGTCTCCTCGTACGTCTCGAGGCCGCGGACACGGGTGTCGAATCCCTCGATGGGCGCCGACTCCCATTGATCCAGCGCCTTGCCTTCCGACAGGCCCTCGATGATGTCGATGACGAGAACCTCGCGGGCGAGCTCGCGCTCCGCGATTCGCTGTGCGGTGGTGGCGCCCACGTGTCCGGCGCCAACTACGGTGATCTTGTCCAATTGTGCCTCCATGCGTGCTGCCGGCCGTCGGGGGGGCCTCTGATGGTGGCTGGGTGGGCGGGGAGCGGTCTCGGGTCCGAGATCGAAGCTAGCGCCGACAACGGCGCGTGCGCAACCGACCGCGGCTTCGGGTTTTCCGTCTGGAGCGGGGCCTCAGAGCGGCGTGGGCATGCCCCCGACGCGGCGCATCACCTCGCTCGCTACGACCTCCATCAGGTGGTCCCAGCGGTCCGGGCTCACACCGTCCAGCGCCGCCTCGATCAGCGACAGGAGGCGGACGGCCTCCGCGCGAGTGAGCGGTTCCGAAGGATCGGCCTCGGACAGCTCCTGTCTGAGCGCCTCCAGCTGGTCGCGCAGCTCCCGGTAGCGTTGTCTCTCCTCGTAGGTCATCCTGCCTTCCGTCGCTTCCTCTTCTCCCCGGTTCTCCCAGGTCGCGTGCAGCCGGCTCAGCCTCCCACCTGACTCAGGGCGGCCAGACCGCCGCTGCCGGCGGCCGTTCCGATCTGCAGCCAGTGGCGCTCCTGCTTTTCCTCCAGCGCCGCCCGGACCGCGGCGAAAACGCTGCCGTGGGTCCGCAGGGGCGTCTTGAGATCGACCTCGTGCGACCCGAACAGACACGTGCGCAGCTTCCCATCGGCGGTCAGCCGCATCCGATTGCACCGATCGCAGTAGTTGTGCGACAACGGCGTGATGACGCCGACCGTGCCGGGCGCGTTCTCGTACTGGAAGTACCGTGCCGGCCCGTTGCCGATCGGCCCCTCCACCGGAACGAGGCCGCCAATCGAGCGGACTCGCTCGAGCATCTCATCGGCGGAGACGAACCGGTCCGCGAGGTGCAGGTTCCGACCCACCGGCATCAGCTCGATGAAGCGGATGTGCCAGGGGCGGCTGCGCGTAAGCATGGCGAAGTCGGCGAACTCGTCGTCGTTGATGCCGCGCAGCATCACGGTGTTGATCTTGATGGGCGAGAAACCGGCTTCCTCCGCCGCCTTCAGGCCCTCCAGGGTCGCATCGTAGAACCGCTCGGACCGGTGGGTGATCTCCTGGAAGCGGTCACGCCGCAGGGTGTCGAGGCTGATGTTGAGTCGCTGCACGCCGGCAGCCTTCAATGCCTCGGCGTTCGCCGGCAGCAGGATGGCGTTGGTGGAGAGCGACAGATCGACGATCTCCGGAATCGAGTCGATCATGCCGACCAGCTTGGGGAGATCGCGGCGGACGAGAGGCTCGCCGCCCGTGATGCGGACTCGGGAGAGCCCGATACTCGCCATCTGGCGGACGATCTCGGCAATCTCCTCGTAGGTGAGGATCTCGGGCTTCGGAATCCACTCCAGGCCGCCGACCGGCATGCAGTACGTGCAGCGCAGGTTGCACTTGTCGGTGACCGAGATCCGGAGGTAGTCGATCCGCCGGCCGAAGCTGTCTCGCATCACGCCTCCGAGGGCGGGAGCCCGAGCCACGCCACCTGACCATCCTCGTACTCTTCGCACTTCCAGATGGGCACCCGTCTCTTGAGCTCCTCGATCACGTGCCGCGACGCCTCGTACGCCACCGCCCTATGCGGAGCCGCTGCCACTATGGCCACGCTCACCTCCCCGACCTCGAGCGTGCCGGTTCGGTGCACGGCCTCCAGATGGGTGAGGCTCCAGCGCTCGGCCGTCTCATCCAGGATGTTGGCCAGCTCGCGCTTCGCCATCTCCGGGTAGGCCTCGTAGCGGAGCCGACGCACGCGGCGGCCGCCGCTCCGGTCCCGGACGCGGCCGATGAACAGGATCACGGCACCGTCGGCGCTCGATCCCGCCGCCAGGAGCACGTCGGGGCGGATCGGCTCGTCACTCAGCCAGGCGGCCGTGTGTCGCTGCTGCATCTCGCTGGTGGCCAATCAACCTCCCGCCACCGGGGGGATGAGCGCCACCTCGTCACCCGGTCGGAGGGCCCGTTCGAGGCAGGCGTACTCCCGGTTCACCGCCACCCTCGGCTCCGCCGGGAGGCGCCCCAGGCCCGGCAGCGACCGCAGACTTTCGATGGCCTCGCGGACCGTGGCGATCTCGGGCAGATCGAGCTCCAGGCGGCCGGTCCGGGCCAGCTCCCGGTAGTGGGCGAACAGGAGGATGGTGACCGTCATGTTGAGGCGGAGGCTGTCTGGTCTCGGCGGAGATGGCCGGCCGGCAGCGATTCGAGAAAGGCCAGGAACTGGTTCACGGCGGCCCGGTCCCTCAGCGAAGAGACGCGGACGCGGGTGCGCCCATCCCGTTCGGGGTCCGGCAGGGCCGACACGACGATGTTGCTCCGGAAGGTGGAGAAGCTGACGTGAGTCGGACTTTCCGTCTCGATCCAGGCGGGGTGAACGGCTCGGCTTCCCGCAAAGAACCCTTTCGCTGCGGCCAGCACATCGGCCGCGGCCAGCGCTGTGCTCGATTCGACCGTCATTTTTCGTCCCGCTCGGCCGGCTTGACGCCCCATCGCCGGGGCCGGTATGATCTCGATCGCGTCGCGGCCGTGCGGTGCCTTTGTTGGCCGGCCGCTCGGGTCTCAAGGTAGCGCATGCTCGGGACCCCTTCAATTTTCGCCCCCTCGCCGCCGGGCACGGCCAGCGGGCGGCCACGAGCGAGATCCCGGTGCGATTCTCTTCCAACGTCGACGCGCTGAAGCCATCCGCCACCCTCGAGTTCGCGGCGCGCGCTCGCGAGCTGAAGGCCGCCGGCCGGTCGGTGATGGACCTGTCGGCGGGAGAGCCTTCCTTCGCGACGCCGAGCTTCGCGGCTCGTGCCGGGATCCGGTCGATCGAGCAAGGCCGCACGAAGTACCCTCCGACGCGGGGGATCCCGGAGCTCCGAACCGCCGTGGCGGCGTACCTGCGGGAGACGACCGCGAGCGCGCCGGGAGATCCGGGCCGCGTCCTGGTGAGCGCCGGAGTCAAGCAGGCACTGTTCAACTGCCTGTACTGCCTCTTCGGCTCCGGCGATGAGGTGCTCGTTCCGACGCCCGCCTGGCCCACCTACGAGATTGCGGTGGCTCTCACCGGAGCCGTTCCGATCCTCGTGCCGACGACCTGGGAAGACGGCTTCATGGTCTCGGCGGACCTGTTGGAGCGGCACCGTACCGATCGCACCCGCGGCCTGGTGATCAACAGCCCCGGCAACCCTACGGGTGTCGTCTACCCCCTCGGTCTGCTCGAGGATCTGTCGCGCTGGTGCGGGCGGCACGGCATCTGGCTGCTCTCCGACGAGATCTATCGCCGCCTCCACTACGCGGGCACGGCGGCGCCGTCGATCTACGATGTGGCCGACCGCTCCGACCGCGTGGTCCTCCTCGATGGCGTGTCGAAGGCGCTGGCCATGACCGGATGGCGGATCGGCTTCGCCGAAGGCCCGCGCGAGCTCATCGACATGGCAGCGGACTTTCAAAGCCAGACGACCTCGGGGGCGGCGGGTCCCTCCCAGTATGCGGCGGCGGAGGCGTTGGGTCGCAGCGACGAGCGGGAGGCGGTGATCGCGGGGTTCGTTCGTGAGCTCGACCGGAACCGGCGGCTCGGCTTCGAGATTCTCGAGCCGATCGACTCGCTCGCCCTGCGCCTGCCGGAAGGCGCCATGTACCTCTTCGCCCGCGTGCTCGACGAGATGCCCTCGGCCAGGATGGCCGAGGAGCTGCTGGAGGAAGGCGTCGCCTGCTTGCCGGGCGAGCCGTTCGGCTCGCCCGGCTATCTGCGGTTCAACTTCGCCGTGGACGAGGAGGTGCTTACGGAGGGCTTGGGAAGGGTCGCCCGCTTCCTGACCGGCTCGCGGCTCGCACCGTGACCCGGACAGGCCCCTTCAGCCCGTAGACCCGCCGCCCCAGCCGCCCGAACTCCACGGAGGAGGCTGCGGCGGAGCCTCTGCCCGCGGGGGCTCGGCGGGCTGTTCCCTCGCCTCGGCCACTTCCTCCTTGAACAGTCGGGAGGGCTTGAAGACGGGCACCGCCCGGGAGGGCACGCGCACGGGCTCGCCGGTTCGAGGATTCCGTGCCAGCCGCGGCTTTCGCCGGCGGACCTTGAAGGTGCCGAAGCCCCGGATCTCGATGTGGTCGCCCCCTGCAAGGGATTGCTTCACCGCGTTCAGGAAAGCGTCGATGATGGCGGCGCAGTCCTTCTTGGTGACTCCTGGCCCGATCGCTTCGTAGACCCGCTCCACCAGATCCGCCTTCGTCATCGGTTCTCCCTCCGCCTGGTTTGGCTGGTTTCCCCTCGTCCTGCCCGGCGAGCCGTTCTACCTCCAGAGGTAGAGAAGCTGCGGTCCTTCCGCCACCGGTCGCGTCGGCCAGGGCAGCCAGTTCCGCAGCCCGGCCTCCTCGATGCCGGTGATGAGATCGAACAACCCGACCTTGCGCTGGCGCGGCCGCACGGTTCGAGGATTGGGGCCGAGTCCCGCCATCCGGCCTGCGCGCTCGATGGCCTCCTGGAGCGTCGCGATCCCGTCGATCAGGCCGAGCTCCGCGGCCCGTTCGCCGGAGATGACACGCCCGTCGGCGACCTGAAGCACGGCCTGACGGGAGAGACTCCGGTTCTCCGCCACGGCGTCGACGAACTGTTCGTACACGTCGTTGACCAATTCCTCGAGGATCTCGCGCTCGCCCTCGGACAGGCCCCGCGCCACCGATCCGAGATCCTTGTACTCCCCGCTCTTCACGACCTCTATTCCGATGCCGACCTTCTTCAGCAGTTCCTCGGCGTGCGGAAGCTGCATGATCACGCCGATGGAGCCGGTCATGCTGCCCGGAAGCGCGAAGATGCTGTCGGCACCCAGAGCCACGTAATACCCGCCGGAGGCGCCGACATCGCCGATCCAGGCGATCACCGGCCGGCTGTCCTCCTCCCGAAGTCGTCGCACCTGACTGAACAGGTCCTGAGAGGCTCCGACGCTGCCGCCCGGCGAGCGGATCTCCAGGACGAACGCCTTCACCTCGCTGCGGTCGCTTAACTCGAGCAGATCGGCCCCAAATGCCCGATCCGCATAGATGACACCACCGATCGGGAGCACCGCGACGCTGCCTCCTCCGAACGGAAGTGCGGACCGTCCGAGCAGTCGCCGCGAGGAGAGGTACAGGCCGGTGGCGAACACGAGCAGCAGCAGCCCAATGCTCAGCACGGCGGTTCGGCGCGAATGATCGGCCATGCGTCACGCGCTAGGTCCGAAGTTGTCGGGGGGCGAACGGCCCTGGACGGATAAAGCTAGCCGATCGGGGGGAAAGCTGTCAACCGGTTGCCCCGCTTGCAGTTGTGTGCATTGCGGCCGTGAACCGATCGAAGAGATACCGGCTGTCGTGCGGGCCGGGGGCAGATTCCGGATGGTACTGCACGGCGAAAACCGGCCGGGTCAGGTGGGCGATGCCTTCGATCGTGCCATCGTTGAGATTCAGGTGCGTGATCCGCAGCTCGTCGGCCCCGAGGACCTCGCGCTCCCCGGCTGAGCGGACGGCGAAGCCGTGGTTCTGGGAGGTAATCTCCACGGCGCCCGTTTCGAGGTGTTTCACCGGGTGGTTCCCGCCCCGGTGCCCGTAGCGGAGCTTGTACGTTCGGCCGCCGAAGGCGCGCGCGATGAGTTGGAGGCCGAGGCAGATGCCGAAGATCGGAACGCCCGCATCGGACAGGGTCCGAATCTTCTCGGCCGCCTCCGGGACGGCTCCGGGGTCACCGGGCCCGTTCGAGATGAACACCCCGGCTGGCCGGGCCTCGAGCACCGTGTCGGCCGAGGCCGCTGCCGGAAGCACGAGCACGGAGTAGCCGGCGCTTCGCAACAGCTCGAGCGACCGACGCTTCACGCCGTAGTCGAGACAGACGACTCGCTCGCCGCCGGACTTTTCTGCATCGAGCGCGTAAGGCTCCGGCGTGGAGACGGCCGTCGCCAGGTTCAGCCCGGCCATCGGAGGGGCGGCCCGCACGCGGTCGAGCGCCTCCGCGCGCCCGACCTCCAGAGGAAAGATTCCGGCCCGCATGGCTCCGGCCTCGCGGATGTGCCGCGTGACGGCGCGCGTGTCAATGCCGACCAGCGTCGGGATGGCATGGCGAAGGAGGTAGTCGGGCAGCGGCTCCCGCCCGCGGGGAGCCCCGTCCGACAGATGCCTGACCACGAATCCGGCGACCCACGGTCGGCGCGATTGGGCGTCCTCTGGCCGAGTCCCGTAATTCCCGATCATGGGAGCCGTCATGACAACGATCTGACCGGCATAGGACGGGTCGGTCAGGACCTCCTGATAGCCGGTGTGGTTGGTCGTGAAGACCGCCTCGCCCAGGCTGCCCGCGGTTACCGACGGCAGCCAGCCCGCGTACTCCTCCCCATCCTCGAGGAGCAGATACCCCGCCGTGCCTTGCGATCGGATGTGAGCCCCCGTTCCTTGTCCCCATGAGCGATGGATTGGTCTACATCTACGCGGACGAGTCCTGTCTGGGCAACCAGTTTGCCGGGGGGAATCCCGGTGCGGCCGCCGGGATGATCGAGCAGTTCGACTCCCGCCGGGGGTGGCGTCGCAAAGACTACTACCAGTTCGAGCCGGCAACCACGAACAATCGGATGGCCCTCCGCTCCGCCATTCTGGGACTGGCGGCGTTGCGGCGTGCCTGTGACGTCGTCTTCACCACCGACAGCCAGTACCTCGCCAGAGGCATGAAGGAGTGGGTGCATGCCTGGGTAGCGCGAGGCTGGCGGAGGAAGGGCGGGCCGATCGAGAACCTGGACCTGTGGCGAGCCCTGGTGAACGAGGCGGGCCGACACCGGGTCGAGTGGAGCTGGGTCCGCGGCCACGCGGGGCACCCGAAGAACGAGTACGCGAACATGCTGGCCGTGCGGGCGGCCCGGGAGCGGTGCAGCTCGGGCGGGCTTCTGGACTCGGGCTTCCCGGAATGGCTGGCGGCGCAGCTGGAGCGGGAGCGCTACCTGGACTACCTGGACGTTCCACCGTCGAATTCCTTCCGGCCCGATCCCCTCCCGGACGGCGCGGCCTGAACCGCTGCCGGCCTCGTAGCCGGGGAACCTTGGTCAGCCGTCGGAACCGTCCTCCTCCGTACCGCCCGTCGGCCCACCTCCCTCCGCTTCGCCTTCTTCGCCGCCGCCTGCCGGGCTCTCGCCACCCTCGACCTCGCTCTGGAGCACCGAGGTGGGGGATTCAGGGGCGGCTCCCGTCGGGCCGAACTGACCGCGAAGGATGGACTCCGGAGCTTGAGATGAGCGCGAGGAGAGGATGCTGAGGACGAGGGCCAGGAAGAGGAAGAGGCCGCCGCCGATCCACGTCAGCTTGGTGAGCAGAGTGGCCGCCTGCCGTCCTCCGATGAAGGATTCGGTCGAAGACGACGCTCCCCCGAACGATGCGGCGAGCCCGCCCCCCTTCCCCGCCTGCAGGAGGACGATCAGGACCAGCAACAGCGCGATCAGGCTGATAAGGATGACGAGCAGCGTGAACATGACCGAACCGTTTTGTCGCCGCTCCCGCGGCCGAAGATCGCGATATCCCGGAAAGTGAAAGGCGCCGCCTGTCGGCGCGCGCCCGTGCTGCCAAACCGGTGTTCCAGTGGGACGAAAGCTAGATTCTCGTCACCTCCGGGGCAACCGGAGACAGGAACCGGGTCGGCTACGTCTCGGAAAGGCAGATGCGTGCGAAGCTCTCCGGATCCAGACTGGCGCCGCCGACGAGTACGCCGTCGACGCCTTCGGCGGCGAGAAGCTCGTCGATGTTCTCCGGCTTGACGCTTCCCCCGTACAGCACGGCCGCCGTCCCATCTCCGCTGAAACGCTCGAGCGCCTCCCGCACCAAGCCGTGTGCCTCGGTCGCGTCCCGCGGCGTCGCGGTCTCGCCGGTACCGATCGCCCAGACGGGCTCGTAGGCCAGCACCCGGTGTTCCCACGGCGCCGCCCCCGAGGCCTCGAGCCCCTCCACCGCGGCCCGGACCTGTCGCCTCAACACCTCTTCCAGCGAACCGGCCCGCCTCTCCTCGAGCGTCTCTCCAACGCAGAGGATCGGCCGGAGGCCGGCTTCGAGAAGACGACCGAGCTTGCTCGCCACCACGCCGTCGTCGTCGCCGAACTCCCGTCGCCGCTCCGAGTGACCGGCGAGCCCCCAGGCCGCGCCGGCCTCGGCCGCCATCGCGGCCGATACCGCCCCGGTGTGCGCGCCCTGGATCTCGGCGTGGACATCCTGGACTCCGACCTCCAGGTCGGAGCGCACCCCCCGGGCTTCCAGGAAGGCCGTGATGCTGATCGCCGGCGGAAAGAAGATGACCGTGCGATCGACACGGGGCCCGTAGCGGACAAGAAAGCGCTCGAGGAAGGTCCGTGCCGACGTCGGGCCGTGGTACATCTTCCAGTTCGCGGCGAGAATGGGCGTCCGCGCCCCGACGTCGCTCATGCCGGATCCAGCGCTTCGATGCCCGGAAGCGATCCCACGGAGAGATACTCGAGAGCGGCTCCACCTCCGGTCGAGACGTGCGACACGGCTTCGGCCAGCCCGGCCTGCCGCACCGCAGCCGCGGAGTCGCCGCCCCCGATGACGGTGAACGCTCCGTCAGCCGTCGCCTCTGCGGCCGCGCTTGCGACCGTGCGCGTCCCTTCCGCGAACGCCTCCTCCTCGAACCGCCCCATCGGCCCGTTCCAGAAGAACGTGCGCGCCTGGCGTGCGACCTCTGCGTACCGCTCCCGGGTACGGGGACCGATATCGAGGGCGGCGCCATCGCTCGGAACCGAAGAGGCCTCCACGACGAGTGCCGACCCGGGGGGGCGACCGGCGCGGCTCACGACGAGATCGACCGGGAGCTCGATCCGCTCGCCACCCCGCTCGAGCAGGGCCCGGGCCGTGGTGATCGACTCCTCCTCGACCAGCGACCCGCCGACCTCGGCACCGCGCGCTCGAAGGAAGGTGTTCGCCATCGCCCCCCCGATGAGGATGCGGTCGGCACGCTCCAGGAAGCCTTCGAGCAACGGGATCTTGTCCGAGATCTTGGCGCCTCCGAGCGCCACCACAAACGGTCGGGCAGGATCCGCGCGCAAGCGGTCCAGCGCCATCAGCTCACGCTCGATCAGGAGCCCGGCCACGGCCGGCTTGAGCCACCGGGTCACGCCAACCGTCGACGCATGAGCGCGATGGGTCGTCCCGAAGGCGTCGTTGACGAACAGGTCGCCCAACGCGGCGAGGCGCCGGGCCAGTCCCGGGTCGTTGCGGGTCTCCCCCGGCAGAAAGCGCGTGTTCTCGAGCAGGAGGATCTCGCCGGCGGGAAGGCTCCGGCTCGCTTCGAGGGCCAGCGCGGAGTCCGCCGGCCCGACGAAGCGTACCGGCCGACCGATCTGCAAGGCCAGGAGATCGGCCACCGGACGGAGCGAGCACCGCGAGTCTGGTTCACCGGCCGGTCGGCCGAGATGGCTGAGCAGCACCGGTCGAGCGCCGTGCCCCGTCAGGAGGTCGAGCGTCGGGCAGCTCGCCTCGATCCGGGTCGCATCCTGTACCTGCCCATCCGCCAGCGGGACGTTGAAGTCCACCCTTACCAGCGCCCGTCGGCCGGAGAGCTCCGGCTCGCCGAGATCCCTCAACGAGCGTCGCACGCAGCGTATCCGCGGCGAGCTCAGACTCCGGAGGCCGCCGGCTGGCGCGCGGCCACGAAGGAGGCGAGATCGAGGCTGCGGTTGGAGTAGCCCCACTCGTTGTCGTACCAGGCGATCACCTTGACCATCCGTCCGTCGATCACGGCCGTGGACGGGCCGTCCACGATCGAGCTGGCGGGATGACCGATGTAGTCCGAGGAGACCAGCGGCTCCTCGGTGTAGGCGAGGATGCCGGCGAGGTCGCCGGCCGCGCTGACGCGGAACGCCTCGTTGACCTCGGCGGAACTCGTCTCCCGCTGCAGGTCCACGACCAGGTCGACGAGCGATACGTTCGGCGTAGGCACACGCATCGCCATGCCATCCACCTTCCCATCCAGCGCGGGGAGGACGAGGGCGATCGCCCGAGCCGCCCCGGTCGTGGTCGGGATGATCGACATCGCGGCCGCCCTGGCGCGTCGAAGGTCCTTATGGGGCAGGTCCAGGATGCGCTGATCGTTCGTGTAGCTGTGGACCGTCGTCATCAGTCCACGCTCGAAGCCGAAGCGCTCGTGGAGGACCTTGGCCACCGGCGCGACGCAGTTGGTGGTGCAACTGGCGTTCGAGATCACGTGGTGGACCGCCGGATCGTAGTCCCCGGCGTTGACGCCCAGGACGATCGTGACGTCCGGGCCCTTGGCCGGCGCCGTGATGATGACCTTGCTCGCACCGGCCTCGAGATGCCGGGCGGCGGCCTCCCTCGATCGGAAGAGGCCGGTCGCTTCCAGCACGATCTCCACCCCGAGATCATCCCAGGGGAGGTCGCCCGGCTCGCGCTCGGAGAGCACCCGGACGGAGCCCCCGGCGAGCTGGAGGACGTCGTCCTTCGCCGATACCTCTCCCGGGAAGGTCCGGTGCACCGAGTCGTACTTGAACAGATGGGCCAGGGTGGCAGCATCCGTGAGGTCGTTGACGGCCACGAACTCCAGATCCTCCACCTCGCGGGCAATGGCCGCTCGCAGGATGTTGCGTCCAATGCGACCGAACCCGTTGATCGCCACGCGTGCGGCCATGGCGCGATCCTCCTGTTTGAGTCTCCCTGCTGCTCGAGTGGTGTTCCCGAGCACACCGGACCACCCCTCGTTCGGGGCCTCCTAACCTACATGTGGGCGCTCGAATCGCCAGCTTCGATGATCCGCCATGCGCGAGCAAAGCTCACGAGACCGACCGGTTCCCAGCCCGCACGGGCAAGCGCGCTGGCGCAGGCGGCCGCCGTCGCGCCGCTGGTGACGACATCGTCGACCAGGAGCGCCGGCGCTCCACGCCCCTGCCGTGTTCCGGCCCTCGCTCGGTATTGCCCCAGGACGTTGGCCAGTCGGTCGCCTCGCCCCAGCTGCGCCTGCGAGTACCCGGATCGTCGGCGCTCGAGCGCCTCGACCACCGGTGCGCGCAGGCTGCCGGCGAGGCCGAGGGCGAGCCGGTGCGCCTGGTTGAAGCCGCGCTCCCGCCGGCGGGCCGGGCTGATCGGCACGGGCACCAGCACGATCCGTTCGGCAGGCACCCGGGCCCGCTCCAGGAGCCGGCGGGCCGGGTCGGCCAGGGCGGCGCCCAGCGGACTCGCCAGCGCCGTCCAGCCCGAGTACTTGAGCTGCCGAACGAGCCGTGCCGCGTCCCCGGTCATCCGACAGACGGCATCGGTGGGCGTCGCGTCCCGCGGCCATCCGGCACACGCCGTGCAGCCGCCGGCTTCGGCAGGCGTGAGGCTCGTCGCTCCGCAGCGGCGGCAGCGCGGGGGCAGAATCCTCGGCAGCCGATGCCAGCACGGTGGGCACACAGGCGCCGCCCCGGCCTCCACCGCATGTCCGCAGAGCACACAGCATTGCGGCAGCAGAACGTCGAAGGCCCGGGCTGCCAGTTGCCAGCCCACCCGAGCGGCGCGCAGTGCGAGCGGCGAGTCCGGCCCGGACCTGGCCGGCCTACCCATGGTCGGACGCGCCGGCGAGTGCGGCGGAAGCGGCCTCCCGCATCACCCCGGCGGGCGGCTGGCGGCCGATCCAGTTGCGCACGCTCAATCCGGCCTGCGCCACCAGCATCTCGAGGCCGTCCATCGATCGGATCCCGAGCGCGGCGGCATGCCGCGTCCACGGCGTCCCCCCACGGCCGTACACGCAATCGAACGCCGTCGTCGTCTCCACGCGCGACAGGTCGATGGGCAGCCGGTCGCCCGGGCGAAGGCCCAGAGACGTGGCATTGACCACCAGATCGTAAGGCCCGGCCGCATCGCCAACCGTCCGCAGCACCCGAACTCCTAGCGGCGCGAGCGAGAGTTCGTCCAGCATCGCCTCGGCTCGCGACGGCCTTCGGCTCAGAACCTCCGCTCCGCCGGCCTCCGCCTCGCGCAGCCCGACAAGCACCGCCCGGGCCGCGCCGCCCGTCCCCAACACGAGAGTCCGGGCTCCCACCAGGGATGTGCCCGCCTCGGAGGTAAGGCAGCGGACCGCCGACAGGAAACCCCCGACGTCGGTGTTGTCTCCGGCCAGCGAACCACCCGACGTTCCCCAGAAGCAGTTGCAGGCCCCGCTGCGCGCCACCTCGACGGACGGCCGGTCGACCACCCCGGCGGCCAGGAGCTTGTGCGGAGTGGTGACGTTCCCGCCCCCGGCGGCCGCGAGCCGACGCATCGCTCGGGGCAGCTCCGAGGCGCTGACGCGCTGGGCCTCGTAGCGGCCCTCGAAGCCGAGCGACCGAAACGCGGCAGCGTAGAGAGCGGGTGACGGCGAGTGCTCGACCGGATCGCCGAGCAACGCGTAGGTGGCGCTCAACCGCCTCCGCCTGCATTGGTGGGTCCGGCGAACGACTCCAGAAAACCACGTATTGACGCCTCGATCAGCTGGTAGGCCTCCTCGTAGGTGTCGGTCCAACCGCCATACGGATCCGGCACCGGCTCTCCACGGCGAGGATCCGAGTCGGGCAGGTAGTCGGTGATCAGCCGGCAGGGGATGTCGGGCGCCATGAAGGTGGCGACCTCGAGATGGGCCGGCTCCATCGCGAGAATCAGGTCGACCGCATCGACTCGTTCAGGCGTTAGCCGGGTCGCCCTGTGTGGCCCGAGATCCAGCCCATGCAGCCGGGCGACGATCTCCGCCCCCTCGGAGGCCGGGACACCATCGGAGGCGGCGATGCCGGCCGATCGAAACTCGAGATCGACCCCCAGACGGGCCGCGGCCTCTCGGGCGATGACCTCCGCCAGTGGGCTGCGGCAGGTGTTCCCGGTGCAGAGAAACAGCACCCTTCGGGGAGGCCCGCCTCGGGCTGGGAAGCTCACAGCGGGCGGCCGAGGCAGCGGCTGATCCGTCGACGGTCGAACGGACCCTCCCGCAGGATCTCAGGCACCTCCCCTCGCAGCGAAACGATCGTCGAGGCCTCGGAGGTCGGCAGCGACCCGGCCTCCAGAAAGAAGACGGGTCGCATGGAGCTCGGCATCGCATCCAGCACCTCGAGCGCGCTGCGCCGCTCGCTAGCCGGAGGCTCCCCTTCCCGGTTCAGGCTGGTCGAGCTCATCAGGGATCTCCAGCGTCCGAGAACGACCAGCAGGACCGGGTGGCCATCCACGCGGATAGCCAGGCCGGACTCGGTGCCGTCGTCGAACACCAGCGTGAGGGGACCGGGCCAGAACTCGGCGGCCAGCGCTTCCGCCCGATCGTCCCACGCTCCCTCCGGCAGCGCACGTCGAACGGCTTCCGCGCTTCCCGCCAGTCGGATCAGGCGCCGGTCCGGAGTCCTCCCCTTCAGACGATTGATCTCGGAGTCGAGCTCCTCGACGGCGGCGGCCCCGATGCCGTACACCGTCGACGTCGGATGCACGAGGATCTCGCCGTTCTCGAGCGCCCGCACCGCGCAGGAGACGCCGTCCTGCCATGCCAGTGGATCGCGGAGGTCGATGCGGACCTCCCGATAGGCCGTCAACCCAACCTCTCGACCAGCTGGCGCACATCCACGACGTGGATCCGACGGAGAGGCGGCTCGTCGTCGGATCCGAGACGCTCCGTAGCCTCCGCCTCCGGCGACGCCGCCGGCACGATCGCCTCGTGGAGGCCCAGGCGCGCCGCTTCGGCCAACCGGTGATCGAGGCGAGGCACGAAGCGAACCTCTCCGCCGAGTCCGATCTCGCCGACGAACACCCGACGTCCCGTTCGGCGGTCCAGCTCGGCCGACGCGATCGCCGCCGCCACGGCCAGGTCCGCCGCCGGATCGAGCAGGCGAAGACCGCCAACGACGTTCACGAACACATCCCGCTCCAGTACGGTGACGCCTGCCCGCCGCTCGAGCACGGTGAGGAGCAGGGCGAGGCGCCGCGGCGGGAATCCGCTCGTGGTGCGTTGAGGCGCCCCATAGCGGCTGGGAGCGGTCAGACACTGGACCTCGGCCAGCAACGGCCGGGATCCGTGGAAGGTGACGGCGACGGCGGATCCGCTCACCTCCCCGATCCCGCTCAGGAAGAGCTCGGAGGGATTGGCGACCGGGACGAGCCCCGCCGCGGTCATCCGGAACACCGCGACCTCATCGACGCTTCCGAAGCGGTTCTTCGTTGCCCGCAGCAGACGGTGCTCGTGTCCGCGGCTGCCCTCGAAGTGCAGCACCGCGTCCACCAGATGCTCGAGCGTCCTCGGTCCCGCCAGCGCCCCTCGCTTCGTCACGTGTCCGACGATGACCACCGGGGTGCCGCTGGCCTTCGCGTACTCCTGCAGGGCAGCAGCGCACTCCCGCACCTGGGTCACGGTGCCGGGAGCGGCCTCGCTCGTCTGGCCGGTGAGGGTCTGGATCGAGTCGACGCCGAGGAAATCGGGCCGCTTCGACTCGGCGGCCCCGATCACGCTCTCGACGCTGGTAGCGCCCAGGAAGTCGACCTCCAGGGCTGCCCTGCCCACCCGTTCGGCGCGCAACCTCACCTGAGGGCCGGACTCCTCGCCCGACACGTAGAGGGCACGCCCGCCCTGCCGCCGTACGGAGGCCGCTGCCTGCAGCAGCAGGGTGGATTTTCCGATGCCCGGCGGACCGCCCAACAGGACCAAGGAGCCGGCGACGAGCCCACCGCCGAGCACGAGATCGAGGTCTCCGATCCCGGTGGGCAGACGGGACGCGTCGGCGGGCTCCGAGTCCTTCAGCGGCCGGGTCACGGCCGGCTCCGCCGCGGCCGCCGGTCCGCGGCGACGAGACCCGGTCACCGTCCGGGTTTCGGCCAGCGTGTTCCAGTCGCCACAGGACGGGCAGCGACCCTCCCAGCGAAGGCTCTCGTTGCCGCACGACACGCAGAAGAAGCGAGCCTCGGTGGACCGGGTCCGGCCGCTCCCGCTCACGGCAGCCGGGATCGCACGACGCCGGGATCAGAAGGGTTCGTCACGATCGGACCTGGAGTCGAACAGCGTATACTGCTTGTGGAAGTAGAGCGGCACCTCGCCCGTCGGGCCGTTGCGCTGCTTGCCGATGATCAGCTCGGCCTTGCCCTCGAGCGAGTTGCCGTCCCGGTCGACGGGCCCCTTGTAGACTTCTTCCCGGTAGACGAACAGGACCAAATCCGCGTCCTGCTCGATCGCTCCCGACTCCCGAAGGTCGGCCAGCACCGGGCGATGGTCCGTACGCTGCTCCGGTGCCCTCGATAGCTGCGAGAGAGCGATCATCGGCACGTCGAGCTCCTTGGCCACCGCCTTCAGGGACCGCGAGATGAAGCTGATCTCCTGCTGTCGGTTCTCGGCGGCCCTCGGTCCCGTCATGAGCTGAAGGTAGTCGACGATCACCAACGACAGATCAACTTCGGCGCGCAACCTCCGCGCCTTGGCTCGCAGCTCGAGGGCCGAGATCGCGGGAGTGTCGTCGATCCAGATCGGCGCCGTGTTGAGCAGACCCGCGGCGGTCGCCAGCCTGCCATACTCGTCGTCCTCCAGCCTGCCCCTGCGGAGTCGTCCCGAGTCAACTCGTCCCTCGGCGCACAGCAGCCGCTGGACCAGGGCCTCCTTCGACATCTCGAGCGAGAAGATCGCCACCGGCCGGTCGTGGGCGATCGCGGCGTGCTGAGCGAAGTTCAGGGCGAGCGCCGTCTTGCCCATCGAAGGCCGGCCGGCGAGCACGATCAGGTCCGATGGTTGGAACCCGGCCGTCAAATGGTCGAGATCGGCGAAGCCGGTCGGCACTCCCGTGACGGTGCCGGGGCTCCGCTGCAGCTCCTCGATACGCTCGAAGGTGGGCCAGAGGATCTCCTTGATCCAGATGAACCCGCGCCGGCTGGCCGCCTGCGAGATCTGGAAGATCCGCTGCTCGGCCCGGTCGAGGGTCTCCTGGGAGCTGCCGGCCGGAGCCTCGTACGCATCGCGGATGATCTCCGTCGCTTCCTCGATCAGGCGTCGGAGAACGGCCTTGTCCCGCAGGATGCGGCAGTGATACTCGATGTTCGCCGCCGTGGGGACGGCGTCCACCAGCTGGGCCAGGTATTCCATGCCGCCCGAGGACTCGAGCTCGCCGGCCGATTTCAGCTCATCGGAGAGGGTCACGGGGTCCACGACCTCGCCGCGGCCGTACAGGCGCATCATGGCGCGGAAGATTCGCCGGTTGCCCTCACGGAAGAAGGCGGTGTCGTCGATCATCTCCATCGTGACGGCGATCGCATCGCCATCGATGAGCATCCCGCCGAGGATGGAGATCTCGGCTTCCTGGGACCAAGGGACCTGACGGCCCGAGAAGACGTCGGCTGCCTCCGTGGAGAGGGCGCGCTGCGAGAGGATCGGTTCGGTCATCGGCGGTTCATCAGGAGAGGCCGAGAGAGAGCTCGCCCGAGGAAGCCGGGCCGGACCGCGCGTCTCCGTCGAGGACGCGACGGGCGATCTGCAGATCCTCCCAGGTAGGTCGCTTCCAGCCGGGGTTCCGGAGTGACGCGGCCGGGTGATAGGTGACCACCAGCGGGTAGCGGCCGTAGAGGTGCGTACGTCCCCTGAGGCGCCCGATCGACTCGCGCGTCCCCAGCAGCGTCTGGGCCGCGAAGGAGCCCAGGGCCACGATCACGGAGGGGTCGATCAGGTCGATCTGCCGGAGGAGAAACGGCGCGCAAGCGGCGATCTCCTCGGGATGCGGGTTGCGGTTCTGCGGCGGCCGACACTTCAGCACGTTGCAGATGTAGACCTCGTCCCGCCGCAGGCCCACCGACGCCAGCATCAGGTCGAGAAGCTGTCCGGCCCGACCCACGAACGGTCGGCCGGTCTCGTCCTCCACCGCGCCCGGCGCCTCCCCGACGCAGATGACCCTGGCATCCAGCGCTCCTTCCCCGAACACGACGTGCCTGCGGCCCTCGTGCAGCTCGCAGCGGGTGCAGGCCAGCGCCACCGAACGGAGCCCGTCCGGGTCGAGCTCGCGGATCCGGTCCGGTGTCCCCTCGCGCGCCAGCTGCGCCAGCTCCGGCGTCGCGGGCGGCTCCACGGCCGCAGTTCGCCCGACCGCTAGCGCGCGATCCCTGTCCGCCGGTGCGCCGGTGGCTGACGCCGCATCGGGAGAGGAACGCGAAGCCGGCGAGGACGGGGTCCCCACGCGACGCGTCGTCGAGAGCGAGGAGATGGCCTCCGAGCGGCTCAAGCCGGCCAGAACGAGCGGGGGCTCCCCGAGCCCGATGCGGGCCTGGAGGTAGCGTCGGAGAGGCTCCCTTGGGTCAGACAAGTCGCCGTTCGATTCGGTCCAGCAGCCGGTCCGCCACCTCTTCCTTGGGCAGCGCGGGCAGCTCTTCGCACGTTCCCCACCGGTCGAGGAGCGTGACCCGGTTCGTGGGAACATCGAAGCCGGCGAGCGGATCTCCAACCTCGTTGATCGCCACGAAATCCAGTCCCTTCGATTCCAGTTTCGCCTGACCGTGCTCCAGCGCTCGCTCGGTCTCAAGGGCGAAACCCAGGGTGACGATCCCGCTCGCCGCCCTGAGATCGCGGGTCTCCAGCAACAGGTCGGGTCCCTGCACCAGGCTGAGCTCCAACGTACTCTCGGTCTTCTTGATCTTCGAGGCCCGCGGCTCCGGCAGGACGTAGTCCGAGACCGCCGCGGCCATCAACAGCAGCTGTGAGCCCTCCAGCTCCGCGCGCAGCACGTCGAGCATCTGCTGGCTGGTCTCCACCTCCGTCACCCGGACACCGTAGGGCGGCGGGTGCTTGGCGGGGCCGCTCACCAGCACGACGTCGGCACCCCGTCTCCACGCCGATGCCGCCAGCGCCTGCCCCATGCGCCCGGAGGAGCGGTTGCCGACATAGCGCACCGGGTCGAGCGCTGCCCGCGTCGGACCCGCCGTGACGACCACTTTACGCTCCCTCAGCGTCGGCGCCTCCAGCAGCCGGCCGGCCACCGCGAGGATCTCGTCCGGCTCGGCCATCCGACCGACGCCGACCTCTCCTTCGGCCAGTTCGCCCCGGTTCGGCCCGACGAGGGCAAGGCCGAACCCCCGCAAAGCCTCCACGTTTCGCACGGTCGCCGGGTGGCTCCACATGCGCTCGTTCATCGCCGGGCAGACGAGCACGGGGCAGGCCGCGGCGAGCAGGGTCGCCGCCGCCAGCGTGTCGGCCCGCCCGACGGCCAGCGCCGAAATGAAATCCGCCGTCGCCGGGGCCACGATCGCCAGATCCGCTCGGCGTCCGAGCTCGATGTGATCGAGCGGTCGCTCCCAGAGGCTCGTTCCGGCCCGTCGGCCGGTGAGGCCCTCGAACGTCGCCCGCCCGATGAACTTCTCGGCGCTGGCGGTCAGCACGACGTCAACCTCCGCCTGAGCCTCCAGCAGTCGCCGGACGAGGTACACCGTCTTGTAGGCGGCGATGCCTCCCGTGACCACCACGAGCAATCGGCGGCCGTCGAACGGGCGCACGGTTCCTCCGGGCGAGGCGCGCGGCCCGCCGCGCTACTCGCCGGCCGGCCGGCGCTTGGTCACGAGGCGGTACTCGAGCTGCGGGCGGCCGCTGCCGTCGTCGCGCACGGACGTCAGCGCGTCCAGTGCCAGCGTCGTCAGCTTGACCGGCCCGTAGGGAGACCGCTCGAGCGGAAGGGCGTTCAGCTCGCGGGCATACTTGGCCGCCACCAGGACGCCGAGGTACTTGTTCCCCGCCGTCTTCGCGACCTGCCTGGGGGTGAAGACCTTCATTCGAATCTCCTGTTGTTGGCTTTCCGTTCGCCGGGCGCAGCCCGCGTCGGGCACCGATGCGGTCGGCCGCGGCTCACCCTCCGTCCGCCGCCTGCCTCAGCCCCGCGTCAACCTCGCTCCGGAGAGCGGAGGCGCATCGGCTCAGCTCCTTACCCAGACGCGCCGTTCGGGATTCCTCGGCCTCGAGGATCGACGCGAGCCGACGCACGGTGTCGGCCAGGTCGTCGTTCACGACGACGTACTCGAACTCGCCCGCGGCTTTCAGCTCGGCCTCGGCAGTGCGGAGTCGGCGCCGGAACTCGCCCTGTGACTCGCTTCCACGCGACCGCAATCGGCCCAACCAGGCACCGGGCGGCGGCAGCAGGAATATCGTGACCGCCTCCGGAACGGACGATCGCACCTGGCGCGCGCCCTGCACGTCGATGTCCAGCAGCAGGTGGACGCCATCGGCCAGGGCGAGCGACAGGTTCTCGCGCGGCGTGCCGTACAGCTCGCCATGGACCTCCGCCCACTCCAGCATCTGCCCGCGCCGGCTGCGCTCCTCGAACTCGTCGCGGGCCATGAACGTGTAGTGGACTCCGGAGCGCTCGCCGGCCCTCGGCTCGCGGGTGGTGGCCGAGACCGAGAACCTCAGGTCGCCCCGGCGGGCCAGCAGCTCGCGGATGACCGTCGACTTCCCACTCCCCGATGGCCCGGAGAGCACGATGGGGAAGCCGCGGTCGACGATGCCACCGGTCACTCGACGTTCTCCACCTGCTCCCGCAGGCGCTCCAGCCCGTTCTTGGCCTCGACGACCTGCCGGGAGATCCGCGTGTCGTTGGCCTTGGCCCCGACCGTGTTCACCTCCCGATTGAGCTCCTGAAGCAGAAACGCCAGACGCTTGCCGACCGGCTCGTCGGCCTCGGTGTCGAGGAGCTCGCGAAACGCCTCGAGGTGGGAGGTCGCCCGGACGACCTCCTCGCCGATATCCCACCGGTCGGCCAGCAGGGCGATCTCCTGCTCGAGCCGCCCCTCCTCGAGCTGAAGGCCGTCCGCCAGCTCGGCAACGGCCCGGCGCAGCCGCTCACGTTCCCGGCGCAGCCGCTCGGGCGCGAGCTCCCGGACGGCCGTGATGGCCGCCTCGATCTCCTCGAGGCCGCTTCGGAGATCGTCCTCCAGCCGCATCCCCTCCAGCTCCCTCATCCGGACCAGCTCGTCGAGGGCCGCCTCCACCACTCCGTTCAACATCTCGGGATCGACCCAGCCGAGGTCGTCCCGGCGTGCTTCGTGAAGCAGCTCGCCCGCGGCGGCCACGGCCAGTCCGAGGTCCAGCTGACCGGGGATGTCGAACTCCTCCCGCAGAACACGGATGGCATCCAGGCTGGCCCGGATCCGGTGCCGATCCACCTCCCAACCGACCTGGGCGCCGGGCGAGGCTTCCACGGCGACCAGCATGGTGACGTGCCCGCGCCGGATCCGCCGGCCGACGAGCGATCGCAGCTCCCTCTCCCAGGCGTCGCCCCCGACCGGGAGGCGAAACGACAGGTTCAGGTGCCGATGGTTGACCGACCGGAGCTCGACGGAAACCGTGCCCCCGGCCAGCTCGCCGCCGGCCGCGCCGAAGCCCGTCATGCTACGGATCAACGGTCGGCCATCCCTCGCCGGAGGTTCATCAGTTGAAGAACTCCCATGTCACTCCGAAGATCGTGACCGTGTTCGGGTAGGGGAAGCCCACGATGTCCTCATCGACCGTGCCGTCCAGGTTGTCGAGCCGCACGAAGATCCGGAAGTCCTTGATCTTGATCAGGAAATCGAAGTTCAATCGGCTCAGCCGCTGCACCGGCACCGGATTGGAGAGCCCGGGAGCGGACGTGAGCATCGAACTCCGGTATACCGCGGCCAGGCCGAGGTTGACGAGCAGATCGCCCTTGAAGAAGCGCTGCTGGTAGCCGAGGCGGGCTCGCGCCACGTCCTGGGGAAGATAGAACGCCTGTGGATTGTCCGCCGCCTTCTGGTAGCGCCAGAACCCCGAGATGGTCATCGGATTGAGACCATGGACGAGGGCTCCCAGCGGGATCAGCGGACCGCTCAGCTCGCCCTCGAACGCGGTCACATCGACGCCCGGGCCGGGCTGCAGGTTGGCATCGAAGGGGGCACCGAACGGCAGCTGGCGGCTCACGCTCTGTCGGGAGAGCCGTCCCTCGATCAGGTAGGGCCCGAGGCTGAGCTCGAGTCCGGCTCCGAGCGCATCGAACTGGACCGAATCGGCCGCGTTGGTGAGCGGACGGGACACACCCCTCGTACCCGTCGCACCGCTCGCGCGCAGGACGAGCCGGATGGGGGTGAACGGTCCGAGGGCCACGCCGCCTCCCACCGAGGCCGCATCGAACGTCTCCCAGGTGGAGCCGGATGCCTCCACGTCGACTCCGACCCACCGCCCGATCCGGACACCGGCGGCCAGGCCGGCTTCCAGAGTCGGGTAGGCGGAGCCGCCGCCCTGGTAGGAGACCCTCCCGCTGGCGAACCCCCACCTCGGCGAAGCGGCCACCGTGATGCCGGCGCGATTCACCAGCACTAGCTGCGAGTCCGCCAGCGTGAGACGGTTGCTGCTGAGAGCGAGGTCGGCGACCAGCGCGGGCGTGATCTCCCGGCGAACCGTGAACGAGATGTCGCGACGGCCGTACTCGGCGATGCCTTCCCCGGTCCGGTCGATCGTCTGGTTCTTGAACTGCAGCTGGATGCCTGTCCGGTTGCTGCCCGGCATGAACGCGAGGCCGGCCCAGAAGTCGAGGCGGTCCGACAGATGGTCGCCGGAGTTGACGTTCAGCAGGTCCACGGCGCCGCCGATCGTGAACGAGCTTCCCCAGCCGTTGGCGAAGATCCCGTGCACGAGATCCAGCTTCGGCGATCCGGTCCCGCCGCCAAACCGGGCGTACGCGTCCGGCTCGTGCTGTCGTCGCGTGAAGATCTCGACCGTGAACCCGGAGGGGCTCTGGCGGACACGGACCTTGTCGAGGTACGCGAGCGGGATGCGCACGAGGTCGCTCTCGCCGGACTCGAGTGGGGGGAGCGGCCGGCTATCCACCAGGATGCGCACGAAGCCGGCACCGAACACGCCATCGGCCAGCTGGTGGACTCCGTTGAAGTAGTTGGCCCGAAACGGCGTGAAGCCGGGCATCACGTCGGTGAGGAATCCGAGTAGGCTGGTCGCGTTCGACGTCAGGATCGCGTCACGGTCCCACTCGCGCACGCGGTAGGAGTAGCCCGTATCCGGCTCGGTGGGCGTCGCCGGAAACCCGGGTACCCGCTTCCTCTCCGAAGTGGCGCCCTCGGCCGTCTCCTCGCCCTCCTCCTCTCCGGCCGGAAAGTCGATGCGCATGCTGTCGGGAAGAATCTCGACTCCTTCCGGCAACTGACGCGTAGAGTCGGCCGGCACGCTGTCCGGCTCGGCCGGCCGCTCCTGCGGGGGAGGTACCGGAGGCGGAGGACGGTCCTCCTGCGCCCAGGCCGCGGACGGAGCCAAAGCCGCTCCGGCGAGGGCCAGCCCCCAGAGGGGCATGGCCAACCGCACCGGTTTCCGCAGACGCTGGCGGACGCTCGCAGCGGGAGGGAGCGGCGCCGTCAGCCGTGGCCTCGTGCCCACTCCACCAGGAGCCGAACCCCGAAGCCGGTGGCGCCCTTGGGCTGCCAGCCGCTCTCCTCTTCGGCCCATGCCGTGCCCGCGATGTCCAGATGTGCCCAAGGGACGTCGTTCACGAATTCCTGAAGGAAGCGGCCTGCCGTGATCGGGCTCGCCTCGCGGCCGCCGCTGTTCTTGATATCCGCGATCTCGGAGTCCAGCTGGCGTCGATACTCCGGCCAGAGCGGCAGACGCCAGGTACGCTCACCCGAGCGGTCGCCCGCCTCGTCCAGCTGTTTCGCCAGGGTGTCGTCGTTGCTCATCAATCCGGCGGCGTGCTTCCCCAGCGCCACCACACAGCCTCCCGTCAGGGTGGCGATGTCCACGATCGCCTTCGGTGAGAGCCGGCTCGCATACGTGAGGGCGTCCGACAAGATCAACCGGCCCTCGGCGTCGGTGTTGACAACCTCGATCGAGCGTCCGGAGACGCCTCGGATCACGTCGCCGGGCTTGAGCGCCCCACCGGACGGCAGGTTCTCGGCGGCCGGAACGAGAACGATGATCCTCTGTGGCGCGCCGAGCGCCGCCAGGGCCCGAACCGCTCCCAGCACGGCGGCCGCGCCGGCCATGTCGTACTTCATCGCCTCCATGCCCTTCGCCGGCTTCAGCGAGATCCCGCCGCTGTCGAAGGTAATGCCCTTCCCGATAAGAACGACCGGCGCCGCCCCTTCCGCTCCATGGTGCTCCAGGATCATGAAGCGCGGCGCCTCGCGCGAACCTCTGGAGACGGCCAGCAGGGCGCCGAACCCCTCTCGACGGAGCCTCTCCTCGTCCCAGGCCTCGAAGCGCAGACCGGCGGCGGCCGCCACCGCTTCGGCCTCGTCGGCCAGCCTCGATGGAGTGACGACGTTGCCGGGCTGGGACACCAGGGAGCGAGCATAGTTCTGCGCCTCGGCGGCGAGGTGGCCGGCGGCCGTTGCCTCCTGGGCGCCTCCGACGGGGTCCGAGCTCCAGATCGCCGCCCACCGCGGGCCCGCGCCTCTCCGGGCCTCCTCCCGCTTCAGCTCATCGTAGGAGAAATCTCCCAGGATGAGGCCTTCTGCCGCGGCTTCGAAGCCAGGTGCGCCGCAGGGAAGCGGGTCCACGGCGAAGGCGAGGGAGTCGAGCCGCCGCGAGCGGGAGATGCGCACCGCCTCCCCGGACAGCCGCCGGAGGTCGTCCGTCGCCGACTCGGCTCCATCGCCGACACCGAGCAGAAGAAGGTGCGGCCGACCGGGCGGAGTCGGCACGAAGCTCGTGTCGCCCACCTTCCCCTGAAAGATGCCTTGCTCCAGGCACCGCGCGAGCGCGCCGCCCGACCAGCCGTCCAGCTCTCGGAGGAGAGCCGTCAGCTCGCGCCGTGCCGGGACGGCGAGCAAGTCAACATCCAGCCCATCGGGCGGACCGGACCGGACCTCGATCTGTCGCAATCGGCTCTCCTCTGTTCTCGGCCGAATTCGAACCGGCACCGCCGCTCGTGTGCCTCACAAAACGAGGGGCAGCCCACCGGGCCGCCCCTCTCTTCATCGGGACTGACGGCGTCGTCCGCCGCCTAGCTGAGCACGGTGTCCGCGTCAGCCGCCAGCAGGTGGTCTCTCAAGTCCTCCGCGGACAGGCTCTGAAACAGGCCGTTCGGGAGATGGGCACGACGCTGCGGTTCCGAGGGGTCGGAGAAGCAAACCACGATGACCGCCTCGTGGTCCGGGCGGAGGGTCGGCTCGCCCGGCTCCGGCCAATAGACGTCGCGAGAGGCCAGCCATGCCTTCCAGCGGCGTCCTTCCTCATCCAAAAAGTGCCTCGTCATCCGTACCTCGATTCGTCTGGGTTTGGGATGCGCGCCCCGGTCGACGCGCGGGTACAAGGCGGCCGTGACGGCAGGACCATAGCCTGACCATGCACCGGCCGCGCCGATCTTGGTTGGAACTGGAGGTTGGAGTCCGTAACTCAAACAGAAGCTGCCACTTGATCCGCTAAACCGTTCCGTCGGAGTGGGAGTCCGGTGCCCCTCGCCTGCGGGCGTCGAGCTCGGGCAGCCGGCACCCGAGTGCCAGGCCGAGACCCATGCCGGAGATCAGGACGGCGAGGAGAAGGGTAAGGAACAGATGCATACGCCATAGAATGGGGTTCGGCGGCCCGCTTGTCCAGGGCTGCGGCGTGGTGGAGGGCACACGGATCGGCGGCGACCTCGCGTTCGTGATCGGTCCACCGGAGCCTACCTCCCCTTCTGCTTCTGGATCTCCGCCTGTTGCTCCCGCAGGACATCCATGACCCGATCGACCAGGCGCTGTGCCGTCTCCTTGGTGCGAGGCTCGTCGACGAGATCCGCGTAGTCGATCGGCTCTCCGTAGTAGACGTACAGCCGCTGGAAGAGTCTCGGCAGACGTCGTCCGATCGGCAGCACGCGGTCCATACCATCGATCGTGACCGGAACAGCCTGCGGACGGTTGGCGAGCATCACCAGCCCGGAGCCAGGCCTTCCGCCGCCGATCGACCCATCTCGCGTACGGGTTCCTTCGGGAAACAGCGTCATCGTCCCGTTCGCGAGCGCACGGCTCATGCGATAGAGGGCTCGGGGGTCACGCCGGCCGGGCCGCACCGGGATGCACTTCCAGAGGTCGGAGAGCAAGCCCAGCCACCAGGGGCGATAAAAGTTCTCCTCGGCAGCCGGGTTCCAGGGGATCAGGCGAGGCTTCAGATACGATTGGGGAAAGTAGGCGCACATGCCGACCAGAAAGCTGTCGATCATCGACTGATGGTTCGAAAGGAGCAGCGTATTGCGCTCCTGCGGGACGCGGTGACGTCCGATGATCGTCGTACGGTTGAGGATGAAGAACAGCGGGATCCCCACGAGCGTGACCGTCAGGTTGGTGAACGCGTAGCGCGCGAAAGGCCAGAAAGCGTTGAACAGCCGGCCGCGGTGTTCGGCGCGATACGGGTCGCGCCTCGTTGGGCCCACCGTCCGCCTCACATCCGCTTGTAACGCGGGCCGCTGCCCCCTTCTCGGGGCGTCCACCTCGGACCGAGGACATCGGTCGCCTTGCAGTCGACGCAGTTGGGCGCGTTGCTGACCAGACGGTCATCCTGCCATTCATACACGCCGGCCGGACACATGCGCTGGTAGAAGGTCGCGACATCGGCATCCACCTCGGCTGCCGGCATGAGGTGAGACGGGATGTCATCGCGCGTCGAGTTGCCGGAATAGAAGACGGCATCCTCCTTCCGGAGCGCGCTCGTCCCTTCCGAAGCGGCCACAGCCGGCTCGGCCACCCGCCGAGCGACGGATGCATCGTCCTCGACGGTGATGCGCGAGCCGAGCAGCGCGCCGCGGCTGGCAGTCATCAGCGCCGCCTCCAGCCCGCCGACGTAGAGTCCCCTCTTGAACGCCAGCCGCATGTTGCGCGTGCGAAAGAGGTCCCGACCAATGAAGCTCTCCCGCACCCGCCGGTCGTAGTGCGCCAGCGCGGCGGCGGAGGTGTCGTCTTGGGCGAGGGCCTCGAACGCCGCCCGGGCGGCGAGCATCCCCGAGAGCACCGCGTAGTGAATGCCCTTCAGGGCCGGCACGTTCACCAGTCCGGCCGCATCGCCGACGATTAGGACCCCGTCGCCGTACAACCGCTTCGGCAGCGAGTAGTGGCCCCCCTCGGGAATCGTCTTCGCACCCCACTCGGCGAGCTCGCCCCCGGCCAGATGTCGGGCGAACAGCGGATGGGCCTTGAGGCGCTGCAACAGCTCGTGCACATCGAGTGAATGGTGGGGATAGTCGAGCCCGACGACCAGTCCGATGGAGGTCAGGCCATCACCCATCGGATACATCCAGCTGCCGCCGAACACATCGGACGGTAGAGGCCAGCCCAGCGTGTGGATGACGGCCTCGGGCGGCGCCGGGGTCTCCCACAGCTCCTTCACGCCGAGCGCGAAGATCTGCGGGTTCTCCGAGCCGATGCCCTGCCACTCCGTGAACGCCTGCGTGAGCGAGCCGCGCGTACCCTCGGCCAGGATGGTGATCTTGGCTGTCAGGTCCGTGGCGCGCACGAAGCTCGCTCCGGGCGTTCCATCCCGGGCAAGGCCGCTGGGCGTGGTGCGCACGCCCAGCACCCGGTTGCCCTCCACCAGCATCGCGTCGGCCGGGAATCCGGTGAACAGATTGACGCCATCCTCCTCCGCCCGCTCTCCCATCCAGCGCACGACCTCGCAGATCGACGCGACGAAGTTCCCGTGGTTGCTCATCGTCGGCGGTGTGGGGAGACGGAGGGAGCCACCAGGCGTCAGGAGGTAGACCCGATCACGCCGTACCGGACCTCGGAACGGCAACTCTTGCTCGGGAACGTCCGGGAAGAGCTCGCGAAACGGGCCCGGCACCACGACGGCGCCCGACAGGCAGTGTTCTCCCAGCGTCTCGGACTTCTCCAGGACGCCGATCTCGATCTCGCCGAGGCCACTCCCATCCCCATCGCTCTGGCGGACGAGCCGGGCCAACTCGATCGCGGCTGCCAACCCCGCCGGCCCTCCCCCGACGATGAGAACGTCCATCGGCACGGCCTCCTCGCCGGGCGGCTCGTGCAGCAGGAGGCGATCGACCGGGAGAGGCGGCTGGTAGTCGGCCGGAACGAAGGATCGTGTCGGAGGTTCGGACATCAGCGGTCATCCCGTTCTTGTCGAGTGCGCGTCCGGCTGGCTCTGGCGGGCACGGCACGGCGGAAGCCGACGCGGGGTCAGCCTATGCCGTCAGCCGGTTCGTCGCCAGAGACCGGGGTCCAGGTCGATAAGCACGGCGTCCTGGTCCTCCTCCGACAGCCGCCTGGCCAGCTGGAAGCCCACCTGGCCGGCACCGACGATGAGCACGCGCATCCGAGATCCTCGTGTTCGGAAACCCTGACGGACGGCTTGATTTTGGCTCGCCACCCCCCTATCAACAAGCGGCTTCGCAGGGGTACCGTACGGATGGAGCCGATGAATCGACGCCGGATCGTGCTCGCAGTCCTGTGGCTCGTGCCGGGGGCAAGCCCGGCCCTGGCGCAAGGCTCGGGTTTCGGCATGGGGTTCGACGGCGGGTATCTCGACATCGGCGGCGGCGATCTGTCGGCAGTCCGGGGAGGCTTCGGTCTCGACCTCGACCTTCGCTACCGGTGGAGCAACGGTCTGTCGATCGGCTTCGGGACCGAAGCGGCCTGGCCGGGATCGGACCTGGACGAGGTCGTCGTCACCTCGCTGGCCGACTTCCAGTTCATCACGGTGTTCTTCGAGCCGCGCTACAACTTCCTGTTCCAGAAGTCGCGGATCTCCCCCTTCCTCGGAGCCCGCATCGCCTACGCCCGGATGAACTTCAACGTCTTCGACCCCCCCGACGAGACACCCATCAAGGGAGACAGCGATGGCGTGGAGTACGGCGGCATTCTGGGAGTGGAGTTCTGGCTCACCGATGGGGTGGCGCTCTCCCTGGCGGGAGAGGCTTCCGGGCTGAGCTTCGGGGACGTGAAGCTGCCGACGCCGCTCACAGACCTGCCCGGAGAGCTCGGCGAAGGACGGAAGATCGGCGTCCTGGTGGGGATCGAGTTTCTCTTCCTGTAGGTGAGGCCGCCGCTGGGCGACGGTCAGACGACGGCGCCTGAGCTCGAGCCGGCGCCGTTGCGCGTCGGAAGAACCACCTCCACCATCGTGCCACGGTCGGGCTCGCTGGAGGCGGAGATTCGGCCTCCGTGGGCATCCACGATCTGACGCGCGATCGCCAGGCCGAGACCGGCCCCCACCGACCGGCCCTCGCTGCCCGCCTGGTAGTACTTCTCGAAGATGTAGGGGAGTTGCTCGGCCGGGATCCCGCGACCGGTGTCGACCACCCGCACGATGAGGTAATTGTCGTCCCCCGAGGCGCTCACCCGCACGCTGCCGCCCGCAGGTGTGAACTTGAAGGCGTTGGAGAGCAGATTGCCGAGCAGCTCGTGGGTGACCCGTACCCGATCGACCTCGAGCGATTCGGGCGTGCTCTCGTCCATGCCGACGTCGAAGTTGATACGCTCCTGCTCCGCCAGAATCTCGAACGCCAACCGCACGTCGGTCAGCAGATCACGCGTCCGCACACGCTCCAGCTCCAGCTTGAGGCCGCCGGCGAGAAACCGCGTCAGGTTGAGCAACTGGTTGACCCGCTCGGTCATCTGGCGGGTCTGCTCCACGATGCGCGCCAGCGCGTCGTGCTGCCTCTTCGAGACCTCCCCCAGCGTCCCCTCCTCCATCATCTCGGCGTAGCCGTTGATGATATGGATCGGCGTCTTGAGCTCGTGGCTCGCGATGCTCACGAACTCCGCCTTCAACCTGTCCAGCTCGTCGAGTCGCTCGGTCATCGACCGAAACGATCTGGAGAGATCACCGATCTCATCCGACCGTTCGTACGGCAGCTCATCCGGCGCCAGGAACGCGCCACCCGCCACATCGGCCATCGCCTCCCGGAGCGAGCCGAGCGGAGACATGAGGTGGCCGATGGTGGCAAGTCCGAGAGCCAGCGCGACCGCCAGGGACACCCACACCGCGATCACGGTGCGCTGTGCTGCGGATACGCTGACCTCCACGGCGCGCTGGGCGTCTAGCCTTCCGTTGCTATCGATCGCCGCGCCGATGCGCTCCACGAGGCTCTCCGTTCGCACGTACACCGGTCGAATGCTGTCGAGGTAGACGGTCGCGCGCTCGCCCGATCCCTCCTCCATCAGGCGCTCCAGGCGGACCGAGGCCAACTCCAGCGTGTCCAGTCTGACCCGCACCGGCTCCGTCACCTCGCCGTAGCCGATATCCGAGAGTTGGGAGAGATCGAAGCGGGCATTGGAGAACGCGCTTCGGATCGCGAGACGGTCGTCCTGGCCCGGCGCCATGACGTAGTTTCGCTGGGATCGTTGAAGCTCGGCCAATTGGGTCTGCACCCTGCCCATCGAGAGGTAGGCGGTGGCCAGTTCGCTCTGGCGATACAGGACGATGTCCCTCAGCTCCGTGAGCTTGAGGACACCGTAGAACGAGGGCGCCATGACGATGAGGATCACGACGACCAGGGTGCCGACGAGCTTGGTGCGTGCGGTCATGCGCCGCGGGTTCCTCCGTTCCCGAAACGCTGGTACCTCATGACCGGGATTGGCTCCTCAGGTGGCGGCTCCGGCCCTTCCCACGAGGGCGGCGGACAGCGCATCCACGATGGTGGGATCGTACCGTCCGCCAGCCTCCGACTCGACCCGGGCCAGGGCCCGCTGCATGGCATCGCCCTCGTCCCCGGACTCCGCTTCGTACGCCAGCTCGAAGGCCAGCGCTACCGCCACGATCCGTCCGTTCAGAGGGATCTCCTGGCCCCGCAGGCCGGCCGGGAAACCGGTGCCATCCCAGCGCTCGTGATGTGACAGCGCGATCTCGGCGGCTGCCTGTAGTTCGGGCAGCGAGCTTCCCGAAAGCAGCTGGGCGCCGATCTCGGCGTGAGCGGGAAACACCTCCCCGCTGTCCTCCCCGGGACCCAGGTTCCCCGACTCCGAGCGGGCGGCCATGCCGACATCGTAAAGCCGCGCGGCCCGGGCCAGGAGCCGGGACATCGGCTCGGGCTGTCCGAGCGCGCGCGCCAGTCGGCTCGACATCGCTCCCACCCGACGCGCCCGCTCCCCCGTCGGGTCCGCTTGGTAGGAGCCGACCCTGGCGAGCCGATCGATCCACTCGTCGGCGGCCGTTCCCCCGTCGCTCCCGTCGCCCGCCCGGCGTGACTCCAGCAACGCGGCCTGATCCTTACACTTCAGGTACAGGAACCGCGTCTCCAGCAGGTTGGAGACGCGATGCCGAATCTCCGTCGGGCTGAACGGCTTGGTGAGGAAGTCCTTGGCGCCGTGCGACAGGGCGCGTCGCTTCGCCTCCTGACTGGTGTCCGAGGTGAGGACGAGAATCGGAAGATAGCTGTCCGGCGGCAGCTCCTCCTGCAGCACCTCCATGACCTCGTAGCCGTCCATGGCGGGCATGATCAGGTCCAGCAGGATCAGATCCGGGCGATACTGATGAAGCTCCGACAGCACCTCGGTCGGCTGCGTGGTTCCTCTTACCTGCTTGTAGCCCGCCCACTCGAGAACATCCTTGATGTAGCGCACGTTCTGCGCGTCGTCGTCGACGACGAGAACACGCGCCTGCGCCAACAGCTCGTCCTGCATCGCTTCCCCGCTCGCCAGCTCAGTCGTCCGTCTCGACCACGAAGGCCCGCTCTACGTAGTCAAGTTGCGGGAACTCGCGCTCGAGGTACGCATTGCCCTCCGACTGGATCATCGGTTGGCTCGGCCCGCTTCCCCGCGGCGCGCCCTCCCCGTATCCGGAGTGCAGCGCATCGACGACTTCCATGCCGCTCACCACCTGTCCGAAGGGGGCGAAGCCCATTCCATCCAGCTGCGAGTTGTCGCCGAAGTTGATGAAGATCTGTGTCGTTCGCGTGTTGGGCCCGGCCATGGCGTAGGTGACGTAGCCCCTCGTGTTCGAGGCCTGAACGGGATCATCCGGAATCGCCTGCTGCCGCCAGATCGCCGACAGCCGGGGATCGCCCGAGATCCCGAACTGGGCCACGAATCCCTCCAACACCCGGAAGAACCGGACCCCGTCGAAGAATCCGTTCCTGACGAGGCTGTAAAACCGGTCGGCGCCGTTCGGCGCCCACTCTCGGCGTACCTCGATGGTAAAATCGCCCTTGGTCGTCTCGAACGTCGCCTGGAAGAGATCGGGAGCGGTCTCGTTCATCGCCTCGCTGCTCGGGTTCAGTAGCGGGTTCGCGGTCGCGCCGCCTTCCATCGGCTGCTCGACCGCCGCTTCGTCCGTGGCGGAAGCGCCGGCTTCCGCCGAAAGCTCATCGGTCCCTTCGTCGCGGCAGCCGGCGACGGCCAGGCCGATCACCAACAGATACGGGCTGACGGGTTTTGCTCGACGCATCTCGCTCCTTCCGGCTCCGGGGGTCACTGTGACATCTCCCGACGGGGTGCGGACGCCGGCCCCCTTTGCTGGCACTCGCCTCGGCACGGCCGCCGCACGCCACTTGAGTATACCGGGACGAGCGGGCCACCGAAAACCTGAGCGGTCTGCACGCGTCATGCCCTGAGTAGCGGTCGGGAGAATGCACCTAATGTGAGATATGAGAACAACACACGTAATACACCATATTTATAGTGCTATAGATGCACGTACAATGGCACGGATGCTCCCGTCGGGAAGAGAATCGGGAGGTCGGCCCCGCGGAGGGTGTCGCTTCGACCCCGCAGCCAGCTGTCGACTCCCGGGACAGGCCGATGGTCTCGATTCAGCTCACGCCCCGGACCCGGAACGCGAGCTGCCGCCTGCACCGCTGGCGGATGGGACCGCATCCAGGCTCACGACGGGCTCGTCGCCAACGACCTCGGCGCTGTGAACCGTGCCGCGCGGCACGAACAGGCGGTCCCCCGCCCCCAAGACGACTTCCCGTCCCTCGACCACCATGCGAAATCGGCCGGAGACGACCGCGTCCATCTTGTCGGTCCCGTGCGTGTGCTCCGGGAACCGGGTGCCGGGAGGATAGACGTAGCGGACCGCCCGGTACCCTCTCCTCTCGAGCGCGGCGCGGACCGCCTCCTCCGTCGGCGCGCCGTCCCGCCCCTCATTCCAGCGCTCGAGGCCCCGCATCGCCATCTTCCGGTTCAGAGAGGGGTTCGATCGCTATCCCGAGGGGCTCGACGAGCGAAGGGTCGACGCGGGCGCTCGCATGGGTCCGGAGCGATCGCACGCGAATGCGGAGCTTGCCGCTCGGTAAGACGTCCTCGATGACCCCGGTGCGGCCGGCAAACAGGCCGCCGTTGATCTTCACCTCCTCGCCGGGAACGAGGTGGGAGCGATGCGGCGGGGTCGGACGGTCAGCATCCATCCGGTCCAGATCGTTGGGCGTCAGTTGGCGGCCTCCTCGATCCTCCGTTCGAGATCCGCCATCATCGGCACCGAGGCGACACTATCGCCCCAATGCCGACGAATCTCCTCGTAGGCGTCCAACGCTTCTTCCCTCCGGCCCAGCAGGTCGAGGGCGCTCCCGCGGGCGTACAGAAGCGCGTGGTACCGGGCGGGCGGCACCCGGGCAGACTCGTTGAGGTGCACGAACTCGGAGGCATCGATCAGGTCGAGGGCCCGCTGGCCCCGCCCCACCTCGAGCAGGCGCCAGACGGATCGGTTCAGGAGAGGAGGTCGTGGGTCCGACAGTAGCTCCTCCACCTCCGAAGCGGCCCTGAGCAGCAACTCCTCCTGGGTCGGGGGGAGCCCGCGACCGCCCGCGCCACGAGCCTTCTCGTAGCGAAGTAGAGACTCCCCGAAGCGTCCCTCCCAGACGTAGGTGTCCGCGATCAGCAGCTCCGCCTGAGAGCGCACGACCGGATCGGGGGAGGCCGCGAATGCCTGCAGCTCCCGGCGGCCTTCCTCCGGTCGGTTCTGCCGCAGGTAGCTGCCGGCGAGCCAGTCCAGCGCGGGGACAGCCGTCGGCCCTGCGACCGCACGTCGGTACTTCGCCCTCGCCTCGTCGACCCGGGCGGCTTCCTCCAGCAGCCGGCCCGCCGAGAGGGCGACGAGCGGTCCTTCGCCCGCCAGCCCCTCATACCGTGCCAGCAGCGAGTCGGTCGCCGGCTCATCCCCTTCCCTGATGGCGAGCTCGGCCAACGCCCGGTAGGCCGACGGCTCATCGGACCGCAGGGCGAGGATCTCCCTGAGCAGGGCACGTTGCTCGGCTTCCCGCCCCGGCATCAGGCCATACATCTCCACCAGCTCGAATCGGCCCTCGACGTCGTCGGAATCCAGCTCTCGCCACCGGCCCCGAAGCTCGGAGAGGTACTCCCGGTAGCGCTCCAGATCTCCCAGGGCCAGGGGCGAGCGCAGCGGAAGGTCGCTCGAAGCGGGCTCCGGGCCGGCGCGGACATGCTCGGTGACCTGCTCGGCCAGCGTCCGCGCCACGGTGTCCGCGAGGGCGAAGAGATCATCGCCGCGCGCTCGTCCGACGCCCACCAACGTGCCGTCGGCGAGATCGATCAGCTGTGCGTCGAGCGTCAGGTCGCCGATCCGCCCCAGTACGGATCCACGGGCCATCAGCCTGGCGCCGGACCGGGACGCGATCTCGATGGCGAACCGGTCGGGTATTCGATCCGTCTCCTGGCGTCCTTCGCGGACGAGCAGGTCGAACAGGCGCTGCGGGCTGACGACGCTCACACCGGCCAGCTGCGCGAGGTTCGACGTCAGGATGTCCGACACCCCCGGCCCCAGCCAGTCGAGACTGTCGGCGCCGGTGCTGTTGGTAAACGGCAGGACTGCCACCGAGCCGGCGCCGAGATCGAGGGTGGCCGCGGCTGTGGAACCGCCTTCCGCCTCGGAACGACCGATGCTCTCCTCGCCCGTGCTGATGCGGTACGTCCCGACGCCGGCGAGCACGAACAGCGTCGTAAGAATCGCCAGCTCGCTTCGAACGACCTCCTGCCTGCCCTGTTCGCCGTGGTACCAGGTGATCACCAGGACGGCGGGGAAGCCGAGCACCAGGAGGAGGATCATGACGTCGAGGAGCTTGTGCGAGAGCGCGTAGTTCTGGACGAAGAAATCCGTCGCCTCGAGCAACGCCCAGGCTCCGCCGAGGTAGAGGATTCCGGCCTGGAACATCCTCCGGCGGTGCAGGTTTCGAAACAGATTGGCGACCGGACCTTCCATTTTGCTCCGGAACGCTGGGGGCGGCAGGAACCTCGTATCGTGTATCGTATTCGACGCGATCCGGCCCTGCCTGGTTGCACGGCCCTCGGGTTCGGACCGGCAGGAGTCAAGATGCCGGATCGCTCCGGATTGCGGAAGTGAAGTCCGGAGCGGCCGCTCGCGCTGGCCTCGCGACCTGCCGCCAGATAAGCTGTTTCGAGAGTGGTGACCACGATGACCAGGCCAGGCGCGCCTGATGCGAGATGGATGCGACACCCCGAATCCGGCCTCCAGCCGTTTCCGGCCGGTTCTACCCGGAGGATCCGTCCGGGTTGAGGCGGCTGATCGCCGCCTGCTTCGATAGAGCCCGCACGGGACCGTCGGAGCCGGCACCCAAGGCTCTGCTGGTTCCGCACGCCGGCTACGTCTACTCGGGACCGGTCGCGGCGAGCGCCTACCACCGGCTCGAGCCTCGCGGGACCGGCCAGCGCGTCATCCTCATCGGGCCGAGCCATTTCGTCTCCTTCCGCGGCTTCGCGCTGAGCGGAGCCGACGCGTTCGAGACCCCGCTGGGGCGGGTGGCAGTGGATGCGGCCGCGGCGACCTCCGCTCTCGAGCTCCCCGGAACCCAGCTCCTCGACGAGGCCCACCGGCAGGAGCACAGTCTGGAGGTACAGCTTCCCTTCCTTCAGAGCATCTTGGCGGAATTCACCATTCTCCCGATCCTGGTTGGGAAGGCGGCGCCGGAGGCTGTCGCCCGAACGATCTTGAGTCTGAGCCGCGCCGACGCGACGCTGTTCATCGTGAGCTCGGACCTCAGCCACTATCACGACTACGCCACCGCGCTGCGGATCGACGCGGAGACCTGCCGCGCGATCGGACGTCTAGAGGCCGAGCGCCTCGCCCCGGCCCGAGCGTGCGGGTGGAGCGCCATCGGCGGATTGCTGCTCGCGGCTCGTCAACTGCGGCTGCAGCCGACGTGCCTCGATTGTCGCAACTCGGGCGACACCGCCGGGGGACGGCAGAGCGTCGTGGGCTACGCGGCGTTCAGCTTTTCCGAACCGCGGGCTGCGTGACGCGGCCGCGCTAGCAGAAGGAGGATCCGGATGAGACCGACCCTTGCCCCGCTGGCCATCCTCGGCATCTGGCTCCCGACGGCTTGCGAGTCTCCCGAAACCGGGGCCGCGGGGGAGCGGGCGGCCGAAACGGAGCTGCCACCGATCTCGACATCCGTCGAAACGGCCCTCGGCAGCATCACGGAGGAAGGGCTGCTCTCGCACATCGAGGTGCTTGCTTCGGATGAGTTCGAGGGCCGCGCACCGGGTACGGCCGGAGAGGAGCTGACGGTCGAGTATCTCGTCGGACAGTTCCGGCAGCTGGGCCTCGCCCCGGGCAACCCCGACGGAACCTACGTGCAGGAGGTGCCGCTGGTCGGCCTCACGGGAACGGTGGCCGAGGCCTCCTTCCTCGTGGGGGGCGAGCCGGTCCCCATGCTGGGCAAGGAAGACTTCATCGCCCTGACGACGCGTCCCGAACCCGAGGTCGAGGTTCGGGACTCCGAGCTCCTCTTCGTCGGCTACGGGGTCGTGGCTCCGGAGTACGAATGGGACGATTTCAAGGACGTGGACGTGAGCGGGAAGACGCTCCTCGTGCTGGTCAACGATCCGGCGATCCCCGATCCCGCCGATCCCGCCCGGCTGGACCCGACGATGTTCAGGGGCCGGGAGATGACATACTACGGTCGCTGGACCTACAAGTACGAGGTCGCCGCCCGAAAAGGGGCGGCGGCGGTGTTCGTGATTCACGAGACAGGACCGGCCGGCTACCCCTGGGCGGTCCCGGCGGCCGGCTGGGGGCGGGAGCAGTTCGAGATCGCCGGCGAAGTCAGCGAGCCGCCGCCGGTCGCGATCAACGGCTGGATGCACATGGACGCGGCCACCCGGCTGTTCGACGCGGCCGGTCTCGATCTGGAGCAGCTCAAGACGGCGGCGCTGGATCCTGGCTTTCGGCCGATCGCGTTGGATGGCTCGGCCACCATCAAGCTGCGCAACCGGATGCGCGAGATCCGATCCAGGAACGTTCTCGCCAAGCTCGGCGGGGCGGATCCCGATCGGAGGGACGAGTACGTGATCTACACGGCGCACTGGGATCACCTCGGCCGCAACGAGAGTCTGGCGGGAGATCAGATCTACAATGGCGCGCACGACAACGCGTCGGGCACCGCCGGGTTGCTCGAGATCGCCCGGGCGTTCGCGTCGCTCGACGCTCCGCCGGACCGGTCGGTGCTGTTCCTGGCGGTCACGGCAGAGGAGAAGGGCCTGCTCGGAGCCAGGTACTACGCACAGCATCCCCTCTACCCGCTCTCGCGCACGCTGGCCGACATCAACATGGACGGGGCGAACCTGTGGGGGCGCACGGAGGACATCGTCGTGGTCGGTCTCGGCAACTCGACGCTGGATGATCTCCTCGCCACCGCGGCGGCGGAGATGAGTCGCGTGGTCGTACCGGACGCGGAGCCCGAGAAGGGCTTCTTCTACCGGTCCGACCACTTCGAATTCGCCAAGGAGGGAGTGCCGGCACTGTACGTGGACGAGGGCACCCGATTCCCGGGAAGAGCCGAAGGGTATGGGGAGGAGAAACGCCGCCAGTACACCGAGCACGACTACCACAAGCCCTCGGACGAGATCAAGCCGGATTGGGACCTCTCCGGTGCGGCCGAGGACTTCCGGCTCCTCTTCCTCGTCGGCTACGCCGTTGCCGTCGACGATCTCTGGCCCGAGTGGAAGCCCGGCACCGAGTTCGAGGCGAAGCGGGCGGCGATGCTGCGGGAGGGTTCGGGATGATGCCCGGTCGGTCGCTCGGGACGATCCTCGCCCCAAAGTTCGCCAAGGACGGCCGGTTCACCGACCTCGGTCCGCAGTGACGCAGCAGCGGGGATGAAACAGGAGATCCGCTTCTGCACCACGGAGGACGGCGTCCGGCTCGCCTGGTCGTCGATGGGGCATGGCCCGCCCCTGGTGAAGGCGGCGAACTGGCTCAGCCACCTGGAGTTCGACCAGAACAGCCCGATTTGGCGCCACTGGCTTCGCGAGCTGTCGCGTGACCACACCCTGATCCGGTACGACGAGCGGGGATGCGGCCTCTCCGACTGGAACGTAACGGAGTTCTCGGTGGAGGCGTGGGTCCGCGATCTGGAGGCCGTGGTGAAAGCGGCCGGCCTGGAGCGCTTCGCCCTCCTCGGAATCTCCCAGGGCGGTCCTGTCGCGATCTCCTACGCCGTTCGGAATCCGGAACGGGTGTCCCACCTCATCCTTTACGGCACTTACGCCCAGGGTTGGGGGAAGCGGGAGAGCTCGGCCGACCTGCTCGCCGAGCGCGACGCCCTGCTGACGCTCACGCGCGTCGGCTGGGGCCGTGACACGCCAGCCTACCGTCAGGTGTTCACCGCGCTGTTCGTGCCCGACGCGAGCGAGGAGCAGTTCCACTGGTTCAACGAGCTGCAGCGGATCTCCGCCTCGCCCGAAAACGCGGTGGAGTTCCAGCGCGCCTTCTCGCAGATCGACGTGACGGATGTGCTCGACGACCTGCCCGTGCCCCCGCTCATCCTGCACGCGCAGGATGACCTCAGGGTGCCGTTCGAGTCCGGCCGGGCGCTGGCAGCCCGGATTCCCCGGAGTCGCTTCGTGGCGCTGCGGAGCCGCAACCACCTGCTGCTCGAGCACGAGCCGGGTTGGCGGGAGTTCCTGCGGGAGGTTCGCTCCCATCTCGGCGTGGTCGAGACCGAGGTGTCGCGCGAACGCCGAACGCGGGTGCACGAGGACTTCCACTCGCTGCTGGACTTCGACCGTCGTCGGCGAGTGGAGGAGATCTTCGAAGCCGCGCTCGACCTGGCGCCGACCGGACGCCGGGCGTTTCTCGCGGCTCGGTGTGGCAGCGACGCGGAGTTGCTGACCGAGGTCTCGGCCCTGCTCGAAGCACACGAGCGGAGCGGCATCCTCGATGCGGCCGGCCCTGTGCTCCCCTCCCCTGCGCCCGGGGGGTCAAGAGTGCATCCGCCTCCCGCAACCGACCGTTCGACCGGGTGGCTGGGGCGCGCCCGCCACCGATTCTTTCGGCGCGCCGGACGAGTCGAGGGCCCCGCATCCGGGCCTGGCGATTCACCCGCCTCGAGCGCGACTCGAGGGGCGGAGGGCGAGGCCGAGGTGCCGGGCCGCGTCGGTCATTACGACGTGCTCGAGCGAATCGGTAGCGGGGGCATGGGTCTCGTCTACCGAGCGCGAGACACACGACTGGATCGCACGGTCGCGCTGAAGTTCCTGCCGGCCCACTTGAGCTCCGATGAGAAAGCCCGCGGCCGCTTCCTCCTCGAGGCGCAGGCGGCGGCGGCGCTCGACCACCCCCACATCTGCACCATCCACGAGATCGGGAGCACCGAGAGCGGTGGGCTGTTCATCGCCATGCCGTGCTACGAGGGGGAGAGCCTCCAGCAGAAGATCGAGCGCGGCCCTCTGGAAGTGGCGGAGGCGGTGGAGCTGGCCCTGCAGGTGGCGCGGGGTCTCGCCAAGGCGCACGAAGTCGGCGTGATCCACCGCGATATCAAGCCTGCCAACATCCTGCTCACGACCGATGGGATCGCGAAGATCGTCGACTTCGGGCTGGCCAAGCTGAGCGGCGTCAACCTCACCAGGACCGGCACCACCATGGGCACGGTGGCCTACATGAGTCCCGAGCAGGTGGGAGGCGAACCTGTCGACGCCCGCACCGACCTCTGGTCCCTGGGCGTCGTGCTGTACGAGATGCTGGCCGGGTCGCGACCGTTCACCGGCGACAACAGCATCGCGGTGCTGCACGCGATCATGAAACGCGAGCCGGAACCCCTCGGCCGCCGACGGGAGGGGCTGGCGCCGGAGTTCGAGCGCACGGTGCATCGGTGCCTGGCGAAGGATCCGAACGAGCGCTGTGCCTCGGCCGCGGAGCTGGTCGAGCTGCTGGAGGCCCAGCACAGCGCTTCGCTCCGGACGCGGCGGCCGGTCGTCGGGGCCGATGCCGCCATCTCGCCCGGCGGCGAGCGGCGACGCGCCTGTGTCGTCAGCTCCTCGATTACCAACTACTCGGAACTCGTCGAGCGCCTGTCGCCAACCGATCTCGAAGCCGTGAATGCACGGATCGAGGAGGACGTGCGGCGGCTCGTCGAGCAGGAGGGTGGCGTTGTCAACAGCTGCTCCGGTGACCAGATCGTCCTTCTGTTCGGGGTCCCGGCGGCTCACGAGGATGACCTGCGGCGGGCGGTATCGACCGCGCTCGCCCTGCACGATCGGCTGGGGCAGCTCGACGTGGGCCTGCCCGAGACCTCGGCGCTCCGGCCGCTGGCGCTTCGCACCGGCATCGGCACGGGCATGGTGGTCGTGCAGCCGTCCGTCGTGGAAGAGCGCACCTATCGGGTCGCTGGCCCCGCCGTCGATCTGGCGGCCCGGCTCTCGGCTCACGCCGGCCCGGGCGAGGTCATCATCAGCGAGGAGTGCCGGCGCCGGGTCGCGCCCCACTTCACCACCGAGGCCGGGGCTCCCCTGACCTCGCGCGGCCGCACCGAGACTCTCGTTCCCTACCGCGTCCTCGGCGAGACCCGCATGAGCTCGCCGTTCGATTCGGCCGAGCGTCTGACCGCTTTCGTCGGCCGGGAGAGGGAACTCGACGCCCTGCGGGAGGCGAGCCGGCGGGCGGCGAGCGGAGAGGGGCGCTTCGTGAGCGTCGTGGGGGATGCGGGGACGGGCAAGAGCCGGCTGCTCTTCGAGTTCCGCCGGCGTGTCGATCCGGACGAGTGGAGGGTGGTGAAGGGACGCTGCCAGGAGGGAGTGTGCAAGGATGGAACCTGCGGGCCCTTCGTGGACGTCCTCCGCGACCGGCTGGGCCTCCAGCGCGGATCGGTCACGCCCGTCGACGAGGTCGTCAGGAGTGTCCTGGGCATCTCCGCGGAGCTGGAACGCTTCCTCCCGCACTACCTGGACATGCTGGGGCTCGAGTCGGAGCTGCATCCGATGCCCGAGCTCGAAGGCGAGCAGCGACGGCAGGCCGTGCTCGACGCGATCGCGGCCTTCCTGACGATCGATGCGAAGCGCAAGCCGGTGGCGGTCCTGCTCGAGAACTGGGAGCACGCCGACGGCATCTCACGGGAGGCTCTCCGACAGCTGGCGGGCCTGGTAGCGGCCCATCGGCTACTCATCGTCGTCACGGCGCGCCCGGATGTCAGCACCGATTGGGGATCCCCCTCCTTCCATTTGCCGATTCTCCTCGGCCCGCTCGACCTCGACTCCGCGAGCCGGCTCATGAGCTCCGCGCTGGACGGGGCGGAGGTGCCCGCCGAGTTGGCTTCGCGCCTTTACCATCGCACCGGTGGCAATCCCTTCTTCCTCGAGGAGCTGTGCCGCGCCCTCCTGGAGAGAGGGACGATCCGGATCGACGGTGGCACGGTGCGCCCGATCGGATCGGTCGGCGGCTTGGAACTGCCCGATAGCGTGCAGGCGATCATCCGCAGCCGACTGGACGCGCTCGACACCAGGACGCGCCTCGTGACCATCCATGCCGCCACGATCGGCCGCGAGTTCTCCGAAGCCGTGCTGAGGCAAACCCTGGAGGAGCCGTCCCACCTCGCCGCCGCCGTGCAGGTCCTGCGCGAGCACGGGCTGGTGCAGCAGGTCGGCGTCCCCCCCAAGGTGACCTACCGGTTCACCCACGCGGCGGTTCAGGAGGTGGCCTACGAAGGCCTGCTTCGGCACCGGCAGAAGGAGCTCCACGAACAGGTCGCCAGTGCGATCGAACAAGTGCATGCCGACGAGATCGAGCAGCACTCCGACCGGCTGGCGTTCCACTACGGCGCCGCCGGCGTCTGGTGGAAGGCGGTGCTCTACGGCCAACGGGCGGCGGAGCGCGCCGAGTCGGTGAGCCAGTTCGCCGACGCCCTCGACCTCCTGGACTCGACCCTGGGTTGGGTCGAGCGCCTCCCTTCGGAGGAGGAGCGCCAGGAGGTCAGGATCCGCATCCTCTTCAAACAGGAGCGTCTGTGCGAGACGCTCGGCCTGCGAGAGCGTCAACGGCAACTTGCCGACGAGCTCGTCCGCTCCCTGCAGCCGGAAGGAGCCACCAGCCGGCTGGCGGAGGCTCATCTCCGGCGAGGGGACGTGAGCACGTTGACGCGGCAGTTCCAGGATGCGGAGCGGGAGCTCAGCCAGGCACTCCGCATCGGTCGCGAGCTGCGGGATCGGGACATCGAGAGAAACGCCCTGCGCAGCATCGGACTCCTACGCTGGCATCAGGAGCGAAACGAGGAGGCGATCAAGCTACAGGAACAGGCGCTCGACATCGACCGAGAACTCGGAGATGCCGAGGGCGAAATGATCGAGCTCTCCAACCTCGGCAGCCTCTACAAGGGGATCGGTCGTTTCGAGGAGGCCCTCGATCACCTGTTCGAGGCCGTTCGGGTCCGAGAAGGCTTCGAGGGCGAGGATGGGGCTCTGCTCGACCGCAAGCTGGCGTACGTGCTGCATCTGATCGGAGGCATCTACCGGTCGTTGGGCGATTCCGAGAAAGCAGCCGACTACATCGACCGGGCGGCGTCGCATGCCGGCGGATCCCTGCAGCCGATCCACCAATCCTACCACCTCACCTCGCTCGCTCATCTGCGCCTGCAGGAGGGACGGATCGAGGAGAGCCTGGAGCTGTATCGGCAGGCCATCTCGGCCAGTCGGAAAGCGAACACTGCGGACGCGCTCGCGCAGTCACAGCGAATCCTCGGCGAGGTGTTGGTCGGACTCGGACGCAGCTCGGAGGCGCTGCCGCACCTCCTGGAGGCGGCCGAGACCTTCGGGCAGCTCCGGGACCGGGACGCGGAGGCGGCGATGTGGGAAGCCGCGGCCCGGGCCCACGAGGTGGGGAAGCAGACCAAGGAGGCCCGAGCGGCCTGGGATCGAGTGCGGGTCCTGTCGGAGCGGCATCACAACGACGGCCCGGCGATGAGGGCCATCGAGGCCCTCGCCCGCCTCTCACGAGACGAGGACCCGGAGCAGGCTCGGCGCCACTACGCGAAGGCGATCGACCTCGCCCGGCGGAACGGAGACCGCGCCGGCGAAGCCTCCCTGCGGAACTCCCTGGCGATCCTCCATTGGCGACGCGGAGAGCTGGAACCCGCTCTCGCCTGCTACCGGGAAGCGCTCGGCATCTACAAGGATCGTGAGGACTGGGTGCACGCCGGCCTGATCCTGAACTCGCTGGGCGTGACGCTGCGGGGCCTGGGCCGTGTCGATGAGGCCCTGGCTCACCTGACGGAGGCGCTCGAGGTGAACCGGATGACGGGCGAGCGTCTCCTGGAGGCCCAGAGCCTGGCCGTGCTCGGCGAGCTGGCGCACGAGGCCGCACGGTACGAGGAAGCGATCGAGAGGTTCGAGGAGTCGCTGCTGATCCGGCGAGAGGTGAAGGACCGCATCGGAATGGGGTGGATGATGTACCGCATCGGTCGCTCCCACACCTCCCTCGGCGTCATCTCCACCGCGCGAGACTACCTCGCCTCGGCGCTGGAGATTGCGGACGAACTCGATGATGACCAGCTTGGGGAGGCGTGCCGCAGCGTCGAGGTCTGAGACGACGCGTCCGACCCCGCACCGGAGCGCGATGTCGCGCCGGTAGCCGAGAGCCGAGCCCCGGAGAGGCGAATGCCACACTTTCTCGTGGAGCGTACGGTCGAGGATCTCTCGCCGCAGCATCTCGAGGCGATCGGCCGGCGCGCGAACGAGATCTACGCGGAGATGCCGGAGCTGCGGTGGATCCGCAGCTTCGTGTCGGAGAGCGAGGGCAAGATGTACTGCGAGTACGACGCACCGAGCCCCGACCTGATCATCGAGGCCTCCCGACGGGCAGGAATGCCGATCGACCGCATCAGCGAGGTGTCGATCGAGGTGCACCCGGGAATGTTTCTCTGACAGCCCACGGGACCGGGGCCTTGGGTCTCCGGTTCCCGCGCGAACATACAGGACGATGAGCCCCAGCCTGACGCCCCAGCGTCCCGAAGGAACCCTCCTCCGTCTCCTGCGTCGGTCGTTCCTGTGCGGCGGCACGTTCGTCGCTCTCGCTTCATGCGCCACCAACCCGGCCACCGGCGGGAAGATGCTCTCGCTGGTGAGCGAGTCGCAGGAGATCGAACTCGGGCAGGCCTACGCGCGTGAGGTCGAGGAGTCCATGCCCCTGGTCGAGGACCCGGCGCTGCAGGCGTATGTGGAGGGTGTCGGTCTCGCGCTCGCCGCCGCCTCCGAGCGGCCGGCCCTCCCCTGGAGCTTCCGGATCGTTGATGACCCGGTCGTGAACGCCTTCGCGCTTCCCGGCGGCCCGGTTTACGTGACCCGCGGAATCATGGCCCACTTCTCCTCGGAAGCCGAGATGGCGGCGGTCCTGGGACACGAGATCGGACACATCACGGCCCGCCATAGCGTGGAGCAGATCTCCCGCGCGCAGCTCGCCGGAATCGGTCTGGTGGTAGGATCGGTCGTCAGCCGGGATGTGGCCCGGTACTCCGGGCTCGCCGCGCAGGGGTTGCAGGTACTCTTCCTCAGCTTCAGCCGGGACGACGAGCACCAGAGCGACCTGCTCGGCGTGCGGTACTCCGGAAGGCTCGGGTACGACGTGCGCGAGTCGATCACCATGCACGAGAAGCTCGGGCGCCTGACCGAGCTCTCCGGCGGCGGGGGAATCCCGAGCTGGCTCTCCACCCACCCCAGCTCACAAGACCGGATCAAGCGACTCCAGGCCCTGGTGGACACGATCCCTGCCGCGACGCTGAACGAGGCGAAGCTGGGGCGAGACGAGTACCTGTTCCACGTCGAGGGACTCGTATACGGCGAGGACCCGCGCCAGGGGTTCTTCAGGGATGCGCTCTTCCTCCACCCCGAGCTCCGCTTCCAGATCCGGTTCCCGTCGGGCTGGGAAACGGTGAACCTCCCCAGCGTCGTGGGTGGCCGGAGCCCGGACCGGGATGCCATCCTGCAACTCACTCTGGTGGCGGCGGGATCGAGCCATGCCGAGGCGGCCCGCGCCTTCCTCTCCCAGGAGGGGGTGCGCACCGGCCGAACGTCCCGCGAGCGCATCGATGGCCATCCGGCCACGCTCGCCACCTTCAGGGCTCAAACCGACCAGGGCATGCTCGAGGGCATCGTCGCCTTCCTGGATTATGAGGCCCGCACGTACCGCATCATGGGCTACGCCGTCGAGGGAGGGCTCCGGGAGTATGAGCGGGCGTTCCTCTCGTCCATCCGCTCCTTCGCCGAGCTGACGGACGTTGCCGCCCTGTCGGTCGAGCCGATGAGGATCGAGCTCTATACGGTCGAGCGCCCGTCCTCCATCGCCGAGATCGCGGCCCGGAAGTCGACGCCGGCGTCGGAGGCCGAGCTAGCCGTGATCAACGGCGTCGACGTGCGGGAGCCGATCCCCGCCGGGACGACCATCAAGTGGGTGAGCGGCGAAAAGCCTCGTTGACGCCCACGGCGCTGACTCTGGCCGGCCTGATCCAGATCGGCGCGGGCGGCATCGCGACAGCAGCCGCCCAGGAGACACCACGTGAGATCATGGACCGGGTCGATCGGATTCTGCGCGGCGAGTCGAGCCATGGCTTCGCCACCATGGAGGTGGTGACGCAGCACTGGGAGCGCACGCTCGAGATGGAGATCTGGTCGCTCGGCACCGAGTACTCGCTCGTCCGGATCACAGCGCCTCGCAAGGAGGCCGGTACCGCGACCTTGAAGGCCGGCCGCGACATCTGGAACTACCTGCCCAGGGTCGATCGGACGATCAAGATCCCCGCATCGCTGATGATGGGTGCCTGGATGGGCTCTCACTTCACCAACGATGACCTCGTAAAGGAGAGCCGGCTCGTCGACGACTACGAGATCGAGATCGGATTCGAGGGCCTGCGGGAGGGCGAGGAGATCTGGGAGTTCGTGCTCCGGCCGCGACCCGAGGCGCCGGTGGTCTGGGGCCGAATCGACTACGAGGTGCGCAAGCGTGACCTCATGCCCATTCGGGCGCGGTACTTCGACGAAGACGGGGAGCTGGTCCGCACGCTGACGTTTGGCGAGTACAGGAAGATGGGCGGCAGGCTGGTTCCCGCCCTGATGATCATGGTCCCTCGAGAAAAACCCGGGGAGCGCACTCTCGTCCGCTACTCCGGGCTCGACTTCGACGTGGACCTCGACGACTCCTTCTTCTCTCTCCGCTCTCTCCAGGCAGGCTCCTAGGTTGTCCGCCGGCCCGTGGCTCCGGATCGGCAGGCGGAACCTGGGCCGCAATCGTCGCCGCACCGTGATCGCCGCGGCCGGTCTCGCCCTGGGGTACTTCGCCGTTGTGCTGATGAACGGCCTGATGTCGGGCATGACCGCCGAGATGATCGAGAACGGTACCAGCTTCCTGATGGGTCAGTTGCAGGTGCACGACCGCGACTACCTGCCGCAGCGGAGCATCTACGAGACGATCGGCGGTCGCGAGGGCGTCGACGTGCAGGCGATGCTCCGGCTGCTCACCGCGGATCCCGTCATCGAGGCCGCGGCCCCCCGCGTCTATGCCGGCGGCCTCGTAAGCTCGGGGGAGGCCACGACCGCCGGCATGCTCGTAGGGGTGGATCCGGAGCGGGAGCCGCGAGTGAGCCGGCTGTTCCTCGGGATCGTGCGGGGAACGCCTCCTCGCCGTGAGGAGAACACGATCCTGATCGGGGAGGAGATGGCCCGTCAGCTCGGGGTGGACGTCGGGGACGAGGTCGTGCTCGTCGTTCCCGCGGCCGACGGCTCGCTGGGCAACGATCTGTTCGTCGTCTCCGGCGTATTCCGCAGCGGTCTGGCCGAGCTCGACGCCCTCTACGCCATGCTCCCTATCGAATCCCTGCAGCTCCTCGTCGCTCTCGAGCCCGGGCGCGTTCACGAGATCGCTGCCTCGTCGACGGATCCTTGGCGTGCGCGCGAGGCGGCAGCTCGTCTCCAGCAGCCGATCGCCGCGCTGTCCGCCGCGGCCATCATCCAGCCGTGGATGGAGCTCCGGCCCGAGATGCTCGACTACGCCCGGCTCGCGAAGGGATGGAGCTTCGTCGTCATCGTGATCGTGTTCGCGATCGCGATCTTCGGCGTGGCCAACACACTGCTTCTGAGCACCTTCGAGCGACGCCGGGAGTTCGCCGTCGTGATGGCCATCGGAGCGACGCCGGGAGCGGTGGTGCGAACGGTCGTCTTCGAGGCGCTGGTGTTGGGCGGGATCAGCCTGCTGGCGGGCGCTCTTCTCGCCGTTCCCGTCCTCCTCTGGTGGCACAACGCCCCGCCCGATCTGGGATGGCTCTACGGCGACTTCACCATGTTCGGCGCGCTGATCCGTCCGGTTCTGCGGGTGGAGTACGAAGCGATGAGCGCCATCTGGGCCGGGGCAGCCCTCCTGCTCACGGCCGTCCTGGCGGCACTCTACCCTGCCCTGAGGGCGGCCCGCATCGCCCCGGCCGACACCCTGGCGGGCGACTGATGCGGAGTGGTCGCATCCTGATCCGGCTGGCGGTTCGCAACCTCCGACGTCAGGCACGCCGGAGCCTGCTGACCGCAGCGGCGATGATCATCGGCGGCGCCCTGCTCATCTTCTCCGTCTCGCTGGGCGACGGAACGCACGAGGACTGGATCGACTCGGGCGTTCGCATGGGCACGGGACACATCGCGGTACAGGCGCCGCGATACCGCACGACACGGAGGATCGAGGATCGGCTGGACGCCCGGCGGGTCTTCGCCGCCCGAGCGGCGCTGGACGACGCCGGAATCGTCGAGCACGTGGTCGAGATCGTGCCCAGGCTGACGACTGCCGGCCTGGCCAGCTCTCCGGCCGGAGCCCGGCCGATCGATGCCGTGGGTGTGGATCCGGTGGCCGAATCGCGATTCTCGATCCTGGACGACCGGCTGGCGGCCGGGCGGTACCTGGAGCCCGGGGACCGCCTGGCGGCGTATGTGGGAACGGGGCTGGCGGAAGGCCTCGACCTGGAGCTGGGCTCGCGGATGGTGCTCACGGCACAGGACGCCGGGGGCGAGGTGGCCGGTCAGCTGCTTCGCGTGGTGGGGACGTTCCGGACAGGAATCCCGGAGATCGACGACGGCGTCGTTCACCTCCCCATCTCCACGGCCGGGGAGTGGCTGGGGGCGCCGGGCGCGGTCACCACGCTCGCGGTGCTCGTGGATCGAAGCCGGGCCGTGCCGGAGGTCGCCCGACGGCTGCGCGACGTTCTGGATGCGCCGGGGACCACCGATTCCCTGTCCGTGCTCAGCTGGCGCGAGGCGATGCCCGAGCTGGACGCGGCCGTGAAGGTGGACGATCTGGGGAACTACCTGTTTCAGGGCGTCACCTTCGGCATCATCGCGCTGGCGATCGTGAACACGGTTCTGATGTCCGTGCTGTACCGGCACCGCGAGTTCGGCGTTCTCCAGGCGCTCGGCTTCACGCCGGGGCAGACGGGCGCACTCGTGATGGCCGAGGGGATCGTGCTCACCGCGATGAGCGGCTTGCTCGGCATCGGTCTCGGCCTGCTGATCACCTGGGGCTTCTGGCGCGACGGCCTGGACATCTCCTTCACCTGGCAGGAGGACTGGACCTTCGCCGGCGTCGTCCTGGATCCCATCATCGTGCCGCTGTTCAGCCGGGTGCGCGTGTTGCAGGGCCTCGTGTTCATCCTCGCCGTCGGAACCATCGCCTCCCTGTACCCGGCATACCGCGCGACCCGTATCGATGTCACCGAAGCGATGAAGTTCGAGCGATGACCGGCGAGGGACCGTCGCGATCCGCCGCCGGACCGGCGGCGGGTATCGACCCTCCGGAGCCGCCGGCGGTGAGCACCGTCGACGTGTGGAAGGTATTCACGCAGGAGCCGGAGGAGGTGCAGGCCGTGCGAGGCGTCTCGCTGGCGATCAAGCGCGGCGAGTTCGTGGCGATGGCCGGACCTTCCGGTTCCGGGAAGACCACTCTGCTCAACCTCATCGGCGGCCTCACCCGGCCGAGCCGCGGCCAGGTTCGCGTGGCCGGACGCGACCTCATGGGGATGTCCCGCCGCCAGCTGGCGCGCTTGCGGCTCCAGCAGGTCGGCTTCGTATTCCAGGCCTACAACCTTCTCCCCGTGCTCACGGCGTTCGAGAACGCCGAGCTTCCGCTGCTCCTGCTCGGCGTCGATGAGCAGGAGCGCCGCGCGAGATTGCGGGAGCTCTTCCGGACGACGGGCCTCGTCGGCCTCGAGGATCGGCGCCCCGGGAAGCTCTCGGGCGGCCAGCAGCAGCGAGTGGCGATCATCCGTGCGGTGGCTTCCCGGCCCGCGCTCGTGCTCGCGGATGAGCCGACCGCGAACCTGGATACGGCCACGAGCGCGTCCCTGCTCGAGATGATGGAGGAGCTGAATCGGGAGCTGCGCACGACGTTCGTCTTCGCCACCCACGACCCGAAGGTGATGGAGCGCGCACGCCGCCTGATTCGGCTCGTGGACGGCCGTATCGCATCGGACGAGCGACAGGAATGACGGTGAGCGGACGGCCGCGGCTCGCGGCCCTCCTTTCCGCACTCCTCCCCCTGACACCGTGCTGCGCGGCTCCCGCGTTCGCGCAGGACGCGCCTCCGTGGCTCAGCGGTTACTTCCTGACGGTGCCGCTCTGGAGCGAGGCAGGCCCCTTCGGGGCCGGCGGGTTCGGCAGCGCGCACCGGCTGCGGTTCATGGCCGATCCGAGCTTCGGACCGGTGGCCGCCGAGTTGGCCTACGAGCAGTTCATCAACTGGAGAGCGACGGCCGGTGGCGGGCTCGGGCTGGGTGTGCCCGGTGCCATCGCTCCAGGTGGCGGCGAATGGCTCGACCTGCAGTGGACGATCGAAGACGATGAGAACGTCCGCTGGACCCATCGCTTCGATCGGCTCAACGTCTCCGTCGCCGCCGGCGAGACGGTCACCGCCACCGTGGGCCGCCAGGCAATCTCGTGGGCGACCACCCTGATCCTGACGCCGGCCGACCCGTTCGCCCTCTTCGACCCGGCGGATCCCTTCAAGGAGTACCGGGGTGGCGTGGACGCCGCGCGCGTACAGGTCTACCCCGGCCCCCTGAGCACGGTGGAGGTCGTCGTGCGACCGGCGAGCTTCCCCCTCGAAGAGACCCTATCGGTCCTGGGCCGGTACGCGGGCGTGCTGGCGAGCTGGGAGCTCTCCGGGTATGCCGGCGTCCTGTACGATCGACCGGCCGTCGGCCTCGGGGCCGCGGGGGGAGCGGGCCGGGCCGCCGTTCGCGGGGAGTTTCAGCTCCAGGACACGCCGGACGAACTCGTGTTTCGGGGGACGGTGGGCCTGGACACGCGCTTCGACCTCTCGGGCCGCGACCTGTACGTCGTCTTTCAATACCAGCACGACGGCTTCGGCGCCTCGAGCGCCGACGAGCTGGAAGAGGTGGTGGTCTCCTCGGCTTTCTCACGCGGAGAGCTTCAGGTTCTCAGCGCCGACGTCGCCGTCTGGCAGGGGGCGTACCAGCTGCACCCTCTCCTGTCGACCCAGCTCCTGGTGCTGTGGAGCCTCAACGACTTGAGCGCGATGTTCGCTCCCGGTGTCAGCTACTCCGTGAGCCAGGAGGCGACGGCACAGGGTGGTGTCTTCGTGGGCGTCGGGGACGCTCAGCCGGCGCTTGGTGATCCATTGCCATCCGAGTTCGGAGTCGTCCCCACCACGGTCTACGCCTCCATCTCCCTGTTCCTCTAGGCGACCGGCGGAACCGCTGTCGCCGGTCGGGTAACCGAGGGGAGAGGAGCGAACACCAACGACGGGAAGAGAGCGCATGAAGAGAGCGAAGATGCGAGGCGCGGCGACCATGCCGGTCCTGTTCCTGACAGGCATCTGCGCGCTGTCGGGCATCGGCGCGTCGTCGGCCGGCGCCCAGCCTGACAGCCGCCCCCCCGATCGCGTCCCGCGCGAGGTCATCCAGGAGGCGATGAAGGAGGAGGCGGCGCTGGGCTACAACCTGCTCGCTTCCACCAACTCCACCCGCTTCGAGACCTCGGTGATCCTGAGGGTCGTGACCGAGGCTGCGGCCAGGGAGCGCGGGACGTCGCCGCTGTTGCTCGACCACGAGGATTGGTACCAGGCGTACCGGACCGTCCTGAAACTCGAGCCGGATGAGGTGCCCCAATTCGTCGCGCTGGGCCACGATTATCGGCAGGATCGGATCGTCGACTACGATCCACAGCATACCGGCATTCGGGTCGAGGAGGGCTTCGTGCCCGACCGAGCGGTGCGCGTGACCGTCGGCTGGCCGGACGAGCCCGGTGCACCGGACCGGTACACGTTCACGGACACCACCACCAGCCCTCATCTCCGGATCACCAACCGGCGCCGGATCCGATACTGGCTGCTCGATTACGGGGACATCGTCGTGCAGGATCGGATCGAGGGGGTACAGGCGAGGCCTCTCGGTGGAGCTCTCGGGACGCTCTTCTCGATCGTCGGCGACGGAAGCGCGGTGCAGAACCGGATCGCGATCGCGGCTGACGGTCTCGTCGTCACGTACGCCACAGCCAAGAAGGGTCCGTTCAAGGTGCAGCCGCTCACCGTCACCTACCCGGACGGCACCGTCGAGACCAAGTTCCCGCCCGACCGCCACGACCTCCTTCAGCTCACCTGGCGGATCAAGCAGCCTCTGAAGGTCGAGTACCCCGAGGACAGATGAGCGAGGGCCCGGCGTCACCGGGCCCTTTGCCTGCCGCTCCGTTGGGTCCGCCTGGCCCGCTCAGCTCCAGGGCGGCCCCCCATTCGAACATGCCGTGCTCACGTTGCCGTTGTTGTCCACCTCCTGCTTGGACATCGGGAAGGCGGTGTCCGACCCCGGCTTGCCGGCGGGGAAGAGATCGACGCCGTCGTTCCGCAGAACGCGGCGCACGAAGCCCAATCGATGACCGGTGAGCCAGGTTCCCGCCGCGTACGCACGTCCGATCTCGGCGATGTCCGCTGCGAAGTCCCCCGTGAACACCACCGGCTGGAATGCCTTGCCGTGCGGGTTGTCGCCGGTGGCGAGGCGCGCGTTGATGAGCGCGGCGGCGCCGGCCAGGTCGCCGGCCCGGTAGGCGGCCTCGGCCTCGATGATGTCGGCCTCGTAGCCCGTGGCCAGGGAGATCGGAGAGCTCTGCCCTTGAGCCGTGGGCGGAGCCTGAGGAGTCCCGAGCGGACCCGGCGGGGGATAGATCATCTGGAGCTTGACCGGAATCGAGGAATCGAACGAGGTCCAGATCACCGGATCCGGGTTGGGCTCGATCAACCGCAGCGCCACCCACTCGTTGAAGAAGGGCCAGGCCTCGTTGAAGCGGCTGGCCAGTGTGCCGTCTCCGACCGTCCAGCGCAGAACCTGGTTGCCGTCCGCGTACGTGAAATTGTAGACCTCGTTGTACTGGGCGATAGTATTGGAGGAGTACTCCGACATGTGAACGAAGTCGGGGTCCACCGTTGCAGCCACCGCGGCGGCACCCGCGTAGTCGCCGAGGAACATCCTCGCCCTCGCCTCCCCGACTCGCGCGGCAGTCGCCAGGTTGGCCAGGCCCGTCGCGGCCGCGCTCGCCTGCGCCGCCTGGAAGAGCGAGATCGTCTCCTGCATCCGGGCGTCTGGCCCGATCGGAGCGCTCTCGAAGCCCGGATCGTCCTCGTTGTTCCCGCCGAAGATGCTCTCGCAGTACATCTCGGCGAAGAGCATGCGGATATACGCGCCGGCGTACTGCCCGTTGGCGATCGCGAACTCTACCAGGTCCTGATCGACGTCCGGGTCGCCGACGAGCGACTGGGCGCTCGCCACCAGGTTGTCCGCCGAGAAGCGCGAACTGTGCATCAGCTCGTACAGCTCGGTGTTCAGGGTGGTGTTGGTGAAGTTGATTCGACGCTCGTCGACCTCCTGCCGGGTCGGGAACGTCCCGGCCAGGATGAACTCGTCCGTGAACAGGCCCGAGTAGAGCGCGTAATCGTCGACCGCGAACTGGAGATCCCCGATCGCGCCGGCCACGGCGATCGGCAGCGATGCCGGATCGGATACGTCGTCGGGACTCACGATGTCGGGGTCGAACACGTCGAGGCTGCACGAGCTCAGCGCCAGCGCCAGGGCCATCAGCCCCGTTACCGCGCCAGCCCGCGAGCGTGTAATCAGACCGAGTCTATTCATCTCAGCTGCTCCCATGTATGTCGTTCCATGCATCGGCCAGGCCGACCGCGATGCGATCGAATCGTCACCCGCGGCCGGCCCCCGACCGCCTCCCTCCCGGTTAGAAGAAGAGGTTGATCGAGCCGATGAAGCGCCGGTACGGCGGGTTCGTCAGAAACTCCGCCCGCGAGTTCTCGTTCTGGCCGTCGTTGCTGACCTCGGGGTCGACCCCCCGGTAGTCGGTCCAGGTGACCAGGTTCTCGCCGATGAGCTGGATCTGTAGCCCGCTCACCTTCAGGAACCGGGTGACGCTGGGCGGCATGTCGAACCGCAGCTGAGCGGTCCGCCACTTGCCCCAGTCGGCGTCGAACACCCAGGGACCCTCATCGTCCGCCGCTCCGGCGGCCTGGGCGATCTTGGCCCGATCCGTCAGCTCGCCGTCCGGCCCTCGCTGGAACGATTCGGTGCAGATCCCGCCCAGGAAGCCGCACATGAACTGGCTGGTGCCCTCGAACAGGCGATGGCCGGCCTGGAAGTCGAACAGCGCGTACAGCTGCACGTACTTGAACAGCTGGATCGTCGTCTGCAGCGAGCCCTCCCAGCTCGGGGTCGGGTCGCCGATGTAGCGGGCGTTGTCCAGCGGATCGCAGAAGTTCTCCTTGGCGCCCGGGGTGTCGTTGGGTCCCCACGTGCCCGGCGTGTCAGCGCACGCCACGACCCGCGCCGCGCCATCATCCCCGATCTCGTAGACCTGGCTCACATAGGCGCCGAACGGCAGCCCCTCCTGATGCCGCTGCACGTCGCCGCCCAGCGTGCCCGGAGGCGTGATCGGATCCACCAGCTCGGTGATCTCGTTGGTGTTGTTCGATGCGATCAAGCGCAGGTCCCAGACGAACTTCTCGCTGTCGAACGCCAGGGCGTCGAGCGCGATCTCGAACCCGTGGTTGTCGATCTGTCCGATGTTGGTGAACTGCGAGTTCGGGAAGCCCTCCGAGGGGGGCAGGTCCCTCAGCACGACCGTGTTCTCCGTCTTCTGGTCGTAGTAGCTGAACGTGAGCCCGATCCGATCATCCAGCATCGAGAGGTCGAAGCCGACATCGAGCTCCTCGCCCACCTCCGGCGCCAGCAGGTTGTTGCCGGGTCGGAGCGGCGAGATCCCGAGCTGGTCGGTGCCCTCGAGGGCCACCTGGGTCGTCTGCACGAGCGCGATGGCCGCGTTGGTCCCCGGCAGCGTGCCCGACTGCCCCCACGCACCTCGCAGCTTCAGCGTGTTGAACAGGCCTTCGCCCTCCAGCGCCACGTAGGAGGCGCCGAACTTCGGGTAGGTCTGGACCCCTAGATTCTCGCCCTGGGCGCTGTTGTTGTCCCAGCGGACCGCGCCGTTCACGAACAGCCGGTTCTTGTACTGGAACTGTCCCTGGACGAAGAAGCCGAGCGACTTCTGCTCGTCGAACGAGTCGCCCGCCACGTTGATCACCGAGTTCGAGACGGAGGGACCGGTGGCGGGGAAGGTCTGCCCCGACACTGCTTCCTCCTCGGTCGTGTTCCGGTACCACTGGACGCCGCCCGTGAACTCGAAGTCGAGCGCTCCCGCGATCGGCTGGAGGTAGGTCGTCGTGCCCTGCAGGGTGAGGTTACGGCTCTGGCTCGGCACCTTGAAGATGTTGCCGAGCGAAGCGGTACCGAACGGCTGCTCCGGATCCACGGGCACCAAGAGGTTCGTCCGCGTGCTCACCAGGTCGTAGCCGATCGTGAACCGGTTCGTCCAGCGGTCGATCGGCGTCCAGGTGGCGTTACCCGATCCGGTGTAGCGCTCGATCTTCTGAGTGTTGATCCGGCTCGCCACCTTGTCGAACGACCGATTGGCCAGGAACCGGCCGCTCGGATCGTCGATCGAGCAGTTGCTCGCGAACTCGCTCGTCGGAAGGCCGGTCGCGAGCGAGAGCTCGTAGGCGAGCGGGCAGGTGGTGACCGACTCGCCGGTCACCGGGTCGTTCCGGACCAGGGGGGCGAACGCCGCCCCGATGTTGATCGTCGCCGCCCCGATGAAGCCCGCCCCGTTGTTGTCGTTGTCCGGCAGGCTCGTGTCGTTGCTCGTGAATCCGTTCGAGAACGACAGGTTCACCTTGCTGCTCGGGTCGACGCCGAAGTTCGCCCGGAAGTTGAACTTCTCCTGCTCGTTGTTCGGCCAGGTCCCCTCCTGGTTCAAGTACTGGACGGAACCGAAGTAATTCCAGATCCCCGCCCCGCCGGAGACGTTGCCGTTGTAGCTCTGATTGAAGCCGTTCCTCGTGGGGTTCAGCTCATCCACGAGGTTCTGGGTGTAGACCGTGTCCCGAAGACCGAACACGCGCGCCATGTTGATCGCCGAGGTCACCATGTCACCCGGCTCGGGGATATAGTCCTCTGGCGAGGAGAGGACGCTCGGCTGGAACTGGTTCCTCTGTACGTTCGCGCCGAGATCCGCCCGGGCGTTCCATCTCGTGTCGCCGGCCGCCCCCTGCTTGGTGGTGATCACCACCACCCCGGCGTTGCCGCGGGCGCCCCACAGCGCCGAGGCGGCCGGTCCCTTGATCACCTCGATCGACTCGATCTCGTCCGGATTGAGGTCCTGCAGGCGGGTGAACTGCTGCCCGCCGATGAAGAAGTCCCCTCCGTCCTCGTCGATGATGTCCGAGTCGGCCCGGTTGTCAGACTCCAGGATCGCGCCGTCGATCACGTACAGCGGCTGCTTGCTCAGGCTGATGGAGCCGGTGCCCCGGATCCGGACGTCGGAGCCCGTCCCGACCGTCCCGGAGGACTGCCGCACGGTCACTCCGGTCGCCTGACCCTTCAGGACCTGGGTGAAATCGCTCGTTCGGGTGTTCTCGACTACCGTCGCCGCCTCGATGGTCGAGATGTCGGATGAGATCTCCCGCCGGCGCCGGTCCCCCGTGATCGTGGCCACGATCTGGTCCAGGGCCACGGCCGAGATCTGGAGCACGAAGTCGACGGTCGCCGTCTCTCCGACCGTGACGGTAACGGCCTGCTCGGCGCTGGAGTAGCCGATCGTCGTCACCCGCAGCAGGTGATCCCCGGCCGGCACCCCGGTCAGCCGGTAGCGACCGGCATCGTCGCTGAGCGTGCCGTACGACGTGCCGGGGATGAACACCTGCACGCCCACGATCACTTCGCCGGTAACGGCCGTCACCGTACCGGTGATCGCGCCCTCCTGGGCTCTCGCGGACCCCGCGACTCCCGCCACCATCAACAGGGCGAGGAGCCCCGACGTCAGCCAGCCGGCGCGTAGGCCGGTGCTTGGAGCGCCTGACGAGTTACGCCACATGGATGAACCTCCTTACCTGGTGTGTGATGGGCGCTGGCCGCGGTTGCTCGACTTCTCGGCCGCACCCCCGGCGTCCGTTGTCGGACGGCCGAGTCGAGGTGGCCGGAACACGCTTGGTTGGGTGGGCTTGGCGCCTCACCACTGTTCCCCAGGGTTCCTTCACGGGGACTCCTTGCCACAGGAGGGATTCGTGTCCCGGCCACGCTGAGTTCAGATCACGGTGGGTTCCTTCTCCCGAGCGCCCCGGTGCTCGCGCGCCGATCCGTCCGTTCCGGAGGGGCGGCTGACGAGCGAGGAAACGGACCCAGAGGTCCGACACGGGAATCGGAGGAATCGGAAGGGATACGTGAGCCCGGCTTTGGCTCCCCGGTGCTCACCGGGTGCCGAGCCAGACCGCGACTGACGAGCTCCTGCTCGGACATGCCCATTCCCCTCCGTGGCCCCACGTCCTGTCCGTGCCTCGTCGGCGTGCATGGACGCCAACCCGCAAACGTCCGGGGCAGGCGTTGCCGCACAACCCGATCGACGAACGACGGAAACCGGGCGACGAACGCCTCGATTTGAGCGACGAGCGCCGCGCGGAAACGCCGGCGCGGCAGTGCCGCGCTTCCCGTTCGGCGCCTCGATCGGTCGGCGACCCGGAGGCCCTGACACATCCGGCGTCCCGGATCGGTTGTTAGGAGTGAGAGCCCGGACGTTCGGATCTGGGGTTGCGGGGGCGAGGAATGGGCATGAACGAGCGGACGGACCCGATCAGGGCGTTGGTGGTCGCGGACGCGCCGGCCGAGCGCCACGAACTGCGGCGGCTGGCCGGGCAGCTACCCGGGGTGGCTGTGGTAGGGGAGAGCGACGGCCGGGATGGGCTGCTCGAGACCGTCGCCGAGCTCGAGGCCGATCTGCTACTTGTCGACGCGGCCCGCCTGCAAGGCCTGCTGGCCGGATCGCGGGAGTCCGCCGCCCCGGGCATCGGGACCGGATCGGTCGCCGCATCCCACCCTACCTGTTTCGCGGTCAGGCGGCCGAACGGGAGGATCACGCTCGTCCCTGTCGAGGACCTGTTGTGGGTGGAGGCGGCACGTGACTACGTGCGCCTGCACACGGCCGCCGGATCCCACCTCGTTCGCGATACCATGAGCCGGGTCGAACAGCAGCTGGCACCCGACCGGTTCGTGCGGGTCCACCGCTCCACCATCGTGCGGCTGGATGCCGTCCGAGAGATCCGCTCCGACCCGGACGGCCGTTGCTTGCTGCAGCTGGCGGATGGCTCCGAAACGGCGGTGAGCCACACCGGCAGGAAACGGCTGCAGGAAGCCGTCGGCCTCTCGCTCTGAACGCACCGGGCTTGCACGCCCTCCGATCCCAGCTGCAATAGTAGCTCCGCTGACCGATGTGCTCCCTCGAAGGGCGGAGGCTTCATGCGGCTGGACGGCAAGTCGACGATCGTGACCGGTGCGGGTCGGGGGATCGGGCGAGCGATCGCGCGGCGGTTCGCCGCCGAGGGTGCACGGGTGCTGCTTGCGGCCCGGACGGCCTCGGAGCTGGAGGCGGCGGTCGCCGAGATCGCGTCGAGCGGCGGGCAGGCGGCGGCGGTAGTCGCCGATGTCGGCCGGCAGTCGGACTGTGAGCGGATCGTGGCCGAGGCACGCCTCCATCACGGACCGATCGACGTCCTGGTCAACAACGCCGGTGTCTTCGGACCGGTGCGGCCGGTGGAGGAGATCGCGCCGGAAGAATTCGATCAGGTGATCGCGGCCAACCTCAGGGGACCCTTCCTCCTCTCCCGCCTGGTGCTCCCGGAGATGTACGAGCGAGGCGCCGGCGCCATCCTGAACATCTCGAGCATCGGAGGGAAGCTGGCGTACTCCTGGAACGGCGCGTACGGGACATCCAAAGCGGGAGTGCTGGGACTCACCCGCTCGATCGCGGCCGAGGCCGCGCGACGCGGCGTCCGCGTGAACGCGCTTTGCCCGGGCCCCGTGACCGAGACCCGCATGTCGCAGGAGCTGGGTCGGGCGATCGCCGACCGGCTCGGAGTGGATCCGGACCGGCAGCGGGAGGCACACCTGGAAAGCGTCCTGCAGGGGCGGGCCCAGACGGTCGAGGAGATCGCCGCCGCGGCCCTCTTCCTGGTCTCCGACGAGGCCAGCGCGATCACGGGACAGGCGGTCAACGTCGACGGGGGAATGGTCTACTACTGATGCGCCGGTGGAATGAACCGCGCGCTCTCGCTGTCGAAGCGAATGGAGCGATCTGAGCGGTTCGACCCGGCTGAGCCGATCGGACCTCGCGGATGCGGAAACGATACGACAGCGCGGAGTGGTGACGATGGGGACGACGACGAAACGCCTGCCCCGCCCCGGGCGGGCCGTTCTGGGGAGAGCGGCGTGGATGACCGGGGCACTCACGCTGGTCCTCGCCTCGGTGGCGCCGGCGCAGGATCAGCCGCCTCGGCAACGAGGCATGGATCCCGCCCAGCGCATGGAGAGGTTGAAGGAGAGGCTGCAGCTCACGGAGGAGCAGGCGGCGGAGCTGGAGCCGATATTCGCCGAACACGACCGCCGCCGGCAAGACCTGTTCGAGCGCCAGCGCGCCGAGCGTCAGGCGATGCGGGAGCAGATGGAGGCTCTCCGCCTGGAGATGGATGAGGAGATCGCGCGGGTGCTCACGGAAGAGCAGATGCGGGAGTACTCGGAGTTGCGAGAGGAGATGATGCGCAAGTTCCGGCAGGGCAGGCACGGAGGCCGTCCCTCGCAGCCTCCACCGCCGGAGGGCTGAGCGTCGTTGGCGGTGCCGCCGGTGCAGACCGCGCGTGCGGTCGGCACATTGATCGGCGATGAACGACCGTGCATCGGACCGCGATCTGCTGGAGCGGGCGCGCCGCGGTGACCAGGCCGCGTTCCGGATCCTGGTCGAGCGGTACGAGCCGGTGGTCTCCGCGACGGTCATCGGAATCACCGGGCCGGGCGCGGATGCGGAAGATGTCGCGCAGCAGACCTTCATTCGGTTCTACGCGGCCATCGGGAGCTTTCGGGGGGAGTCATCCCTGAGGACCTATCTGACCCGGATCGCGATCAACCTGTCGATCAACGCGCTTCGGAGGCGAAGGCGACTCTGGTTCCGACACGCGACGGATGGTGAGCGTGGCCTCGAGATCCCGAGTTCGGGCCCGGATCCGGCGCGTGACCTCGAGCGACGGGAGATACGGGATGCGGTGCGGGCAGCGCTGGGCCGGCTCGGGCCGAAGCAGCGGGCCGTCGTGACCCTCCGGCTGATCGACGGCTTCTCGACGCGCGAGACAGCGGAGATCCTCGGCGTACCGGAGGGAACGGTGCTCTCCCGCCTCTCCCGCGGTCTGAGGAGGATGGAGCCCCTGCTGCGGCCGCTGGTGGACGAGAGCGACGGATGACACGACGGATGAGACGAGCAGACCGGGATCTGGTCGAGCGATTGGGGCCGATCGTGCGCGATTCCGAGCCGCGGCGCTTCGCCCCCGGCTTTCCGGATCGCGTAATGGAGCGCATTCGAGCCGGCGAACAGGTTCCGGTCGTCGCGCTTTCGAGGGTCCTGCAGCGGCAATTCCTGCGGCTCGCCCCGGCGGCGGCGGCACTCCTGCTCGCCCTGGCGGGATACACCCTGATCGGTCTCGGAACATCCGGCGGACAGTCCGCCCTCGAGGCGACGCTCGGCCTCGAGCCGCTGACCGTAGAGACGGCGTATGCCTTGGGGCCAGGGGTGTACCCGTCGGACGACCCGTGACGGTGGAGCGATGAGCCTGCGAATCGAGACGAAGTCGGCGCTGATCCTACTGGCCACCTTCCTGCTGGGTGGCCTCGTCGGCCTCCTGACGGCCGGCGCGATGGCCCAACGCCGCATCTCGAGGGCCGCCGAACTACGGGAACGGGGGTTCGCTGACCAGATCGAGCGGATCATCGAGCCGAGGGACGACGCTCAGCGAGCCGCCGTGCGAGCGGTGTTGGCGGCGGCGGCTGATCGCAATCGCGAGACGATGTCGACCGCGCACGCCGAGATTCGCGCCAGCCTCGAACGGATGAGAGAGGAACTGGAACCGCTGCTGGACGAGGAGCAGCGGGAACGCCTCGACCTGGCGGCGAAGCGGTTCCGCCGAGCGGACCCCCCGCGGCGCGGCTTGGGCCCGACCGGACCGCGACGGCCCCGGCCGGCACGAAACGTTGCGCGCCCGCCTGACAGCCTAGCGCCGCCCGCGGACAGCACGGTCCCGGAGTTCGACCCGTAGCGACTCGGTAGGCGCCCCCGACGCCGGAGACCGGTGCGCCACCCCCATCCCGCCGGAGACCGATGCCACCCGCGTCCCGCCGGAGCGGCCGCGCAGTCGGCCCGAATTGCCGACGGGATCCCCTCCTGCGTATTTATGACGCTCGTCTCTCTCCCCATCAGCCACAGGAGGTATCCATGAGGATCCGAAGAGCAGCCGCAGCGCTGTTCGGCCTCACCCTGGCATGGACAGCCGCGCTCGGCGCCCAGACGCCCGCCGAGCTCGACGCCCTGGCCGAGCAGTGGGAAGCCGCGTTCGACGCCGGCGACATGGTGAGTATCGTGACCCTCTACACGGTGGACGCGGAGCGCGCGCCGCCCGGAGCGGACCTGCTCGTAGGGCCGGATGCCATCCTCGCGGACCTCGGGACCTATGCCGATCTCGAGATCGATATTACCGCGACCGGCGGCATGCTTGGCGATGAGGTGGGCGTGACCTGGGGCGACTACCTCATCCTCGATGAAGGGGCGATGGTCGATGAGGGGCGCTGGATGAACGCCGTCATGCTCACCGAGGACGGCTGGAGGATCCGCCGCGACATCTGGAACTCGACGGTCCCCCCGCCGGAAGGCTGCATGTAGCGTAAGAGCACGGTCCGGGGGCCACGGACCCTTCTCCGGCGCCCCCTGGCCGACTCGGCGAGGCCTGCCCGCTCCCCATGCGAGAGGCTCTGCGGGAGCGGGCCGACCTCCCCGGCGCGTCCCTCCACCTTCCCGGTCGCCGCCTCGTACCGACTTGCGAATCGGTCGATCCGGCCGCCCTTTGCCCGGATTCGACACTGCGACTCGGAGCCCCTTCATGAACGGATACCGCTGGATTCTCGGCGCCTTGCTCGTCGGCCTCGGCATCGCCGCGGCGGGCGGGTTCATCGGCCACGGCTTCTCGCGGGGGCGGGCGGCCGACCGCTTCGTCACGGTCAAGGGCGTGTCCGAGCGAAACGTCGAGGCGGACCTGGCCCTGTGGCCGATGGCGTTCGTCGCCGCGGACAACGACCTCGGTCGCGCGCAGCGCCGGCTGGATGAGAGCATCCGCGCCACGCGGGTCTTCCTCGCGGCGCAGGGCCTGGACACGGCGCAGACGCGGCTGCAGGGCCTCCGGGTGACCGACGTTTACGCCAACCCCTATCAGCAGCAGCAGCCGGTCAACCGCTTCGTCGTCCAGCAGACCCTCGTGGTCCGGTCCACCGAACCGCGAGTCGCACTGGCCGCCAGCGAGCGGATCGGCGAGCTGGTGGACGCGGGCGTCGTGCTCAGCTCGGGAGCCGAGTACGGGGTCGGAGGCCCGACGTTCCTGTTCACGGGCCTCAACGAGATCAAGCCCGAGATGATTCGCGAAGCCACCGCCCGGGCTAGGGAGGCGGCCGATCAGTTCGCCGCCGACTCGAGAAGCCGAATCGCCGGCATCCGACGTGCCAATCAGGGCGTGTTCGTCATTCTGCCAAGAGACCCCGCTCCCGGACTCACCGAGCAGGGGCAGCTGGAGAAGACGGTCCGGGTCGTGTCGACGATCGAGTACTTCCTGGAGGATTGAGCGAGCCGATGACCGGCGCCCCCCCGGTGTTCGACGACCTGGTCGGCGTGATGGCCGTGATCACGATGATTCCGGTCTTCTTCATCTGGCTGGAGAAACGGACCGGCTGGAGGGTGTTCGACTTCCTGCCCGCCATCATCTGGATCTTCCTGACTCCCATCCTGCTGAGCAATCTGAACGTCATCCCGAAGTCATCCCCCGTCTACAGCACCTTCCGGTCGTTCGCGGTCCCGATGTTCATCGTCCTCATGCTGCTGGACATCAACATCCGTCAGACGATGAGAGTCGCCTGGCGGGGGGCGGCGGTAATGACTCTGGGCTCGATCGGCGTCGTGATCGGCTGCGTGGCCGCCTTCTTCTTCTTCCGGGGCGCGCTGCCGGCCGATTCCTGGTCGGGCTTCGGGGCGCTGGCGGGGAGCTGGATCGGCGGCACCGGGAACCTGGCTGCCGTCGCCGAGAGCCTCGACACGCCGGAAGCGATGGTCGGCATCGTGGTGATCGTCGACAACTTCGTCTACGTGGCCTACTTCCCGTTGATCCTCACCTGCAAGCGGTGGGCGGACTCGTTCAACCGCTTCACCCGGGTCTCCCCGGCGGAGATCGACCACATTACGGCGGTGGCGGCCGAGGTGGAGAAGAAGACCCACGAGGTGCACTTCAAGGACCTGCTCATCCTGGTCGGTTTCGCCTTCACCGCCATCCTGGCCGCGAACGCGATCGCCGGTTTCCTGCCGGAGGTTCAGCCGGCGCTTACGAAGGGGACGTGGGCGATCCTGCTGGTGACCACCATCGGCATCCTGCTGTCGGCGACGCCACTGAAGAGCGTACCCGGCACGGAGCCGCTCGCCATGACCCTGGTCTACATCTACATGACGATGATCGGGGCGCAGGCGGACCTCTCGCAGCTCGGCGGAGCCCAGTGGTTCCTCGTCGCCGGCTTTCTGGCGATCGCCATCCACCTGGCTTTCGTGGTGGTCGGCGCGAGGCTCTTCCGGATGGACGTCAGCATGGCCGCCGTGTCGAGCGTGTCGGCCGTCGGCGGCGCCGCCTCGGCACCGGTCGCTGCCGGCTACCATCGCGAGGAGCTGGTGCCGATCTCCATCATGCTGGCGCTGATCGGCTACGCGCTCGGCAACTACCTCGGCGTCGCCACCGCCTACCTGGCCAGCCTTCTGCTCTAGGGTCCGCCCGACCCGGGGGCGGCTGAACGCTTCGGGCCGGCGATCAGCCTTCGTGCTGGCGACCGGTGCCGCGTCGAAGCGCCGAGATCCGTGCCTTGCGAACCATCTCCGCCGACTCGTCGAGCGTTCGCGCCTCGTGTCCGTGCATCTCGAGGGGCAGAAACTCGAGCCGCTCCAGCAGCTCCTCTCCGCTTACGCCCATGAGCGGACACTCCACGGCATCGCAGGACTCGACCTTCTCCAGACACGTCACGTCCGACATGTCGACCGGGCGGTCGGCGGCGGGGTCCACCTTGACGAGAACCTCGCAGTCACAGGCGGCGCAGTAGGCTACGTAGCTCCTCATGGCAGTCTCCTCGGCTTCGCGCTCGGCCGCGGTTCCGAGCCCGCGGGCGGCCGACTCGGGCTACTTCAGGCTACCCAATCGGGACGAGGGCGCCTAGAGGGAGATCTTCGCTTCCTGCCGTGGGAGATTGCCTGACAATCGGCGTCGTTGCACCGCACCCGGGCGAGGACCGGCTGCACTGGCCGGCTCATGGCGCCTCGGAAAGCGCGAATCCGAGGCGGTGTCCGAGCGGGCGGAGACCTGGTCGGGCCGCCGGCTCCGCACTCTCCCAGACCCTCCAGAACTCCGTCTGCGCGCAGAACGGCACCTCGCATCCCTGCAGGTCGAGCAGATCCAGCAGGTCGATCAGATTCCCGAACTGCGCCTCCAGCTCCCGGCAACCACCGGAGAGTCGGCGGATTGTGCGGCACAGGGCGGCCGCCACGAGAGCGTTGATCGTCTTCACGCCGGTTCGCAGCGCCCGCTTCGCCTCTCCAGCCAGGCAACGCTCGAGCGCCCCCTCCACCAGACCGCTCCGGATCAACTCGAGGCCCACCGGCGGAAGCTCGTCCAGCCTGACAGGCCGAATCTCCCATTCCCCTTCCTCCCCGACCGGCCGGACTTCGAGCCACGTCGGGGCCTCGAGCGATCGCTTTACCGCTACCTGGTAGGCGGAGAATCGGCCGGTCACCGAATGGGTCACGACCATTCGGCCCGATTCACATCGCACGGCGAACGCCCCCACCCGCAGGTTTCCCCGCGCGCCCGCTGCCTCGGCGGCGGCTGCGCAGGCGGCGGCCGCCATGCCGGCGGGCAGGTCGCGCGCGGCTTCCTGACGGAACAGGATCCAGCCGTCGCCGGCGGCCTCATCGTTGCTTTTTGCCCGCGAGAGCCGCTCCTCCAACGCCGGCGACAGATCGCCCCCACGCTCGCCCGCCAGTTCGAGCGCGTGGGCCGCGTACCGCAGCAGCTGAACGGCTTCGATGCGGGCGATGTCGTCGAAGTACCAACCGCAGGACGTGAACAGGCGAAGGGCGCTCCGCTCCATCTCGAGAAGCTCGATGGCGCGGACACGGTCAGCCCCGGCCGACCCGCTGGCGTGGACCTCGAGGTGCCGCTCCAGCGCCGACGCGAACGACTCGGTGCCGATCGTCGATGCGACAGCCCCGTACGCCTCGCGGGCCGCCCACGGATCCCGAAACCGATCCCGCCCCTCGACAATGAAGATCTCGTGAAGCCGATCGGCCAGCCACTCCATCGCCTCGCGCAGGGGCGCCCGCCAGCTCTGGCTGGTCGCCTCCCCCTCCCTGCAGCCACAGTCGGCCCGCCAGCGCTCTACGCCGTGCTCGCAGCTCCAGGAGCTGGGCTCGATCAGCTCGATTGTCTCGACGGGAGGGTGGCGATCGAGGAAGGAGGCGAAATTCTCGACCCGGACATCCGCCCGGTCGAGACCGTCGATGGCCGCGGCGAGGGCCATCTCCCCGAGCCGGTAGTGATGGCCGAACGTCTCGCCGTCGGCCGCCAACGAGAGCAGCGTCGGCACGTCGACCGGCCGCAGCTGGCGGAGCATCCGCCTCACCCAGGCGTCCGCGTCCCCCAGCAGCTCCCCGAAGGCCAGGTCGTGACTCAGATCCCGGTCGTAGACGAAGATCGCCAGCGCTCGGCCCCCGGCCCGAGTGCGGTAGGAGCCCGGCCGTCCTCCGCCGGGCACCTTCTCGATCTGACGCGGCGCCAGCACGGTGAAGGCGATTCCCTCCTGGGCCAGCACGTCCAGCGTCTCATCGTCGACCGCCGCCTCGGGCAGCCACATACCCTGCGGGTCTCGGCGGAAGCGACGGCGGAAGTCCGCGATTCCCCACCGGACCTCGGTCGTTTTCTCCCGGCGGGAGGCGAGCGGCAGGATCGTGTGGTGATACGGCTGGGCGAGCGCACCGCCAAAACCACCGCACCGCGCGCGTCCCAGCCGATCGGCCCTCAGGACCCCCTCGTAGGTGTCCGGCGCCTCCCGCTCCAGCCAGCCCAGCAGGGTCGGACCGAAGTCGAAGCTCATCCATGCAAGCGCGTTGACGATGCGCGCGATCCGCCCATCCGCTGCAGGCACTCGCGCGGCGATCACGGCGCGGTAGCACTCGTGCTCGATCCGCCGGTTCCAGTCGTGATACGGGGCCGCCGACGGCTGGGGAGGGACGCTCTCGAACCAGGGATCCTCGCGCGGAGGCTGGTAGAAGTGCCCGTGGATGACCACCGATGCCGGATGCTTCGCTGGCATCAGGTCGGCCCTCGGCTCACGGACCGTGGTCTCGGTCGGGCGGTCAGGCGAGACGCGCCCGTCGCGCGAAGGCGCGGCCGTACAGGTCCAGGTACCGCTCGACCGAGCGCTCCCAGCTGAAATCCCGTGCCATGGCCTGTCGTACGTGCCAGGACCATGCGTCCCGGCTGTCGAAGAGGTCGAACGCTCGCCGGAGGCCGTCCTCCAAACCCACCGGCTCGAACTCGTCGAACAGGAAGCCGGTCACCTGATCCTCGATCGTATCGGCCAGCCCGCCCACGCGGCGGGCCACCGGCAGCGCGCCGTAGCGTTGGGCGCGCATCTGCGTGAGCCCGCAAGGCTCGTACTGGGAAGGCATCATCAACACATCGGCGCCGGCCAGGAGCTGGCGCTCCCGCGCATGGGTAAAGTCGAAGCGGACGGCCACCCGATCGGGCGCTCGTGCGGCCAGCGCCGCGAGCGCGTCTTGGTAGCGCGGCTCTCCGGACCCCAGGAAGACATACTGCGCGTTTGTACCCCCGGTGAGATCGGCCGTCAGAACCAGGTCGAGGCCCTTCTGCTGGACCATGCGCGCCACCATGGCCACGAGTGGGATCCTCTCACCGACCTCGAAGCCGCACTCCGCCTGCAGCCAGGCCTTGCAGGCGGATTTTCCGGATAGGTCGTCGAGGCTGTAGCGGGTGCGGATGTCCGGGTCGGTTGCCGGATTCCAGATCCCCGTGTCGATGCCGTTCGGAATCCCGACAAACCGGTCCTGAAGTCCCACAAAGGTGGCATCAAGACCGAAGCCGCCGGCGCGCGTGCGCAGCTCGTGGGCGTGACCCGCGCTCACGGTGGTCGACATATCGGACTCGATCAGCCCCCCTTTGAGAACGTTGACCCTCCCGTACCACTCCATGCGGCTGTAGTGGTAGAGTTCTGAGGGCAGCCCCACGTCGGCGAGCACCTCGGCGGGAAAGTGGCCCTGGTAGCCCGCATTGTGCACCGTGAGCACCGTCGGCACGCGGTCGTACTCGTCCTGACCCGCCAGCACCGTCCTGAGGTAGACGATCGCCCAGGCCGCATGCCAGTCGTGAGCGTGCAGCAGGACCGGCCCCTGCGCGAGCCGCGGCAGCTCCTGCAGGGCGGCGAGACCGAAGAGCGCGAACCGGCGATGGTTGTCGGGATAGTCTCCGCTCGAGTCTCCGTAAATGCCGCTTCTGTCGAAGTATGGCTCTGCCTCTATGAAGTATGTTCTCGGGCCGTCGTCGCCGTCGGAAGACGCTGATCGAGCCTCGGCCGCGTACAGCCGCGCCGTCTCCACCCGCGTCCCGACCAGGACCTGGAAGGGAGGACCGCACGGCCTCACCTCCGGAAAGCGCTCCAGGACGGTACGGTACAGCGGCAGGATGGCGACCGTCGGCCTGCCCGCTTCGCTCTGGAACCGCGCCAATCCCCGAGCGGCATCCGCGAGCCCTCCCGTCTGCGCGAACGGCCAATACTCGGCCACCAGGTGGACGATCGTATATCTGCTCATCTCTGCCCCATTCGGGAACCATCCGGTCTCTGGTTGCGAAGGTATGCTACCTCCGAACGCCCGCCAACGTCCTCCCGGGTGTTAGGTTTCGCTGTCCCGCGAGCAAGGAGGGGATGGCGGCCACCGGCGTCGATGCCGTCGCGAGGTGATCATGAGCTTGGACGAAAAGGTTGCCTGGTCGCTGGCGGACGGTACGTGCGCTACGCCGTTCGATCTGCTCGGCATGCACGCAAGGCACGGCGCCGGTCTCGTAATCCGGGCCTTCATCCCCTGGGCGACGGAGGCCGGGGTGCTCCGTGACTCCCGCCGGATCGCGATGCGCCGGGTGCATCCCGCCGGGCTGTTCGAGGCCGCGTTCCCGGATGAGTCGGTTCGCTTCCCCTATCGGCTCGAGGCCTCCGCCGCCGATGGCCACCACTCGATCCAGGACGATCCCTACCGCTTCGGTCCGGTGCTCGACGCGACACGGCTGGAGCGGCTGGCGGTCGGGGAGGAGATTCGCATCCACCAACTGCTCGGCTCACGGACGCTGGTTCACGAGGGGGTGGCGGGGACCGTCTTCGCCGTCTGGGCGCCGCACGCCCGGAACGTGAACTTGTTGGGAGACTTCAACCGCTGGGACGGGCGCTGCCACCCGATGCGGCTGCGGGAGGCGACGGGCGTCTGGGAGCTGTTCATCCCCGGGGTGGGCGAGCAGGCCCTGTACAAGTACGAGATCCGCACCCGAGACGGCCAGCGGCTCGAAAAGACCGATCCGGTGGGCCTTCGCATGGAGCTCCGGCCAGCCACCGCCTCCGTGGTGGAGGGCGGGAGCCGTTACGCCTGGGGCGACCGCGAGTGGATGGAGCGGCGGCGGGAGCGCCAGGCCGGGGACGCACCGCTTGCCGTTTACGAGGTGCACCCCGGATCCTGGCGAAGAAAGCCGGGGTCGGACCCGGCGGCCGGTTTCCCCGGCTGGCTCTCCTACCGGGAGCTGGCCGATGAGCTGCTACCCTACGTGAAGGACCTCGGCTACACCCACGTCGAGCTGATGCCGATCTGCGAGCATCCGCTCGACCAGAGCTGGGGCTACCAGACGGTCGGATACTTCGCCCCGACATCGCGGCACGGCTCTCCGGATGAGTTTCGCTTCTTCGTCGACAGGGCCCACCAGCTCGGGCTGGGGGTCCTGCTCGACTGGGTGCCGGCGCACTTCGCCAGGGACGCGCACGGCCTCGTCCTGTTCGACGGCACGCACCTGTTCGAGCACGAGGACCCCCGTCGCGGTGCCCATCCCGACTGGGGAACGGCGATCTTCGACTACGGCAAGCCGCAGGTGAGCGCCTTTCTCCTTTCGAGCGCCCTGTTCTGGATTGAAGAGTACCACCTGGACGGACTGCGGGTGGACGCGGTCGCCTCGATGCTCTACCTGGACTACTCCCGCCAGGCGGGGGAATGGACGCCCAACATTCACGGTGGACGGGAGAACCTGGAGGCCGTCGACTTCGTCCACCGGCTGAACCTCGTGCTCCACTCGGAGCACCCCGATGTCCTCACCATCGCCGAGGAGTCGACCGCATGGCCGCGGGTGTCCGCGCCGGTGCGGGAGGGCGGGTTGGGGTTCCACCTGAAATGGAACATGGGGTGGATGCACGACACGCTGGAGGTGATGCAGAAGGAGCCCGTCTACCGCCGGTGGACGTACGACCGCTTGACCTTCTCGATGCTCTACGCCTTCAACGAGCGCTTCCTCCTTCCCTTCTCCCATGACGAGGTCGTTCACCTGAAGCACGCGATGCTGGAGAAGATGCCGGGTGAGGAGGAGGAGAGGTTCGCCAACCTGCGCCTGCTGTACGCGTACCAGTACGCCCACCCCGGGAGGAAGCTGCTGTTCATGGGCGGGGAGTTCGGAGTCACCGAAGAGTGGCAGGCGGACGGCGAGCTGGATTGGGCGCTCGCCAGCTCGCGCCCCAACGGCGGCCTCCGACGACTCGTGCGGGACCTGAACCATCTGTATCGGAGCGAGCCGGCCCTGCACGAGACGGACTTCGACCCGGCCGGCTTCGAGTGGATCGACTGCCACGACATGGCCCGCACGACCCTCTCGTTCGAGCGTCGGGACCGGACGCGACGGCACATCCTGATGGCGGTCGCCAACTTCATGCCGGTCGCCTGGGAGGGATTCCGGCTCGCGGTGCCCCGAACGGGAGCGTACCGGATCGTGCTGAACACGGACGCGAGGGAGTATGGCGGAGCGGGATCCGCGGTCCACGCCGAGCCGGAGGCCATCGAGGCGGCGGCGGGTTCCCCGCCAGCGGCCGCCGGTCGACCGGCCTATGTCGAGTTCACGCTGCCGCCGCTGACCATGCTCTACCTCAAGGCGCCCGAGCCGCAAGCCGGAGAGTAAGCTCAGCCTGTTGGTGGGTCGTCTCCGTCCAGCTCGCCGCAAAGGGCGCCGGCGTAGTACTCCATCGCATACTCCCGGACCATCCGTCGGGTCGTGAACCGGGCGCCGGCCACTCGCAGGGCGTGCTTCATCCGCCTGAGCCAATCGAGAGGAAGACCCCGCTCGTCCCGGTCGTAGAACAGGGGAACGATCTCGCCTTCCAGCAGCTCGAATAGCGCCTCCGCGTCCGCGGCGTCCGCCGCGTCCGACTCCACGCTCGCGTCCGAGAGCGGAATGGCCCAGCCGTTGTCGCCCTCGAAGCCCTCGGCCCACCAGCCGTCGAGCGTGCCCAGCTGGGGAACGGCGTTGAGCCCCGCTTTCATGCCGCTCGTGCCCGACGCCTCGAGCGGCGGCCGGGGAAGGTTCAGCCACAGATCCACGCCGCGAACCAGGCGGGAGCCCACCAGCAGGCTGTAGTCCTCGAGAAAGGCGACCCGACCCTCGAAGCGCGCATCGCGGGTGAACGAGTACACCCTCTGCAGCACGTCCTTCGCCGGCTCATCGGCCGGATGCGCCTTGCCGGCGAAGATGATCTGCACCGGGCGGCGCGGGTCGGTGAGCAGGCGCCGGAGCCGGTCCTCATCCGCGAACAGCAGGTCGGCCCGCTTGTAGGTCGCGAACCGGCGGGCAAATCCGATCGTGAACGCCTCCGGGCTGAGCAGCGTGCCGGCGCCGACCAGGTGCACCGCCTCCCGCCACTTGTCGCGCCACCGCCGCCGCGCGTCCTCCCGGATGAACCGGAGGAGGAGGTCCTTCAGCTCCAGGTGCACCAGCCACAATCGTTCGTCATCCAGCTCCAACACCCGGTCCCACAGCTCCGGGTCATCGCGCCGTGCGTCCCATCCATCGCCCAGCTGCTCGTCCAGCAGATCCATGAGGAGCAGGGACATCCAGCTGGCGAGGTGGACGCCGTTGGTGATCTCCCTGATCGGAACGGCGGACGGATCCCGGCCGGGCCACAGCCTCCGCCACATGAAGCGCGTCTCCTGGCCGTGCCGCTTCGACACGGCGTTCACGCGGCCGGAAAGCCGGATCGCGGCCGCCGTCATGTGAAAGGACGCGTGATTGGTGTCCGGATGAAAACCGAGGCGCAGGAAGGAGTCTCTCTCGACCCCGAGCTCCTCCCAGAAGCTGCCGGTGCAGTCGACGATCAACTCGGTCGGGAACGTATCGTGCCCCGCCGGAACCGGCGTGTGGGTCGTGAAGATGCTGCGGGCCCGGACCTGCCGAATCGCCTCTTCGAATCCCACCCCGGCCGCCTGCAGCTCGCGGAGTCGCTCGAGCAACATGAAGGTCGCGTGGCCCTCGTTGGCGTGCCAGGCGCCCGGTTCGATCCCGAGGGCACGAAGAACCCGCACGCCACCGACTCCCAGGATCCACTCCTGCCGCAGCCTCAGCTCGACGCCCTCGCCGTACAGCTTGCTCGTCAGCTCCCGATCGGCCGGATCGTTCTCCTCGAGCCTCGTGTCGAGCAGGTAGATCGGCACCCGGCCCACGTCGAGTCGCCAGGCCGCGATATGCACTTTACGACCGGAGGTTTCGACCGAGGCGAGAGGAACCTCTCCATCCCGGTTCACGACCCGGACCAGTGGAGTGAGCGCCGGGTCGAACGTCTCGTCTGAGTCCTGCTGCCTGCCCTCCAGGTCGATGATCTGGTCGAAGTACCCCCGGGAATACAGCAGGCCGACGGCGACCAGCGGGACGCCGAGATCCGAAGCGGACTTGCAGTGGTCGCCGGCGAGCACCCCGAGGCCGCCGGAGTAGATCGGGACCGAGTTGTGGACGCCGAACTCAGCGCAGAAGTAGGCGACCGGCCGCCCATCGAGGTCGGGGTAGGTCTGCCGGAACCAGGTTCCAGCCGAGGTCGCTTCGTGGGAGACTTCCTGCAGGGCGGCCTCGTACAGCCCGAGGAACTCCCGGTCCCGGGCACAGGCAGCGAGCCGGGCCGGGCCGGCACGCCGGAGGAGATCGATCGGATTGTAGCCGGTCTCCGCCCACAGCCCCGGATCGATCAGATCGAACAGTCTCCAGGCGTGCCGATGCCAGCGCCAGGAGAGATTCATCGCCAGCGGACGCAGACCCGCGAGGGGTTCGGGTACGTAAGGGATCTTTGTCTCGAGGGTCATCATCGGTGGCGGGGACTCAGGCTATCGCCGAGGCACAGGCCGGGAGATCGACGGGCACGAGCACACCCGGTCCGGGTTCGCATGGGCGAGCAAATGAAGCGATCCGGTCGGCGCGTGCAAGGTGCCCCGGGCGGTCGGCGCCGGCTCGAGAGATGGCCTCTGACCGGACCCGGCGCGTACCGGCTCCGCCCTACGAGGGAAAGCCGGTGAGATAGCGGAGGATCATGCCGTAGTGCGCCGCGCTCCCGGCGACCACGAAGACGTGGAAGGCTTCGTGGTAGGAGAACACCCGGTGCCAGAGCCGCGGCTTGACCGCCAGAAAGAGCGAGCCCGTCGTGTACAGCAGGCCACCGATCGCCATCAGCAGGATGGCCCCGTCGGGGAGGGCTCTGGCCAGCGGGATCACCAGCAGAAGCCCGATCCAGCCCTGAAAAACCTGCAGGGTGATCGAGAACCAGTTGCCTATTCGCGGCCAGAACGCCTTCTGCCCGATTCCGACCAGCGTGAGCCCCCAGGCGACGCAGAGGGTCACCGGACGTAGCCATCCGTCCAGCACGATCAGCGCGACGGGGGTATACGTCCCCGATACGAGCAGGGAGATCATCGCGTGATCCAGGCGTTGCATCCTCCCCTTCCAAACCTCTTGCCACGGAACCGAGTGATAGAGGCTGCTCACCGTGTACAGCAGAATCAGGCTGAGGGCGAAGACGAGGAGGGCCGCCTGGCGGGACGTGTCCGGCTCTGAGCGGAGCCATAGGAGCACGGCCCCGCCCACGAAGGAGACCGCGGCCGCACCGTTGAGGATGCCGCGAACCGGGTTCTGCATCCTTCCCAGCGTTAGCCGTCCGCTCTGATTCACGTTTTTCATCGATCGGCGCTCGTACTCGCGATGGCCCGGACTGTTTCAGCGCGCGCCCCGCGCGCGCGCCGTCGACCGCTCAAAGCTCCGGGCTCCTCCTTCAAGTACCGGGCCACTTCTCCCGCGTCGGGCCGGGCCCCGCCCCGACGAGCCCGTAAGGGGGGACCACGGCGGGCCCGCGGACCGGCGCACGTGGCGAACAGGGCCCGAAGGTCCCATTCTTCCAATGGAGGCCGATTCTACGGGGGATGTGACCGGAGTCGGAGTGGAGGTTGCCGGATGCCAGAGCTCGCCTTCCAGCTGAACGGCCGCGACACGCGGATCGCCTACGATGAGGGGATGACTCTGCTCGAGGTGCTGCGGGACGTCTGCCGCCTCACCTCTCCCAAGGATGGCTGTGCACCGCAGGGATACTGCGGCTGCTGCGCCGTCCTCGTCGACGACCGGGCAGTCCTCTCGTGCCTCCGCCGGCCCCAATCGGTGTCGGGAAGGTCGGTGACCACCCTGGAGGGCGTGCCGGAGGCGAAGCGCCGACTGGTGGCGGAGGCGTTCGTTCGCGAGGGGGGGCTGCAGTGTGGATACTGCACGCCCGGGCTTGTCGTCCGAACGTGCTCGCTCCTCGACCGCCAGGGGCCGGCCGACCGGCCGTCGGTGGCGCGCGCCATTTCCGGTCATCTCTGCCGCTGTACGGGTTATCAGCGGATCATCGACGCGATCCTCACCGCCGACGAGGCGTGGTCGAACGGCGGCGACCTGCCGGCCGGCGAGCCGCGAAGCCCCCTGTTCTTCGGCAGCCTGGAGCGCCCCACGCCAGCTCGCGCCGGGAACGGGATCGGCAGCAACGGCTCGCGGTTCCTGGGAACCGAGTACGCGTTGGGCGAGAAGCCGTACGTGGCCGACATGACGCGAGACGACATGCTCCACGGGGCCGTGGCGATGAGCCGCTACCCCAGAGCGCGGGTGCGCCGGATCGACCCGGCGGTCGCCACGGCCATGCCGGGCGTCGAGCGGGTGATCACGGCCCGTGACGTCCCGGGGGAGCGGTTCGTGGGCCTGATCCGTCGGGACTGGCCCATCTTCGTGGCCGAGGGAGAGATCACCCGGTGCGTCGGCGACGTGCTGGCGTTGGTCCTCGCCGACTCACCCTTCCGTGCCCAGCAGGCCGCGGAGGCCCTGGAGACCGCCATCGAGTACGAGGCGCTGGAGCCGGTCACCGATCCGCTCCAGGCGCTCGAAGAGTCGGCGCCGCACGTTCACCAGGACGGCAATCTCCTCGAGGTGTGCGCCTTCTCGCGCGGTGACGTGGACGCGGCCCTGGCGGAAGCGGCCCACGTGGTCAGGCAGCGCTTCACCACCCAGCGGATCGAGCACGCCTTCCTGGAGCCGGAGGCCTGCCTCGCCGAACCGCGGGACGAGGGAGGCCTGAAGATCTACACCCAGGGTCAGGGGGTTCACGACGACCAGGCGCAGATCGCCGCCGCGCTGAACCTGCGTCCGGAGGACGTAGAGGTCGAGCTGGTCGCCAACGGAGGCGCGTTCGGGGGCAAGGAGGACCTCTCGATCCAGGCGCAAACCGCGCTGGCGGCTCGCCTCGCAGGTCGTCCCGTGCGAACCGTCCTCACTCGGGAGGCCTCGATTCGCCTGCACCCGAAACGGCATCCGATCATGCTCGAGTACACGGTGGGCGCGGACGTCGAGGGTCGGCTCACCGCTGTCCGGGCCCGGATCGTCGGCGACACCGGTGCCTACGCGTCGGTCGGCACCAAGGTGCTCGAGCGGGCGGCCGGGCACTCCTGCGGTCCCTACCGCGTGCCGAACGTGGACATCGAGGCCCGGACGGTCTACACCAACAACCCGCCGTGCGGCGCCATGCGGGGCTTCGGAGCCAACCAGGCGTCGTTCGCCATCGAGGGGATCCTGGACCTGCTGGCGGAGAGGGTCGGCGTCGACGGGTACGACATCCGGGAGCGGAACATCCTCGCACCGGGGGATCGCTTCGCGACCGGCCAGGTGATGACCGAGAGCTGCGGCATCCGGCAGACGCTCGAAGCAGTTCGGGAGGTCTACAAGGGCGCGCGCTACGCCGGAATCGGCTGCGGGATCAAGAACACCGGGATCGGCAACGGGATGGACGACAGCGGTCGGCTCCTGCTTCGCGTCCTCGAGGGCGAGACGATCGAGATCCTGACCGGATATACGGAGATGGGACAGGGACTCTATACCGTGCTCCGCCAGGTGGTCGCCGAGGAAACAGGACTCGATCCGCAACGGATGACGGTGCGGACCGCCAGCGACCCGCGCGTGGTCTGCGGCATGACCACCGCTTCCCGCGCCACGGCGCTCCTCACCGCCGCCGGCCGCATCGCGGCCCGGGAGCTGGCGGACGACCTGGCGCGCGCTCCGATGGATGAGTTCGTGGGCAAGGAATACCACGGCGAGTACGTGTGCGACTTCACCACCAAGCCGGGGACGGAGACCGAGAATCCGGTGACGCACATGACCTTCAGCTATGCCACCCAGGTGGTGATCCTGGACGAGGCCGGACAGCTCGAGCGCGTCGTGGCCGCACACGACGTCGGCCGCGCGATCAACCCGCTGCTCTGCGCCGGCCAGATCGAGGGCTCCGTCCACATGGGTCTCGGCTACGCGCTCTCGGAGGACCTCCCGTGCACGGGCGGACGTCCCGACTCCCTGCTCCTGCGCGACCTCGGCATCCTGAAGGCGAAGGACACGCCGCCCATCGACGTCATCCTGGTGGAGGTGCCGGATGAGATCGGCGGCTACGGCTCGAAGGGGGTGGGCGAGATCGGGCTCGTTCCCACGGCCGGCGCGGTGGCCGGGGCGTTGTACGCCTTCGACGGGAAGCGACGCTTCGACCTGCCGATGGTCGATGCGCCGGCCGCGGCCGCCTCGGTTCCGAAGTCACGTCGGGCGACGGCAGCCGGTCCTTGAGAGGCCGGGGCGTCGGAGCCTCGCCGGGCGGAAGGCGTTGATGGAGCTGCAGCCGATCCCCCTCCCCGACCTGGTACGACGGATGCGGCGCGAGGCGGAGACCGCCGGCTCCATCTTCGATCTCCCCGTCCGCAAGTGGTGGATTCCGAGCGGAGAGCTGGATCTTTCGGCCGTTCACTTCGGCCGGCCGGCGTCCACGCCCGTCGGTCCCGCCGCCGGCCCACACACGCAGCTCGCCCAGAACATCGTGCTCGCCTGGCTGGCGGGCGGCCGAATCATCGAGATCAAAACCGTTCAGGTGAACGACCGACTCCGTATCCCCCGCCCGTGCATTCACGTCCCGAACATCGGCTACAACGTCGAGTGGTCCCAGGAGCTTCGGGTGGAGGAGTCGCTGCTCGAGTACGCGAAGGCGGCGATCCTGATCGAGATCCTCAAGGCGACGCGCGCCTTCGGTCGGTTTCCGTCCGATCACGGGCTCGATACGGTTTTCGACATCAGCGTCGGCTACGACCTGGAGGGGATCCAAAGTGACAAGGTCACCGGCTTCATCGAGGCGCTGAAGCGCCCGACCGCCATCTACGATCGACTGCGGGACGAGCTGAGCGGCGAGCTGGCCGAGTTCGCCGACCTCGACCTTCCCGGCCCGATCTCGGACACCGTCACCCTATCGACCTTTCACGGCTGCCCGGCCGATCAGATCGAGGCGATCTGTCGATACCTCCTCGAGGACGTCGGTGTGCACACGATCGTCAAGCTCAACCCGACGCTGCTCGGCTTCGAGACGGTGCGGGAGATCCTCTGGGACAGACTCGGCTACACGTTCCTCAACCTCCGCCGGGACGCCTTCGAGGTGGACCTCCGGTACGAGGACGGCCTCGAGATCCTCCGGCGTCTGCGGTCGGTGGCCGCCCGGCGGGGCTCGACGGTCGGGGCGAAGTTCACCAACACGCTCGTGGTGGAGAACGATCCTGCGATCTTCCCCACCCAGACGGACCCGTACATGTACGTCTCGGGCCAACCGCTGCACGTGATCGCGATGAGCCTCATGCAGCGGTTCCGGGAGGACCTCGGCTTCGAGTGCCCGATCTCCTTCTCGGCCGGGATCGATGTGAAGAACTTCGCGGCCGCCGTGGCCTGCGGCATGGTTCCGGTGACGACCTGCACCGATCTCCTGCGGCAGGGTGGCTTCGGCCGCCTCCCCGGCTACCTGAGGGCGTTGAGCCGCGAGATGGAAAAGATCGGCGTCGGCTCGCGCGAAGCCTACGTCCTGGCCGCGCTGGGAGAGGGGGCGCCGTCGGTGCGGGAGGCGCTCGACACCTTCCCGGCCGCCGGTCCGATCGGCCGCGAGCAGGGTCCGCGCCTGGAGGAGATCGCGAGCACGGCGCCGGCCGAGCTGCCCGGCGCCCTCCGGGTCGCGGCCCGGGCCGCGGGCGTCGATGGCGATGCCCTGGTGCTGCACGCCACCCGCATCGCCGGTCGCCGGAACGGCCGAACGATCGTCGCCTCGCTGGTTCACGAACCACGTTACCATGCGGCGGCCAACTCGAAGCCACCCAAGCAGATCGACAGCGTGCTCGCCCTCTACGACTGCATCAACTGCGACCTCTGCATCCAGGCCTGCCCGAACGACGCGATCTTCGCCTACGAGGCACGGCCGATCGACGTCGAGGGCTTTCAGGTTCGGGAGGCCCACCAGCTGGCGGTGGCCGAGGGTGCGTGCAACGAGTGCTCGAACTGCGAGGTGTACTGCCCGGAGTCCGGCGCGCCGTTCGTGGAGAAGGAGATCGTCTTCCTGACGCGCGGCGCGTTCCTCGCCTCGGAGCTGGACGGCTTCTTCCGGGAGGACGACGTGCTCCATGCGCGATTGGACGGCCGGGAGTACCGGCTCGAGATCGATCCCGACGAGGCGCGTGCTCTCGTCAGCTGGGACGAGTCGAAGGTCGAGGTCGATTGGCGGGAGCTCGAGGCGTCGGCCGCTCGGGGTCGCGAAGCGGAGGCGGCGGGCACCCGGACAGGGATCGGCACGGCACGCCTGCTGCGGATGAAGACGGTGTGGGAGTCGATCTACCACTCCTCCACCCCGAACCCCGTGAACCCGTGTCCATCATGAGACGCCGGTTCACGAATCTGCGGCTGGCGGCGGGCGGAGATGAGGTGAGGCCCGCCTCGATCCTCGTGGAAGATGGACGCATCATCGAGGTCACGGCCGCCGGTAGCGAGCCCGCGGAGGCGGCCGAGGAGAGCGTGGACCTCGCCGGCCTCCTCGTGCTGCCGGGCGTGATCGACGGACACGTCCACTTCGATGATCCCGGGTTCACGCACCGCGAGAACTTCGAGTCGGGAACACGGGCCGCCGCCGCCGGCGGCGTCACCTGCGTGGTGGACATGCCCTGCACCTCCCTTCCCCCGGTCACGTCGGGACACAACCTGCAAACGAAGCTGACGGTGATCCGGGCCAAGGCCCATGTCGACTTCATGCTGTGGGGCGGGGTCTCGGACAACGCGCTGGCCGAGCCGGAGTGGCAACGGAACCTGGCCGAGATCGTGGAGGGTGGGGTGGCGTCGATCAAGGTCTACATGCTCTCGGGGATGGACACCTTCCGGGACCTGTCGCCCGAGCAGCTCGGGCTCGCTCTGGGCGAGGCGGCTCGCCACGGGGTGCCCGTCGGCGTGCACGCCGAGGATCGGGAGCTGGTGCGCGAGTTGACCGCCCGCATCCAGAGCGAAGGACGCGACCAGCCACTCGACTACGCCGCGTCACGGCCGGCCGCGGCCGAGGTCTCCGCCGTCCGGACGATGGCGGATCTTTGCCGTCGGACGGGCTGTCGGGTGCATGTCGTCCACCTCGCCTCCGGAGAGGCCCTCGACGTCGTCACTGCCGCGCGTCACGAGGACGTGCCGATCTCGGCCGAGACCTGCCCCCACTTTCTCGAGTTCACGGACGAGGACCTGGAGAGGCAGGGAGCGCTCCTCAAGACAGCGCCGGTCGTCAAGAGCGCGGCCGACCGGGAGCGATTGTGGGAGGGCCTCGCGGCCGGCGAGCTGGAGTTCGTGGCCACCGATCACGCCGCGGGCCAGTGGCCGCAAGAGAAGCACACCGGGTCGATCTGGACGGACTACGGGGGTGTTCCGGGGGTGGAGCTCTCCCTCCCGTACCTGTACTCCGAGGGCGTCCGCCGTGGACGCATCTCGCTCGAGCGGCTCACCGAGATCACCGCTGCCGCACCGGCCCGCTTCTTCGGTCTTGAGGGGCGGAAGGGCCGGATCGCCCCGGGCCATGACGCGGACCTGGCGGCGATCGCGGACGACGAGACCTGGACCGTCCGGTCGGCCGGGCTTCACAACCTCAACCGGTACACGCCGCTGGACGGGTACGAGCTGACCGGCCGGGTGCGGCAGGTGTACGTGCGCGGAGAACCGGTCTATCGCCTGCTGTCGGACGGGAGGGAGAGCTTCGGTCGGCCCGGCTTCGGTCGTTACGTCCGGCGGGCGCCGGGAAGCGGCCGATGACCGCCCGGCCGCCGTCCACCGGCGGATCCGCCGTCAGGGTGCTTGGAAACGGCACCCTGCTCATGGGCGGCGGTGATGGGGGGATCGTCTCCGATGGCGCGGTCGCGTGGTCGGGGGATCGCATTCTCTCCGTGGGACGGGAGGCGGCCGTCCGGGCGGAGCATCCGCGGGCGCATCACCTGGACGCCCACGGCGGACTCATCCTTCCCGGGCTGGTCAACCTGCATCATCACTTCTACTCGGCGCTGGCGCGCGGGCTCGCCCCCGGCGTCCCGCTGCGGAACTTTCCCGAAGTGCTGGATCGGCTCTGGTGGCGGCTGGACCGGGCCCTCGACGCGGAATCCGTTCGCATCTCCGCGCTCCTCTCCGCCGCCGAGTGCATCCGCCACGGCTGCACGACCGTGTTCGACCATCACGCTTCGCCATCCTGCATCGAGGGAAGCCTGGACCAGATCGCACAGGCGATCGAGCAGGCCGGCATCTCCGCGCTCCTGTGCTACGAGATCACCGATCGGAACGGGGGCGCCGGGGCGCGAGCGGGGCTCGAGGAGAACCTCCGCTTCCTGAGGGAGCGCACCGGGGACGCGCGCATCCGGGGAGTCGTCGGCCTCCATGCCAGCTTCACGCTCCGGGAGCAGACGCTGGCGGAGGTGGCAAAGCGGCGTCCTGCCGGCGCCGGCTGTCACATCCACGTCGCCGAGGATCCCGTGGACGTCGACGCGTCCATCACGAGCTTCGGGGCCGGACCGCTGGTTCGCCTCCACCGATCCGGACTGCTCGATGACCGCGGACTGCTCGCCCACGGAATCCACCTGCAAAGGGAGGACTACGAGCTCGCCGCCGAAGCCGGCGCGGTCCTGATCCACAATCCCGAGTCGAACGCCAACAACGGTGTCGGCCGGCTGGACGTGCCCCGTGCCGCGAACCTCGGCTGCACGGTGGGGCTGGGCACGGACGGCATGTCATCCTCCATGCTCCGGGCCCTGCGCTTCGCCTTCCTCATGCACCGGGCCGCGACCCGGGATCCGGACTCCGGCTTCGAGGCCGTGCCGCAGCTCCTGGAGAACAATGCCGCGGTCGCACGTCGGTTCTTCCCCGAACCGCTGCTGGGCGAGCTCGCGGCGGGAGCGCCCGCGGACATCATCGCCCTCGATGGCCCGCCTCCCACGCCCGTGTCGCAGAACAACGTGTTCGCACATCTCGCCTACGGAGCGTCCGAGGCACCGGTGCGGCACACCATCGCGCGCGGCACGGTGTTGCTCGAAGATTTCCGCCTCACGACGCTGGACCCCGGAGAACTGGCGGCCCGGGCTCGGGAGGCGGCACCCCCGCTGTGGGAGCGGTTTCACGCTCTCGGCTGGGATACGCCCTACCTGGGACCGGAAGCCTGAGGAACGCACGAGGCACGATGGCGACGACCACACCGGACGAGACCGGTCGGCGGCGGGCGATCGAGCGCTGTCGCGAGCGGGGCATCCGGATCCCCACCTTCGCCCAGCAGCGGGATCCGGACAGCCTGAGCCCGCAACTCGTGGAGGCGATCCGCGCCGTCGACATGCAGGCGCTCGACCCCCTCAACCTCTTCCGTATCTCCTGGCGCAACAACACGCGCTCGGGCGGCTTCGGCGAGGTCAACCACCTCGTGCTGCCGCCCGCGCTCACGGGCGTCCCCTGCCGCATCGTCGGTCTGATCGGCAAGCACTTCCCGACCGGAGCCCACAAGGTGGGAGCCGCCTTCGGCTGCCTGGTCCCGCGGCTGGTGCGCGGGACGTTCGATCCGACGGTGCACCGCGCGGTCTGGCCGTCCACCGGCAACTACTGCCGCGGCGGGGCCTTCGACAGCGCCCTGCTCGGCTGCCGGGCCATCGCGATCCTGCCCGAGGAGATGAGCCGCGAGCGCTTCGAGTGGTTGGAGGAGATCGGCGCCGAGATCATCCGCACTCCCGGCAGCGAGAGCAACGTGAAGGAGATCTTCGACGCCTGCCGGGAGATCCGCAGGACGCGGCCGGATGCCGTCGTGTTCAACCAGTTCGATGAGTTCGGAAACTACCTCTGGCACTACGGCGTCACCGGACCCGCGGTGGCATCGGTGTTCGCCGCCGTCGGGGGCGAGTCTGACCGCTGCGCCGCCTGGGTCAGCGCCACCGGATCGGCCGGAACGTTGGCGGCGGGAGATTGGCTCAAGGAGCGCTTCCCCGAGTGCCGCATCACCGCGGCGGAGGCACTCCAGTGCCCCACCCTGCTCACCGCCGGCTTCGGAGCGCACCGGATCGAGGGCATCGGGGACAAGCATGTCCCGTGGATCCACAACGTGCGAAACACCGACCTAGTCGCCGCGGTCGACGACGAAGCCGCTCTGCGGCTCCTGCGCCTCTTCAACCACCCCGCCGGCGCCACCGTGCTCACCGACTATGGAGTGCCGGGCGACGTCGTCGAGCGCCTGCCTCTGCTCGGGATCTCCAGCGTCTGCAACCTGCTGGCGGCCATCAAGACGGCCCGGTACTGGGAGATGGACGAGAACGACCTCATCTTCACCTCGTTCACCGACTCGGTCGAGCTCTACCGGACGCGACTCGAGGAACTCGAGCGGTCGCGCGGTGCCTACACGGAGCGGCAGGCGACCGTGGATCTGGAGCGGTTTCTGCTGGGCGCGACGACGGATCACCTGCGGGAGCTACGCTTCACCGATCGGAAGGCGATCCACAACCTGAAGTACTTCACCTGGGTGGAGCAGCAGGGGAAGAGCGTCGACGAGCTGGACTCGCTCTGGGCCCCTGCGTTCTGGCGAGATCTGGCGGCCAGGCTGCCGGAGTGGGACGCGGAGATCGAGGCCTTCAACCAGGAGACGGGCGTGAGCGATGGCGAGTAGCGATGGCGAGTAGCGACGGCGAGAAGGCGCTCGAGGCCGCACGTCGGAGCGAGGCCGGCGTCGTGCGCTTCCTGCGCGACCTCATCGCCATCCCGGCCGAGAGCGGGAGGGAGGGAGAGCGCTGCGAGCGCGTGCGGGCAGAGTACGAGAGCCTCGGCTTCGACGACGTGCGCTTCGACCGGCTCGGCAACGTCATCGCGCGCCTCGGTGATGGGCCGCTCAAGATCCTGATGGACGGGCACATCGACTGTGTCGGCGTCGGCGACCGTGCCGCCTGGAGGCACGATCCGTTCGAGGGGAAGCTGGAGGACGGCAGGATCTGGGGACGGGGCGCCGTCGACGAGCTGCCCGCCGTGGCCTGCATGGCCCATGGGGCAGCGATCGCCGGCCGCGAGGGTTTCCCCGAGGAGGTTACGCTGTACCTCACCGCCTCGGTGATGGAGGAGGACTGCGACGGCTACTGCCTCCTCCACCTCATCGAACAGGAGGACATCCGACCGGACGTGGTCATCCTGGGCGAACCGACCGACCTCGGCGTCTACCGGGGCCAGCGGGGACGGGTGGAGGCGACGATCACCACCCGAGGCCGCTCCTCGCACGCCGCCCACCCCGAGGAGGGGGTGAACGCGCTCTACAAGGCGGCGCGGATCATCTCCGAGGTCGAACGTCTCAACGACCGGTTGCCGTCCGATGACTTTCTCGGGGCCGGCACCGTCGTCGTCTCCAGCATCGAATGCACCACCGTGTCGCTCAACGCGGTGCCCGAGGCCGCCCGCATCTTCATCGACCGGCGGCTCACGGCCGGCGAATCGGCCGAGGGGGCGCTGGCCGAGATTCGCGCCCTCGCGCACATCGAGGATGCGGTGGTGGAGGTGCTCGAGTACGACGAGACCAGCTGGCGGGGCGAGCGGGCGCGCCAGCAGAAGTACTTCCCTGCCTGGGTGGTGCCGGAGGGCCATCCGCTCGTCCGCGGCACGGCGGAGGCGGTGCGGGCCGTCCTCGGATCGCCGCCGGTGGTCTCACGCTGGTCCTTCTCCACCAACGGCGTGGCCACGATGGGCCGCCACGGCATCCCCACCGTCGGCTTCGCGCCCGGTCGGGAAGAGCTCGCACACACGACCGAGGAGTGGGTCGCCGTCGAGGACCTCGTGCGAGCTACGGCCGTCTACCGGCTCATTCCGACCCATCTCGCCCGCCGCCGGGAGGAGCTGCTGCCATGAGGGAAGCGATCGTCGTCCCCGAGGGGCTGAAGGGTCGCGACTTCATCACGACACAGGACTGGACGCTCGACGAGCTCGAGACGCTGTTCATCCTCGCGGAGCAGCTCAAACAGGCCAAGAGGGCCGGGGAACGCACGCCGCTGCTCCCCGCCAAGACGCTCTACATGATCTTCTTCGACGCCTCCACCCGCACCCGCAACTCGTTCGAGACCGGGATCACCCAGCTGGGTGGGCACGGCATCTACCTGTCTCCCGACCGGATGCAGATCAGCCACGGCGAGAACGCCAAGGACACGGCGAACGTGCTCTCCCGCTACGGGGACGCGATCGCGATCCGGCACTGCACCTATGGCGAGGGAAACGCCTATCTGCGCGAGGTGGCCGATCACGCCCGGCTCCCGGTGATCAGCATGCAGGACGACGTCTATCATCCCTGCCAGATCCTGGCCGACTACATGACGATCCGGGAGCGCTTCTCGGACGCTCGGGGGCTCAAGCTCGGCGTGGCCTGGACGAGCGCGCCCAATTACGTGCGGCCGCTCTCCGTCCCGCAGAGCCTGATCCTGATGATGCCCCGCTTCGGGATCGATGTGACGCTGGCCTACCCGCCGGAGTTCCGGCTCATGCCGGAGATCGAGGAGCAGGCACAGGCCAACGCGAAGGCCGCCGGGGCCCGCTTCCGGATCACGCACTCGTTCGAGGAGGCGTTCGAGGACGCCGATGTCGTCGTTCCCAAGTCCTGGGGTCCGCTCGTGCACACGAAGGACACCGCCGAGGGACTGAGGCTGATCGAGCGTTACCCGGCCTGGCGCTGCAGCATGGAGCAGATTGCGCTCGGCAGGGAGCACCTGGTCTACCTGCATCCCTTGCCGGCGGACCGGGGCCGCGAGGTCACCGACGAGGTGATCGACGGCCCGCACTCGGCCGTGTACGACGAGGCGGAGAACCGGCTGCACGTGCAGAAGGCGCTGATGGCGCTCGTGATGTGAGGAATCGGGTCGCGGCGCGACGGGGCCGGCCTTGAGCGGCTTCCAGCTCCGCTGCGTCGAGTGCGGGCGGCGGTTCGCCGAGGATCCGCAGCTCCTCGTCTGCCCGGTCTGCACCACGCTGCAGGAGCCGGGAGGCCCCACCCGCGGTGTCCTGGAGGTCGAGCTGGATGATCTTCCGGAGACCTGGCCTCAGGCGCGGCCGGCCGACACGGACTTCCTGGCCGCGTTTCTCCCGTTCGGCGATCCCGCCTTGCTGGCGCCGCTGGACGTGGGCGGCACGCCGCTCCTTCCCGTGCCGGGACTGCGGGCGGCGCTCGGCCTGCCGCGGCTGTGGGTGAAGGACGATACGCGGAACCCGAGCGGCAGCACCAAGGACCGCGCATCGCTGCTCGTCGTCGCGAAGGCTCGCGAGTACGGCTTCGACACGATCGCCACCGCCTCGACCGGCAACGCCGCCGCAGCGCTGGCCGCCGTCGCGGCCGCAGCGCGGGTGCGGGCCGTCGTCTTCGTCCCCGAATCGGCTCCGGAGGCGAAGCTCGTCCAGCTGCTCTGCTACGGGGCGGAAGTCGTCCCTGTCCGAGGCAGCTACGACGAGGCGTTCGAGCTCTGCCTCGCGGCCTGCTGCTCCTTCGGCTGGTACAACCGGAACACGGCCCTGAACCCGTTCACGATCGAGGGCAAGAAGACGGCGGCCCTCGAGATCGCCGCCGCGCTGGCGCCCGACCGGGCCGACGTGGTGCTGGTCCCCACCGGGGACGGCGCCATCCTCGCCGGTGCCGCCAAGGGTTTCGCGGACCTGGCGCAAACCGGTCTTCTGGCCGCCACTCCGCGTCTGGTGGCGGTTCAGCCCGAAGGGTCCGCGGCGATCGTGGCCGCGTGGCGCGAGGGGGCGGACACGGTCACCGCGGTGCCGGCGGCCGCCAGCGTGGCCGACAGCCTGACGGTGCAGTGCCCGCGCAACGGGATCCTCTGTCTGAGGCGGATCCGGGAGTCGAACGGCGGGGCGGTCGCCGTCTCGGACGACGCCATCCTGACGGCCATCCCGTTCCTGGCGCGTCACACCGGCGTCTTCGCCGAACCGGCGGGCGCGGCCGCCCTGGCGGGGCTGCACGCGGCGCTCGAGGCCGACGTGGTCGATCGGGACGAGCGCATCGTGCTCCTCGTCACCGGCGCCGGCCTGAAGGACGTGCCCGCGGCCGGGAGGGCGGTGCCTCGCCCGGCGGCGATCGAACCGGCGCTGGAGGCCGTCGCCGAACGCTTCGATCTCTAGGGTGCCGCCCCTTCGCCACCGGCAGCGGCCGTCCGGGAGTGCGGAGGGGGGCCGAGCCCGGGGCTATCCCGCCTCGAACAGACCCGCCGCCTTCTCCGCCGACACCAGAATCCCCTTGATCATCGCCGAGCTGAAGCCCTGATGCTCCATCTCGTTCAGGCCGGCGATCGTGCAGCCGCGGGGTGTGGTCACCCGATCGATCTCGGCCTCCGGATGGCTTTCGGCCCGCAGCAGGAGCGAGGCGGCCCCCTTCGCCGTCTGAGCGGCCAACAGCATTGCCTCGTCGGGATGGAAGCCGATCTCGATCCCGCCCTGGCTGGCCGCCCGGATCGCCCGGAGGAAGAAGGCGATCCCGCAGGCGCATGTGGCGGTGGCGCTCGTCATCAGCTCCTCGTCGATCACCAGCGTCTTGCCGACCGCGTCGAAGAGCGACTCGGCCGCCGCGAGCGCCCGCGAGCCCGCTTCGCCGGCCAGGCAGGTCATCGACTCGCAAATCCCGATCGCCGTGTTCGGCATCGCCCGCACGACCTGCACCGGCCTTCCGAGGTGCCGGCGGATGTCCTCGATCCGTACGTCGGAGACGACCGAGATCACGACGTGCCGCTCCGGGTCCAGCGCTGTCCCGATCTCCTCAAGCAGGGCGACGAGCTGCTGGGGCTGAACAGCGATCACCAGCGTGTCGGCGCGGCGGAGGGCCTCCAGGTTGTCCGTGGAGACGTCGAAGCCCTGTTCGGCGAGCGGCGCGAGGGCCTCGGCGTGACGTCGCGTGATCGTGATCCGGGCCGGATCGCACTTCCACGACGCCACCCATCCCCTGGCCAGCGCCTGACCGATGTTCCCACCGCCGAGGATCGCCACGCCGCCAGCGTTCGTTCCCTGCGTTCTCATCGCATCCATGGTCCTTTCGGTCCTGCGTCCGGGACGCCCCGCGGCCGCACGGCCGGCCGACCGCCTGCCGTCCGCTGCGAGCGATCCCCTAGCCCAGGTAGCCGCCTCCGCGGAGGAGAAGCGCTCCGATCATCAACGCCCAGGCCAGGAAGGTTCCGACAGCGTGGGTCCGAACCGACTGGGAAAGGGCCAGAAAGGTCCCCAGCCCCGCTCCGATCGAGTTGAATACGCTCGCCGGCGTGTAGCCGCCGCCGTAGAGCAGATCGACCATGACCAGCCACGCCTGCGCCAGCCGAAGCCCCAGGCCTCGATCTCCAGGATGTTGAGGCTATGCCAGAAGAGGTTGAAGTATGTGAGCAGCAGCAGGACGATCCAGTTGACGTGCAGCCAGTGCGCCCAGATCCGGGAGCGTCGGTTCACGAGGCTTGCCAGGGTCGTCAGCAGGCTCGCCGGCCCGAGGCCGAGGATGACGACGAACATCAGCATCACGAGCATGGCGCGATTCAGATCCGTTTCGGCCTCCGGGTAGCGTAGCTAGGAACCGCTCAACCAGCGGTACTGGTAGGCAGTGGTGATCATGTCGTAGTCCGCGCCCCTTCCCGCTCGGACGCCCGACACGAAAGCCAGCTTGATCGAATCGTGGTCGGAGAGCGGAATCGCCAGGGTAACGCCCAGCTGCCAGGAGGCAAGCTCGGTCTCCGACTCCTGTCCGTTGATCGAGCTCCGTCCTCCCTTACCGTAGCCGGCATCGGCCGCCAGCCAGAAGCCGCGCCGAAACGCGTAGCTGGCGTGACCCTGGAGCCCCACGATCGGGTGCTGGGCCAGCGTGTTGCCGTCGAGGAAATCGGCATTGTCCGTATAGAACGATCCGGCGAGCATCGCCTCCAGCACCCACCGGGAGAGCGTCTGGGAGACGCCGAGCTGGGGGCGGAAGACCCAGCGGTTGCTCCCCAGGTTCAGGAGCTTCGTCGGGTCGTACTGGCCGAGCGGAACCCAGACCTGGAGGCCGCCGCCGACGATCGTGCCGGGGCGATAGGAGGCGAACTCCTTGCCGCTCAGGGCCGGCGCGCCGCTGAACAGCACGGAAAACCGGATCCTCGGATCACCGAACCCCCGGGCCGTCCGAGACGAGTCCCGGCCATCCACGACGCCGCTCCACCTCCCGGTGGCGAGCGGCACGACGACGTCGACCTTCCCCGAGGCGCCGAACACGCCCACCGTCCGCACATAGCCCGCCGTCACGATGCTCAGCTTGGAGCGAATGTCCTCCACCGGGACCGCCGGATCGAGCAGAACGTTGCCCCATGAGTAGGAGTAGGCGCCGACGAGAATGTTGAGGCCGACGGGTGAGGGCGAGAAGAGCCTCGGCTCCAGCTCCTGGGCGACGACCGGCGACGGGCTCGCGGTGATCGCCGCCAGAACCGTGGCCGCCAGCGCCGTGGCCGGGCGCCAGCTTCGAAGGGGTGGGAAGCTCATCCCACGACGATGGCGACGAGCGGCACGCGGCGCGACTCCCGTTGTGGGTCCGCGGCCGGTGACCCTGTACATTGGTGACACGTGGAGCAATTGCGGGTCAGTAGGACAACCATCGCCGAAGATCGGAGGCCGGACGTGACGAACGAGCTACAGCCGCTGCAGGCCAGAGTGCTGGGCCTGTCGAGGATCGCGATCGGCATCCTCTACTGGACGCACGGGGCGCAGAAGCTGCTCGGCTGGCTCGGCGGTTTCGGGGAAGGAGGGCCCGCCGTCTTTTTCTCCCGCTTCGGGGCGGCCGGCCTGATCGAGTTCGTGTGCGGAGCCCTGATCACCCTCGGCCTGTTCACCGTCCCGGCGGCGATCATCGCCTCGGGCGAGATGGCCGTCGCCTACTTCTGGATGCACGTGCCGCGCGGCGGCCTTTTCCCCTGGGAGAACGGAGGCGAGAAGGTGGCCTTCTACTCCTTCTTCTTCCTCTTGGTGGCCGCTCTCGGGGCCGGAGCCTTCTCGATCGATCGGGCCATTCGCGGAAGGCGCGGCGGGCCAGACGCCGGCTAGATCGACCACCGGCTCGCCACCGTTCGAGAGGCGACAGCAGGGGAGCCCGGCGGGAGGGACCCGGCTACACCGGCTCGAAGCGCCCCTGGAAGAATCGTAGCTTGGCCGGCTCGTACACGAACTTGAGCCCCCGGAGCTCCGTGCGGCGTTCGTGCACCCGGATGATGCCGTCCGCCACCGCCCGCATGTGGTCGTTGGTGTAGACACGCCGCGGGATGGTGAGGCGGACAAGCTCGAGCGCCGGCCGGTAGTTCTCACCCGTTTCGGGGTCCCGGCCCTTGGAGACGTTGCCGCGCTCCATCGCCCGTACGCCAGTCTCGACAAAGATCTCGGCCGCCAGCCGCTGGGCGGGAAACTCGTCCTGGTCGATGTGGGGCAGGAAGCGCTTCGCATCGAGGAAGATGGCGTGGCTGCCCGGAGGGGTGACGATCGGGATTCCGGCGTCCAGCAGCATCCTTCCCAGAAGCTGGGTCTGACGCACTCGGGCCCGGATGTACCGGTCGTCCACCATCTCCTCGACACCCCGGGCCATCGCGGCCAGATCGGCGGTGGCGAGCCCGCCGTCCGTCACGCTCCCCTCGTAGATGCGCAGCAGCTCCTCCGCCCTGCGGGCCCACTCGGCGCTCTCCCGGAAGGCGAGGATCCCCCCGATGTTGATCAGGAAGTCCTTCTTGCCGCTCACCGTCGCCCCGTCCCCATAGAGCATCATCTCCCGCAGGATCTCGCGAATCGGGAGCTCGGCATAGCGCGGATCCCGAGACTGGATCATGTAGGCGTTCTCCACCACCCGGGTGGCGTCGAAGAAGACGGGGATCCCCACCGAGCCGCAGTAAGCGTAGACCTCCTTCATGTTGTCCATGCTGACCGGCTGCCCGCCCGCCATGTTCACCGAGTGCTCGAACGAGACATAGGCGATCCGGTCCGCCCCGTGCTCGTCGACCAGCGCCCGCAGCTTGCCCAGATCGATATCGCCCTTCCAGGGGTGCTCGCTCACCGGGTCCTTGGCCTCGTCCACGATGACGTCGACGAACACACCCCCGGCCAGCTCCTGATGGAGCTTGGTGGTCGTGAAGTACATGTTGCCCGGTACGAGCTGCTTCGGGCGGATCATGATCTGGCTGAGGATGTGCTCGGCGGCCCGCCCCTGGTGCGTCGGGATGATGTGATCGTATCCAAACGCATTCCGCAGGGTCGTCACCATGCGGTGGTATTCGTCCGTCGTCTTGGGGCTCGCCCGGACGCCGTCGTACGCCGCCCACTGGTCGACGCTCATCGCCGACGTGCCGGAGTCCGTGAGCAGGTCGATCGTCACGTCCTCCGAGCGGAGGAGAAAGGTGTTGTAGCCGGCCGTGCGGATGGCGCGCTCGCGCCGCTTGCGCGAGAGCTCGCCGACCCGCTCGATGGTGTGGATCTCGTAGGAGAATGTGTCGAACCGGTACGGCTCCAGGTCCGGAAAGAAGCCGTGGTACGCCATCTCGTCGCGCCAGCGACCGGTGGCCGTCGCCTGCAGCGCCGGGACCGCCTCTCGTTGCCGGAAGAGGCTCAGAATGGCGTCCGCCACCTGATCCAGCTGCTCGTTGGTCATCGCCAGCCGGGGGATCTGCACCGGCACGATCCGCTCGCTGATCGTCGGATGGGGAGCCACCGCGCGTACCCCCGACATCAGGTACAGGGCGGCGGAGAAGGTATCCTGCGCGTACTCCTCGACGTCGGGAAGGAACGCATCGGCCATCACGTACGCCCCGTCGCACCCCCGCTCGAGCGGGACCCCGCCGTCGCGAAGGCGCCGGGTGAATCGCTCCGTCTGGTGCATCACCCAGTGGACCTCCGCCTCATCGCACATCTCGAACAGGCCGCGCGCCAGGACCTCCATCGTCCGGCCCGCCATTCCACCGTAGGTGTGCAGCCCCTCGTAGACGACGACCTCGTTGATGAACCTCTCGTGGTCGGCGGGATGGTCGGTGGTGAGGATGCCCCCCGTGTTGGACTTCGGGTCCTGCGCCCCATCCAGCTGCAGGATGTGGCTCGTCTTGACGATCTGGCCCACGATCTCGGCGATGGACCGATCGGCCTGGCCCGGCTCGTGTCGCTGCGCGTACCAGGCGTTCTCGATCACCCGCGAGCCGTCGACGACCAGCCGGACCCCGAAGCGGTCGGCCAGGGCCCGGACCGACCGCAGGTTGGCGAGGCTGAACGGATGCTGGCCGTCGGCGAAAGCGGGGAAGTCGATGATCGGCAAGCCCCCGGCCGCCAGCTCCTGTTCCAGGCGGTCGAGGTCCAGGTTCCCGGTGAAGATCGGCTCCTCGCGATCGCGGACATCGACGACCTCGATGCCCTGCGGCGTCAGGACGTCGATGCGGCCGCGGGCGTTGGTCGGCACCCGCGAGCCCCGCGGGACCAGGGTCGAGACGATCAGCTTGAGACAGCCGAGGATGTTGTGCGCCGGGCAGACGTAGTGGTGGCCGAGCACCTGACGCACGGCCTCCTGGAGGTGCTCGAAGTTCCGGCTGCCGGCGTACGCTTCGTCGCCGATGAGCTGGCCCGCCAGTTGCTCCTGCGAGAAGGCGCTGGTGCCCAGCGAGCACATGTCGAAGCTCACCTGCGAGGGCGTGAGCTTGAAGACATTGAAGTCGGCGTCCGCCAGGTACTTCTTCCGTTGCTCCCGGGTCGGAAACGACAGGAGGCGGACTGTCTTGATCTTGTGCGGTTCGCAGACCGGTTCTCTGACGCCCACCACCGTCCCTGCCTTTCCGTTCCGTGCGTGGCGGCACTCCGACCGCAGGATAGGGAGAGGACCCGTGTCGAGCAGTCGGGAATCGGAGGATGTGGCTGGGGGGAATGCCGACCGCGGGTGTAGGGAGATCTCCTACCGGTCTCGCGACGGCGATCTCGCGGGGCTGCTGTTGACTAGCCGGGCGGCGGGCTCTATCTGGAGGGGCCTATCCCGGTCCACCCCTCGCTCAAGGAGGCGCCACCATGCCGGTCAACACGTTCGCCAGCTACGACGATGGCCTCGAGGCCGCGCAGCGCCACCGGGACCACTTCATCACCGACCTGGATTTCGAGGACGACCGCCTCTGGGTGCCGTACGGAGAGACCGCCTGGTTCCAGCCCTGCCGTTTCGATGTCACCACCGGCGGCTTCACGGCCGTGCTCAAGGCCTTGCCGGGAACCGTCGTGCCGAAGCACTACCACATCAGCACCGTCCAGGGTTGGACGCTGCAGGGGAGCTGGGGCTACCGGGAGCATGACTGGGTCGCCGAGGCCGGCACGTTCATCTTCGAGCCGTCCGGAGAGTCCCACACGCTGATCGTGCCGGAGGACTCGGCCGAACCGGCGATCATCCTCTTCGTGGTGAGCGGGGGCCTGATCTACACCGACGACGACGGCAACTTCGCGGCCTACGAGGACGGCTTCACCATCCTGGAGCTCGCCCGGGCCCACTACCGGGAGCAGGGGCTGGACCCCGGTCGTCTCGACGCCCTGATCCGCTAGTACGCGAACCCCATCGTGATGTAGAGGCCGTGGTCCTCGGTGCTCGTGGCGTAGGCGATCGAGAGGATGGAGCGGGTGCCGCGCAGCGCGATCCAGATGCCGCCGCCGTACCCGGTGTGGAAGCCACCCGGCGACTCCCCGTCCACCCAAACCCGGCCCAGGTCGAATATGCCCAGCACGCCGAAGCTGGATGGGAAAATGAGGCGGTAGTCGAAGAGGTCCAGCCGCAACGATCCGCTGCCGTACAGGGAGGCATCGCCCGCGAATCGCTGGACGGGCCAGCCCCGCAGGCTCTCGTTGCCGCCGATGTAGGCCAGGTCGTAGAACGGGACGGTCCCCCAGGTCTTCTTGCCGCCCAGGCGCACGGCGAACTCGGAGCGCCGGAGCCCGAGGGGAAAGCCGACACCGCTGGCCAGCTCCGCCAGGCCGTACGGCTCGGCGACATCCAGGATCGCGGGATAGAAGCCTCCCCCGACATGGAGCCAGAGATGCGTCTTCGGCTCCACCGGCTCGAACAGCCCGGGGCGTGAGGTGTTCAGGTCGAACCGCAGCCGTGTGCCGAGCGAGCTGAATCCGCCCGATCCGTAGGGCCTGACCAGCCCGATGAGCCGGTCCGGATCGTCGGACGTGTCCGAGTAGCCGCCCGAGACCACCACCGCCAGGTTGGCGAGCGGCGCGAACGACCACCCGATTCCGCCCTCCCCCCGCAGTACGGTCTGCCTCACGTCGAAGAAGTCGTCCCCACCCTCGAGTCCCGGCGGAAGCCGCGTGTCGTTCCCGATCCCGTAGAAGTGGAGGATCTCGAGGCTCGAGAGATAGATGTCGAGCGGCACGTAGGCGGACGAGTTCTCGGGTCGAAGATCGGCGCGGAAGCGGAGCGCCCCCCTTCCCTTCGTCGCCACCCGCCCGTCCAGATCCAGCTTCGAAGCGTACGGGTCCTTCCGGAAGCCGTAGTCGATCCACGTCTGGCCGTAGCCGAGGATGAGGAAGTAGTCGGGGCTGTAGCCCACCTTCCCGATACCGTACGTGAACCCCCCCCAATGCCGCGGCGGAGGCTTCGAGCCGGGAGGCGGCAGCAACGGGGCGTCCGGGTACGGCTTGTCGTTGATGCCGCCGGCCCTCTCGCCCGTCACCCGATTGCTCCCCCGCCAGTCGTACAAGCTGACGTTGTCCGTTCGGGTAGCGAAGTGGAACTCGTCGTCGCCCGGCCCGCCGATGATCCGGACCTTGATCGGCAGGTGGCGCTCGCCCCGGATCACCACCCGATCGTTTCCCCCGTGGAGGTAGAGCCGGATCTCGGCCGTCTCGCCGCGCTGGAAGCGGCGATGGAAGTACGGTTCCGCTTCCGGTCCGGCAGACCGGATCGATACCTCCACCTCCCCACCGGACGTGCCGGAGACCTCGGCCACCTCGGCCACATCGGTGGCCTCGATGTACGGCTCGCGGGCCTGTAGCTCGTACATCTCCCGGCTGACCCGCGGCAGATCGTCACGCCGACTCTTCAGGGCATCGAGAAGAAACTCGCCGGTCACGGCACGGATGCCTTCCGGCAGCCGCCCGATGGCCCCGTCGATCGCCCCGTCCGTCAGCCGTGCTGCCAGCTCCGCCGCGGTGCTGTCCCACACCGGCCGCTCCAGCTCGGTGAGGAAGCGGCGGTCCAGGAATCGGGCGTGATAGTAGAGGTCCACGACGTTTCCGTACTTCCTCCCGAACGAAGCGACGCCGGGGAAGCGACGCCGGCCGAGGCTCGGTATGAGTCCGTCGAAACGGGCGAACGCCTGATCCCGGTCCTGGGGGATCGGCCGCCAGCCTGGGGAGGAGTCGGCGAAGCTGGCCCACTTCCATTGGTCGGGATGCCGGTCCCAATCGGCCACCAGCATGTCCAGGAGGCGGGCCTTGAGGTACGCCCGAGAGTCCACTCGCGAGGCAGGATCGGCCTGCACGCGCCCCATCAGCTCCTCCGACCCCAGCAGCTCGTCGGCACCGGCGAAGGCCGCGATTGCCTCGTCGTCATCCACCGGTCGCTCCTCCAGAAGTCCCAGCATGCCGGCGAACTCCGGGCGGAACCGGCCGAGAGATGGGTCGTCGGCCAGCACCCAGAGCGTGGGGCGTGTGTGAGGGACTCCGGCCACGGTAAGCAGCGAGTCGGCGGCCAGCGGACCGGCCGGAAACTGCGCGCTCATCTGGTCCTGGGCGATCGACTCCACGAACGTGTCCCGCAGCAGCTCGGGGAGGATCGGCTCCACGTACTTGTAGACGGAACGGAAGGCATAGGGCTTTCCGTCGGCGCCCTGGAGCCAGAGCGACCTCGTCTGGCGCCCACCGGCGCTCAGCGGCGTAAGCCCGCCAGCGTAGGCGGCGAGATCGAGAACGGGAACCCGAATCGACGTCGTCCAGGCATCGCGGTAGTGCTCCCCCCAGAGGAAGCCGTGAAATCCGCCCGCCGCGTACTCCGGCCCGGGAACGACGGATACCGTGTCGACCGCCCCCGGCGGGCCTCCGCTGCCGGCCGGCGCACCCTGTGCCGCCAGCCGAGCCGGCGATGCGACGGCGGCGATGAGCGAGAGGGTGGCGACGAGCGAGACGGCAGCGAGCAGGCCGATCGATGGGAATCTCATCTCGACATCTCATCCCTGTCCGGAGTCGTCGGTTCGGGCATCCTGGGCGCGCGAGCCGCGAATTCGGGCGAGCCACGCGTACCGGCGAACCGCGCGGCGAGCCGCCATGCATAGTATCGTCTCGGGGTCGTGCGCGAACGCAGCCCGCCCCGTGAGGCCATCCTCCTCATGTCCCGATTGGCGCCGATCCGGTAACGCCATAGCGTGTGGGGGAGTCTTCCGGTCGGATCGAGCCATCCCTCGCACGCGCAGGCTGTGTGCTTCCCGGAGCGGAGCGGATGAAACGCGAATCGTTCGACGTCTGTGTCATCGGCACCGGCGCCGGCGGGGGCGTGATGAGCCAGGAGCTCACCGCTGCCGGATTCCGCGTGGTCGCTCTCCAACGCGGTCCCTACCTGCGCAACCGTGACTTCGTGAGCGATGACGAGCTCCGGGTGGTGCGCCTCTTCTCCCCCGACCAGCTCGAGACGTGGCGCCCCGACCCCGCCACTCCGGCGGAGACGGGGCGCTTCAACTACGTCGCCCACTGCGTCGGCGGAACCATGACGATCTGGGGCGGCTGGAACTGGCGCTTCCGGCCGGACGAGTTCCGCGTGCTCTCCGCCGAGGGACCCATGAACGGGGCCAGCCTGGCGGACTGGCCGATCGACTACGCGGAGCTCGAGCCCTACTACGAGCGAGCCGAATGGGACTTCGGCGTCTCCGGCGTCGCCGGCGCCAACCGGTTCGGGCCGCCGCGGAGACGAGGCTACCCCAACCCGCCGGTCCCCGACCGGACGGCCAGCCGACGATTCGCCAAAGCGGCGGCCCGGCTCGGATACCACGCCTTCCCCACCCCGATGGCGATCAACTCCCGGCCGTACGGCTCGCGGGCGGCCTGTCTGTACGGCGGCGCTTGCTCGGGCTTCGGCTGCCCCGTGAACGCCAAGGCGACGACCCTTTCGGTCTCGCTGCCCAGGGCGGCGGCCAGCGGTCGACTCGAGCTCCGCCCCAACGCGCTGGCGTTCGAGATCACCACGGGAGCGAACGGCCGCGCCCGCAGCGTGCGCTACCTGCAGCAGGAGACCGGAGCGGAACACGAGATCTTCGCCCGTCACGTCATCGTGGCCGGGAACGCCGTCGGGACGCCCCACCTGTTGCTGCTGTCGTCCGGCGGAGCTCATCCGAACGGCCTTGCCAACTCGAGCGGGCTGGTGGGTCGCAATCTCATGTTCCACATGGTCGTCCAGGTGTCGTTCGTCCTCGACGGCCCGGCTCGGGCGTTCACCGGCCTCGAGACCCACAAGGCGTTCGACGATCTCCATCCGAGCGATCCCGGGCGGGGGTTCATCCGCGGCGGTGTGGTGATCGAGGCGAACTTTCCCCAGAAGCTCCCCCTCAGCTACGCGCTACTCGGCCACGCCGGATACGGCGCAGGCCAACCCGGGTGGGGGCGCGGATTGAAGGATTATCTCCGGAAGTTCCCGCGGGTCGCCGGGGCCGCCGCGCTGCTCGAGGATCTGCCGATGGAGCAGAACCGCATCGACCTCGACCCGGACGTTACCGACCTCTACGGCCTTCCCGTGCCGCGCATCACCCACCGGCAGCACCCCAACGACCTCGCCATGGCCGCCTGGTTCGAGAGGCGGCTGCTCGAGCTCGCCGACGCTGGCGGCGCCGAGGAGGCGTGGATCCCGATCACCGTGACCGAGGAGCGCCCGATGAAGGGGGGGTCCCACCTCATGGGCACCTGCCGGATGGGAACCGATCCCGAGCGGTCGGTGGTCGATCGCTGGTGCCGCAGCCACGACGTGCCCAACCTCTGGATCGTGGACGGAAGCGTCTTCCCTACCTCGGCCGGCTACAACCCCACGCTGACGATCCTCGCCAACGCCTACCGGGTGGCCGACCGCTTCATCTCCGAGGCGAGGAAGGGAGCGCTGTAGTGCGTCGGCGCGAGTTCGTGGCGCGAGCCGCCGCCAGCGGCGGCACCCTGTGGCTGCTGTCGAGCCTTCCGCGACCGCTGGCGCTCGAGGCCGCTCGCCGGACGAGCGAGCGTCTGGTGTTCAGCGAGGAGGAGTGGAAGCTAGTGGAGGCGATCACCGGGCGGATCATCCCGACCGATGAAGATCCCGGGGCGATCGAGGCGGGGTGCGTGAACTTCATCGACAAGGCGCTGGCCTACGAGGAGGCGGAGCTGCTGCCGCTGTACCGCACGGGACTCGCGGCCGTGCGTCGGCTGACGCGTCAACGGTTCGACCGGAGCTTCGGGGATCTGTCGCCGAACCGACAGGACCGACTGCTCGCCGACCTCGAAGCGGGCAGCGTTTCCGACTGGCCGCCGGACCAGGCCTCGCCACAGGACTTCTTCCAGATCCTCGTCGTCCACACGGTGATCGGCTTCCTGGCCGATCCGTCCTACGGGGGCAACCGGGAGTACGCGGGCTGGCGGCTGATCGGCTATCCGGGTCCGCGCCACGAGTTCGGCGGCTACACGCCGGATCAGATGGTCGGCCGGA
>CAZEBA010000003.1:106427-110307 GCA_964510615.1 uncultured Gemmatimonadota bacterium
TTACCGCCTTCCGGCGCGCGGTCCCAGACCGGAGCGCCGGCGCGCCGGCACGTCGTCGGGGGCGGGACGCGCGACCCCGTTTCCCTCCACCGCCGCCCCGCTCGGCTCGAATCCCGGCACCGACTCGCGTTCGATCACCGTGCCAGTGAGAGCCTCGATGCCCCTCACCAGGTGCCAGTCGTTCGGCGACAGCAGGGTGACGGCCTCGCCGGTCTCATCCCCCCGGGCCGTGCGGCCCACCCGGTGGACGTAGTCCCGTGGATCGTCCGGAACATCGAAGTTGATCACGTGCCGGATGCCCCGGATGTCGAGGCCGCGGGCGGCCACGTTGGTGGCGACCAGCACCCGCGTCCGCCCCTCGCGGAAGCCCTCCAGGCTGCGGTCGCGGACCTTCTGCGGGTTCGCCCCATGGAGCTCGTCGACCGATACGGCGCGGGAGGCGAGGAACTCGGCCAGGTAGCTGGTCGTATCGCGCCGCCGCGTGAAGATCAGCACCTGGCCCGAAGTCCGCTCTTCCAGGAGATGGAGCAGGAGCTTGTGCTTCGCCGGCCAATCGACCGGATGCAGGATCTGTCGAATGCCGTCGGCCGCGCGCTCCAACCCCACCTCGACCCGCAGGGGATCCCTCATCATCTCGTGCGCCAGCCAGAGCACACCGTTCGGCATAGTGGCGGAGAACAGCAGCGTCTGCCGCGAGGCAGGGGTGGCAGCGACGATCCTCTTCACGTCGTCGATGAAACCCATGTCGAGCATGCGGTCCGCCTCATCGAGGACGAGCACCTCGATCTCCGACAGGTCCGCGGAGCCGCGGCGCAGATGATCCAGCAGCCGGCCGGGAGTGGCAACCAGCACGTCGCAGCCGTAGCCGAGCTCGTGCTCCTCCGAGCGGGTGTGGGTGCCGCCATGCACGACGACACACTCGAGATCGGAGTTGATGCCGTACGTCTCGATCGCCGACCCCACCTGCTGTGCGAGCTCCCGGGTGGGCGTGATCACCAGGCCTCGGGGGCGGCCGTGGACGGCATCCTCCCCCAGACGCTGGATCATGGGAAGCGTGAAGGCGGCTGTCTTGCCCGTGCCGGTGTTCGCCGTCGCCAGCAGGTCACGGCCCTTCAGGGCGGCGGGGATCGCCTGTCGCTGGATCTCCGTGGGCTCCAGATAGCCGACCCGCAGGACAGCCTCCACCAGCCGCGGCCCGAGTCCCAGCTCGGCGAACGGCGAGCCGGCGGCCGTGACATCTTCGATTTGGTCGGCATCGACCCCTACGGCCAAGCCGTCGCGCCCCCGCTGTGTCTTCTCCTCCAACGTTCTTTCCGTGTCCGAGTTTCCAGGGAAGTGTCGCCGGGATCCCTCGACGGAAGCCCGGCAAAAGGAGGCCCCGGTCGCCCGGGGCCAGGATGGGTAACGGTCGGGATTACACCGGACCGGCCCGACGGATCCCGCTCAGCGAACCAGCCGGTAGGTCCGGATGTCGAGATCCGCCGCCAGCAGATCGGGGAAACTTCCGATCGCCACCTGGATGTGCTCGGTGGCGAGGTGGGCCTGAAACGCATCTTCGCTCGCCCACTCTTCGACGAAGGTGAACTTCGCTGGATCGTCCAGCGTCTCCAGGAGCTCGTAGGCGATGCAGCCCGTCTCCTGGCGCGTGGGTGCCACCAGACCCTCCAGCAACCGCTTCACCTCGGCTGACTTCTCCGGGCGAGCCTGCAGGTGGGCGACGACTCGAATGGCCATTCAGTCCTTCCTTTTCTGGTTCTCGGGACGGTAGCCGACGGTGAGAAAGAGGTTGAAGGAGCTGCCCATCGTATCGGAGCTCACGATCAGGAACGTGTAGGGCTCGGCAGCCACGAACCAGCGGCCGAGCTGGTATCCGAACGCGACGCCGCCGGAGAGATCCAGCCTCGTCTCGGTGATCGTCTCCTCGCCGCCGACTCGGTCGTTGGTGATCAACGCCGCCGCGATGTTGCCGGACCCACGGATGAGGAATGGCCGCTCGAGGAACACGCCGCCGCCCTCGATGCCGAGGAAGGTGGACCTCTGATCGAACGCTTCGCCGTCCAGCTCGACCGTTCCGCCGGCATTGTACATCGCCCAGGGACCGACGTACGCCGGCTGGCCGAACAGCAGCGGGAACTCCAGGCCGATCGAGCCGCCGACCATGCCGCCGTATCCATCGCCGAAGCCGGCACCTCCCTGGAGACGGCCCGCGAGCTGAGCGTGCGCCGGGCCGGATCCGAGCGCCACGGCCGCGAGCAGCACCGCACCCACGCGGCTCACGGCAGCGCAGCCACCCAGGAGTCATCCTCCAGCCATCGCTTCCGCAGCTGCTCGAGGATCCCCGTCTTCTCGAACGCCTCGACGTAGTTGTCCACCAGGTTCCGGAAGGCCAGATCGTTGCCCGGCAGGGCGATGCCGATCGGCTCGACGGTGAACGGCTGCCGGAGCGTCGCCAGCCCTGCATTCGGATAGCGGAGAAGCGAGAGGAGGCAGATCGGCATGTCCGCCACCATCGCATCCACGCTGCCGGCCAGCAGTAGGTTCACGCCCTCGTCGTAGTCGGCGACGGTCACCAGCTGCGCGCTCGGCAGGTACTTCTCGACGAACTGCTGGCTGGTGGAGTTCGAGAGCGCTGCCAGCCGGACATCGGGCTTGTCCAGGTCGCTCGTCTCCTTGGCGGCAGCCAGGGTCTCCGACTTGGTTAAAATCGATTTGCCCGAGAGCATGTAGGGCCCGACGAAAGCCGACTTCTGGGCCCGCTGCGGCGTGATCGCCATCCCCGACATCACCATGTCGACCGCCCCCTCTCCCAGGGCACCGAGCAGCTCGCCGAAGGGACGGTTCACGATCTCCAGCTCCACGCCCATCGCTCCCGCGAGCAGATTGGCCAGATCGACCTCGAGCCCGATCATCTCGCCCGAGCGGCTCCGGGCGTTGAACGGTGGCTGGGTGGCCGACATCCCGACCCGGAGCGTACCGCTCCCGACCACCCGGTCGAGTACCGGTGAATTCTGGGCGTCTGCCGTGGTGGCACCCGAGAGTACGGCCCCGACAGTCAATCCCAGCGCCAAGCGTCTCATTCTGCCCACGGGGATCTCCTTTTCCATGCAGGTGGTCGGTCGTCCGGCATCACCCCTCCCCCTGGCCGGACGCGAGAGCTCAGAAGCCGAACCGCAGCCCCACGTCGAGGAACCACTCGTTCAACTTCGTGTCCGGCGCCGGAGGGCTCGACTCGAAGATCCCTCCGAGCCCGAAGTCGTATCCGGCGTCGATCGAGAGAAGCACCAGATCGAAGCCGAGGCCGGCCCGACCCGACCACAGGGTGCTGTTCAATGCGTCCTTGTCGAAGCCGAAGTCGTTGTCGGTGACGCTGGTCGGGAAACCGGGCGCCGCGCCGGCGAAGATCCGGAAGGCGAGAGGCCGCGTCTTGATCACCTTGAAGCCGATGGCGACGGGAATGCTGACTTGCTGAATCCGCAGGTCGTCGGTCGTCGGCCCGCCCGTCCCCACCCCGGTCACGTCCGCGCCCGCCGATGACCAGAAGACGCCGGCCTCGACGTAGAGCCGTCCTCCGGCCCGGATCTTCCCGCCCGCCTCGAAGCCGATACCGGTGTCGGAATCCAGATCGTCGCCCGAGTAGTGCGGAAAGGTGATTCCGACCTGCGGGATGATGAGCTCGACCATCTGTGCCGGTGCGGGTGAGGCCGAGACGAAGGCGCAAAGGCCAAGGATCGGCACGATCGACTTTCTATGCATCCGTTCCCCCACGAGGCAAGACCACCCGCCCGTCAGACTTTTGGTTGCGTACATGCACCCTGTTGCCGGTCGGGGATCCTACGGCGGCTCGGCCGCGCGATCAATGCGTCCGGCGCACGCGTCGACG
>CAZEBA010000004.1:0-1204 GCA_964510615.1 uncultured Gemmatimonadota bacterium
ACCGCCGTCCGCTGGGCGAACGGGGCGCGCTATGGGCGGCATGCGATCGACTTCCTCTCCCGCTATCTGGCCTTCCCTTACCCCTGGAGCCACATGAGCATGATCGAGGGAGGCGGCATCATCGGCGGCGGCATGGAGTTCCCGATGATGACCCTGATCGGCGACTACGAGGCCCGGAGCGACAGCGCCTTCTACTACGTGACCGCGCACGAGCTCGGCCACATGTGGATGCCGATGATCGTCGCCAGCGATGAGCGCCGACACGCCTGGCAGGACGAAGGACTGACCAGCTTCAACGAGAACCAGGCGCGCGCCGAGTTTTTTCCCGGCGCGAACGGCGAGGACTCGGACCGGGAGGCGTATCTGGAGGCGGCCCTCGCCGGGGAGGAGGGGGAGATGATGCGGTGGACGGACTACCAGTATCCGAGCCGCGCGCGCACGGCGTCGTACAGCAAGCCATCCACGGTGCTCGCGGCGCTTCAGGGCCTGCTGGGCCCGGACGTCTTCCTGCCGGCCTACCGCGAGTACATCCGGCGCTGGGCGTTCCGGCATCCCACTCCCTGGGACTTTTTCGACACGATCGAGGACGTGACCGGCCGCGAGCTGGGGTGGTTCTGGCGGGCCTGGTTCTACGAGACCTGGACACTCGACCAGGCGGTCGCCGAGGTCCGGCCCGCCTCGGACGGGGCCGGAACGGAGATCATGATCCGCGACCTCGGCCTGGTGCCGATGCCGGCGCTCGTCCGGGTGACCCGGGAGAACGGGGAGAGGCTCGACCTCGAGATCCCGGTGGATACCTGGCTCGCCGGGGAGGCGGAGGCGGTGCTCACCGCGCCGCAGGGCTCCGGCGTCGTCCGGGTCGAGATCGATCCGGAGCGCCTCTTTCCCGACATCGACCGAGCGAACAACGTGTGGGAGAACCCGGGGAACGACGGAGGGAATCCATGAGCTACCGCAACTTCAAGGATCGGAGCGGCGCGGTGTGGCTCGTCAAGGACGAGTCCCTCGGCCGCTGGGTCTTCGACCCGGCGCCCGGCAACCCGTCCGATCCCCGTACGGTCACGCCGCCGGGCTACACCGACGACCCGTTCGAGATGAGCGAGGCGGAGCTGCAGCGGCTCCTGGACTCCGGCCGGCCGGCTGGCTCCGGCGGCAAGACCGCCTGGCCATTCAAGGACGAGCCGCCGCCCGGTCTCTAGTCCCC
>CAZEBA010000004.1:1304-104512 GCA_964510615.1 uncultured Gemmatimonadota bacterium
ACCTCACCCACGTCCTGCCGGACCGTGCCAAAGCCGATCAGCTCGAAGAAGCTGCTCCGCACGTACGCGTACGCATCGAATCCGATCCCCCAGCGGCCGATCGGCAGAACGGCGTCGACGCCGCCGAGGTGGATGATGTGATACGTATCGCCGGCGTTCTCGGCCGAGCCGTTCCAGGTGTCCAGGTAGACGAACCGGTAGTGCACGCCGGCGACTCTCCGGCCGCGGTGAGTGGCCGCCACCCGGGCCCAGAACCCGGTGCCCATGCCCATGTCGTATTCACGAAGGCGTTCCCGGTCCGGGACGACCGCCAGGAAGGCGTACTCCGAGTTGAGGGCGCCGAGCAGGTAGTAGTGGCCGTTCAGGTCCGTGCGCAGGCGCCAGCTGTCGGAGAGCCTCCAATCCGACAGCAAGGAGCCACCGAAGCTCTGGCCGCCGAACTCGATGGCCGTGTTGTTGATGTAGTCGTAGTTCTGCGTGATCGCGACCACGTGATGCGCCGTTTCGGACTTCTTCCAGTCGAACCCCCACAGCTCGCCCGAGATCTGCAGCCGGCCCAGCAGCTCCTTGTCGGTGAAGTTGAGCTGGATGCCGAAGCTGAAGAAGTCGAACGGCTTGTGGCGGGTGTTCTTCCATGGATCGCCGAAGTTGAGATCGAACTCGAAGAAGCCGTCGACGTCCTGCGTGTCCGTCTCGTAGCTCTCCGTGCTGGTCCGGTTCCCGATCATCCGAACGCCCAGCTTGGCGAAGTTGTGCAGCTCCGGGGGGATCGCATCGTACGGGTCGGCCGGGTTGGCCGAGACCCGGCCCGCGCGGCCCGAGACCAGACGGTTGAACCCGCGCATCGGGTCCACCAGGAAGCCCCCGATCTCCCTCAGGGTGCGGGAGAGGCCCGTGTCCGCGTTGTCGAGAAAGGTGGAGCTCGCCCGGTAGAGGACCTCCCCGATGGCGACGCCACCCAGGCTGGTGCCGATCCAGTCGTTGATCGCCATCGGGTGCACCTCGCCGCAGCACTCCCAAAAGAAGCTTCCCATCACCGCGAACGGGATGGACTCCCAGTAGTTCAGGCCGTTCGAGCGGGCGGCGTTGTAGTAGAGGCTTCCGTTGTAGGGATGGGCGAACATGTTGTTGGAGAAGTGGTTGTCGTCGAAGTAGAAGCCGTCGGAGAAGTTGGACCAGAAGGTGCTCGGAGAGACGTGCGTGAAGCCGCCCTCCCGGACGTACTCGTTGTAGAACCACACGAGGGCGTTGATGCCCGCCAGCTCCCCGATCGCCACCCCGACATTCCGCTCGGCCCCCCAGGCGTCGTAGCGCGATGCGTCCTGGGCGGTCGCGCCGGTGGGAACTGCGCCGAGGCCCAGCAGTGCGGCGCCGAGGCGGACGAGCAGCCGTCGACGCGCGGTCAGGGAAACAGGAGCGTTCAGGGTTCCAGCGACTTCGGCGGGCCGAGGATCTCCGCGTAGACGATCGCCCGCTCCAGCTCCGACAGGTCACGCAGGCGCGTCAGCCCTGGCGGCGTCGCGGCTGGCGCCCTTCCGCGCCCGGATGCCGTCGGGGCGGGCTCCTCGACGGCCGGGGTGACCGCCGACGCTGCCCGGCGGCTCTCGGCCACCCCCTGCGCCCGGGCGGCCTTCTCTCGTCGGACCGCCGCCGCTTCGGCGAGCCCGGCGATCTCCACCAGCTCCCGGTCAGGGGCCCCCCGCGATACACGAGCGGCGGCGGGACGCTGGGCCGGCTCGGGGCGCCCTGGGCGCGGCTCGAATCTCGGGCGCCTCGGCTCGGGCCTCGCTCTCCTCGCTTCGGGCCTCGCCACCTTCGACATGCCCGTCGCTTCCCTCGGCCGGCCGGCCTTCCTCGGCTCGAGCCGCGGACCTGTGGCCCCGGGCGGCGGACCCTTCGGCTGGGGACGCGGCAGGCCCAGGCCCTCGAGCACGTCGCCGATCGCCCGGTCCCAATCGAGCTCGGTATCCTGCGCTTCGCCCTCCCCGGTGCGTGCGATGGGAGGTCGAGGCTTCTTGCTCCGAGCACCGCGCGACCACGCCCAGAGCACGAATGCGATGAGGAGAAGCTGGAAGAGGCCTTCCATGTTCAGCTCCCGCGTGCCGACCCGGGCCCCATCCGCCGGCCGAAGTCGAGGTTACGGCGCCGTCTCCGCACTCTCGTCCCCGCCGGCGATGGCCTGCCGCATCTGAGTGTCGCTTTGGATGTTACGGTATCGCATATAATCCATCACTCCAAGATTTCCCTCGCGGAATGCCTCGGCCAACGCCCGCGGCACGTCAGCCTGTGCCCTCACGAGCTCGGCCCGCATCTCCTCGACGCGGGCGCGGTTCTCCTGCTCGGACGCGACGGCCATCGCCCGCCGCTCTTCCGCCTTGGCCTGGGCGATGCGCTTGTCGGCTTCGGCCTGATCGGTCTGGAGCTCGGCGCCGATGTTCTTGCCCACATCCACATCGGCGATGTCGATGGAGAGGATCTCGAAGGCGGTCCCGCTGTCGAGTCCCTTGGCGAGCACGGTCTTGGAGATCTTGTCGGGGTTCTCCAGCACGGCCTTGTGGGACTCGCTGGATCCGATCGTGCTCACGATTCCCTCGCCGACGCGGGCGAGGATGGTCTCCTCGCCGGCGCCGCCGACGAGCCGGTTGATGTTCGCCCGTACGGTCACGCGGGCGAGCGCGATCAGCTGGATGCCATCCTTGGCCATCGCGGCCACCTTCGGTGTCTGGATGACCTTCGGGTTCACGGACACCTGCACCGCATCCAGGACGTCGCGGCCGGCGAGATCGATCGCCGCCGCCTGCTGGAACGGCAACTCGATGTTGGCCTTGTCGGCCGAGATCAGGGCGTTCACCACCCGGTGCACGTCGCCTCCGGCCAGGTAGTGCGCCTCGAGCTCATCGATGTTCAGCCTGAGTCCGGCCTTGGTGGCACTGATCATCGGCAGGATGATCTCGCGCGGGCTCACCTTCCGGAAACGCATGCCCACCAGGTTGGTCAGCTTCACGTACACGCCCGACGCGAAGGCCGTGACCCAGAGTCCCACCGGCACGGCCCAGAAGAGGAAAAGGAGCAGGAACGCTCCGATGGCGATGAGGAACGCAGTGCCGACCGCTATGCCTTCCATGTGGTGCCTCGCTTCCGAATCGGTTGTGTCTCAGCCATCGCTGACGGACTCGTCACCCTCTTCCGGCGGCTCTTCCGACGGCTCTTCCGGCGACGTGCCCCTCACCTGCGGCGCCTCCCTGACCACGTGGCGGTAGCTCTCGGCGTGCAGCACCACGACCTGGCTACCCTTCTCGATCCACGGCCCCTCGGTGACCACATCCACCCTCTCGTCATCGATGACCGCGGTCCCCGAGGGCCTCAGGTCGGTGGCTGCCACGCCGATCTTCCCGACGAGCTCCATCCGTTCCGGCGCCGACAGGTAGCCGGTGTCGCGGCTCGTCTCGCTCCGCAGCAAGACCCCGGAAAGCGAGCGGCTGTGGGGGAGGTGACGGAACAGCACGAAGGCGAGGACCGCCACCAGAACGATCGAAAGCCCGATGATGCCTGCCGTGTTCACGAGATCCACCGTGGTTGGAAACCGTCCCAGCATGCTCATGTACGCGGAGCCGAGAACGGCGAGGATTCCCAGGGCGCCCGCGATGCCGAACCCCGGAATCACAAACGCCTCGACGAGCAGCAGCACGATCCCGCCGCCCAGCAGCAACAGCTCCTCGATCCCCGCGAGGTTAACCAGCAAGCGGGCGCCGAAGAAGGCGGCGAGACTGAGCAGCCCCACCGCGCCGGCCAGGCCGAACGTGGGTGTCCGAATCTCGATCAGCAGCCCGAGGAAGCCGAGGCTGAGGAGCAGCGGGGCCACCGCCGGGTTGGTGAGGAAGCGGACGATGCGCTCGGCCCAGTTGGGGACCGGGTCGACCGTTTCTGCACCGGCCAGCCCCACCTGCGCCAGCAGCGCCGGGTAGTCCGCGACCTCGCCCGTCGCGACGCCCAGCTCGATCGCCTCGGCCGTGGTGAGGGTGAGCAGCTTGCCGGCCTCGACGACACCCTCCACCTCGATCTCCTCGTCCACCATCGCCTCGGCGATGCGGGGATCGAAGCCGCGCTCCTCCGCCAGCGCCCGGAATTCGGAGCGCATGGCGCTCACCATCTTCTCGGAGGCCTTTTGTCCCTCCCCCAGCACCGGCGTGGCCGCCCCGATAGTGGAGCCCGGCCGCATGTAGAGCCGCTCGGCGGAAAGAGCGATCATCGCTCCCGCCGACAGGGCCCTCCGGTTCACGTAGGCGTAGACGGGCAGGCGTGCGTCGCGCACCGCGTCGATGATCTCCCAGGCCGCGTCCACCCGACCCCCCGGCGTGTCCAGATCCAGCACCGCGGCCGCGGCTCCCCTTTCCTCCGCCTCGCGGAGCGCTCGGGAGATGTAGGGGGCGAGGCCGAGCTCGATCGTGCCGGTGACGTGGATGCGATACACCGGCGGTTCGCCCTGACCGAACGAGCGAGCTGCGGGGATGGCGACGACCAGGCACGCGAGAGCGACCAGGAACGAAACCGGGCGCCGGAAGCCGGTACCACCGGTGCGGATGTCGGGCCGTGTGCTCATGATCGAATCCGGCTCATTTCTCCAACTTATCGTTCGCCTACTCCCCGGTGAACCTCGGGGCACGACGCTCGAGAAAGGATCGGATCCCTTCTTCGAAGTCCTGGGTGGAGAGGCACTCCAGGGCACCCTCCACCTCCGACCGGAGTGCTTCCTCCAAGGTCGACCCGGGCGCTTCGCGCAGCAGGCGCTTCAGGAGGCGGAGCGCCGCCGGCGCGGCCGCCGCGAACCGGCGAGCCTGCGCAAGCGAATCCTCGAGCAGCTCGTCGTCCGGCACCAGCCGCGCTACGAGACCGGAGGCGAGCGCCTCCTCCGCCGAGATGGTCCTACCCGAGAACAGCCATTCGGTGGCACGGCCCGCCCCCACCAGCTGCGGAAGGAGCCGGGTCGAGCCGCCGGTGGCGAAGAGGCCCCGGTGCACTTCCGGAAAGGAAAACGAGGCGCCGGCCGCGGCGACGCGAACGTCCGCGGCCACGGCGAGCTCGGCTCCGAAACCGATCGCCGGTCCGTTGACCGCCGCCAGCACGACCTTCGGCAGGCGGGCGATCGTCCGGGTGATCCGCTGAATGACATCGATCGTGTCGCGCTCCCCCTCGGCCCCATCCGCCGTCACCCGCGCCGAGATGCCCTTGAGGTCGATGCCGGCGGAGAAGGCACGCCCCTCCCCCGTGAGCACGACGGCCTGCACCGACGCGTCCGCGCCCACGACCTCCAGATGGCCCGCGAGGCCCTCGAACATCTCCGGGGTGAACGCGTTGAGGACGCGCGGCCGATCGAAGCGGAGGACCGCGACCGGCCCGTCCGCATCCAGGATCACTCGACCGTCAGCCACCGTTCGGCCGTGGCGTCCCAGCTGCCCGCGCGGAGGTCGGGATGCGCCTCGAGGAGACGCGTCTTGGCGATGCGCTGGGATGGGGTGAGCGGGAACTCGTCCACGAACTGTATGTAGCGCGGGAGCTTGAAGGCGGCCAGCTTCCGACGGGCGAACGCCAGCAGCTCGGCCGGCGGAGCGCCGCCGGGCGACCGGCCGGGGGCGAGCTGCACGAACGCCTTGACCTCCTCGCCGCGCTCCTCGTCTGGAACCGGCACGCAGGCAACCGCGGCGACGGCGGGATGGTCCGAGAGGACCGCCTCCACCTCGGCCGCCGCGATGTTCTCTCCGCCGCGGCGGATCATGTCTTTGAGCCGGCCGACGATGCGGTAATGCCCCCGTTCGTCCTCGACCACGAGATCGCCCGTGTGGGCCCAGCCGCTCCTGCGCCAGCGGGAGGTCTCCTCCGGCAGGCCATGGTAACCGAGCATCGTCTCCCCGCCGCGCGTGACGAGCTCACCGATCTCCCCGCGGGACACCTCCACGCCGTCCGGATCCACCACCTTCGCCTCCCGGCCCGCCACCGGCGCTCCCATGGCACCGCTGCCCACGCTCCCGGTGTCCGCGAACGGGACCGAGAGCACGCAACCCAGCTCGGTGGAACCGTACACCTCGCGCCATGGGCAGCCGTACCGTTCCTCGAGACGCGCGTGATGATGGGCCGGGATGCCGGAGCAGAGCACCCTCCGCACCCGGTGCCCGCGCTCGACCGTCGGATCCTCCGGCTGTTTGAGCAGAAAGATCGGCATCGTCCCGATGCAGTAGAAGAAGGTGACCCCGTTCCGCTTCACCGCAGCCCAGAAGCTGGAAGCGGAGAACTTCGGCAGGATCACCAGCGGCATTCCCGCCTGCAGGCAGAGCACCAGATTCCAGATGGGATCCATGTAGTAGAACGGCTGGGCGGTGAGGGCGACGTCCTCCGGCCCGAGCCCGCAGATGCTCCGTGCCGCCTCCGCCAGTTCCAGCCAGTAACCGTGGTTGAGAAGGCACCCCTTGGGAAAGCCGGTGGTTCCCGACGTGTACTGGATCGCCACCACGCCCTCCGGCACCGCCGGCGCGCCCCCCGGCACCGCCGGCGCGACCGCTGGCCCGTTCGGAGCGCCGGATGGCAGGCCGCGAGCGGACGTGGGGCTACGAGGGGACGCCGGGTCCCGAGCCCACACAGCGACCGGTCGGGCCTCGGCAGCGGCCAGCCGGCAGATGCGCGCCACCTCCGTGCCTGAGGAGACGACTCCCTGTAGAAGCTCGAGATGGGCGGGATCGGCCAGGACGAGCTTCGTCCCCGAGTCGCGCAGCACGTGTCCCAGGTCCGACTCCCCGAACCCGGTGTTCACCGGCACGACCACCGCTCCCGCCCGCACCACCGACAGCCAGGCGAGGGGGTACTCGAGGCCGTTGGGCAGCATCAGGGCCACCCGGTCGCCCGGCTCGACGCCGAGCCGGCCCAGGTCTCGAGCCCACGCCGCGGTCCGCGCCTCCGCTTCCCCGAGGGAGAGCCGCCGGCCGTCGAAGCGGAGCAGCTCCCGCTCCGGCGTCGCGCGGGCGCGCTCGCAGAACAGATCGGGGATCGTCGTCATCGCCTCCCGCCGGCTTTCCTTCCCGCTACGCACCGGACATGTTCACGCGACCCATGGAAAGCTGTCAACGACCGGGCGGCTGGCGTCGGACCGGGAGGTACGGTGAGCCTGTTTCGGAAATACCTGCTGCCGGGCCTCGTCTTCCAGTCGGTGGTCGTGGCCGGCGGGTACGGCACCGGCCGCGAGCTGGTCGAGTTCTTCCTCTCCCGCGGCCCCGTGGGCGGACTCCTGGCGCTCGGGCTCTCCACCGCCATCTGGAGCCTGGTGGCGGCCGTAAGCTTCGAGCTCGCCCGCACCCTGCGGGCGTTCGACTACCGGACGTTCTTCCGCCGGCTGCTGGGACCGGCCTGGGTGCTGTTCGACATCACGCAGGTTACGATCACGTTGCTCGTGGTCGCGGTGATCGCCGCCACCGCCGGCGAGATCTTCGAGGCGGTGTTCGCGCTTCCGTACGCGCTCGGCGTCCTCACCGTCGTGGCAGCGATCTGCTATCTGGTGTTCCGCGGCAGCGCTACGATCGAGCGAGTCTTCGCCATCTGGTCCGGTGTCCTCTACCTGGTCTTCCTCGTTCTCTTCCTCTGGTCGTTCCGGGAGTTCGGGGAGCGGATCCTCTCCGCCTTCGGCTCGTATCGGGAGACCGAGGGTTGGGTCATCGGCGGACTCAGCTACGCCGGCTACAACCTCACGGTGGTGCCGGTGATCCTGTACGTCGTCCGGCATCACGAGGCGCGCCGGGAGGCGGTAGGTGCCGGTCTGCTGGCCGGGCCGATCGCGATCTTCCCCGGCCTGTTGTTCTTCGTCGCCCTCTGCGGACTCTATCCCGCCGTCGTGGGCGAGGCCGTCCCTGCCAACTTCCTCCTCGACGCGCTCGGGTCCCGCGCCTTCCAGGTCCTCTACCAGGTCGTCCTGTTCGGGACCCTGATCGAGACCGGCGCCGGGATGATCCACGCGATCAACGACCGCATCGCCGTGGCATGGGAGGAGCGGCGGCGATCCCTGTCCCCGCTGGCCCGGCCCGCGTTTGCCGTCCTCCTGCTCACGGTCGCTGCGGTGCTGGCGCGGTTCGGGCTCATCGAGCTGATCGCCAGGGGATACGGGTCTCTGACCTGGGTGGTTCTAGCGGTGTTCGTCGTGCCGGTGCTCACCCGGGGCGTGCGGTTGCTCCGGTTGTCCGGCCCCGGCCCGAGCCGGTAGTTTCCGGGCCCCGGCGAGACGTCGACCCGGACGTCCGGCCGTGTCGGAAGTGGGCGGTCCCAACCAAGAACGAGGACTCAAATGGCTGACAAGCTCATCAACTACGAGGTGCAGGACGGGATCGGCGTGATCATGATGGATGACCCCCCTGCCAACACGTACACCTACGAGATGATGCGCCAGCTGGATGAGGCGATCCTGGAGGCGCGCTTCGATGAGAGCGTGCACGTGATCGTCATCCGAGGAGCGGGCGAGAAGTTCTTCTCGGCCGGCGCGAACATCGGCATGCTCCAGAAGGCCGACCCGTACTTCAAGTACTTCTTCTGCCTGCACGCCAACGAGACGCTGAATCGCCTCGAGCAGACGCCGAAGATCGTCATCGGCGCGCTGAACGGGCACACCGTCGGCGGCGGACTCGAGATCGCCCTCGCCTGCGACCTGCGCGTCGCCAAGAAGGGAGGCGGCAAGATCGGCCTTCCCGAGGTCACCCTGGGCGTGCTTCCCGGCACCGGCGGCACGCAGCGACTCGGCCGGATGCTCGGCAGGTCCAAGTCGATCGAGCTGATGGCCACCGGCCGCACGTTCGAGTTCGAGGAAGCCCTCGAGCTGGGGATCATCAACCAGATCCTCGACGGCGAGGACTTCATGGCCGAGGCGATGGAGTACGCCCGACAGTTCGCGCCTCCCGGCAAGGCGTCCAAGGCCGTGGGCCGGATCAAGCGGGCCGTGTGCAGCGGGATCGAGGTCCCGTTCTCCGAGGGGCTGGCGATCGAGCGGGAGATGCAGCAGCAGCTGTTCGAGTCCGCCGATGCCCGCGAGGGGCTCGACGCCTACATCGAGAAGCGGAAGCCGGAGTTCGCGGGCCGCTGAGCCCGCTTCGGGAGTCTGAGATGACCGAGACCACGACGCTGCTCGCGGTGCCGGAAGTGCTCGCGCCGGGCCGCCTGTTCATCGGGGGCGAATGGCAGGACGCTCAGGGGGGCGGGACGTTCGAGGTCGTCGATCCGGCCCGGGCCGAGGTCGTCACCCGGGTGGCGGAAGCCGAGGCGGCCGACATCGACCTCGCGGTTCGCGCCGCCAGGAAGGCGTTCGAGGGCGACTGGCGGAAGATGAGTCCCCGACAGCGCGGCCGCCTCCTCTGGAAGCTCGCCGAGCGGCTGGAGGAGAGGAAGGACGAGATCGCCCGCGTCGAGACGCTGAACAACGGGAAGCCGTTGTTCGAGAGCGGGATCGACGTCGCGATGACGATCCAGACGTACGAGTACTACGCCGGCTGGGCGACGAAGATCGAAGGCGAGACGATTCCTGTCTCCGTGCCCTACCAGTTCAACTACACCCTTCGGGAGCCCGTCGGTGTCGTCGGGGCGATCGTCCCCTGGAACTTCCCGCTCAACCTCGCCTCCTGGAAGGTGGCCCCGGCGCTGGCCGCCGGCTGCACGGTGGTCCTCAAGCCGGCGACGGAGACGCCGCTGACGGCGTTGCTGTTGGCCGACGCGGCGTCGGAGGTCGGCTTTCCGCCCGGCGTTCTGAACGTGGTCCCCGGGCACGGCTCGACCGCCGGAGAGGCGCTGGTCGCCCACCCGGGGGTCGACAAGATCGCGTTCACGGGCTCCACGGCCGTCGGGCAACACATCGCCAGAACCGCCGTCGACACCGTGAAGCGTGTCTCCCTCGAGCTCGGCGGCAAGAGCCCCAACATCGTGTTCGCGGACGCCAATCTCCCTTACGCCGCCAAGGGGGCGCTCAACGGGATCTTCTACGGAAAGGGCGAGGTGTGCGCCGCCGGCAGCCGCCTCCTGGTCGAGCAACCGGTGCACGAGCAGCTGGTCGAAATGGTGGCCGAAGGAGCGGCCGGCATGAAGGTCGGAGACCCGTTCGACAAGGAAACCCGCATCGGTGCCGTCGTCTCCGAGAAGCAGATGGAGACGGTGCTCGGCTACATCGAGAAGGGGGTGGCGGAGGGCGCCCGGGTGGTGGCCGGCGGAGGTCGCGCCGACATCCGTCCCGGGTATTTCGTCCAGCCGACGGTCTTCGACCAGGTGACGAGCGAAATGACGATCGCGCGGGAGGAGATCTTCGGGCCCGTCCTCGCCACGCTCGGCTTCGACGGTGTGGAGGAGGCGATCGAGCGGGCCAACGACTCGATGTACGGCCTCGCCGCCGCCGTGTGGACAAGCGATGTCAAGAAGGCCCACTACGTCGCCTCCCGGCTCAAGGCCGGTACGGTGTGGATCAACACCTACAACCTCTACGACCCCGCCAGCCCGTTCGGCGGCTACAAGGAGAGCGGCTACGGCCGCGACCTCGGCCGCCACGCGTTGGAGGGGTACACGCAGGTGAAGTCGGTATGGGTGAACCTGCGCTGACACGGGCGCTCGGCTGATGTCCGGGCACGAGCCCGACGACCGCGATCCTGTCATCATCGACGCCGTGCGAACGCCGGTCGGGCGGCACGGCGGGGCGCTGGCCACCGTGCGCCCCGACGATCTGCTGGCGATCGCGATCCGGGCGCTGGTGGAGCGGACCGGCGTACCGGTCGAGCGGGTGGAGGATCTGATCGCCGGCTGCGCCAACGGAGCCGGCGAGGACAACCGGAACGTCGCCCGGATGGGCGCCCTCCTCGCCGGCCTGCCGGTCGAGGTGGCCGGGCAGACGGTGAACCGGCTCTGCGGCTCCGGCCTTCAGGCCGTCGTGTCCGCGGGCCACGCGATCCGGGCCAACGAGGGCGATGTCTTCATCGCGGGCGGGGTCGAAAGCATGTCGCGCTCGCCGTGGGTGATGCTGAAGCCGGAAACCGGCTACTCCCGCTTCCCGCCTCCGACCGCCGATACGACCGTCGGCTGGCGCTTCGTCAACCCGCGGATGCCGGAGGAATGGACCATCTCGCTCGGCGAGACGGCGGAGGTGGTGGCCGGGGAGCACGGCGTCAGCCGGGAGGACCAGGACGCGTTCGCCGTCGAGAGCCAGCGGCGCGCGGCGCGGGCGATCGAGGAGGGCCGGTTCGCGGACGAGATCGTCCCGGTCGAGGTACCGCAGCGCCGCGGCGCACCGGTGGTGGTCGACCGCGACGAGCACCCCCGCCCCGACGTCACGCTGGAGGGTCTTGCCAAGCTCCGCCCGGCCTTCCGGTCGGACGGCACCGTAACGGCAGGATCCGCCTCCGGCATCAACGACGGCGCTTCCGCCCTGCTGGTCACCAGCCGCGAGGCGGCCCGGGAGCTCGGCCTGCGGCCGATGGCCAGACTCGGTGCGGCGGCCGTGGCAGGGGTGGACCCCTCCCGAATGGGAATCGGGCCCGTGCCCGCGACCCGAAAGGTCCTCGAGCGCGCCGGCTTGAGCGTGGCCGACCTCGACCTCGTGGAGCTGAACGAGGCGTTCGCGGCCCAGGCGCTCCCCTGCATCCGGGAGCTCGGCCTCGACCCCGAGAAGGTGAACGTGAACGGCGGCGCCATCGCCCTCGGCCATCCGCTCGGCTGCACCGGCGCCAAGCTCCTTACGACCCTCCTGCACGAGATGCGGCGGCGGCGCGCGGCGATCGGGCTGGTCACGATGTGCATCGGCGTCGGCCAGGGGATCGCGGCCCTCGTGCATCGGGAGGAACCGGAAACCGAGCCGTGAGCGACGAGGCGCGGATCCTGGTCTCGGTGTCCGACAGCATCGGCACGCTCACCCTGAACCGGCCGGAGAAGATGAACTCCTTCGTCGGCTCGATGCGCGATGAGCTGGCGGAGGCGCTGGAGAGCCTCGCGGAGGATGTGGGCGTCCGGGCCGTGATCATCACCGGGGCCGGCCGCGCGTTCTGTACCGGAGCGGACGTCGGGTACCTGGCCGCGATGCTCAAGGATGACCGCCGCGAGGAGTTTCGCGCCCTGGTCGAGGCGGGACGGCGCGTCGTGGAGACGATCGCCGGGATGCCGAAGCCGGTGATCGCGGCGATCAACGGGCCGGCAGCAGGCGGAGGGGCCAACCTGGCGCTCGCCTGCGACCTGAGGTGGGCGTCGGACCGTGCCTCGATCGGCCAGACGTTCGCCAACATCGGCCTGCACCCCGACTGGGGCGGAGCCTACTTCGTCCCCCGCCTGGTGGGGCCGGCCCGCGCGGCGGAGCTCTTCTTCCTGGGAGAGATGGTGGACGCCCGGCGCGCCCTCGAGATCGGGCTGGTGAACCACGTCGTCCCGCACGACGATCTGATGAAGGCCGTCCGACAGTTGGCCGTCCGCCTCGTCGCTCGGCCCGCCCTGGCGCTCCGGCTCGCCAAGGAAGCCGTGCGGAGAAGCCTCGAGGCGGACCTGGACGCGATGCTCGACTACGAGGTCGAAGCCCAGGTGGCCTGCTTCGCCACGGCCGACGCGCGGGAGGGCGCCCGGGCTTTTCTCGAGAAGCGCGCCCCCGTGTTCGGTGCAAGAACCGCAGCCGAGGCGGCGGCAGAGGAACCCGCGTAATGGGGGCGGAGAGCCAGCTCCGTCCCGCCGTCGAGGACGATCTGGACGAGCTCGTCGCCCTCTGGGCACACTACATCCGGGAGCACAAGCACAACCCGGCCTACAATCGGATCGCCCGCACGGGTTTCGTCAGCCGTCGCGCCGCGTTCGCCAACGACATCCGCGAAGAAGGCTCGGAGGTGTTCGTCATCGCCCGGCCGGACGGCGGCCTGGATGGCATGATCACCTGCCGCGTCGAGCGCAACGCGCCGTACTTCCAGCCCCACCGGCTCGGGCGGATCCAGACGCCGTACGTCCGGCCCGATGCGCGCCGGAAGGGCAACCTCAAGCGGCTGCTGACGGCGGCGTATCGGTGGGCCCGCGAGCGGGAGCTGCTGGAAGTGCGACTGTACGTGGGCGCGGACAACGTCGTGGCCAACGCGATCGCCGAGGAGCTCGGCTTCGACGCCGTCGGCATCGTGCGACGGAAGGCGATCGACTGGGGCCGCCCGCTCGGAACCCCCTTCGAGGACAGGGAATGAGATCATGACCGAGGCTGCGAGGGCCCGGCCCGCCGCCCTGGCGGTGATCGGTGCCGGGACGATGGGACACGGGATCGCGCAGGTGGCGGCGCTCGCCGGCTGGGAGGTCCGCCTTCACGACTCGAGCCAGGAGGCCCTCGGGCGAGCGATGGAGCGCGTCCGTGCCCAGCTCGACAAGGGCGTCGAGCTCGGCAAGGTCGAGCCCGGCGCGCGGGACGCGGCCATGGAGCGGCTTCACCCCACCCAGGACGCAGCGGAGGCGGTGGCCGGAGCCGGGATCGTGATCGAAGCGGTGCCGGAAGTGCTGGAGCTCAAGCGAAGCATCCTGGCGGCCGCGGCGGAGGGTGTGGAGGCCGACGCGCTGCTCGCCACCAACACGTCATCGCTGTCGATCACGGCCATCGCGGAGGAGGTTCCGGGACCGGAGCGCGTCATCGGCATGCACTTCTTCAACCCCGTCCATATCATGGCGCTGGTCGAGATCGTGCGCGGAGACCGCACGGCGCCGGATGCCGTCGAGCGCGCCCGCGAAGTCGCAGAGCGGATGGGGAAGACGCCGATCGTCGTCTCCGACTCACCGGGCTTCGCGTCCTCTCGCCTGGGGATCGCTCTGGGTCTCGAGGCGATTCGCATGGTCGAGGCGGGCGTGGCCACGGCCGAAGACATCGACCGCGCGATGGAGCTCGGGTATCGGCATCCGATGGGTCCGCTCCGGCTCACGGACCTGGTGGGACTCGACGTGCGGCTGGAGATCGCCCGCTACCTGCGTCGGGAGCTCGGGGAGCGGTTCCAGCCTCCGGCGCTGCTCGAGCGGATGGTGGACGAGGGGAAGCTGGGGAAGAAGTCCGGTCGCGGATTCTACGTCTGGTAGGAGGAGCTGGGACGAATGAGCGACGTGCTGCTGAAGGAGACGCTCGAGGGTCGGGTCGGCATGATCACGATCAACCGCCCGGAGAAGATGAACGCCCTGAACGCCGAGGTCCGGCGTGCCCTGCTGGGAGCCCTCGCCGAGTTTCGCGACGATGCCGACGTCCGGGTGGTGGTGCTGACCGGTGCGGGCGACAAGGCGTTCGTCGCCGGCGCGGACATCAGCGAGTTCAAGGATGCCGAGCCGACTCAGCAGTATCAGACGATGCAGCGCGGCAACATCTACTCGGCGATGGAAGAGTTCCCCAAGCCGATCATCGCCATGATCAACGGCTTCTGCCTCGGTGGCGGGTGCGAGCTCTCCATGGCGTGCGACATCCGGATCGCATCGGACAGGGCACGGATCGGCCAGCCGGAGATCAACCTCGGGCTCATTCCCGGTGGCGGCGGTACGCAGCGCCTTCCGCGCCTGGTCGGCGAGGGGCGGTCGATGAAGTTGATCTACACGGGGGAGATGATCCCGGCCGATGAGGCGGGCCGGATCGGCCTGGTGGACGAGGTGGTGCCGGCCGAGCAGCTGCGGGAGCGCACGCTCGAGATCGCACGGAAGATCGGCGCCAAGTCACCGATCGCCCTAAAGGCGGCGAAGGAGTGCATTCTGGCGGCTCGGCGAATGCCGATGGATCAGGGGCTCCAGTTCGAGCGCGCCTGGTTCAGTCTGCTCTTCTCGACCGGTGACATGGGCGAGGGGGTGAGCGCGTTCCTCGAGAAGCGCCCGGCAGAGTTTACGGGAAGGTAGCCCCGGCGGAGTTTGCGGAAAGGTCAGCCCCGGCGGCGTAGTGCCGGCGACGGCCCGAACGCCTTAGCCGACCGCGGTGGGAATCAGACGTCCGGAAGAACGCTCACCGTCTTTCGGCCCAGACGCCCGGTCGAGAATTCGACCACCCCATCGGAGAGCGCGAACAGCGTATCGTCGCGCCCGCGACCCACGTTGTGGCCGGGGTGGATCCGCGTGCCGCGCTGGCGGACGATGATGCTGCCGGCGCTCACGACCTGGCCACCGAACCGCTTCACGCCGAGGTACTTGGGGTTGGAATCGCGGCCGTTGCGGCTCGAGCCGACACCCTTCTTGTGCGCCATCTCTCGTTACTCCTCGTCCGCGCGGTCTCGAATCGCCCGCTCGACATCGCCCTTCAGGATGCGACCCCCCGCACCCGATCCGGTGATACCCCCGAGGTCGATTCCATGCTCCTCCGCCAGCTTGCGCGCCGCTTCGGTCACCTCGACCTGCGCAGCAGCCGCCGAGACAGCCACATCGGCCCCGCTCGGCTCCGCGGCCGCAACCTCGGCCACCGGAGGCTCCTTCTTGGCCGGCTTGGCCGGCTCCCGCTTCGGCTTTCTCTTCGCCGGCTCGGGCTTGGCCTCTCCGACCGAAATCCCGGTCACCCGGATCTCCGTAAAGTCCTGCCGGTGGCCCTGCTTTCGCCGGTAGTTCTTCCGTCGCTTTCGCTTGAAGACGATGATCTTCTCGCCCCGGCCGTGGCGAACCACCTCCGCCTGGACGGTCGCGCCGCCCAGGGAGGGTCGACCGACCTGTATTCCGGCGTCCGTTTCGGCGAGGAGCACGTCGAAGGTGAGCGTGTCACCCGGCTCCGCCGGCAGGCGGGGGATGCGGAGCACAGTATCCGGCTCGGCTCGGTACTGCTTCCCGCTGGCTTCTATGATCGCGTACATGCGGCTGGTCTCGTATTCGTTCGGATCTGCGAAAGCCCACCAAGCTAAGTCGGCGATCGAATGCGGTCAACGCCGCCTCGAACACCAGCGCGCAGGCTGCCCGCCGCAGTCGCGTTCCTGGATCCGCAACGTCGCGCGTGACCTGGCGCGCAAGCCGGCGCGCGGCCCGCAACGACGAGGGGCCGCACGAAAAGCGGACGCGGGAATTCGCGGAGCGAGCCTCGCAGCGACGGTGTGGAGACCCCGCAGCGAAGCGAGGAGGCTCCTCACCCAAAGCGCGGAGCGCGCGGAGCGGACCCCGCGCCGCTCGCGGCGGACCCGCGGCGGACCCGCGCCGCCCGCGGTGGACGCTACGCCACCGCGTAGCGGTTCGTGACGTCCTGGTCCGAGGGTGCGGCCAGGAGCCGGTATTCCGACGCGTTGATCAACGGATCATCGCGGAAATCGAGCTCGATGCGGCACTCCCGCTTCATGATCTTGATGAACTCGGGCTCCTTCTCGAGCAGGTGGAGGGCCACGTCCGGGTGGATGCGCACGGTGAGCTTGCGGTTCTCGCCCGCGGACGCCGCCCGGCGAATCGCCCGCTCCACCCGACGGAGCACCGTCTCGGGCGAGAAGACGCGGCCGGTCCCATCGCAGTACGAGCACGGCTGCGTCATGAAGTGGAACAGGCTCGGCCGAACGCGCTGCCGGCTCATCTCCAGCAGGCCGAGGTCCGAGATGCCGAACACCTTCGTCCGCGCCCGGTCGCGACCGAGATGCGACTTCATCGCCTGGTAGACGCGGTCACGGTACTCCGGCTCATCCATGTCGATGAAATCGACGACGATGATCCCACCGATGTCGCGCAGCCGCAGCTGGCGGCAGATCTCGGCCGCGGCATCCAGGTTGGTACGAAGAATCGTCTGCTCCGGGTCCTTCTTCCCGGTGTAGCGGCCCGTGTTGACGTCGATCGCCACCAGCGCCTCCGTGGCCTCGATCACGATGTGGCCGCCGGACGCCAGATCGACCGTGCGCCGATACGCCCGGTGGATCTGCTCCTCGATGCCGAGCTCGTCGAAGATCGGGCTGGCGGGGGCGTGGACCTTGACCCGATCCACCAGCTCCGGGCTGACCTGGCCGAGATACGTCTTGATCTCCTTCGCCAGCTCGCGCGAGTCGACCGTCAGAGCGTCGATCCGGTCGCTGAACAGGTCCCGGATGATGCCGCTGGTGAGCTTGGCCTCCGCATGAACGAGGGCGGGCGCCCTGGCGGTCTTCACTCGCTCCTGCACCTTCTCCCAGGTGGAGAGGAGGGAGGAGAGCTCGGCCTTGAAGACCTTCTTGGTCAGCTCTTCCCCGACCGTCCGCACGATCACGCCGCCGGGCTTCTTGGCCAGCTGGTCGCGGGCCAGCTTCCGAAGCCGGGTGCGCTCCTCCCGATCCTCGATCTTCCGGCTCACGCCGACGTGATCGCTCATCGGCATGTAGACGAGGAACCGCCCTGGCAGGGAGATCTGCGTCGTGACGCGGGGGCCCTTGGTGCTGATCGGCTCCTTGGTGACCTGGACCAGAAGCTCCTGGTCCCGGGAGACGAGATCCTGGATGGGAGGATAGCGCCCGCCCCGCCGGCCGCCACCGTTCGCCTCCTCTTCGTCCTCCTCGCGCTCGGACGCATCGGAGGCGTGAAGGAAGCCGGATTTCTCGGTTCCGATGTCCACGAAGGCAGCCTGGATGCCGGGAAGGACCGCGTCGACCCGGCCGAGGTAGATGTCGCCGACCATGCGCGAAGCGTCCGCACGCTCGTGCATGAGCTCGACCAGACGGCCGTCCTCGAGGATCGCGACCCGCGTCTCCTGACCGGCCGCGTTGATGACGATCTCGCGCCGCATGGGACCGGCGCGCTACCCTGTGAGCTCTCTCAGAATCTCCCGCGAGATCACGATCTTCTGGATCTCGCTCGTCCCCTCTCCGATCTCTGTGATCTTGGCGTCTCTCATCATCCGTTCGACCGCGTATTCGCGTGAATAGCCGTACCCGCCGTGGAGCTGGACCGCCCGGGTGGTGACCTCCATGGCCGTCTCGGAGGCGAACAGCTTGGCCATGGATGCCTCCTTCTTGTGCGGCTTTCCCTCCATGCGCAAACGGGCAGCGTGATAGGTCATGAGGCGCGCGGCGTGAATGCCGGTCGCCATCTCGGCCAGCATGAACTGCACGCCCTGGAATTCGTTGATTCTCTTTCCGAACTGGCGACGCTCACCGGTATACAGCGCAGCCAGCTCGAACGCTCCCTGGGCGATCCCGAGGGCGTGGGCCGCGATGCCGATCCGGCCACCATCCAGCGTGTCCAGGAACACCGGAAACCCCTGATTCTCCTCGCCGAGGAGATTCTCCACCGGCACCTCGACGTCCTCGAGGATCAGCTCCCTGGTGTCGGAGGCGTTCCACCCCAGCTTCCTCAGCTTCTGGCCCGCCGTAAAGCCCGGCATCGGCTCGAGCTCGGCGCTGTGGCCGAACCCGAGCTCGGTGGCGCGCTCCAGATCGCACGTCTCCTTGGTGAGGATGAAGGCGCTGATGCCGCGGTTGCCACGGCCGGGGTCGGTCGCAGCCGCGACGACGAACACCTCGCCGACGCCGCCGTGGGTGATCCAGGTCTTCTGTCCGTTCAGGATGTAGCGGTCGCCCTTCCGGATCGCCGTGGTCTCGGTTCCCCCGGCGTCGGACCCGGCGTTCGGCTCCGTGAGTCCGAAGCCTCCCAGGACCCGGCCTGCCGCGAGCGGCGTCAGGTACTTCCGCTTCTGCTCCTCCGTCCCCCAGCGATGGATAGGCGTGCAGGCGAGCGAGATGTGGGCGCCGACCGTGATCGAGTGGCTGGCATCGACCCTGGCCAGCTCCTCGCTGGCGATGACGCTGGCGAGCAGGTCCATGTCCGCCCCGCCATACGCCTCCTCGAACGGAATCCCGAACAGCCCCAGCTCCGCCATCTTGGCGGCGTTCTCCCAGGGGAACTCCTCGGTCTCATCGTGATGCGCCGCGACGGGCGCGATCTCCGCCTCGGCGAACTCGCGAACCATGTCGCGCATCATCAGGTGATGGTCCTCGAGGTACAGGCCCAGGTCACCCGACATCTATCTTCCTCCCGACCCCGGGTGCCGGAGCGCGGCCGCTACCGGGGCATCTGATGTCGCTGCCAGACGATCGTTGCCGGACAGAATCTTTCAATGTATGGCGGAATCGAAACCCGGCAAACTCGGTGCGCCGGCCCCGGCCCTTGACCGGGAAGCGCCGTCACAGCGGTCGCAGCCCGTGCAACCGGGCGTCCGTTCCCCGAAGTAGGCCGAGATGACGGCCCTGCGGCAGCGGGAGGATCGAGCATAGGCCAGCATCTGCCGAAGCCTCCAGAGCGCCCGCTCGGCACCGCGCCGCGGGGCGGCGAAGTCGATCCGGCGGCGAACGCCGGCCGGACCCCGCATCAGCCGGCGCGGCCCATCTCCGCCGCCGGGAAGCCTCCGAAGGCATCCGAACTCCTCGAGCATCCGAAGTGCGCTCCGCAGCTCCGGCTCGCTCAGATCAGGCAGGGCCCGTCGGAGGATCCCCGGCGTGACCGGCCCCGGCGGAAGCGCCTCGAACACACGGGCCAAATGTCGGGGCGAAGGCCAGTTGGCGCGAATCAGGCGCCGCTGCAGGCCTCGGTCCTCCGGGCCGGCGACCAGCCGGCAGCGCGCCGGCAATCCGTCCCGGCCTGCCCGGCCGGCCTGCTGCACGTACGCCTCCAGCGAACCGGGCAAACCCAGATGACACACCAGCCGTACCGAGGGATGGTCGATCCCCATCCCGAAGGCGCTGGTGGCGCACACGGCCCGGAGCTCCCCGTCCAGAAACCGCCGCTGGATCTGCATTCGGGCCTCGCCAGGCAGGCCCGCGTGATAGGGGGCGGCGCGGATCCCGTGCCGCAGGAGCAGCTCGGCCGCGCGCACGGACCGCTCGCGAGTCGGCAGGTACACGATGGCGGCCCCAGGAGCGCTCCGCACGGCATCGAGGACGAGCCGAGCGCCATGACCCGGATCGCGCGTGAGCGACACGCTCCAGTGGAGGTTCGGGCGGTTGACGCCCGCCAGGATCCGCCGGGGCGCCCGGAGCCGGAGCGACTCCACGATGTCGTCCCGGGTCTCGGGCGTCGCGGTGGCGGTGAGGGCCACGCAGGGCGGGTCGCCCACGTACCGGCGGAAGCTCGCGATCCGGCGGTACGAAGGCCGGAAGTCATGCCCCCATTCGGAGATGCAGTGGGCCTCGTCCACAGCCAGGCGGGTCACCCTCGCCCCGGAGAGGAGGTCGCGGAAGGCGCGCGATCCCATCCGCTCGGGCGACACGTACAGCAGGCGCAGCTCGCCGGCCCTCACGGCTCGACGCACCCTGCCGTGCTCGTGCGGCGGCGACGCGCTGGTGAGCGAAGCGGCCGGGATGCACCGGCGTTCGGCGGTCGCCACCTGGTCCTGCATGAGAGAGATCAGGGGGGAGATGACCAGCGTGAGCCCCCGATCGAGAAGCGCGGGCACCTGGAAGCAGATCGACTTTCCGCTCCCGGTCGGGAGGATCGCCAGCACGTCTCCACCGGCGAGGACAGCCCGCACGACGCGCTCCTGCGCGGGCCGGAACCGCTGGAATCCGTAGTGGCGACGCAGGGCCCGAAGAGCGGACGCGAGGTCGGGGCTCGCCATGGCCCCAACGTCGCCCCTAGCCTCAACTCGTCGTCAGTCTCCGAGGCGGGTGGCCCGGGTGGCCCGGGTGGCCTCCGCCCAGGCCGCCGTGACCGCGACCAGCTCGTGGAGCACCTCCTTCGCGGAGCGCCCCGTCCGCTTGAGTACGTGGAACGAATGGTCCGCGCCCTCGACCACGTGCAGGGTGGCGCCCTCACCGAGAGCCTCGCAGACCGGGCGCAGCAACCCCAGGTCGGCAAGCCGGTCGCGCGTCCCCTGGAGGAAGAGCATCGGCAGACCGGTCTTCGCCAGGTGAGCCCCACGGTCCGGGGTGGGGCGGCCGGCCGGGTGCAGGGGGAAGCCGAAGAAGACGAGGCCGCGCACGCGATCCAGCGGCGAGGCCGCCGCGGCCAGCGAGGTCATCCGCCCTCCCATCGACTTCCCCCCGGCGAAGAGCGGGGTTCGGGGCGCCAGCCCCGTCGCGGCCGCCACCGCCGAGCGGACGGTCGCCAGCAGGATCGGCTGGGGATCGGGCCGGCGGCTGCCGGCCTCCATGTAGGGAAACTGGTAGCGGAAGGTGGCGAGTCCACGCTCCGCCATCAGGTTCGCGACCGTCTCCATGAACGGATGGCGCATGCCCGCGCCGGCCCCGTGACCGAGCACGAAGAGGGCCGTGGGCCGCGGAGGCAGGAGGAGCAGGGCCGACACCTCGCCGGCGCTCGAGGAGGCGCGAAAGCGCAATGCTCGGCCGATCATTCCGACGCCTTCGCCAGCTCGGCGTGCCGGAAACAGGAGAGCACGTGGTCGTTCACCAGCCCGGCGGCCTGCATGAAGGCGTAGCAGGTGGTGGGGCCCACGAACCGGAAGCCGCGTCGCCGCATGTCCCGGCTCATCGCCCGCGAGGCCTCGGTCTCCGACGGCAGCTCGAAGACGGCACGCCAGCGGTTCACGACCGGAGATCCGCCGACGAAGCGCCACACGTAGTCGGCGAAGCTTCCCTGCTCCACCCGCACTTCCAGCACCATGCGGGCGTTGTGGATCGCCGCTTCGATCTTCCCGCGGTGGCGGATGATGCCTGGGTCCCGCAGCAGCGCCTCCACCTGCTCCGAGCCGTACCGGGCGACCCGTTCCGGGGCGAAGCCCGCGAACGCCCGGCGGTATCCTTCCCGCTTTCGGAGGACGGTGGACCAGCTGAGCCCCGCCTGCGCGCCCTCCAGGGTCAGGAGCTCGAACAGCTGACCGTCGTCGCGCGACGGGACACCCCACTCGCGGTCGTGGTAGGCCGACATCAGCGCGTCGCCGGCGGCCCAGGCGCAGCGCATCACCCGCGCCGGTCCCCCCGGCCCTCGGCCGCCCGCCGTCCCATCCGGAGCGTAAGCGCGGCAATCAGCAAGCCGGCCCCGATGCCGGCGACGAAGTCGCTCCCGGCCGCCGCACCGCCGAGCCAGGTGACGCCGCCGCCTAGCCCCAGCCCGAGCTGGAGACGCAGCCACCAGCTCGCCGCGTCGACGCCTCCCATCCTCGGGTTCGGCCTCTCAGGCCGCTGGCTGGCTCAGGTAGCGGCTGACCGGGGCCTGATCGTCGCGCTGCCCCCAGGAGATCGTGGCGGCGCAGGCGAGTCCCCATACCAGCCCGAACGTCAGCACCGCCAGGAAGGCCAGCGGCCCGATGGCGACGCCGAGCCAGCCGGCGGAGACGTCCAGCGGGAGGGTCTTGAACAGCAGGTAGAGGGCGGCGAGCGTGCCGGCGAACGCGCCCCTGGCAGCGAAGCTCTCGCCGGGCACGTAGCGGTAGAGAACGCCGAAGATGACGCCCCAGAGAAGCGCCTGGCCGGTGCTCGGGCCGAGCACGATGGCGCTCTCCCAGGTGCCGACACGAAGCCCGAGCAGGCGCAGGATCCCCGAGCTGGCCGTCAGCCAGACGGCGATCCGGACCCCGACCGCCCCCAGGACCCCCCCCAGGAAGCCCAGCCCCAGCCTCGCGCTGAGATCGAGCCGGCCTTCCACCTCCGCCCCATACGGGCCCTGCGCCAGCGCCACGGCCCCGAACGCCAGCGCACCGACGAGACAGAGCACGCCGGCACCGAGGGAGTCGCGACCGCCCGCCGCCAGGAGCCGAAGCCCCGCGGCCAGCGCGACGACCGTCAGCAGCAGGGCCAGCCAGGAAGGAAACGCGTCGTTTCGGCCCTGGTCCGCCACCTCGGCCGCCGCTTCGTGCGCGCTCGCGACCGCCGTCTCTTCCGTCGCCGTCTCAGCTTCCATCGCCGTTCTCGTGACCGTGCGCCCGTCAGCGTTCCAGGAACCGCCGGATGCCCTCCTGGCAGTCCGGCGTGAGCCGGGCGAGGGCATTCACCTCGGCTCCGGTCTGGATCGCCGCCTCGAAGCTCATCCCATCGATCTGGTACAGGAGCCCCTTCGAGATCTCCAGCGCGGATGCGCTCTGCCCCGCGAGCCGGACCGCGAACTCCTCGGCATGGCCGGCGAACTCCTCGGTCGGGAAGACACGGCTCACCAGGCCGTATTCCCTGGCCGTCTCGGCGCCGATCCGGTCCCCCAGGGCCACCAGCTCGAAGGCCCGCTTTTCGCCCACGCAGCGGCGAAGCATCGCCATCACCATGGCCGGCACGAAACCGAGGCGTACCTCCGGGTAGCCGAACTGCGCGTCCGCCGAGGCCACCACGAGGTCGCAAGCGGTCGCGAGCCCGCAGCCGCCGGCCAGCGCCCTGCCGTGGACGGCCGCGACGACGGGCTTGCGCAGCTTTCTCAGCAGGAGGAAGAGCTCGCCCAGCGACCGGGCCTCCGCGAGGCTGTCCATCACCCCGGCCTCGATCGATGCCTGGACTTCGCGCAGGTCGGCGCCGGCGCAGAAGTCGGGGCCCTCACCGGTGAGCAGAACAACCCGCACGCGGTCGTCGGCGTCCGCGAGCGCCAGGGCGTCCTTCAGCTCCGCGACGAGCGTCGCGCTCAGGGCGTTGCGCTGCTCCGGACGGTTCAGCGAGATCCGGTTCACGCCGTCGGCGCCCACGCGAGCCAGCAGCTGCTCGTAGCTCACGCGGGCTCCGACCAGCCGGAGACGCCGTCCGCCTCCCGCACCAGCTCCTCGGGCACCTCGATCTCCAGCCTGAGCAGCGCGGCACCAAACGTCTTCCCCTGCGCATCCAGCATCAGGGAGACCGTCCCGCCCCCGCCGAGCGACTCGTGAAGCAGGAAGTTCAGGGCACGCAGGTTCGGCAGCTCGTACCGCTCGACGGACCCTTGACAGATTCCCTTGAAGTGGCGCTTCACCTTGTCCGCTGTAACCTCTTTTACAAGTGTCGGATATACCGCTTCTGTATAGGCGATCAGCCCGACGTTCGCCGTGTCGCCCTTGTCGCCGGAGCGGGCGAACGCCACCCGCCAGAGCGGTACCTTCACGCCTCCGTCACCTCCACCTCGACGACCCGCTCCACCACCTCGCGATCGATGAGCGCGGGCCAGTAGGCCATGACATCGTGGATCTTCGGGCGCCCGCCGGCGAACCCCGTCACGGTCGGCGGACCGGCCAGGATCAGCGGGGCGAGCTCGCGCGTAAAGCGCTCGACATCGCTTCGGCTCCCGCTCCGCACGCCCACGAGGAGCTCCACCTCGGGAGCCTCCGGATCGGGACGGCCGGCCAGGGGGCCGTGGCAGGCACCGGCCCCGACATACTCGGTTCGGATCTCATCGAACGTCAGCCCCAATCGCTCCAGCCGACCGCGGAGTACCCGATCCGCCGCGACGGCCTTCTCGTACGCCTCGGGGTAGGCGTAGGTGAGGCTGCCCGTCGCCTTGAAGCCCGCTCGATAGGCGATCGAGACCTTGAGCATCTCCGGCCGGGGCCGACCGCGAACGCCGCTCACCCGAACCCGGTCATCCCCCAGGTCCTCGAGCCGGATGGTGGAGAAGTCGGCGACGCCGTCAGGGGTGATGTACTCCGTCGGATCGCCCATCTCGTACACGAGCTGCTCGGTCACGCTCGCCCAGTTCACCCGCCCGCCGAGAGAGGGGTGTTTGGTCACCACGAACGAGCCGTCGGCGGAGGCCTCGATAATCGGGTACCCGGGCTCCACCAGATCCACCTCGCGCCAGCGGAAGAGCGTGTTGCCGCCCGACGCCTGCGCGCCGCACTCGTTGATGTGGCCCGCCACCACCCCGGCCGCGATTCGGTCCCAGTCGTCCGGGGCCCACCCGAACTCGTGGATCAGGGGAGCGTACGTCAGCGCCGTGTCCGTGGACCGGCCGGTGACGACCACGTCCGCGCTCCTGCGCAACGCCTCGAGGATCGGGCCGGCGCCCATGTACGCGTTGGCCGCGGTGACCCGATCACGCACGGCGAGCAGCGGCTCGCCCGTCTCCATGTTGCGGAGCTCGTGACCGGAGGCCAGCAGCTCGTCCAGCCGGCCCATGAGGTCGTCCCCCTGGACGATGGCGATCCGCACCGGGCGCTCCGTCTCGACCTCCTCCAACCGCTCCACGAGCGCGTCGCGACAGGCGCCGGGGTTCACGCCGCCGGCGTTGCTGACCACCCGGATCCCCCGGGAGACGAGGTCGGGCGCCAGATCGACCGCCAGCTCCACGAAATCCCGGGCGTAGCCGGCCGCCGGATCCCTCTCCCTCTGCTTTTGCAGGATCGACATCGTGATCTCGGCCAGGTAGTCGAGCATCACGTAGTCGATGGGGCCGCAGCGAACCTGCAGCTTGGGGGCCTCCTGCCAATCCCCCCAGAAACCCTGGCCCGATGCGACTCTTACCGTCCGTTCAGGCATCGTCGGGGAGGGTGAAGGCGCCGATGTGGGCCGCCGGGTTGTTGAGGGCAGCCCGCAGGGCGAGGTCGAGAACCGCGCGCGTGTCCTCCGGCCGGATGATCGCGTCGACGAACCCCCTGGCGGCAGCGTAAGAAGCATCCAGCTGCCGCTCGTACTCCTCTCGAGTCCGCTCGATCGCCTCCGCCGTCGCCGGATCGAGAGGCTCGCCTTCGGCGGCCGCGTCGAGCTTGGGTCCGTAGATCGCCCGTACCGCGGACTCTCCCTCCATCACCCCCATGCGGCCGGAGGGCCAGGTGAGGATGAAGTCCGGATCGAAGCCCTGCCCCGCCATCGCGTAGTAGCCGGCCCCGCTCGCATGGTTGATCGTAAGCACGATCTTCGGCACTCGGGCGGTCGCCATCGCCTCCACCATCTGGGCACCAGCGCGGATGATCCCCGAGTGCTCCGCCTCCCTGCCAACCATGAACCCGCTCACATCCTGGACGTAGAGCAGCGGGATTCGGTGACGGTCGCAGAGCTCCATGAAGTAGGCCGCCTTCTGGGCCGTATCGGTGTACACGATGCCGCCGAACTTGGGTGGACCGCCGCCGCGGTCGCGGAACATGCCGCGCCGGTTGGCCAGGACGCCAATCGAGCGACCCTCGAGTCGGGCCACGGTGGTGAGCAGCTCGGGTGCATACTCGGCCTGGAACTCATCCGCCCGGCCCGCATCGAGGAAGGTGCCGAGGAGCGCCTCCATGTCATAGGGCTGCCGGTGATCGTCCGGCAGGATCTCGTACGCGTCTTCCGGCGGACGGGCCGGGTCGTTCGGTTCGCTCTGCGGAGCCGGCCTGGCGGAGGCGGGAAGCTCGGCGACCAACTCCCGCAGCCTCTCGATGCACTCGCGGTCATCCGCCGCCTTGTAGTGTGCTACGCCGCTGACCTCCGTGTGGGTCGAGGCCCCGCCGAGCTCCTCCGACTCGACCTCCTGGCCCGTGGCCCCTTTCACCAGGTTGGGGCCGCCGAGACCCATGAAGCTCGTTCCCTCCACCATGACGATGACGTCGGACAGAGCCGGGAGGTACGCTCCGCCCGCGATGCATGGCCCCATCACCGCCGACAGCTGCGGCACCTCCAGGTAGTGGCGCATGATCGAGTTGTAGTAGAAGATCCGGCTGGCACCGTACTTCCCGGGAAAGACGCCGCCCTGATAGGGGAGGTTCACGCCGGCCGAGTCCACGAGGTAGATGATCGGGATGCGGCAGCGCATCGCGATCTCCTGGGCGCGGAGCATCTTGGTGATCGTCTCCGGCCACCAGCTGCCGGCTTTCACCGTGGCGTCGTTGGCCACGATCACCACCTCCCGGCCCGCTACCTCGCCGAGGCCCGTCAGCACGCCGGCGCCGGGAGCCCGACCGTCGTACTGGTCGTGCGCGACCAAGAGGCCGATCTCGAGAAAACCGCCGCCGGCATCGAGCAGCAGCTCCACGCGCTCGCGCGCCGTCAGCTTCCCCTGGGCATGCTGGCGCTCGATCTTGGTTGCACCGCCGCCGAGGCGCAGGCGATCCTCGAGCTCCTGGAGCTCGGAGACCAGCTGGCGCAACCGGGAGTTCGCGAGGGTGGTCAACCGCCCTCCGGGGACAGGCCCGCGGCGTCACGCTCCTCGACCCACGAGCGGATGTATTCGACGGCCTCTCCGGTGGTGGTTCCCGGGGTGAACAGCCGACCGATGCCTAGCTCGCGTAGGTGCTCGGCGTCTTCCGCCGGAATGATTCCGCCACCCGTGACCAGAACGTGGTCCATCCCCTTCTCGTCGAGCAGCTGCTTGACCCGGGGAAAGAGCGTCATGTGCGCCCCGGAGAGGATCGACAGCGCCACCACGTCCACGTCCTCCTGAAGGGCCGTGCTGGCGATCATCTCCGGCGTCTGGTGCAGACCGGTGTAGATCACCTCCATGCCGGCGTCGCGCAACGCGGCAGCGATCACCTTCGCACCCCGGTCATGCCCGTCCAGGCCGGGCTTGGCCACCAGGACCCTGATTCGACGTTCGTTCATCTCCGCCACCACCGTACACCCACCGCGCTTCGCCCGTTCTCGCGCCCGGATCGCTCCGGAAGCCGTCCTCCAGCCCCCTCGCGCCCGAGCCGGAGAGCCAAGTTACCGGTGCTCGGTGGAGGGCGGCAACGCGACCTGGAGCGGTGGCCGGGGTGGGCGGCAAACGACTATGTTGAGCCGAGATGGCCAAGCCTCAGACCTCGGGAGAGTTCGTCCGACCCCGCCGCCTCGGACTGCTGCTCAGTGCGGCCGCGTTCGTCGTCGTGGTGGCCGGGATGCGCGCCGCCGCCGGAATCCTGGTGCCGTTCTTCCTCGCCGTCTTCCTCGCCATCCTGTGCACCGGGCCTCTTGCCGGCCTTCAGAGGATCGGCGTGCCCCGGTGGCTGGCCGTGACGATCGTCGTGCTCGCGCTCATCGGCTTCGGCACCGGCGTGACGACGCTGCTCGGAACCTCGATTCTCGACTTCACCCGGTCGCTGCCGCTCTACCAGCGTCGGCTGGAAGCCCAGATCGAGGCGCTGCTGACCTGGCTGCGCAGCCTCGGCATGGACGTCTCGGGGGATTTCCTGCTCGCCTACTTCGAGCTCGGCCGGATCCTGCAGGTGGTCGGCACGATCCTCACGGGACTGCGCGGCGTGCTCACCAACACGGTCCTCATCCTGGTCACGGTCATCTTCATCCTGATCGAGATGTACAGCTTCCCGGCCAAGCTGCACGCGGCGTTCGGCGACATCGACGGCACGTCCGCCTACGGCGCGTTTTCGCAGCTGGCCCACGACGTGAGACGGTACCTGGGCATCAAGACGCTGATCAGCCTGGGGACCGGCGCCCTGGTGGCCCTCTGGCTGATGATCCTCGGCGTCGACTACCCACTCCTCTGGGGACTGCTCGCCTTTCTGCTCAACTACGTGCCGACGATCGGCTCCTGGATCGCGGCTGGGCCCGGGGTGTTGTTCGCCTTCCTCCAGCTCGGACCCGGCGCGGCGTTCGCCGCGGCGCTCGGCTACCTCGTCATCAACACGGTGCTCGGCAACGTGATCGAGCCGCGGGTGATGGGACGAGGCGTGGGCCTCTCCACCCTGGTCGTGTTCCTCTCCCTGGTCTTCTGGGGGTGGGTCCTCGGGCCGGTCGGCATGCTGCTGTCGGTGCCGCTCACGGTCATCCTGAAGATCGGGCTCGGACTCCAGCGCAACACCCGCTGGATCGCGGTGCTGCTCGGGCCCGAGAGGCCGGCCCGCGAATAGGTTGTTCCCCCGTCGGCGTGAACGCAGGTGGGCCGGCGATGGGATACGTTGATGGCGACGATACGACGGGCGCCCCGACCCGGACGGGCGTGAGGGAAACGGCGCGAGGAGGGAGCGGATGGAGCGAAGCAATCTCAAGGAGCTGATGACCAAGCTGGAGCAGCAGCGGGACGAGCTGCGGGTCAAGGCGCATCTGGCGAAGGCGGAAGCCCGAGAGGAGTGGGACGAGCTCGAGGAGAAGTGGGACCGACTGAAGGGGAAGCTGCGGGCGGCCGGCGAGGAGATGGACGATGCCTCGGACGACGTCAAGGCCGCCATGTCCATGTTGATGGGCGAGCTGAAGAAGGGGTACGACCGAATCCGCAGTCGCCTCTGAGCGGCGACGGCAACCGGAGCGTGAAGCTGCCGAGAATCGCCTAAAGGGTCACGAATCGGCTAGAAGGTCACCGGCTCCCGGAAGCGGCCGTAGACCTCCTCGAGCGCTGAACGGATCTCGCCCAGAGTCGCGTAGGCGCGGGCCGCATCCAGCATCGGCGGCATCAGGTTCTCCTCGCCTCGCGCGGCACTCCTCAGCCGTTCCAGCGCCTCCTCCACCGCGGCACCGGTCCGCCTGGCGCGCAGCTCCGCCAGCCTCGCCTGCTGTTTCGCTCCCGCCTCCTCGCCGATCCGCAGGATCTCGATCGGCACATCGTCGCTCTCGACGAACTCGTTGACGCCCACGATGACCCGGCGGCCCGAATCGACCTCCCGCTGGAAGCGACGCGAGGACGCTGCGATCTGGCCCTGGAAGTAGCCCGTCTCGATGCCGGCTACGACGCCGCCGAGCGCGTCGATCTCGGCGAAGATCTCCTCTGCCTCCGCCTCCAACCGGTCGGTGAGTCCCTCCACGTAGTAGGAGCCCGCCAGCGGGTCGATGGTGTTGGCGACGCCGGTCTCGTAGGCCAGGATCTGCTGTGTGCGGAGCGCCACCCGGACCGCGTGCTCGGTCGGCAGGGCCAGTGTCTCATCCATCGCGTTCGTGTGCAGGGACTGGGTGCCGCCGAGCACGGCCGCCATGGCCTGATACGCCACCCGGACGATGTTGTTGTGCGGCTGTTGCGCTGTCAGGGTGACGCCGGCCGTCTGGGCGTGGGTGCGGAGCCGCCAGCTGCGGGGATTCCGCGCCCCGTACACGTCGCGCATGTGTCGGGCCCAGATCCGACGCGCGGCACGAAACTTCGCGACCTCCTCGAAGAAGTCGTTGTGCACGTCCCAGAAGAACGAGAGGCGGGGAGCGAACGCATCCACGTCCAGCCCCCGCCGGATCCCCTCCTCCACGTACGTGAACCCGTTCTTCAGCGTGAAAGCGAGCTCCTGCACGGCCGTGGCCCCGGCCTCTCGAATATGGTAGCCGGAAATCGAGATCGTGTTGAAGCTCGGCGCGTGAAGGCTCGACCACTCGAAGCAATCGGTGATGATCTTCAGGGCGGGCTGCGGCGGGAATATCCACGCATGCTGCGCCATGTACTCTTTGAGGATGTCGTTCTGCACCGTGCCCCGCACCCGGTCGAACGGCACGCCCTGCTTCTCGGCCGTAGCGAGGAGGAAGCAGTACAGCATCATCGCCGGCCCGTTGATCGTCATGGAGACGGACACTTCGTCCAGCGGGATGCCGTCGAACAACGTCTCCATGTCCGCGAGGCTGGAGATGGCGACGCCGCACTTCCCCACTTCTCCGGCCGACAGCGGGTCATCGGCGTCGTATCCCATCAGGGTCGGAAAGTCGAACGCCACCGAGAGTCCGGTCTGCCCGCGCTCGAGCAGGAACTTGTATCGCCGGTTGGTTTCCTCCGCCGTGGCGAAGCCCGAGAAGAGCCGCATCGTCCACAGTTTGGTGAGGTACATGCTGGCATAGGGGCCACGGGTGAACGGATACTCGCCCGGAAAACCGAGATCTCGGAGGTAATCGTCGTCCGCCGTGTCCAGGGGCGTGTACAGCGGGCGTACGGGGGTGCCCGAGACGGTGGTGAAGTCAGCGTCTTCGCGGGGCGAGCGGGCCGCGTACTCCTCCTCCCAGCGTGCGAGGTGCTCCTCCAGGAGACGCAGCTCCTCGCGCCGCCGCTCGATCTCGCGCTGGAGCTCCGGCACCCCGTCTGTCACCACGCCCTTCATGTCGCTCGCCTCGGCCCATCAAGAGGATCTTCGGCCGCTCGTATCGGCTTTCTACCGCCCCTTTTGCCCGTCGTTCCGGTCCGAACCGTGATCCAACCGCCGGGCCACCGCATACGGGGTCAGGCGCCCGGCGAGGAGATCCTGGAGGAACGCGTCCTTGCCGGCCTCCCACTCCTCGAGCACGCTCTGCTCGGCGCGGCGGATCAGGATGCGGCGGGTCTGATCCAGCAGCGCGCGTGATCGCCGAGCCTCCAGCTCGCCGGTTGCCTCCAGCCAGCCGAAGTGATCGTCGATCGCGGCCGCGAGCGCCTCGCTGCCCTCCCCCCGGATGGCGACCGTCTTCAGGACCGGTACGCCCCAACCGGAGTCCGGGCGCCCCGGAGCTCCCCCCTCCTCACCGTCCGAGCCCGGCGCCGGGCTCGGAGCGACACCCGCTGCACCCGCGGAGATCCGCCCGTGGTGACGTGGGATTCCGCGCAGCGTCCGGCCGGATCGTATCGCCTTCATCACCTCGATCTCCTTCACCAGGCGGTCGGCCCCGGGACGATCGGACTTGTTGACACAAAACAGGTCGGCCACCTCCATCAGTCCGGCCTTCATGGCCTGAATGCCGTCGCCGGACTCGGGCACCAGGACCACGACCGTAGAGTCGGCCGCCGCCGCGATCTCGAGCTCCGACTGTCCGACGCCCAGCGTCTCCAGCACGACGCGATCGAACCCGAACGCGTCCATGAGATCGGCGGCCTCCGTCGCCGCGGTGGCCAGGCCGCCGAGCGAGCCCCGGCTGGCCATAGACCGGATGAAGAGACCCTCCTCCACCGCGAGCTCGGCCATGCGAATGCGATCGCCGAGAAGCGCCCCGCCCGTGAACGGGCTCGTCGGATCCACCGCTATGATCCCCACGCGGTCCCCCGCGTCCCGCCAGAGCCGAGCCAGGCCGGCCGTCAGGGTCGACTTCCCCGCGCCCGGGGGACCCGTAACGCCGATGCGCCGGGCCCGGCCCGTGAGCGGCCGAAGCTCGTCCAGGAGCGCCTCGAAGCCGGAGGTCTGGTCCTCCACCACCGAGATCGCCCTGGCCAGCGCCCGTTCGTCGCCCGCACGGAAGGACCGGACCAGCCCGGATCGACCTTCGGCGGGAAACGCGCGCACTGTCAGGCCATCCTAAAGGAGGAGAACCGAGGCGAGCGTGAGGAGCAGGAAGAACCCCCCCAGATCGGTCAGGGTGGTCACGAAGACCGACGAGGCCACCGCCGGGTCCGCCCCGACGCTCTCGAGGAAGATCGGTATCAGGCCGCCCAGCGTCGAGGCGACGACGACGTTCGACCACATCGCGAGCAGGACCACCAGACCGAAGGCCGGGTCATCGACGAGGAGGAGCCCCGCCACGGCGGCAAATCCACCGATTACGAGCCCGTTCGCCAATCCGACCGCCAGCTCCTTTCCGACCACCGACCACCGCTGGACGAGCGACTCATCGGAGGTCGCGATCCGCCGGATGGTCACCGCCAGCGATTGCGTGCCGGCGTTTCCCCCCAGGGCCGCGATCACGGGCATGATCGCCGCCAGGATCACGAGCTGCTCCACGGTCTCCCGGTGCACGTACACTACCGAGGCGGCGGCTGCGGCCGTAAACAGGCTCAACATCAGCCACGGCAGACGGCTGCGGACTGCCGCGAACGTGGCTCCGCGAACCTCCTCTTCCTCCGAGACCGACGCGAAGCGCAGGATGTCTTCCGTCGTCTCGGCCTCCAGCACGTCCAGCACATCGTCGAAGGTGATGCGGCCCACCAGACGCTCCTGCGCGTCCAACACGCCGATCGCGGGCAGGTTGTAGCGGGCCAGAGCCCGACCGACGTCCTCCTGGTCCATGTCGACGGTCACCACGGCGGCCGGCGGCTCGATCAGCTCGACGATCGGCCGCCCGGGGTCGGCCATCACCAGGCTCTGCAGATTCATCACGCCGCGAAGCTCCCCACGGCGCCCGATGACGAAGATGGTGTAGAAGTCCGGCACCTCCCGCGCCTGCCGTCGGATCTCGGCCAACGCCTCCTGCGCCGTGAGGTGTGCGGGGACGGCGACCAGCTCCCGCGTCATGATCCCGCCGGCGGAGTCCTCGGGGTAATCCAGGAGCTCCCGGATCGAGCCCGGATCGTCGATCGATGCGAGGACGCGGGCCTGGTCAGGCGGGGCGAGGTCGCCGATCAGGTCCGCCGCGTCGTCGTCGGGCATCTCCTCGACGATCTCGGCCAGCTTCTCGGGCTCGAGGCTGGCTAGTAGCGCCTCGGGATGCTCGAGATCCTCCATCTCGGAGAGCACGTCGGCGGCGGTGGCGGACGGCAGGAGGTCGAGGAGGCGCAGACGCTGGCCTTCTTCCAGCCGCTCCAGGAGGTCGGCGAGGTCGCTGGCGTGGACGTTCCCGACGAGCTCCTGCAGCTCATCGCTGTCGCCCCGCTTGAGCAGCTCCTGAAGGCGGATCGCCTGCTGTTCGAGCCCGGTCTGCTCGCTCACCGTGATCTCAACCGTTTCCCCTCGAAGTGGGCCCGCGCCGATCGGCCCGCGGACGGTGGCTAACCAGCCCCGTGCCCGTCAAGCGGCGCACCAGCTGCTCCTGCAGGCGGAACATCGGCGAGGTGTACCGATCCTCGCCCTCGGGGTGTTCGTGTCCCACCAGATGGAGCACACCGTGCACGACCAGTCGCACCAGCTCCTCCTCCTCCGAGATGCCGAGCTCGGCGGCGCTTCGGGCCGCGACCTCCGGCGCTATGTAGACGTCGCCGACGAGGTGGGCGCCCTCCCCGAGGTCGAACGCGATCACGTCCGTGCTCTCTTCCGACCCGAGAAACCGACGGTTGAGCTCACGAATCACCGGCTCGGCCACGAAGCTCACCTCGACCTCGCCGGTCAGCGACTCGACGGCGGTCCGCAGCGCGGCCCGTGCCGCCCGCTCGAGGAGGTCCGAGATGCGGTCCGCCGCCGGCAGGCGCGCCTCCTCCGCCAGCTGGAGGTGGATCCGGACCGTCACCGGCCGACCGGGACTAGCCCGCGTCGCGACGCGCCGGGCTCGAGCTCGGGGGTGGGGCCGTCCGCGTGGGGGCCTCCGTACCGCTCGTGACCTCGGTTCCGGCCATGTCCGACTCGCTCGGATGGTGCGCTTGGGAGCGAGCCAGGCGGCCTGCCGTCGAACCCGGTTCCGCCGCGGCCGTGCCCGGAACGGACGACCGCACGACGGTCTCCGGGTACTCGACTCGCTGGTGGTAGAAGCCCGTCAGCGTCTGCGCGAATTCCGCCTTGATCCGGTGGAGGTCGGACAGGGTCAGCGGCGACTGATCCAGCTGCCCGTCGCGTATTCGGGCCCCGACGAGCCGGTCGATGAGCGAGCGGATTCGCTCGGGCGTGGGGTCGGGGAGGGTTCGCGTGGCCGACTCCACGCAGTCGGCGAGCATGACGATCGCGGTTTCCTTGGATTGGGGCTTGGGGCCGGCGTAACAGTAGTCCCACGGATCGATCTCGGCATTCGGCTCCAGTTCCCGGGCCTTGTGGAGGAAATAGGAGATCGTGAGCGTGCCGTGGTGCTCGCGGATGAAGTCCTTGATCGCCGCCGGCAGGCGCGCCTCCTCCGCCAGCCGCAACCCCTCTCGCACATGCTCCTTGATCACCTCCGCGCTCCGCGAGGGGTGGAGGCGATCGTGCGGGTTGCGACCGGACGGTTGGTTCTCGACGAAGTACTGCGGCTGCTTGGTCTTGCCGATGTCGTGATAGTACGTGCCGACCCGGGCCAGCAGGGCGTTGGCACCGATCGCCGTGCAGGCGCCTTCGGCCAGGTTGGCCACACCGATCGAGTGGGCGTGCGTGCCGGGCGCCTTCTTGGCCAGTTGCCTGAGCAGCGGCCGATTGAGGTCCGAGAGCTCGAGCAGCGTCTGGCTCGAGGTGATGCCGGTGAAGCTTTCGAGAGCAGGCAGGAGCCCGCCGACGACGAGAACGGTGCAGACGGTCGCGTTCAGGGCGGCGAACGCCGTCGTGATCGCCAGGTCGCGGGCCGACCACGAGGAGAGGAGGCCGAGTGCCAACGCCGCCAGAAAGTAAACGCTGGTCACCACGGCGATCACCTTCCAGCTGTCCGCCCGCCGCCGCAGGGTTCGCGTGGCCACGGCCGCGGAGACGCCCGCGGCCGCGGTGAGGAAGGCCGCGCTCAGGCCGGGCAGGGCCGTCTGGCCCGCGAGCAGTGCGGCGACGACCAGTGCGACGACGATCGCCAGCATCCCGTCGTAGAGGGCGGCGAGCAGCAGCGCCGCCAGCGCGATGGGGATCAGGGCCGGTGAGGTACCGAGGCGGGCCACCACGCTCGCCAGCGCTAGCACCACGGTGACCAGAGCCACCACGATGGAGAAGCTCGGCACGCTCTCGTACAGAGGGCGGCGATGGTAGTAGAGAACGCCCCATAGGATGCCGACGACGACGACGGCGTACAGGATCCCTCCGAGGGAGCGGAAGAAGGACCGTCCGCTCGCCAGCCCGGCGTCCGACAGGGCCGCGCTATAGGCCCGCAGCTTCTCGACCTCCTCGCGTCCCACCCGCTCGTGGGCAGCCACGATCCGCTCCCCCTCCAGAACGAAGCCAGCCGACTCCTGCACGGCCGTCCTCGCCTGCTGCCGGGCGCGGGACGTGGCCTCCGGATCGAGCTTCAGGCTCTCCTCCAGGTAGTGCACGACGAGAGTCTGGAAGAGCTGCAGCCCGTCGACGCCGAGCGCGGCCGGCGCCAGTGAGGAGGCGCGGGCGTAGAAGCGCCCGACATCCAGGAGCGAGTCGCGGCGTACGAGGCGATCGCCGCCCTCCTCCCGCACGATGACCTGGCCCGACAGCACATCCGCCAGGTCTCGACTGGAGACGACACCCACGGGCAGCAGCCGATCGTAGGTGCGGATGAGGGCATCACGCAGCGCACGCCGTCGCGATCCCACCCGGAGATAGGCGGCCTGCTCCGCCGTCGGCGTGGTCACCATCTCCACTTCGCTCAGCACCTGCCGGATGGCGACCGTGTCGTCCTCCGCCACCGCCAGGGCGCTGTCGAGCCGGGCGAACAGCCCGCTCACCCGCTGCGACGACCGGTCGACCGCCTCGCGGTCGAAGTTGAAGATCGGAGCGATCCCCCGTTCGGCCTCGGCCCGTTCGAGCTGGAGGCGCTCCGGCGACTTGGGGACATCGAACGAGATCTCCGCGATCACGTCCTCGGTGGCGACCTGCCCCTGCTCGAGGAGGGCGAAGTCCGGCAGCGGCGCGCCCGGGAACATGATCGGCACGGCGAAGGCGAGTGCGAGCAGCAGAACGCCTCGGCTGCCGTGATGGACGACGTGCGAGCGCCAGCCGGGACCGGGCGATCGCCCGATGCTGCGCGCGGCATCGCGCCAGCTCTCCGGATAGTGCGCCGTCACCGCGACTCCGTCTCCCCGGCGGCGGTGCGTTGGCCGTAGGCCCGGATGATCTCCTTGACCAGACGGTGGCGCACGACGTCGAGCTCCGTCAGGTAGACGAACTCGATGCCCTCGATCCCCTTGAGTACCTCCTCGATCTCCAGCAGTCCGGAATCGCCCCGGTGCGGAAGGTCGATCTGGGTCTTGTCTCCGGTGATGACGGTGCGCGAATTCAGGCCGAGCCGGGTGAGGAACATCTTCATCTGGGCGGTGGTGGCATTCTGCGCCTCGTCCAGTATCAGGAAGGCGTCGGAGAGCGTGCGCCCGCGCATGTAGGCCAGCGGAGCGATCTCGATCGTGTGCTCCTCGATTGCGCGGCGGACCCGGTCCGGCGGCATCATGTCCTCGAGGGCATCGTATAGCGGCCGCAGATACGGATCCACCTTCTCCCGGATGTCACCAGGCAGGAATCCGAGAGCCTCGCCCGCCTCGACGGCGGGACGCGTGAGGATGATGCGGCGTACCCGCTTGAGGTGAAGCGCCTCGACCGCACGCGCCACCGCCAGATAGGTCTTCCCGGTTCCCGCCGGACCGATCCCGACGACGATGTCGTTGTCCCGGATGGCCTCGAGGTACGCTCGCTGTCCCTCGGAGCGGGGGCGGATGACGCTGCGGGCCCGGGGCAGGATCAGGGCCTCCGGCAGCTCCGCGGCACCGGGCGGCGCCAGCGGCGCTTCGCCGCCGTGGAAGCGGGCCACGTCCGAAACGGTGAACGGCGTCCGGCGGCGGGCCAACTCGATCATCTGCCGCGCGGCGGGCACCGCGCGCTCGAGCGCCTCGACCGATCCGGAGAGGATGAGATGATCGCCGCGCAGAATGACTCGCGAGTCCGACAGGCGGGCCAACTCGGCGAGGTGCGCGTCGTTGACGCCCGCCAGCAGGAGCTGATCCGCTCCCACGGCATCGAGCCGCTCCTGCACCACCTGCGTCTCGGGGGATCGAGTGCTCACGGACGCCTCTTCAGTCGTCCTCGCATAGCTGAATATGTAGCCCGGCAAGGTCTTCCGGTTCCACCGAGGCCGGCGTGCCCTCCATGAGCCCCCGGGCAGCGGTCGTCTTGGGAAAGGCGATCACATCCCGCAGCGACGGTGCCCCGACCATGAGCGCGATCGTCCGGTCCAACCCCAGGGCATAGCCGCCGTGCGGAGGCGCGCCGTACCGGAACGCCTCGAGCAGGAACCCGAATCGACGCTCAGCCTCCTCCCGATCGAAACCCAGCACCGACAGGATGGCCCGCTGGATCTCCGGATCGTGGCAACGGATGCTCCCGCTGGCCAGCTCGCTGCCATTGTACACCACGTCGTACGCCAGGGCCGCGACCTCGAAGGGCGCTTCGCGGATCTGTTCGGCATCCGCATCCTGCGGCATGGTGAACGGGTGGTGGGCCGCGACCGGAGCCCCCGTGTCCGGATCCTTCTCGAACAGCGGGAAGTCCACCACCCAGAGCCAATGGCCGCCGCTCTCGTCCACCGCGCCGAGCCGCTCGGCGGCCGCTCGCCGGAGCGCGTCCAGGGCACCGGTGGTCTCCGAGTCCGGACCGGCCACGAGCAGCACGAGGTCCCCCTCCCCCACGTCGGTGCGGCTGCGCAGCGCGGCATCCACCGCCCCGTCAACGCACTTCGCCACTGGCCCCGACCAGCCGTCGGTGGCGCACTTGAGCCAGAGGGCCCCCTTCGCCCCACGCTTCCGGGCCAACTCGTCCAGCTCTCCGATCACGCTCCGCGAGAGGGCGGCGCCTCCCTTGGCCACGAAACCGCGAACCCGACCGCCTCCGGCTGCAGCGGCGTCGAAGATGCCGAATCCGACCCCGGTAAGAAGCTCGGTGAAATCCGCCAGCCGCCACGGAACCCGGAGATCCGGCTTGTCGGTCCCGTAGAGCTCGAGCGCGTCCGCGTGCGAGAGGCGCGGGAAGGGCAGGCCGAGCTCCGTCCCGATCGCCCGCCGCCACATCCGCTGCAGCATGCGTTCGCAGACGCCGAGCACGTCGTCGACGCCCACGAACGCCATCTCCACGTCGATCTGGGTGAACTCCGGCTGGCGATCCGCCCGCAGGTCCTCGTCGCGCAGACAGCGCGCCACCTGGAAGTACCGGTCGAAGCCGGCGACCATCAGGAGCTGCTTGTACAGTTGAGGCGACTGAGGGAGGGCGTAGAACTCCCCGCGATTCACGCGGCTCGGGACGAGGTAGTCGCGTGCCCCCTCCGGCGTCCGGCGGGTCAGGAGCGGCGTCTCGACCTCCACGAAACCCTCTTCGGAGAGAGCCTCGCGAGCCCCGGCCACGGCAGCGTGGCGCACCTCGAAGTTCCGGATCATCTCCGGACGCCGCAGGTCGAGCACGCGGTGGCGCAGGCGAAGCTCCTCCGCGGGCAGGCTTTCGCCTTCGACGCCGGCGACGAGGATGGGAAGGGGAGCCGCCTCGGACAGCAGGCGGAAGGCATCGACGTGGACCTCGACGGAGCCCGTCGCCATGTCGGGATTCACGGCTTCCGCAGGCCGGCTCACGACCTCGCCCTCGGCCTGAATCACGTCCTCGGAGCTCAGGGCACGGGCCGCGGCGATCAGACCCTCGTCGCACCAGTCGGGACCGAACGCGAGCTGCACGCGACCGCCCCGATCCCGCAGCTGCACGAAGATCACGCCGCCCAGGTCCCGTATGCGATGGACCCAGCCGGCCAGCTTCACCCGCTCGCCGAGACGGGCCGCCGTGACGTCGCCGCACCGGAGGTCCCGCCAGGCAGTGGCGAAGCCTCCGGGTCGGCTCATGCCCGGCGAGCTTCGGTCTTCCATCGATTCCTCCACCTCACCACGTACGCTGCCAGGCCGACCGCCAGCCCGGCGACATCCGCCAGCCAGTCGTTCAGCTGGGGGGCCCGACGCGGAATCCAGCTCTGCAGCAGTTCGTCACCGGCCGCGAACCCCATCCCGGCCAGCAGGAGGCCCGAGAGCGCGAGCGCGCCGGCCCAGCGCGAGATGCGAGCCGCACGCCCCAGCGTGAGGCCGAGCCCGAGGTAGAGGCCGAAGTGAACCAACTTGTCCGCCTGCCCGTGGGCAGTCGCCCACGTCGGCAGCGGAACCGACGTCAGCAGGAGAATCACGATCGTCCAGGCGGCCACCGGCCACCACGCGTCCCAGCGCTGCTTCACCGGCGGTTTACGGCTGACCGGGACACGGCATCCCCTGGCAGGCTCGGAGGAACGCGCGGCGCGCGCGAAAGTAGAACGCGTGGCAGTATATTCCGGCCGTTTTGGGCCAGCAAGCCGCGCCAACCGGGTCGATGTCCCGACGATGACCGATCAAGCCCCCGACCTTCTCCCGTCCGCCCACCGCGCTGCGGAGCAGGCCGTCGACCTCCTGGGGCTCGGACCGGATGCGTTCCGGAGCCGGGTCGGGGCGTTCATGGAAGCGCGGGGCGAGCCCGGGTACCGGACGGAACAGCTCCGCGGATGGGTGTTCGACCGCAAGGCCCGCTCGCTGACCGAGGTCACGCCGCTGCCGAAGGCCCTGCGCTCCGCGCTGGCGGCCGAATTCTCCCTCACCCCGCTGGAGCCCGCGCACATCGCCCGTTCCCGCGACGGGACCGTCAAGCACCTCTGGCGTCTGGCCGATGGGGAGCAGGTCGAGTCGGTGCTGATCCCGACCGGGGACCGGTTGACGCTCTGCCTCTCCTCCCAGGTCGGCTGCGCCCTCGGCTGCAGGTTTTGCGCGACCGGACACTTCGGTTTTCGCCGCCAGCTGTCGGCGGCCGAGATCGCCGCCCAGTACCGGGACGCGGCGCGGTTCGCGGTGTCCGAGTGGGAGCGCCCGATCGACAACGTGGTCTTCATGGGAATGGGCGAGCCGCTGGCCAACCTCGAGGCGGTCCACGCCTCGCTGGACGTCCTGCACGGAGGCTTCGGCCTCGGCGCGCGCCGCATCACGATCTCGACCGTGGGCCTGGTACCCGGCATCCTGGAGCTCGCTCGTCGGCCCGAGCCGTTCGGTCTCGCCATCTCGCTGCACGCGCCCGATCACGCACTGCGGGCGGACCTGATGCCGATCGAGAAGCGCTACCCCCTGCCCCGACTGTTCGAGGCGATCCGGGAGTACGCCAGGCTGCGAGGCCGCCGCATCACGTTCGAGTACACCCTCATCGAGGGAATCAACGACGACCCGGCGCTCGCCCGCCGGCTCGCCGGCCAGTTGCAGGGCCTCTCCGCCTACGTGAACCTGATCCCGCTGAATCCGATCCCGTTCGTGGCCTGGCGGCCGAGCTCGCCGGCCAGGGTCGCCGCCTTCGCCGGGACACTCCGGCGGCTGGGCGTGGAAGCCGCCGTGCGGACGCCCCGTGGGCGGGATATTTCGGCCGCGTGCGGTCAGCTCCGCCTCGAGAGGGAATCTCTCTCCGCGACTTCTTGAGCTCAGCCTTCGGGCGCCCTGGTCGGCGCGGGCCCCGATCCGTCCAGGCGGAAGCGGCGACGCCAGTCGGTGCCGAGAATGACCGTCGCGTCGAGGTGCAGGGTCGGGTCCGGATCGGCCTCCAGCCGTTCGACCCGGAGCCATCCGGCCACCGAATCCGCTTTCACACGGTCACCTACACGGTCGATGACCCGGGTCCGGCGGTTGTCGAACTCGCTCGCGTTCCCGAAGTACACGACGTCGAAGCCGGCGGCACGCAGGACCTCCGCGGCCTGTCGGGCCGCGCCCGGTTCCCCGGCACCGTTCAGCACCTCCACCCGCGCGATCGGGTGCGGTTCGGGCGGCAGCTCGAGCTGACGGGCGAACGGATCCTGGGACGGATCGAGCGGCTCCCTCGCCTGCCGCCATCCCCACCAGGCGGAGGCGAGCAGCACCGCGACCATCAGGACCGCCAACGCGACCGCCACTCTCGGCGGCCCGGATCGCCGGCGTCCCCTGCGGGCTGCGCGCTTCACGAGGCCTCCGCGTCCGCGACCACCCGATTCCAGAAGCGCAGCGTCTCCTCGAGCATCCCGCTCCGCCGACCGATGAGATGACGGATACGCAGCCCGATCACCTCGAGCAGCACATCGGACCGGAACTCGGGAAGCCGTCGTCGCAAGCGCTCTCGAACGTCGTGCATGAATCCGCGCCCGGGATCGAGGAAGTCGGCCAGGTAGAGGTACTCTCCCATCTCGTCGAGATCCGGGTGTCCGGTGGTGTGGAAGGCAACGGCACGAAGCAGCGGCTCATCGTCCACGCCGTCCTGCCGAAGACGGTGGGCGCAGGCGGGCCCGTGCAGCAGGTGCGGAGGCCACCTGCGAGCGGTCTCCGCGGGATAGACGGCGGCCGCGCCCAGGTCGGCCGGGTCGAGGTCGCGCAGGGCGTCATGGAGCGTGGCGGCTGCCAGCCACCGGTCGCGCTCCGCCCGGGGCAGATCCAGCGTCCCGGCCCAATCCGCCATCAGATCCCGCACCCGGCGGATATGCTCCAGCCGTTCCGGGGAGCAGCGCGCCCAGTCGGGAAGCCGCGCGTCCCGGGCGGCTCGCTCGAGGTGGGGATGGAGCGGGCTCAGACCGCCGTGCCGGAGCGGAGATCCGGGAGCAGGCGGTTCCGCTCGTCGACTCGGACGACCGTGGGCACGTGGCTCGCGACCTCCTCCTCGGAGTACTCGGCGTAGCTCACGATGATGACCTGGTCGCCGGCCTGCCCGAGGCGGGCGGCGGGACCGTTCAGCTGAATCTCGCCGCTGCCGCGCGGCGCCTCGATCACGTAGGTCTCCAGCCGGCTTCCGTTGGAGAGGTTCAGCACCTGGACTTTCTCGTACGGAAGCAGGTCGGCCGCATCCATCAGGTCGCGATCGACCCCGATCGAGCCTTCGTACTCCAGGTGCGCGCCCGTCAGGACGGCGCGGTGGATCTTCGATTTGAACAGCGTTCTGCGCATCTATGCCCCCGAGTCAACCAGTGAGGACGGACCGGCCAACGACGCGTTGTCGATCAGCCGCGTCGTCCCCACGTATCCGGCCACCGCGCACACCGAGTCCGGCCCGGCTTCGCCGAGAGGCGACAGGTCGTCCGGATCCACGACATCCGCGTAATCGACCTGTACGCCCGCATCTTCCATCACGTCGCGCGCCAGCCGGCGGAGCGCTTCCGCCGAACGCTCGCTGCCCGCGAAAGCGTCGCGGACCGCACGGAGCGCCCGGGGAAGCCCGGCCGCCGTCCGCCGCTGCCCTCCGACCAGGTACGCGTTGCGCGAGCTCATGGCCAGGCCGTCGGGCTCACGCACGATCGGCGCCAATTCTATGCGCACCGGAAGGGCGAGTTCCCGTACCATGCGCTGGATCAGCACCGCCTGCTGGTAGTCCTTGCGCCCGAAGACGGCGACGTCCGGCCGCACCATGCCGAACAGCTTGGCCACCACGGTCAGGACGCCACGAAAATGGCCCGGCCGGCTCCCGCCGCACAACCGCCGTCCCATCGCCTCGGGCGGCTCCACCCAGACCGTCTGGGGCCGTGGATACATCTCCTCGTCCGAGGGCACGAAGACGATGTCCGCCCCGTGCTTGTCGGCCAGATCCAGGTCGCGGTCGAGGTCCCGCGGGTAGCTGTCCAGGTCTTCTCCGGCCCCGAACTGAGTGGGGTTCACGTAGATGGAAACCGCCACCAGGTCGGCGTGCCGGGAGGCCAGGTCGATCAGGCTGAGGTGGCCCTCATGAAGGAAGCCCATGGTGGGGACGAAGCCGATCGTGCGGCGCGACGCGGTGGCCGCCTCGCGCACCCGGCGTATCTCGGCCGCGAGGTGCACCAGCTGCAGCACCCGACTCACCCGGAGTAGCTCTCGACATCAGAGGGATAGTCGCCGGCCTTCACCGCCTCGACGTAGGCGCTCACGCCCTCCCGGGCGGCAGCGGCGAGGTCCGCGAACCGGCGGAGGAACTTCGGCTGGAAGGACGGATTGAGGCCGAGCATGTCCGGCAGAACGAGCACCTGGCCGTCGCACTCCGGGCCGGCGCCGATCCCGATCGTCGGAATACGGATGGCGCGGCTGATCTCGGCGGCGAGCGCGGTCGGCATCAGCTCCAGCACGACGCTGAAGCATCCGGAAGCCTCCAGCGCGCAGGCCTCGCGAACCAGCCGTTCGGCTTCCTCACGGTCCCGCCCGCGCAACGCGTACCCGCCGAGTCCGTGGATCGACTGCGGCGTCAGGCCGAGATGGCCCATCACCGGGATGCCGGCGTCGACGATCGCCCGGACCCGCTCGAGCACCGACTCGCCGCCGCCTTCCAGCTTCACGGCCTCGGCCCCGCTCTCCCTCATCACCCGACCCGCGTTCCTCAGCGCGTCCTCGTTGCTCACCTGGTAGCTGAGGAAAGGCATGTCCACGATCAACAGCGGCCCGACGAGGCCGCGGCGCACGGCCGAGGCGTGGTGGATCATGTCGTCGAGGGTGACGGGGAGGGTCGAGTCGTGCCCGAGCACGACCTGTCCGAGCGAATCGCCCACGAGGACCGCGTCGACCGCGCACTCCGTGAGCAGGCTGGCGAACAGAAAGTCGTAGCAGGTGAGAACGGCGATCTTCTCGCCGCGCTCCTTCATGGCGACGAGCTCACGCGTCGTGACCCGCTTTCGCCCGACCGCACCGGAGTCGCTCAAATATCCCCTCGTGTGGCCCGTGAGCTTCGGCCGGCGTCCCGACACCGCCGCCACGCTTCGGGTGCCGAGCCGCAACATCCGATAAAATATACCGGTCCAGCACGCGCCCTCCAACGTGAAACGGAGGACCGGGAACGATGGCGGTGCGCTACGACCCGTTGCTGACGGCGGCGGTGGCCGCCGAGCTCGAGGAACGGTACGCGGGCGAGGCGGTGGCGGCACTCGGGCTGCATACGGACGCCTGGACGGCCGCCCTCGCCTTCGCGGACGGAAGCGTCCTGTGGGCGTTCCTGCACCCGGAGGCCGGGCAGATCGTGCCGGGAGACCGCTCCCCGCTCGCCCCTCGACTAGCCTCACGGGCGGCTTGGACGAAGGCCGTGCGGCGGGGCTTGATCCGCATCGACGGCTGGCGGTGGCACGTGTTCCGGAACCTCGCCGCCGCCAGCGTCCGGTCCCTGCCGGACGAGCGTCTGGTTCTGGTGACGCTCACGGCGGGCCCGACCGCCGAGGTCGGCGTCCTGCTCGACCTTCCGCGCAACCGTCGGAACGTCCTTCTCCTCGAGCCCGACGATCCGCCCCGGTGGCGAATTCGCGCCGCGCTTCGGTCCCGGCACGCGCGGCCTGGCATCGGTGGCCTATGGGAGCCTCCGTCCGGACGGCGGGCAGGGGTCGAACCGCCGCTCTCGCGGGCTGAGTGGCAGGACGTGCTAACCCAGGCCGGCCCGGAGGGGAAGCGCGGCGCGGCCCTCCGTGGGATCGCGTTCACCAGCGCCCTCAACGTCGACTACATGCTGGCGGGATCCTCCGATCGGGACAGCGGCGGCGAGGCGTTCACGCGGTATGTGGACGTATGCCGGGCGGGCGAGCGCCACCTTCTGCAGCGGCCGTGGGGGTTGCAGCCATACGTGCACTCGCTGGGCGACGAGGCTGCGGCGCCGCTGGACTCGCTGCTGGAGGGCATGCGGCGGGCGGCGGAGGAAGGAGGGGTGCGCGAGCCGCCCGCGGAGGCGACGCAGCCGGCCACCGCCGGGGAGGACGTGGCGGCGGCGCTCCGGAGACGGCGGCGGCGACTGGGCCGCAGGCTGGCCGCCCTCCGTGAGCAGCTCGAGGCGGGGGATGCGGCGGAGCGGCTGCGGGAGACCGGCCACCTGCTCCTGGCTCGCCTGCGGGATGTGCCGAGAGGATCCGCCACCGTCGAGCTGATCGACTTCGATGGCTCGCCGCGGCGAATCGCGCTCGACCCGGCCCTCGGGCCCGCCGAGAACGCGGATCGATACTACCGGCGGGCGGCGCGTCGGGAGCGCGCCCTCGAGCGGTTGCCGGTGATGATCGCCGACGTGATGCGCCAACTCGAAGCGGTGGAGGCCGGGTTGCGGCGCCTGGCCGAAGGGGAAGTGGCGGACGCGGCCCTCCGCGAGCTGGCTCGGTTACCCGCCCTGCCCTCGCCGGTAGAGGGCGACCGGGCCGCGGGCGAATCGCCCGGCCCGGCCGACCGCCTTCCCTACCATCGGTATCGGTCGGCCGGAGGACTCGAGATTCGGGTCGGGCGCAGCTCGCGGGACAACGACGCCCTCACCTTTCACCATGCGGCCTCGGAGGACATCTGGCTGCATGCCCGCCAGGTGCCGGGCGCCCATGTCGTCCTCCGCTGGGGCCGAAGGGACCAGAACCCCCCCGAGCGTGACCTGAGGGAGGCGGCCGTGCTGGCGGCGGTGCACAGCAATGCGCGGGGCAGTGCCGTCGTCGCCGTCGACTGGACCCGCCGCAAGTACGTGCGCAAGCCCCGACGGGCGGCTCCCGGGGTGGTGAGCGCGGAGCGGCTGAGGACGCTGTTCGTGGAGCCGGACCGGAACGCGGCTCGCCGGCGACGCGCGGACCCCTGACTTGCGTTTCGGTACCTGTTCGGGTACCTTGCCTTCGGTTTACGTTCGGTGTCGGCGCCGGCTGGCGCGACGGCGGCTTCCCACGGTACGGCACGGAGGCGCAAAACGGTGGCTCTGACGAGACGCCAGAAGGAGATCCTGGACTTCATCGAGAGCTTCCTCGACGTCCACGGGTACTCGCCAAGTTTCGAGGAGATCGCCGAGGGCTTCGGGTTTCGCTCGCTGGCGACGGTGCACGAGCACCTCTCGAACCTCGAGGCGAAGGGATACATCCGGAAGAGCTACAACGAGAGCCGATCGATCGAACTCGCGCGCACCGAGTTCCGCCTGCGGGCGGTGGAGTTGCCTCTGCTCGGCCGGGTGGCCGCCGGCCAGCCGATCGAGGCGATCGAGGACCGCGAGATGCTCGCGGTGCCCGAGGAGATGGTCGGTCCCGGCGGAGAACACTACGTGCTCCGCGTTCGTGGAGACTCGATGATCGACGAGCACATCCGCGATGGCGATTACGTCGTGGTGCAAGCTCGCCGAACCGCCCACAACGGCGAGATGGTGATCGCGCTCGTGGATGGCGAGAACGCGACGATGAAGAAGTACTACCGGGACGGCAGCGGACGCGTGCGCCTTCAGCCGGCCAACCCGGAGGTCTCGCCCCTGCTCTACCCGGAGGACCGCGTCAGCGTACAGGGCATCGTCGTCGGAGTGCTCCGAAAGTACTGACGCGCACTCGCTGAGCCGACGAGTCACCCGTCACGCTCTTGTCAGGCTCCGGGCGCCGCCCGGAGCTCCCCCGGCCCGGCACCGATCCCCACTCGGTGCCGGGCCTTCCTTCCACCAGGCGGCCTTCGGGCTTCCCGGAATCGAGGGACCGGTCGCTTGACACTCCGGAAGAACGCCGGGTAGGTTCGCGCCGTGCCGGACCTTCCGCTGGCTCGCTTCCGCGCGACCCTCCACTACGATGGCTCGGAGTTCCGGGGCTGGCAGCTGCAGCCCGAGGGACGGACCGTGCAGGGCGAGGTGGAGCGGGCGCTCTCCCGCCTCCTCTCCGCCGAGCGTCGCGTGACCGCCGCCGGCCGAACCGACGCGGGCGTTCACGCCGTGGGTCAGGAAATCTCGTTCGAGGCCCCCGCGAGCTGGGCACCCTCCGATCTGCACCGCGGCCTCAACGCCCTCCTTCCGGGAGACGTCTGGGTCGAGCGCCTGCGCGAGGCGGAACCGGGCTTCCATCCGCGGTTCGGCGCGTTGGCGAGGCGATACGAGTACCTGGCGAGCGACAGCGCCGAGGGATGCTCCCCCTGCCTGCGACGTCGCCTGTGGGCGCTCGGCCCGCCGCCGCTGGACCCGGAGGCGTTGACGTCTATCTCGCGGCCCGTGCTCGGCCTCCGCTCGTTCGCCGCCTTCCGCAAGTCGGGCCAACCGGAGCGAGGGACCCGCTGCCGCGTGGACGAAGCCCGCTGGGACCGGTCGCCGGTCGGGTGGCTCCATTTCTCCATCGTCGCGGATCGGTTCCTCCACCGCATGGTACGATACCTGGTGTCCACGCTGATCGAGGTGGCCGTGGGTCGGCGTGGCCCGGACGAGATCGAGGCGCTACTGGCCGGCGACGAATCCCTCGTCGGAGGGAATGCGCGGCAGGCCCGTGCCCCGGTACCGGCTCCGGCGTGCGGACTCTACCTTACCGGCGTGCGTTACTCCGACGGATGGAACCGCTCTCCCGGCATACCCGGCAGCGTGCCGACACCCCGGCATGGAGATCCTGGAGGGCCATAGGAGCGATGGCCCCCGCCAACAGCGGTCGCATGGCCCGTCTGCTCAGCGTGCTCGGCGTGATGCTTCTGCTCGGCGTGGCCGTGGGCTGGGCGCTGGCCGGGCGCCGGCTGGCGTCACCCCAGGGCCGAAGCCCGGTTGACGAAGGCGGCAAGGACACCCCCCGTCCGGTAGCCGCCTGGACCGGAGCGAACGCTGGCGTCCCGGTGAACCTCCGATCCGGGCTCGGGCAGGGCACGGCCGACACGCTCACCTTCGGGGATCGGGTCACACCCACCGTCGCCGCGGTTCGGCGCGTGCTCCCCTCGGTCGTGAGCGTGAGCGTCTTTCGCCACCAGCCGCTGCGTGCCCGCAGCTTCCTCGAGCTCTTCGGACCCTCGCGCGACCGCATCGTCTCGGGTCTTGGATCCGGTTTCGCGATCGACGACCAGGGGACGATCCTCACCAACGATCATGTGGTGCAGGGCGCCGATTCCGTCCTGGTCGTCGACGGCACGGGCCGCCGGTACGCCGCCTCCGTGATCGGAAGCGACGAGCTCACCGATCTGGCCGTTCTCCGGATCGCTCCCGGGCGGGTCCCGGCTGCCCCTCTCGGCCGCTCCTCGGATCTCATGGTCGGTGAGGAGGCGATCGCCATCGGCAATCCGTACGGCTCCTTCCTCGCTAACTCGGAGGCGACCGTCACCCGCGGGGTGATCTCGGGGGTGGACCGGGATATCCGGTCCACGGGTCAGCGGGAGGTGCTGTACGCCGACATGGTGCAGACGGACGCATCCATCAACCCCGGCAACTCGGGCGGGCCGCTCGTCAACATTCGCGGAGAGGTCATCGGGGTGAACTCCTCCATCTTCACCAGCTCCGGCGGATCGCAGGGCCTCGGCTTCGCTATCCCGATCGACCGGGCGGTTCGGGTGGCGCGCGAGCTTCGCGACTTCGGGCGCATCCGCCGGCCCTGGGTCGGGGTCGACGTGGCCACCGTCCCGTCCGACAGCTTCGTCTCGGTGGCCAGCGTGCGACGGGTAGCACCGGGGTCGCCGGCGGCGCGGGCCGGGCTGGCCGAAGGAGATGTGATCCTCGACATCGGCGGCCATCCTGTGCGGGGCGCGCTCGATTGGGAGATCGGCCTCCTGGATGCGGGAGTGGGCGCTCAGATCGCGGTGTCGGCAGCGAGGGGCCGGGATCGGCTCACCGCCAACCTGCGGATCGAGGAGCTGCCATCGGAGAGCGCCGAGCGAGTCGAGGCGCTGAGGGGGTTGCAGCTGGTCACGGTCACGGAGAGCATCGCGATCGAGCGCGATCTCGCTGTCGACGCCGGAGCGCTGATCATCGCGGTGGACGAGGCGCTGGCACTCCGGACCGGCCTGCGGGAGAACGACGTGATCATGGCGATCAACCGGCGACAGGTGAGCGGCGCGGAGGACGCCCGTGACCGTCTCGCCGACGCAGCGGCGCGGGGCTGGGTCGAGTTGTTCGTCAGCCGGCAGGGAGCGACGTTGGTGACGTCGTTCCCGATCCGTCGATAGCCGGTCGCCCCAAGAGGCCCAGTGTCGAACGATCGCCCTCGATATTCGCACCCGTTGATCGATCGGTACGCGTCGGAGGAGATGGCCTCCATCTTCTCACCGACCCGCACGGCGCTCATCTGGCGCGACCTGTGGATAGGGCTGGCCGAAGCCGAGCGCGAGCTGGGGGTCGATGTTCCGGAGGCGGCGATCGCCGACATGCGCGCGGCGCGCGATGCGCTCGACCTGGGACGCGTCGCCGAGCTCGAGGCCGAGATGCGCCACGACGTCATGGCCCACGTCCACCACTTCGGGGAGGTGGCGCCGGCGGCGCGGGGCTTCATCCACCTCGGAGCCACGAGCGCGTTCGTCGCCGACAACGCGGTCCTGATCCAGCAACGGGATGGTCTGCGCCTGCTCCGCGAGCGCGCACTGGCCGTAATCGCCTCGCTGTGTTCGTTCGCGCGGGAGTACGGCAGCGTGCCGACGCTCGGATACACGCACTTCCAGCCGGCGCAGCCGACGACCATCGGCAAGCGGGCGTGCCTCTGGATTCAGGACTTCCTGTTCGATCTGGCGGCCATCGAGAGCGCGCTCGACGATCTTCGTCTGCTCGGCGCACGCGGCACGACCGGCACCGAGGCGACCTTCCTCGAGCTGCTGGGCGAGGGGGAGCGGGTGGACGAGCTGAACCGGAAGCTCGCCGAGCGCTTCGGCTTTCCCGGCGTTTACGATGTGGTCGGGCAGGTCTACCCTCGCAAGATCGATCAACGAGCCCTCGGCGTGGTGGCCGGCGTCGGATCGAGCGTCTCGCGCTTCGGGACCGACATCCGACTTCTCCAGGGGCTCGGGGAGGTGGAAGAGCCGTTCGGCCGTCATCAGGTCGGCTCTTCGGCGATGCCCTACAAGCGGAACCCGATGCGAAGCGAGCGAATGTGCTCGCTCGGTCGCCATCTCTGCCTTCTCGAGGCGGAGGCGGCCTGGACCGCGTCGGTGCAGTGGCTCGAGCGCACCCTCGACGATTCCGCTTCTCGACGCATCGTGATTCCGGAGGGATTCCTGTGCGCCGACGCGGTCCTGCTGATCGCCGACAACGTCGCCGGCGGCCTGGTGGTCCACCGGGAGACGGTCCGCCGCCGCCTGGAGCGGGAGCTTCCCTTCCTGCTGGCTGAGAGCCTGCTCCTCGCCGGGGTACGGGCGGGCGGAGACCGGCAGGACATCCACGAGCGGCTCAGGTCTCACGCGATGGCGGCGCGCGAGCGGGGGCCGGAGGGCGCCGACGCCGCCGACTTCCTCCAGCGCGTGGAGGCGGACCCGACGATCCCTCTCGCGGACGAGGAGCTGCGCGAGCTGGCGGACCCGGCTCGGCTCACCGGCCGGGCGGCCGCCCAGGTCGAGGCGTTCCTGACCTCCCGGGTCGAACCGTTGTTGCGCTCCACGGCCACCGGCCGACGCGAGCCGGCGACCTTGCGCGTATGAGCACGCTTCCCTTCCCGCTCGTGCGCAGTGGAAAGGTCCGAGAGATGTACGACCTCGGCGAGCACCTCCTGATGGTGGCCAGCGATCGAATCAGCGCGTTCGACTTCGTGCTCCCGCAGCGGATTCCCCGCAAGGGCATCGTGCTGACCCAGCTATCGGACTACTGGTTCGACCGCAGCCAGCACCTGGTGCAGAACCATCGGGTGGCCGCGGATCCGCGGACGATCCTGGCGCGGCGGCCCGAGCTGACGGACACGATCGAGTCCTGGGCCGGTCGCGCCATGCTCGTGCGCCGAGCGAGGCCGTTTCCGGTCGAGTGCGTCGTACGTGGATACCTGTCGGGATCGGCGTGGAAGGAATACCGCGAGAGCGGAACGCTGGCCGGCGAGCCGCTGCCCGAGGGCCTGACCGAGAGCCAGAGGCTGCCGGAACCGCTCTTCTCGCCGGCGACGAAGGCCGAGCAGGGCCACGATGAGAACATCACGACCCTCGAGCTCCGGCGTCGCCTCGGCCAGAAGACGAGCGAGATGCTCCGGGAGCTCAGCCTGTCTCTCTACGAGCTGGGGCGACGGATCGCGGCCCGCCAGGGCATCATCGTCGCGGACACGAAGTTCGAGTTCGGGGTGGCAGCGACCGGAGAGGTCCTCCTCATCGACGAGGTGCTGACGCCGGACTCCTCCCGCTTCTGGCCGGCGGACAGGTACGAGGCGGGACGCCCCCAGGAGTCGTTGGACAAACAGCCCGTGCGCGATTATCTGGATTCCCTGAGGGCGGACGGGCGCTGGGACGGCGAGGCGCCGGTGCCCGAACTGCCCGCGGAGGTCGTGGAGGCGACCTCGAAGCGCTACATCGAGGCCTATCGGCGGATCGCAGGCCGGGAGCTGCCCGAGTACTGAGGACCCATTCCACAGCGTAAAGAGATGAAAGAGGACGCCGGCGGAGCTCGTTTCCAGGTCGAGGTCCGGGTGACCCCGCGTGAAGGCATCGTGGACCCGGAGGGCCGGACGATCGGTCGGGCGCTCGACAACCTTGGGTACCGGGGGGTCCGCCGCGTGCAGGCGGGACGCCTGGTGCGTTTCGAGCTCGAGGCACCGAGCGCCGAGAAGGCGCGCGGCGAGGTCGTGCGGATGTGCGAGGAGCTGATCGCCAATCCGGTGATCGAACGCTACGAGGTCCAGATCGAGCCGTCGGCGGAGCGCTCCGATGGCTGATCGAATGCGGGTCGGCATCGTCCGCTTCCCGGGCTCCAACTGCGACCAGGACTGCCACCGCGCCGTCGTGGAGGGCGTCGGGGCCGAAGCCGTCTATCTGTGGCACAAGTCGCACGACCTCGAAGGCTGCCGGGCGATCATCCTCCCCGGCGGCTTCTCCTACGGAGATCACCTGCGGGCCGGCGCGATCGCGCGCTTCAGCCCGATCATGCGGGAGGTGATCGCCTTCGCTCGAGACGGCGGGGCGGTGCTCGGCATCTGCAACGGGTTCCAGATCCTGTGCGAGGCCGGCCTCCTGCCCGGGGCGCTGGTGCGCAACGATTCGCTGCGCTTCCGCTCGCACCCGGTTCGCATCCGGGTGGAGCGTACCGATACACCATTCACCTCCGAGTACCGGGAGGGCGATCTGCTCCGCCTGCCGATCGCCCACGGGGAGGGCCAGTACGTCGCGGATCGCTCGGTGCTTGAGGAGCTTGAGGCCGAGGGACGGGTGGCCTTTCGCTACGTCGACGGTCGAGGCGAGCCCACGGCGGCCGCCAACCCGAACGGCTCGGTCCGCAACATCGCCGGAATCTGCGACGCAGGACGGCAGGTGGTCGGGCTGATGCCCAACCCGGAGCGGGCGGCAGCGGAGCTGCTCGGCACGGACGGCCTGGGGGTCTTCTGGTCGCTCGTCGGCTCGTGCCGGACGGCGGAGCGTGCCGAGCCGTTGTCCGCGGCCGAGCCCGCGGAAGCGAGCGCCCGTTGAGTCGGTCGACCACCCCCCCGCCTACCCTCGGGATCACGGGCGAGATGGTGGCCGATCACGGCCTCTCTCCCGACGAGTACGACCAGATCCTGGAGATCCTCGGCCGCGAGCCCAGCTTCCCGGAGCTCGGGGTGTTCAGCGCCATGTGGTCCGAGCACTGCGGCTACAAGAACTCGCGCCCCCACCTGCGAACCCTCCCCACCGATGGACCTCACATCGTGCAGGGACCGGGAGAGAACGCGGGCGTGATCGACGCCGGCGACGGCTGGGGAGTGGCGTTCAAGATCGAGTCCCACAACCACCCGTCAGCCGTCGAGCCCTATCAGGGAGCGGCCACCGGGGCCGGGGGGATCCTGCGCGACGTGTTCACGATGGGCGCCCGGCCGATCGCGCTGTTCGACAGCCTGCGCTTCGGGTCGCTCGAGTCGCCGCGAGCCCGCTACCTCCTCGATGGCGTGGTGCGCGGCGTGGGCGACTACGGCAACTGCGTGGGTGTGCCCACCGTCGGTGGCGAGGCCGTGTTCGATCCGGCCTACGAGCGCAACTGTCTCGTCAACGTGATGTGCATCGGCCTCCTCCGGCTGGAGGACCTCATGCGGGGACGGGCCGAGGGCGTCGGAAACGCGGTAATGGCGGTCGGCGCCCGCACCGGCCGCGATGGCATCCACGGCGCCACCTTCGCCTCCGAGGAGCTGGACGAGAGCTCCGACAGCCGGCCGCAGGTGCAGGTGGGCGACCCGTTCACCGAAAAGCTTCTTCTGGAGGCGAGCCTGGAGCTGATCGAGCGGCGGCTGCTGGTGGGCATCCAGGACATGGGCGCTGCCGGGCTCACATCGAGCGGATCCGAGATGGCCGCTCGCAGCGGCTCCGGGATCGACATCGACGTCGCCCTGGTCCCGGTTCGGGAGCCCGGGATGACCCCCTACGAAATCCTGCTCTCCGAGTCCCAGGAGCGGATGCTCCTGGTGGCCAGGCCGGGGATGGAGCAGGAGGTGGAGGAGGTGCTCTCGAAGTGGGATCTCGAGGCGGCCACGGTGGGCCGGGTGACGAGCGATGGGATCTTTCGGGTTCGAGATGGGGGCGAGGTCGTCGTCGAGATCCCGGTGGAGCCGCTGGTCAACGGCTGCCCGACGTACACACGCGAGGGCATCGAGGAGCCGGCGGTGCGGCAGCTGCGGGAACTCGACCTGTCGCGCCTGTCTCGGCTCGCCTCCGACGAAGACGCCGCCGACGCCCTGCTCACGCTGCTGGACTCGCCGTCGATCGCTTCGCGCCGCTGGATCCATGAGCAGTACGACACGACGGTAGGGACGAACACCGTCGTCGGTCCCGGATCGGACGCGGCCGTGCTTCGACTGGCGGACACGGGCCGGGGGTTGGCGGCCACCCTGGACGGAAACGGCCGCTACGTCTACCTCGCACCGCGCCTCGGGGCTCGCATCGCGGTCGCCGAGGCAGCCAGGAACGTGGCCTGCAGCGGCGCCCGCCCCGTCGCGGTCACCAACTGTCTCAACTTCGGCAACCCCCTGAAGCCGAGCGTATACCATCACTTCGCGGAAGCGGTAGCCGGAATGGGGGAGGCGTGCCGCGCCCTCTCGACCCCGGTCACCGGGGGCAACGTCTCCTTCTACAACGAGACGCCGGGCGGGGCGGTGTATCCCACCCCGGTGGTCGGCATGATCGGCCTGCTGGAGCGTCTCGAGGACGCTGTCCCCTCCGGCTTCCGAGAGCCCGGTGACACCGTGCTCCTGGTCGGCCGGACGCGCGACGAGCTCGGCGCCAGCGAGTACCTGGCCGCCTGCCACGGCCTGGTGGGCGGACACCCGCCGGAGATCGACCTGGACGAGGCGAAGCGGCTGGTGGAGTTTCTCGTCGCGGCCGCGCGGGGTCGGCTGCTCCGGTCGGCGCACGACTGCGCGGACGGAGGGCTGGCGGTCGCCCTGGCGGAGTGCGCGCTGGGCGGACCGAACGGGCCGCTGGGCCTGGATGCCGAAGCGCCGGGCGGCGTCCCCGCCGCTGCCGCGTTGTTCGGCGAGTCGCAGTCGCGCGTCGTGCTCAGCTGCGGGCGGGCGACGGCCGAGGCGATCGCCACGCTCGCCGACGAGCACGGCCTGTGCGCGGCAGTGATCGGCAAGGTCGGCGCGCCGGGGGGACGCTTCCGGCTAACCGCCACCGGGATCTCGATCGACCTGGATCCGAGCCGAATCGGCCATGTGTTCGAGTCCGCTCTTCCGCGCCGGATGGAGCGGGAGGCCGGACTGACAACCTGAGCAGCCACCGGGGTGTTCGAGGCATGACGGGAGAACCGACCCAGCGACTCCGGCAGGATCGACCAAGGGAGAAGTGCGGCGTGTTCGCGATCAGCGGCGCGCCCGCGGCGGCCGAGCTCGCCTTCATGGGGCTGTACGCCCTACAGCACCGGGGCCAGGAGTCGGCCGGGATCGTCGCGATCGACGAGCTCGGGACCGCACGGAGCCACCGGGGCATGGGGCTGGTCTCCGACGTGTTCGACGAGGGCCGGCTGCGGGGCCTGGTCGGAAGCACGGCGATCGGGCACGTCCGCTACTCGACCTCGGGGGGGTCGGAGCTCCGCAACTGCCAGCCGGTCCTGGTGGAATACCGGCACGGGTCGATGGCGCTGGCCCACAACGGCAACATCACCAACGGCCGGGAGCTCCGACATCGGTTGTCCGAGGAAGGAGCGATCTTCCAGACCGACACGGACTCCGAGGTGGTGATCCACCTGATCGCGCGCTCGCGGCGCGAGCACGAGAGCCAGCAGGTCGACGACGCTCTGTCCCAGCTCGTCGGAGCCTTCTCGCTGGTCCTCAGCGTGGGACGCACCCTGTACGCCGCGCGGGACTCGCGCGGCTTCCGGCCCCTGGTGCTCGGCCGGCTCGGCGAGGCGATCATCGTCTGCTCGGAGACGTGCGCCCTCGATCTCATCGGCGCCGAGTACGTGCGCGACATCCGGCCCGGCGAGGTGATCCGGATCCGGGACGGGCGGCTGGAGCCGCTGCGGCCCCTCCCACCGGCCTCCCCGGCTCCCTGTCTGTTCGAGCTCGTCTACTTCGCCCGGCCCGACTCCACGGTCTGGGGGTGCTCGGTGGACGGGGCCCGGCGGGCGTTCGGTCGTCAGCTCGCCCGCGAACATCCGGCCGACGCCGACTGCGTGTTCGCGGTTCCCGACTCCTCCAACTCGGCGGCCCTCGGCTTCTCGGAGGAATCGGGGATCGCCTTCGAGCTGGCGCTGATCCGAAACCACTACGTGGGACGGACGTTCATCTATCCGACCCAGGCCGGGCGCGACTTCCGCGTTCGCATCAAGTACAACGCCGTCACCGAGCTGATCGCCGGCAAGCGGGCCGTCGTGGTGGACGACTCGCTCGTTCGCGGCACGACGAGCAAGGGCCTGGTGGCCATGCTGCGCGAGGCCGGAGCGCGCGAGATCCACTTTCGGGTCGCGTCCCCGCCGATCCGCCACCCGTGCTACTACGGGATCGACATGCCCACCCGGACCGAGCTGATCGGGTCGGAGCATTCGGTGGAGGAGATCCGCGAGCATCTGGGAGTGGACTCCCTGGGCTACCTGTCGCTCGACGGGATGCGGTCGGCGGTGGAGGAGTACGGGCCGTTCTGCACCGCCTGCTGGACCGGCGAATACCTCGCGCCGCTCGTCGACCTGGAGGCGGGCCACGACCTGGCCGGCTGTGTTTGAGTCGGTGGCGCCGGTGGAGGACGAGCGGCCTCGGCCGCGCCGGACAGGGCCAGCCGCGGCGGCGGCCGGCGTGGCGATCGGCGCCGCCCTTCTTCTGGCCTCCGGGCTCGGGAGCGCCGATGCCCGCAGCCGTGTCGAGGCGGAGGGCGCCCCGCACGAGGGAGCGTCATTCCGCTGGCCGGCGGACTCGGCCTGCGCCGTCGTCCTGTCGACCAACGACGAGCACGGGGGCCTCCTGCCAGCCCAGTACCCCTGGACCGGCGACGGGCCGGCAGGCGGAGCGGAGTCGGTGGCGGCCTACGTGGATCGGGTCCGCGAGACCTCGGCCTGCCCCGTCTTCCTGTTCAGCGGCGGAGACCTGATGCAGGGAACGCTGATCTCGAACCTCACCGAAGGTCGCGCCACCATCGAGGCGATGAACGAGATCGGCTACGACGCCGCGGCGATCGGGAACCACGAGTTCGACTGGGGGGTCCGGACGCTGCAGCAGCGGATGCAGCAGGCGCGGTTTCCCATCCTCGGAGCGAACATCTACGAGCGGGGCACGGGACTGCATCCCCCCTGGGTGCAGCCCTATGCGGTCGTCGAAAGGGACGGCGTGCGGATCGGTGTCATCGGCACCACCACCCGGTCGACGCCCGACACCACCCAGCCCGACAGCGTCGCCGGCCTCGAGTTTCGCTCCATCGCCGAGGCGCTCGACCTCTACATCCCCCGGGTGCGCGTGGAGGGAGTCGATTTCGTCGTCGTGATCCTGCACGCGGGCGGTTTCTGCAACGAGGCGAACGCTCCTCCTGCCGTTGGCGCTGGCGGGGAGTCGGCGGACGCCGGCGTCCGGGCCGCGGCGACCGAAAGCCGAGTGGCCGGAAGGCCCGCCTGTGCCGGGGAGGCGATGGACGAGCTGGGGCAGACCCAGGCCCGGTTCGACTACGCGGTCACCGGGCACACGCACAGCCGGGTGGATGACGTCATCCAGGGCGCGCCGATCGTCCAATCCTGGGCCAACATGGCCGGCATCGGGCAGGGGCAGCTGGTGCGCCATCCCTCGGGGGAGGTCGAGGCCGAGCTGGTGGAGATCGTCCCGCTGCCGGCTGACACCACGGCGGCGGACCCGGAGCTGGCGGCGCTGGTCGGTCGCTACGAGAAGGAGGCCGACCGGGTGGCTCGGGAGCCGGTGGCCACCCTCGGCGCGCCGCTCGAGCGGGCCTACCGCGGCACCTCGACGCTCGGGCGGCTGATCGCCGATGCCCAGCGGGAGGTGACGGACGCCCAGATCGCGATCATGAACAACGGCGGCATCCGCATGGACCTTCCAGCCGGTCCGGTGAGCTACGGCCAGCTCTACCGGGTGCAGCCGTTCCAGAACCGGCTGATCCGGCTTCGGCTGCAGGGATCGCTGCTGTTGGCAGCGCTCGAGAGCTCGCTCGACGAGGACGGCATCGAGGCCAACATCAGCGGCCTGACGGTGGAATACGATCCGGAAGCGGCCGGCGTGCGGGTCCGCTGCGTCCGGCTGCCGGACGGCCGGCCCGTACAGCGCGATTCCGCCTACTCGGTGACCGTCAACGACTTCATGGCCGCGGGCGGGGCGGGCTTCTGGATGTTCAAGCAGGCCGAGGCAGCGGAGCCGACGGGTCTCGTGGACCTGGACGCCCTGGTCACGTACCTGAGATCCCGGCCCCAGCCGGTGGAGCCCCCCGAGGACCCGAGGTGGATCGCCGTGTCCGGAGGCGCGGAGGGATGCGGGTGAACGCCACGGCGGGGCGCTGCGGCAGGTGAGCGGCGACCGATCGGGCGAGCGGCGGCGCGTCTATCTGGACGATGAGCCGCTGGACGTCTGGCCGTGGGCCGTCGTCGGCGACGCCGTAATCTGGCGATCCGAGGCGGCCTTGCAGCGTATCCGCGCCGGCAAGCTGATGGTGGTGGACGCGGCCGGATGTCCGGTGGGGCTCGACGGCCAGCTCGAGCCGGGCGCCAGGCTCTACTTGCGGGAGGCGGCCGGACCGGACGGGAACACTGGGACCGGGAGGAAGCGGGTGGAAGCGAAGCGAACGGAGCAGGAGGTACGCGAGCGGGTTCGGGCGATGCCGAAGACCGACCTGCACGTCCACCTGGACGGGTCGCTCCGGCCATCCACTATCGTGGAGCTGGCGGAGGATCACGGAGTCGCGCTGCCGACGACCGATCCGGGGGCCCTCGGCGAGTACCTGCTCGTGAAGGACGCGCGGAACCTTGAGAACTACCTGGAGCGGTTCGCGGTCACGCTCTCGGTGATGCAGCACTCGGACGCGATCGAGCGCATCGCCTACGAGCTCTGCGAGGACGCGGCGGCCGAGAGCGTCCGCTACATGGAGATCCGCTACTCCCCCATCCTGCTCACCCGCGAGGGCCTGCCGCTGCCCGAGACGGTGGAGGCGCCCCTGCGGGGCATACGCCGGGCGCGGAAGGAGCTCGGAATCGATGCATCGTTGATCATCTGCGGCATCCGCAACATGGAGCCGGACGTCTCCCGGGATCTGGCCGACCTCGCGATCGCCTACAAGAACAGGGGCGTGGTGGCGTTCGACCTCGCCGGAGCCGAGTACAACTACCCGGCCAAGAAGCACAAGAACGCCTTCTACATGGTTCGCAACGCGAACGTCAACGCGACCATCCACGCAGGCGAGGCGTACGGCCCCGAGTCGATCCACCAGGCCCTGCACTACTGCGGCGCCCATCGCATCGGCCACGGAACGCGGCTGTTCGAGGATCCCGACCTGATGCAATTCGTCAACGACCACCGGATCCCGCTGGAGATCTGCCTCACCAGCAACGTCCAGACCCGGGCCGTGAAGGGGTTCGAGAGCCACCCGCTTCGGCTCTACTTCGATCAGGGGCTGGTCGTCAGCCTGAACACCGACAACCGCCTGATGAGCGGAACCACGGTGACCGAGGAGTACGTGCGCGCCTGGAGGCATCTCGGCTTCTCGCTGGCCGAGATCGGGGAGCTGGTGCTCAACGGCTTCCGGAGCGCCTTCCTCCACTACGCGGAAAAGACCACCCTGCTGGCGGAAGTGGAACCGAAGATCCGCCAGCTGACGGCCTGATCCGGCCGCGTTACCGAACCGTTCCCTACCCGTGGCGAGAAGGCGGCCGCTCCCTTACCCTGTCGGGAGACTCCACGGTGTATCGTGTCAGGCCCGTCTGCGCTGCGCCCCCCCAACGGGACGCTGGCTGCCGGGCGCGAAGGTCACCGCAGTGCTGCCCGCCTGACCGAAGGCCCCGCAGGCGAGGCTTAGTCCAAAGCCGCAAAGGAGGTGAGCATGCGACGGAAGGTTCTCGCCCTGGTGTCATTGTGCCTGGTGGCCGGAGGCGCGTGCGGCGATTCGCCGACGACCCCGGACGGAAGCCTGAGCGCGCTCGCCCGCGCCTCCGACGACAATCCGGGTGCGGCCCGGAACATCGTCCGCTTCGCGACCTTCAACGCCTCGCTGAACCGCTCCAACCAGGGAGACCTGGGGAGCGAGCTGGCGACGGCGGGGAGCGCGCAGCCGGCGACCGTCGCCGAGATCATCCAGCGGACGCGGCCCGATGTGCTCCTGATCAACGAGTTCGACTACGATCCGGCGGCAGCCGAGGACTTCCGGGACAACTACCTCGAGGTCTCGCAAAACGGCGCGGATCCGATCGAGTACCCATACCTGTTCATCGCGCCCTCCAACACCGGGATCCCGTCCGGCTTCGACCTCGACAACTCGGGGAGTGTCGGCGGGCCGAACGACGCCTTCGGCTTCGGCTTCTTCCCCGGGCAGTTCGGCATGGTGGTCTACTCAATGTATCCGATCGACACGGACGCGGTCCGGACCTTCCAGCTCTTCCTCTGGAAGGACATGCCCGGCGCGATCCTGCCGGACGACCCGGCGACGCCGGGGCCCGCCGACTGGTACTCTCCGGAGGAGCTCGGCGTCTTTCGGCTCTCCTCCAAGAGCCACTGGGATGTGCCGATCCTGATGGACAACAAGGTGGTCCACTTCCTGGTCAGCCACCCGACCCCGCCGGTGTTCGACGGTCCCGAGGACCGGAACGGCACCCGAAACTTCGACGAGATCCGCTTCTGGGCCGACTACGTGATCCCGTCCCGTTCCGGCTACATCTACGATGACGAGGGTGTGACCGGGGGCCTCAAGCCCGGAGAGCTGTTCGTGATCGCGGGCGACCAGAACTCCGATCCCAACGACGGAGACAGCCGCCCGGGAGCCGCCCAGCAGCTCCTCGAGCATCCGCTCGTCAACACGAAGGTGACGCCGAGCAGCGAGGGCGCGGTGGAGCAGGCGGCACTCCAGGGAGGGGCGAACACGACCCACATCAGCGACCCGGCGTTCGACACGGCGGACTTCAGCGACTTCGCACCGGGCAACCTGCGGGCGGACTACGTGCTGCCCAGGAAGGAGCTGGCGATCCAGGCGGCGGGGGTGTTCTGGCCGCTCAGCAGCGACCCGCTGTTCCCCCTCGTCGGCACCTTCCCCTTCCCGTCCTCCGACCATCGCCTCGTCTGGGTGGACGTGCGCGTGCCCGGACGGTAGCGGGCGACCGTGCTCGCCGGCCTTCCGGGCCTCCGGGTCCGGAAGGCCGGTGGCCCCTCCCGGGGCCTCCGCGCCGAGCGGGGTGCCGCGTCTTTACGCCGGCGTTACGGGTGTGTAACATCGGACGTTGATCGATCGATACGCCGCGCAGTTACCATCTGCAGGTGAGGTCGCGGTTGCAGGTGTTGATTCGTTCTTCGTTTGACAGGGCGGCGCCAGCCGCTTTCCGGCCGCAGTGCGAAACACGCCCTGCTCACCTCCATCCGAGAGGTTCCCATGAATACTAGAGTCGTGAGAGCTGCCCTCTCGCTCGCCATCGCGGCGGCCGCGGGGCTGACCGCCGCCTCCGCCGGCCTGGCGCAGGTGACGACTGGCGACATCCGCGGCGTGGTCATCGATGATGGCCAGCAGCCGATCGAGGGAGTCCAGATCGTCGTCACCGACACCCGGACGGGCACCACGAGCGGGACGATCACCAACGCCGATGGCCGCTACGTCGTGCGCTACCTGCAGCCTGGTGGCCCGTACACGGTCAGCGCTCAGAGCATCGGCTACCGAACCGTGACGCGCACGGGCGTGGCCGTCACTCTCAGCCAGGCCGCCTCCGTCGACTTCCAGCTGGCGACGAGCGCCGTGGAGGTGGAGGCGCTCACCGTGGCGGTCGAGGGCACCGACGCGGTGATCAGCAAGACGCACACCGGCGCCCAGACGACAGTCGGCGAGAAGGAGATCGAGGACTTCCCGACCTTCCAGCGGCAGATTACCGACTTCGCCGTCCTCTCGCCCTACTCCAACTCGATCGAGGGGGCGCCGTCGATCGCCGGTCAGAACAACCGCTACAACAACATCCAGATCGACGGGGCGGTGAACAACGACGTCTTCGGCCTCGCCGACAGCGGCATCCCCGGCGGGCAGGCGAGCGCGAAGGCGATCAGCCTGCTGGCGGTGCAGGAGCTCCAGATCCTCGTCTCGCCGTTCGACGTGAGACAGGGCTACTTCTCCGGCGGGCTGCTGAACGCGGTCACCAAGTCGGGCGGCGACACCTGGAAGGGGTCCGCGTTCGGACAGGGCACCGGCCAGGGGCTCGTAAGTCCCTACGAGGGGACCTCGATCGGCGACTTCAGCGACACCCAGTTCGGCGCGGAGCTCGGCGGGCCGATCATCCCCGGGAAGCTCTTCTTCTACGGGGCGGGCGAGGGCCAGATCGAGAACTCGCCCACCAACGAGGGCGTCAACCCGGGGATCTCCCCGGAGCTCGATCCAACCTTCGGCTTCTCGCCCCTGGAGGCGACCGAGTTCGCGCGGATCATGGAGGAGGTATACGGGGTGAACGCGGGAACCACGGCCACCATCAGCCTGGAGAACCCGCGCACCAACCTGTTCGCCCGGTTCGACATCTATCCGAGCGAGAAGCACCGGATCGTGGCCCGCTGGAACTACTCGCGGGCCCGCGACCTCCTGCCGCCGTTCCGCCAGACGTTCTCGTACGCCACCAGCTCCAACGTGGCGCCGTTCCTCAGCAACACCAACTCGGTGGTGCTGAACTGGTTCGGCAACTTCAGCGAGAAGTGGAACAACGAGCTGCTGATCAACTTCGAGACCGTGCGGGACAACCGCGATCCCGACGTGCCCTGGGGGCAGGTCGAGGTGGACGTCACGGACAACACGCTGGTGGCCGGCGCCGAGCGCTTCTCTCAGGACAACCAGCTGGACCAGGACGTCTTCCAGCTCACCGACAACCTCACCGGCGTGTTCGGGGACCACGAGGTCACCTTCGGGACCTCCAACCAGATCTGGTCGTTCTTCAACGCGTTCCAGCCGGCATCGATCGGCGTCTGGACGTTCGACAGCCTCGACGACCTGCAGGCCAACAACCCGAGCAGCTACGTGCGCCGCGTGCCGCTGCTCGGCACCACGCTCGACCAAGCGAACGCGAGCTTCAGCGCCTACCAGCTCGGCTTCTACGCCCAGGACAGCTGGACGGTGAGTGACGCGTTCACCCTCAGTTACGGCCTGCGGGTCGACATTCCGATCCTGCCGGACCAGCCGTTCTTCAACCCCGACTTCGAGGACGAATTCGGGTACGCGAACAACGAGGTGCCGTCGGGCAACCCGCTCTGGCAGCCGCGGGTGGGCTTCAACTGGCAGAGCAGCGCCGAGCACCTGACGCAGGTTCGTGGCGGCGCGGGCATCTTCGCCGGCCGGGCGCCCTACGTGTGGATCTCAAACGCCTACGGGAACGCCGGCCAGGTCGCGGACCTCACCTGCTCGGGCGATCTGGCTCCGGGGTTCGACCCATCCGGGCCGGGACCGACGAGCTGCGCGGGCGCGGGTGGGGCGGTCGACGCGGTGGCCCGGATGAACACGCTCGACCCCGACCTCAAGTTCCCGACCGACTTCAAGGCCACCTTCGGCATCGACCAGGAGTTCGCCGGCGGCTTCGTCGGCACGTTCGAGCTGCTCTACACGTACGCGATCAATTCGATCTTCTTCGAAGAGGTCAACCTCGTCCCCTCCACCGGAACCGATCCGGTGGACGGCCGGCCGGTGTTCGGCACCCCCAACACGCCGGGCTGCGGCTCGAGCGGCGGCTGCTACGTGAACAACCGCGAGGTTCCGGAGTCGGCAGGGTTCGCCCAGACGGTGAATCTCACCAACCACAGCGGGGACAACTCGCTCGTCATGGTGTTCGGCCTGACCCGCAACTTCTCCGACTGGTTGGCCTTCCGGGGCTCGTACACGTTCTCGGACGTCAACGACCAGCAGGGGCTGTTCTCGAGCCAGGCGACCTCGAACTACGGCCGCAACCCGATCGGGGGCGACCCGAACGACCCGGCTCGGACGACCTCCTCGTTCGAGCGCCGGCACAAGGCGGTGATCTCGGCGACCGGCCAGTGGGAGTTCGGGGCCGGGTTCCTGTTCCAGATCACGCCCCAGTACTTCGGACAGTCGGGCTCCCCGATCTCCTACGTGATCCGCGGCGACCCGAACGGCGACGGCTACCGCGACCGGGTGATCAGTCGTGACAACGACCTGATCTACGTCCCGAACAGCGTCAACGAGATCACCTGGAACAGCCCGGATGACGCCACCGACTACGCGGGCTTCGTCGCGGCCAACGCGTGCGTGGCCGAGCAGGCCGGCTCGATCATGAAGCGGAACACCTGCAACGCCCCCTGGGCGGGCCGCTTCGACATGCGGATCCTGTTCGGGATCCCGCTCGGCCGAAACCTCAGCCGGCTCGACATCTACGCCGACGTGACGAACCTGTTCAACTCGGCGTTCCGGGAGCCGAGCAACATCGACCGCGGGCTCGAGGTGCTGCGGGTGACCGGCCGCGACGAGCAAGGCAACCTTGTGCTCCAGTACCGAGGACCGTCCGCCGCGGACGACTACAGCTTCCTGACGGTGCAGACGAACCAGTCGGCGACCGCCTGGCAGATCGGCGCGCGCTGGACGTTCTTCTAGACGCCGAACCGAACCCGGGGCGGCGAGCCGGCCCGGCCTGACGTACGCGAGCCCCCGTGTCGCAGCCGCGGCGCGGGGGCTTCGCCCATCGGCGCTGTGACTTCGGATGCGCCGCCGTCGGATGCCGCCGCTGCGCAGCGAGGAGGCCTCAGCCCCAGGCAGCCCGGCGGATCTGCGGGAAGGCCGTCCCTCCCACCGAAGCGCCGTGCGTATCTCCTGAAGCGAGTGTCGGACGTCAAGCATGCCGCCCACTCACCGGGAGCCGTGCGTATCTCGCGAAGCGAGTATCGGACGCCCCGCGGACTCCCTGTAGGTCCGGAGCTACGTGCGTCCGCCGACTCGCGGAGCCGAGATACCACGGCGCCAGCTGCTAGCCGGCGAGGCACTCCCGGGCGAGGTCGACGAGCCCCCGGTTGCCCAGGTAGACCGGTACGCGTTGGTGCAGCTCCTCCGGTACGATCTCCAGGATGCGGCGCGATCCGTCCGTGGCGGCCCCTCCCGCCTGCTCGCACAGCATGGAAAGCGGCGAGACCTCATAGAGGAGCCGCAGCTTCCCGCTGGGTGACCTCTCCTCGGCCGGATACATGAACAGGCCGCCGTAGAGGAGAGTGCGGTGGAAGTCCGCCACCAGCGATCCGATGTACCGGAGGGAGAACCGACCCTCTTTCTTCAGCCGGTCGACCAGGGCCCTCTGCCCATCGCCCCAGCGGTCCGAGTAGGCCTCGTTCACGCTGTAGATGGGCTTCCCCGGCTCCGGGATCTCGATGCGGGGGTGGGAGAGGAGAAAGGCGCCGATCGAATTGTCCAGCGTGAAGCCGTGCACGCCGGCGCCGGTCGTGTAGACGAGCATGGTGGACGAGCCGTAGAGCACGTACCCTGCGGCCACCTGGTTCACGCCCGGCTGGAGCAGGTCCGCCAGCGCCCCGTCCCCGGTGCGGCGCTCGCGGCGTCGATGGACCGAGAAGATCGTCCCGATCGAGACATTGGCGTCGATGTTGGAGCTGCCATCGAGCGGATCGTACAGGAGCACGTAGTCTCCCTTCGGGAACTGCTGGGGGATCGGTATCGGCTCGGCCGACTCCTCCGATGCCATCAGGCAGAGGTGACCGCCGTGGTCCAGCGCGTCGAAGATGACCTTGTTGGCGTACGCGTCGAGCTTCTGGACCCGCTCCCCGTGCACGTTCTCGTCGCCCGTCGCACCGAGGATGTCGATCAGACCCGCCTTGTTGACCGCTCGGCTGATCACCTTCGCGGCGAACGCGATGTCGTACAGGATGCTGGTGAAGTCGCCGGTGGCCTCCGGATGCCTTCGCTCCTCTTCAATGATGAAACGGTTCAGCGTGACGACGGCCTTCACCACGGGACCCTCCCCGGTTCGCTCGCGATCTGCAGTCCGGCCACCAAGATGCAGGTGCCGCTCACGCCGCGGTAGCGTTCGCCGGCCGACTCGGATCGCGCTCGCTCGCGAGCTCGCGGCGGAACAGGCGGCGGCTCGCGACCGGGTGAGCCACCGGCCCATCAGGGGCCTTCCAGACGCCATCCACCCTCCCGGCCGACGCGCACGCAGGCCGTGCCCTGCAGATCGGTCCGCCACACCCGATCGACACCCGCACTGTCCAGGCGGGCGAGCGCGATCGCGTGTGGATGGCCGTACCGGTTGGCGGCGCCGGCCGAGATGATGGCGACCTCGGGATCCACCGCCCGGAGCCAGCGCACGTCGGACGAGGTCTTGCTTCCGTGGTGACTGACCTTCGCCACCGTCGCCTTGAGGGACTCGGCGGGCCAACGGGCCACGAGATGTCGCTCCTCCGCAGCCGGCGCATCCCCGGCGTTCAGATAGCGGAAGCCACCCCGGACCGCGATCCGGATCGCCAGGCTCGCTTCGTTTGCCCGCATCGGACGAGGCGGCTCGCGTCCATCTCTGCGGCCGGCCTCCTCCGCGGGCCGCGGGAGGGGGCCGAGGACGAACAGCTCCACCTCGTCGACCACGACCCGGGAGCCGGGACGACCGACCAGCCAGCGTGCCCCGGCATCCGCCACGGACTCCAGGTACTCCCGATAGTGCGTTGCCGGAACGGGAACGGCGGAATCGAGCACCCGACGAACGGGAAGGCGCGCGAACAGAGACGCCGCGCCGCCTACGTGGTCCATGTCCGGGTGGGTGAGAATGAACAGCTCGATGCGTCGTGCTCCGTTCGAGAGCAGGAACGGAAGCAGCGTCCGCTGCCCGGCGTCGGCGGCTCGGAAGCGAGGTCCCGCATCGATCCCGATCCAGTGACCTGCGCGGGTTCGGAGGACGGCCGCGTCGCCCTGGCCGACATCGAGGGTGCAGAGCAGGGTGTGCCCCGCGGCCCGCCAGGCGCGGAACGCCGGTGCGGCGATCGCCAGCGCCGCTGCCAGGCCTGCCAGCGGCAGAGCCTGCCATGGGCGACGCCCGGCAGCGACCAGCAGCAGCGTCGCGACGGCGCACCCGAAGGCCATCCACCCGGGGATATCGGGGCGGCCCACCAGCGCGTGGCCGAAAGGAAGCGCCGCGAAGCGGTCGGCGAGGGCAAACAGCCAGCGGATGAGGGCGGCGGCCGCGGCAGCCAGGATCCCGGCGAGCGGGGCAGGTAGCAACAGGACGCCCACCAGCGCCAGCAGGATCAGAGCCACGAGCGGCGACCCGACGAGGCCCGAGACGATCGAGACGGGGGCCGCCCGTTGAAAGTGCCAGGCGGCGATCGGCGCCGTGAGGAAGAACGCCCCTGAGCTGGCAGCTACTGCCCGCGCCGCGACCCGCAGGCGCCGCCCGAGACGCCTCCGGCGCGGCGATCCGGCCGCTGGCGAACCGACCCAGCGTGCGGCCACGCGGTCTCCGAGCAGGAGCCCGGCGAAGCCGGCGAAGGAGAGCTGGAAGCCGGGATCCAACAGAGAGAGGGGGTCGAGCAGCGCCGCGACCACGGCTGCCATGGCCAACAGGTCGGCGAGCCGTACCGGGCTCCCTCGGGCCCGACTGGCCGCGAAGCCCGTGAAGATCAGCGCTGCTCGCAACGCCGACGGCGGCGAACCGATCAACGCCACGTAGGCCAGCACGAGGGCCGCGGCGATCAGGTATCGGGCGGCGCCTGCGAGGACCAGCCCGGTGAGAGCCAGGGCGGCGGTCGCCAGGATGCCGACATGCAGGCCGGAGATCGCCAGCAGGTGCGCCAGTCCGGCATCGACGAAGTCGCCGACCACGTGGGGATCGAGCCGGCCTCGTTCGGCGAGCATGATCGCCGCCGCCGCAGGTGCCGCATCCGGGGGCAACCGGGACTCGAGACGATCGATCGCCGCCGCCCGGGCCCGCCGCACGGGGCCGAGAGGGGGAAGCTCCTCCACACCCGTGCCCCCAGCGCGGTCCGGTTCATGGTCGGTCGGCGCGGAGGCCGGGCCCGCCTGCCGAGGCTCGATCGTCCCCCGCACGAAGCCTCCCGATCCATTGGCTCTCGGCGGCCAGGCGCCGGGCCGGGGCCGTCGCGTCCATCGCCCGTGCAGTCGCACGCTCGAGCCTGCGGGAACTCCGTGACCTAGCCCCTTCGCCAGGATGCGGAGGCGGGAGACCCGGCACGCTCCGGGGGGAGCGCGCACCACGGCCGGGCCGAGTACCGCTCGGACGACACCGCCGGTAGGGTCGGCCCTCGCCGCGGTGGTAAGCCGACCGACGATCTCGACCGGTACGCCGTTCCCCAACTGTTCGAGACAGCCGGCTCTCGCCCGGTGGCCGGACTCGGCGCCGGACACGGCACCTGCGAGGAGGGACGACGCCAGCAGGAGACCCGCTCCGCCGCCCCTGGAACCTCCTCCGGCCGGCGGGCTCGGATGCGCCCGTAGGCACCGCGCACCGGCCAGCGCGATGGCGCCGACGAAGAGCGCTCCACGCGCCCATCCCATCGCCTCCGGAAGGCGAAAGCCGATGACGATACCCGTGCAGAGCGAGATCGCCGCCACGGTGACCGGGCCCGGCACCAGCGGGATCCCGGCCACGGTCCGGCCGCTCACCGCTCCGAGTTGCCCGCTCGGCCTGAGGACCGTGCCATGGAGGGTGATGGCCTGACACCCTCAAGACCGGATCAATCGGAAGGCACGGGAGAAGGAGACGACACCGGCGGCAGCGCGGCCGTCGACCCACGGAAAACATGTCACGTGGGTGGAGGGGGTCGGCGGACGGCCGAGGAACCGAGGTCGGCGGACCTACTCCTTGTCCTCCAGCACGTGCCGATAGCGCTGGAGGAGCTGCCTCGTCTTCAGGTCCGCTCGCAGTCCAACCAGGAACACCGCGACCATGCCGATCAAGGCGGACGTGAAGACGACGACCGGGAGCGACACCGATCGCAGGGTGATGAAGCCGAGATTCAGGGCCACTCGCTCCGAAGCATTGGCCGCCGCGAAGCCGAAGGAGAACGCCGCCACGGCCACGAAAGACAGAATCCGCGCCCAGTGCCTCATGACACCGTGCCCAGGAAGGTGGCTCCCGTGGTCGCCGCCAGGCGCACCTGCCGATAGGTGCCGATCCATCCACCGGGTCCCCCGAACACGACGACCTTGTTCGTCGCGGTTCGGCCGAGGAGATCGCCGGCCGAGCGCGCCTCACGTTCCACCAGCACCTCCCGCACCGAGCCGACCTCCGCCAGGTTCACTTCGAGCTGAATGCGGCGCTGGAGCTCGATCGTCCTTTCCAGCCGCTCCTGGGCCACCCGCGGCGGGATGCGATCCTCCGCCGGCAGCCGAGTCGCCGGAGTCCCGTCACGGCTCGAGTACCTGTACAGGTACGCATCGTCGAACCTCACCTGGCCGAGCAAGGCAAGCGTCTCCTGGAAATCCTCCTCGGTCTCGCCGGGAAATCCGACGATAACATCCGTGCTGAGGGCGATCCCGGGAACGATTCGGCGCGCACGCTCGACCGTGTCGAGGAAGCTTCGGCGCGAATAGCGCCGCACCATACGCCCAAGGATGCGGTCGGACCCGGACTGAACCGGAAGATGCAGCTGGGGGCAGACGGCCGGCTCGCCGGCCATCACTTCCAGCAGGCGATCACTGACGTCGTTCGGGTGCGGGGAGGTGAAACGGACGCGCCGCAGCCCCCGTACCCGAGCCACGGCCTCCAGCAGGTCGGCGAAATCGCCGCCTGCGAACCGATACGAGTTCACCGTCTGGCCAAGCAGCGTGACCTCCGTGTAGCCGGAGGCCACGACCTCCTCTATCTCGGCCAGGACCGCCGACGGGGCGCGGTTCTTCTCCGGCCCGCGGACATAGGGAACGATGCAGAACGTGCACCGGTGATCGCATCCACGCTGGACCGTGACCCAGGCCGATACGCCCTCGCCGCGCAGTGAGGGGAGGCCGGCGTAGTCCTCCTCGAGATCCAGGGCCAGCAGGGCCTGGCCCTTTTCGAGGGCCCCGCGGCGGATCGCGTCCACCGTCTCGCCGAGCCGGCGGTAGGCGTCGGGGCCGGCGACGAGGTCCACGCCCCGCAGCTCGGTCAGAAGCCGGTCACCGATCCGCTGTGCCATGCAACCGGTGACGCCGACTACCAGGTCGGGACGGCCCCTCCGGTACCGTTGCAATTGGCCGATCCGTCCCCGAACCCGCTGTTCCGCGTGCTCCCGAATCGCACACGTGTTCACCAGGATCACATCGGCCAGCCCGGGATCGTTCACCCGCACGTACCCTCGTTCGGCCAGTACGCCGGCCATGAGCTCGCCGTCGCCGATGTTCATCTGACAGCCGTAGGTCTCGATGTAAACCGACGGTCCGGCGGGAAAGCCGTTCCGCTCCATCGGAGCACCGCTTGGCGTTGTCGGGGCGCTGCTCCCGCTCGCCGCCGGGGTCCTTCTCAGGCGAACAAGCCCCGTCATATCGACACCTCGGTTCCAGTAGGCCCGAAAGCGACCATCTCGGATCGGTTTCCGCCGCTGTCGCTCGGGCCCAAGATGTCGGCTGGTGGAGGCCGCATCCAGGGGTTTTTTACTGCAGGATGGCGGCGGTGAAGTTGAGGGAGGTGAACTGCTCCTCCGTCCCCGTCCGCTCCAACTCTCCCCGGCTCCCGAACTCGAACCCGAGATCGACCCGCACGCGTCCACCCAAACGAGTCCCGATACCGAAGGTAACCGCGCTCTCCGCCGCTTGCTCCTGGTCCGGGAGCACGAACGGAAGGTCCCGCGTACGTCCGCCCGCCCGCACGGCCAGCGGCACCGTGCCCACGTACAGCGTGTACTCGAGCCCGCCGCCCAGCCAGGCGGCATCGGCAACGCTGAAGGCCTCCGTCGACGGATCGGTGCCGGACCAACCGGACCAACCCCCGCCGGCCGCCAACAGGAGCCGCGGCGTGATCTGGCCGCTCAGGCCGCCCTCGAAGCCGTTGGGCAGGCGTAGGGTGCGCTCGATCATGGTCTCGAGCTGCTTCGCCGTGAGATCGGTGGCGAAAAAGAAGCTTCCACTGATGACGAACCGACCCGCCACCTCGGCGTTCGCCCCCGCCTTCACCGACCAGCCGCCGAAATCCGTCTCCTCGCCCTCGAGCACCCCGGCGGGAAGGATGCCGACGCTGTCGATGTCGGCGATGAACCGACGACGGAGGCGCTGCTGCAGGCTGCCGGTGAGACGCTGGACGCCCACCCCGATCGAGGCCGGGCCGATCTTCCGCGCCACGGCCACATCGATCTGACTCACGCCGCCGTCGCGGGTCCGCAGCTCCTCGTACTCGAAGCGGCCGAGGGAGGTGGTGAGGGTGTCGACGAGGAGCACCCGCAGGTCCTGGTCCAGCAATCCGCCGAACCCGACGCGGAAGGCCCATCCCCCGATTGGGACGACCGCGTCGATGAGGGGAAACCAGCTGCGGCCCGTGCTCACATCCCCCCCTTGGGCCTTCAGGTTGATGTTCTCGCCTGCGATGGCCAGGGCGACCGCGGCCGAAGAGTGGAGGGTGAGGTCGGCCGGGTTGCCAAGCGAGAGCGTCCCGCCGAGCAGGCCGTTCGTGACTCCGCCCAGCGCGACCGATCGTGCATCGATGGAGCGGATCGGGTATCCGAGGCCGATCGCAGTGAACGGCGTCTGGGCCGGCACCGGGTTCGGTGCCATGAGCGGCACGCAGCAGACCGCTACCGCCGCGAGGGCCCTTCGCCCGCAGCCACGCCCCCGACCGCAGCGACTCACGGAACCGGGAAGCCGATCGGAGGGGTGATGAGCATCACGAGGATGGGTTGCAGCGTCGCGGCGGATTCCACCGACCCGAACTCCCAGAAACCGAACGCCTGGCCATCACTGGGCGCGGGACGCAACGCCAGCCGAATCTGCCGGATCGTGTCCACGGTCGCCGCGGCCTCCACCAGCCGGGTGACGTTGAATCGCAGCTCCTCTCCCTCGCTGAGGCGCTCGGGCGAGATCGGCTCGAACTGCGCCGAGTTGGTCTGCGGGTTCAGGACCGGCGTGCCGACCGGTACCTTGGGCCCCAGCTCGAACGGATCCGCCAGCACCTGGACGGCGCTGATGGCGATCTCCCTCTCCAGGGTGAACGGCGTCCCGGGCGGAGCCAGGGGCCGGAACCGCACCTCGGCATGATTGATCGTGGCCTCGCTCAGCGCGATTCCTCCCATCGAGTCGGGAAGGGGAAAGTCGACGTAGATCCGGGCCGAGGGCAGTCCGGCCACCCGCAGCCCCTCGCCGACGGCCGGTTGCGGCGGATCGTAGATGAACGTGGTCGCCCGCGCGGAGAACGTCGCCGGAACCGTGTCGGCACGCCCGATGACGGTCACATCGGCGTCGATCTCGAAGTTCTGAAGGAAGAAATCGGTACCGCCGCCCACCACGACCAGGGCCACGCCGGGCTCGCCATCGGTGATCTGCCAAGCGCCAAGAACAGAGTCGGCGGGGACGGCCAGGGAGAGGGCGATGGTTGTCGTGGCAGCGGTGAAGTCCCCGGCGGCGAGCAGTCGGCCCAGCGGCGCACCGGGCGTGCTCCACGGAATGTTCGTGCGCCGCTCGCTCCAGGTGGCGGCCAGGGAGTCGTAGCTCTCCTGGAGGGTGTAGACTCGCAGCTGGTAGTCGGAAACCGAGACGCTATCGGGGTCCCGATCGAAGACGAACGTCAACAAGAACTCGGCATCGACGAAGGTCTCGATCTCCAGCACCTCCCCTCCCGTCAGCACCGAGTCGGGGATGTCGAAGCGACCGAGGGTTCGCGACTCCAGGTCCTCACGATCCGCCACGATCTTGAAGGGCCAGTTTCCCGGCAGCTCGTAACCCAGGTAGGTCGTATCCCTCCAGCCGTCGAGCTCCGAGGCGAGCGCCGACACCTCCACGGTCGGGACGGTGACGCCCGGCGGGTCGGGATCGACGGCCACGATCGCATCCTCCGTGCAGCCGGCGAGGGCGGTCGACACTCCGGCCAGGGTGGCCGCGGCGGCGAGTCGCCAACCGCCCCCCCGGCGGCGGTCAGTCACCGGCCGCACGTCGATCCTCAAGCTCGAAGTGTGCCGGCAGCAGGTCGCGCAAGAGCCAGTGGGCGGTCGCATCACCGCGGCCCGCACTGTCGATCTCGAGGTCCAGCCCGAACTCGGAGAGCGCCTGCCGGCACATCCCGCAAGGGGGCGTCGCCTCGGCAGCGTCCGTCACGATCGCCAGCCGCACGAACCGGCGGGCCCCGGAGGCAACCGCGGAGCCAAGCGCGACCCGCTCGGCACAGATCGTCACAGGGTAGGACGCGTTCTCGACGTTGCACCCTGTGAACGTGCGCCCATCGCTCGCCAGCAGCGCGGCGCCCACCCGGAAATCGGAGTAGGGCGCGTAGGCCCGATCCTGCGCACGCCGAGCGGCCTCGATCAGGGCACCAGACTCGTGGCTCATCGCTGTTTCAGCCCTTCCCGACCGACAGGCGCGGCAAACGGGGACTCAACCCCGTCAGAATCTCGTACTCGATCGTCGAACATCGCTTCGCCAGCTCACGAAGGGTGATCTCCTCTCGTCCATCACGTCCCAGGATCGTGGCCACGTCACCGGGCCTCACGCCCGGGATTCCGGTGACATCGACCACCAGCACATCCATGCAAACGGCACCACGGAACGGAGCCCGGCTCCCGTGCAGCAACGCCGAGCCGCGATTGGAGAGCTCGAGGCGGACCCCGTCGGCGTAGCCGATGGCGAGGGTCGCCAGCGTGGCGCGCTCTTCGGTGCGATAGGTGGCGCCGTAGCTCACCGTCTGTCCCGGGTCGACGTCGCGCACGTCGAGGACGCGCGCGAACACCGAGACGACCGCCTCGCCGAACGGAGCGCAGCCCCCGAACAGGCCGATGCCGGGCCGCACGAGGTCCGCAGCGAACTCCTTGTACCGCAGCGCGGCCGCGCTGTTCGCAGCATGCACGAGCCCGGGATCCACGCCCGCACGCCGCAGCGCCGCCAGCACCGTCTGGAACTCGGCCCACTGCGCACGCGTCGCCGCCTCGTCGCAGTCCGCCGAATGGAAGTGCGTGAACGTCGTCGCCAGGCTGAGCGGATACCGGGTCAGCATGGAGCGCAGCTCGCCGCACCAGGATCTCACGCCAGCGGCCGGGAGGCCCAGCCGACCCATTCCGGTATCCACCTCGAGATGCACGGGAAGTCGCGCCCCGGCACCCTCCGCCACCCGGCCGAACGACTCCAGCGCGTCCAGGCTGGACACCGCCGGCTCGAGGTCGTGTCGAACGATCTCCGGAGCGTCCACGGCGGGCAGAGGCGAAAACACGACCAGGCGCCCTGCGTGCCCGGCCGAGCGCAGGGCGGCTCCCTCCTCGGCGGTGGCTACGCCGAGGCCCCACACCTCGCAGGGCGCCAGGCCGTGCGCCACCCGCACCGCTCCGAGCCCATACCCATCGGCCTTGATCATCGGAAGTAGCCGCGAGCCGGGATGGAGGGCGGCGAGCCGCTCGGCGTTTCGGCGAAGCGCCGAGAGGTCCACTTCGACCCAGGCTCGGCGTCGATCGTTTGACTCCGTTTTCAAAACGGGCCTAGTATACCCCGGCCATGCCCCGGCAGCAACGTAACTCTCGTGACGACGGTAGCTTCTCCGAGCCTCTCGATCCGATGGCCCGGGCGCTCCGCGCCCAGCAGGAGGCCGCTTCCCTCCACTTCGACTGGCCGGATGCCGGCGGAGCGGTGAAAAAGCTGCGGGAGGAGATCGAGGAACTCGAGGCGCTCCTGAGGAGACCTCCGGACCAAGCGGATCCCTCGGCCGTGCGGAACGAGGTCGGCGACCTGCTGTTCGCCGCCGTCAACGTGGCTCGACTCTGCCGCGTCGCCCCCGGGCCGGCGCTATCGGCTGCCACAAGGAAGTTCGAGAAGCGCTTCGGCGAGCTGCTGCGGCGAGCCGAGCGCAGCGGCATCGAGCCGAGCACGGCTTCGCTCGCGGAGCTGGACCTGCTCTGGGAGAGCGTGAAGCGGGACGAGCTCGAGTCGATCGACGGAAACAGGCAGGGGGACGCCTAGGGTCGCGCGCGGTCCCCCTCCCTCGGGCAGGCTGCCTAGCTCCTGCCCTCCAGGAAGCGCGCGAAGGGGGAGTGTCCGCATTCGCCACTGTCCGGACGCTGCAGCGCCCTCACCTCGGGACCGAAGCCCTCTTCGAGCAGCGACCGCGTACGGTCTCCCCGTAGGCCGCCCCCGAAGTACGGGCCCTGTGCCCTCAAGCAGCCGAGCTCGAAGAGACGGGCCAGCTGCGACTCTGTCTCGATGCCGGCGGCGATCGGTTCGGCATCGATGATCCGCGCCAGTTCCACGATCGTCCTCGCCACCAGCCATTGGGAGGGTCGGCGGGAGGTCCCCACCAGCAAGGCCCGATCGATGATCAGGCCGCGCGGCCTCAACCGGTGGAGATTCGGCAGCGAGGAATACCCGATCCCGAACCCGTCCATCACCACCCCGACCTCGAGGGCGCCGAGGCTGGCGAGCACCTGCGCCGCCTGCGTGGGCGATCGCGCCAGCACTCCCTCGCCTACGACGAACCGCAGCAACCGACCATCCAGGTCGGTGCGCGTGAGAACGTCCCAGGTTTCCGCCACCAGATCCGGGCTGTAGAACTGCTCCGGCGAGAGCGTCAGGGCGGCGTACGTGGCGGACCCGGGCCGGTGTCTGCGCCATTCGAGTACCTGTGCGCAGGCCTCGCGGATGCTCCAGCCGAGCAGGGCCGATACGGCCGGTCCTGCGCCGGATTCGGGGAGGAACTGCTCGGGAGCCAGAGGGCCCCTCTCCGGGTGCAGCCAGCGGGCGCGCGCTTCGAAGCCGGCCACGCGACCGCTGCGGAGGGAGACCACCGGTTGGTACTCGAGCGCCAGCTCTCCGTCGCGAAGGGCGCGAGCCAGATCATCCTCCGCCAACCGGCCTCCCGGAGAGCGCGGTTGCTCGGCGAGATCGAATACCCGCGGTTGCTCGTCTCCGAAGGCGCGGCTGGCACGAAGCGCGGCCATCGCATCGCGAAGGATCGTCTCTGCGTACTCGTAGGACGGGCCGCCGAGCGTCAGGCCGATGCTGGCGGTCAATGCCGTCTCGTCGCCGTCGAGCAGGAAGGGACGCCTCACAGCGGCCTGGATCCGCTCCGCCGCCGCGCTGGCCTCCGACAGACCATCGCAGTCCTCGAGGATGACCGTGAACTCGTCCTCCCCCGTGCGGGCTACCGTGTCCGCTGGCCGGACAGCCGCTTCCATGCGCCGGCAGAGCGCCAGCAGACACTCTTCGGAGGCACGTAACCCGAGGCGGTCCCGGACCTGGCGCAAGCCCTCGATGCCGAGGCAGGCGACGGCGAACTGGAGATCGGGATTCCGCTGCCGGCGACGCAGGGTCTGCTGCAAGCGATCGAGGAGGAGACGCCGCCGCGGAAAGCCGCTGAGCGCATCGTACATGCCGTCGCCGCCGTGTGCGCCGCTGACCTGCAGCCGGACCGCCATCTCGTTGAGCTCCGCCGCCTGCGCCCGGGCGTGGCGGGCCGCGGCCCGGACCGCTCGCTCCGCCTTCTCGCTGCCGGCCACCACCTCCAGCTGACGGAGGGCGAAGTGAACGGCATCGGTGAGAGACTGGCCGAGCGCGCCCGGCTCGAGGCTGAAGAAGACGACGGCAGCCACGACCTCGCTGCCGAAGAAGACGGGATACGCGTGCGCCGCGCCCAGGCCGGCCTCGACGGCCGCCTCCGCCTCTTCCAGTGGCTCGTCTGCCAGCCGCTCGACGACGACCGGAAGACCCGACGCCAGCACGCGACCGATGATGGTGTCGTCGGCCTGAGCAGCCGAGTCTTGCGCCTCGCCGCTCGGGATCGGGCCGGAGTGCCGCTGGCCTCCCAGCAGGTCGCGGAGCGGATCGTACCGCTCTTCCTCGCCGGCCCACCATACCTCCTTGCGAGGCCGCGCTCCGGGCTCGATGAGTCCGTACGCCGCGGCGAAGGGGACGTGGCGGCAGAAGCACTCCACGGTTCCGGCCACGGCCTTCGCCAGGTCGCCGGCTTCCGCCATGGCGGTAGCGATCTGGCGGTAGAGTCCGAGGATCCGTTCCATACCATCGTCCGGCTCGGCGACGGTGCGGTTCGGGACTGTGCCCGCCCCGCTACTGGCGGACTCCGAGTCGGCGCCGCGCGACCCGCCGCGCGACCCGCCGCCCGTTCTCGGGACGGCCTTCCCACGCCCGGCGCCTTTGGGCGCGCTCCTGGTCCGCCGCGCGTTCGCCCCCTTCTCGCCTGCGGCAGCGCTGTCCGCGTCCTGAGCCTGGGCGGTCCGTCGATGCTTGCTCACCGAACGATCCTTGCCTGCCTTCGCGTTTCGCCGTGATCCGTGCGAGTTGCCGCAGCCCCCCGGACTCGCCGGTGCCGCGTCGAGCGATCTCGCCTGAACCGTGGCGCAGGTTGTCTCGTGGGCGATCAGCAGCCCGGTGGCAAGAGTGCAATCTCGGTTCCAAACAGGATCGCGAAGCGGCAGCAGGTTGAACGGGTCGCCGGCGGGCGGCGCCGGCCGGAAGGGGCCGAGGATGGATCTACGGCTTGAGTCTCGTCATCAGGCGTGGAAACGCGATCGCTTCCCGCAGGTGGCCGATGCCGCACATCCACGCCACCGTGCGCTCGACGCCGAGCCCGAAGCCGCTGTGCGGGAAGGTTCCGTAGCGGCGCAGGTCCAGGTACCAGTCGTACGCCTCCTCCGGCAGGCCCTCTTCGCGGATCCGGGCCAGCAGGCGATCGTAATCGTCTTCGCGTTGGCTGCCCCCGATGACCTCGCCATATCCCTCGGGCGCGATCAGGTCGTTGCACTTCACCGTCCGCGGATCCTCGGGATTCTCCTTCATGTAGAAGGCCTTGGCTCCCTTCGGATAGTCGTAGATGAAGACCGGCGCCGCCCGCCCGTCGGCGATCAGCGTTTCGTCCTCCGCCCCCAGATCCGCCCCCCACTCGATCGCGCTGCCCAGGCCGCGGAGGTGCTCGACCGCCTCGGTGTAGCTCATGCGATCGAACGGCGGTCGGATCGCCTCCAGGCGGTCGACGTCCCTCTCCAGCACGTCGAGATCCTCCCGGCGGTTCGCCAGCACGCGCTCAGCGATAAAGCAGACGAAGTCCTCCTGGAGCTGCATGTTGCCCTCACTGTCCAGCCATGCAACCTCCGGCTCGACCATCCAGAACTCGGCCAGGTGGCGACGCGTCTTGGACTTCTCGGCGCGGAAGGTGGGGCCGAAGCAGTACACCTTTCCGAGGGCCGCGGCGGCGGCTTCCAGGTATAGCTGCCCCGTCTGTGCCAGGTAGGCCGTCCCGAGATCGAAGTACTCCGTCTCGAACAGCGTGCCCGCCGATTCCCCGATCGCACCGGTCAGAATCGGCGTGTCCACGAGCACGAACCCCCGTTGGTGAAGGAAATCCCGGATGGCCCGAACGACCTCATCCCTCACTCGCATGATCGAGATCTGCCGACGGCTCCTGAGCCAGAGATGCCGATTCTGCAGGAGGAAGTCGGTGCCGTGCTCCTTGGGCTGGATCGGGAAGTCGGGGGACGGCCCCACCAGTCTCACATCGCGAGCGGTGATCTCGTATCCCGAGGGAGCTCGCTCGTCCTCCCGCACCCTGCCCTCGAGGATCACGCTCGCCTCGTAGGTAAGCGAGCGAGCGATCTCCCATACGTCGGGCTCGACGTCGTCGTGGGGCAGGACAGCCTGAACTTCGCCCGTCCCATCCCGCAGGATGAGGAACTGGATCTTCCCGCTCGAGCGCTGATTCCGAACCCACCCTCGCAGGCGAACGATCTCGCCCGCGTGATGGCTCAGGTCGGCAATGGCAACGCTGCCGTCGTGCCGCGATTCGGGTGTGCTGGCTTCGGAGGCCATCTCGCCTGCCGGAACGGAGGTGGAGGGGTCGATCGGGCTCGGGTCGCTCCACTCTGAGGGAGATGGGGTCGGAGGTCAACCCCGCCGGCATCAGCCCACCTCGTACAAGGCCTCCCGCCGCCCGTACCGCTCGGCCAGCTCGCGCGCCATCGGGCGGTGCTCCGGACGCCGAAGCTCCGGATCGTCGGCCACGATCTCGCGCGCGCTGCGCCACGCATCCTCGAGAAGATCGGCATCCTTCTCGAGGTCGGCAAAGCGAAGCTCGGGGGCGCCGTGCTGGCGCTCGCCGAACAGACTTCCCTGTCCCCTGAGCCTCAGGTCCTCTCTCGCCAGCTCGAAGCCGTCGGTCGTTCGGGCGAAGATGCGGAGGCGCTCGGGCGGCTCCTTTCCCGAATAGAAGGCAGCGCAGAAGCTGGCGTGCGGCCCCCTGCCGATCCGACCTCGGAGCTGGTGCAGCTGCGCGAGGCCGAATCGCTCCGCATCCTCGATGAACATCACCGTCGCGTTCGGCACGTCGATGCCCACCTCGATCACCGTCGTCGACACCAGCAGGCGCACCTCGCCCTCCACGAACCGGCGCATCACGCGCTCCTTTTCGGCCGGCGCGAGGCGCCCGTGGATCAGCCCCACCTCGAACTCCGAAAAGCGCTCGACGAGCCGATCGTACATCAGGGTGGCGGCCTTCACGTCGAGGAGCTCGGACTCGTCGATCAGCGGATAGACGACATAGCCCTGGCGGCCCTCCGTCAGCTGCGACTCGAGGAAGGCGAAGGCCGCCGCACGGCCCGACGGACCGCGGATGCCCGTTCGCACGGGTCTCCGACCTGGGGGCATCTCGTCGAGGACGGAGAGGTCGAGGTCGCCGTACAGGGTGAGGGCGAGCGATCGGGGGATCGGCGTCGCCGACATCACGAGCGCGTCGGTGCGCTCTCCCGCCTCGCGCAGCAGGCGACGCTGCTCGACGCCGAAGCGATGCTGCTCGTCGATCACGATCAGGCCGGGGGCCCTGAAGCTCACCTTCTCCTGGATCAGGGCGTGGGTGCCGACGATCACCGCGGCCGCCCCGCTCTCCAGGTCGGCCAGCACGGCTTCCCGGCGCGCGCCGCTCACCGAGCCGGTCAGGATCCGCGGCTCGATCCCGATGCCCGTCATCAGCTCCGTCAGCGTGCGGTGATGCTGTTCGGCCAGCAGCTCGGTCGGAGCCATGAGCACGGCCTGATGGGCGTTCTCCACCGCCTTCAGCATCGCGAGCGCGGCCACGACCGTCTTGCCGCTGCCCACGTCGCCCTGGAGCAGACGATACATGCGCAACTCGCGCTCCATGTCGGCCTCGATCTCCGCCCAGGCCCGTCTCTGGGCTCCCGTCAAGCGAAACGGGAGCGCCTCGAGGAAGCCGGCGGTCAACGTCGGCGGGCCGGCAAACGGAATCCCCTCGCGTGCGAGGTGCTGGCGGTGGCGGGCACGAGCGTGCAGCAGCTGGAGGTAGAAGAGCTCCTCGTAGGCGAGTCGCCGGCGGGCCGGCTCGACATCGGAGAGGGCACGCGGATCGTGCAGGGTGGCCAGGGCTTCCTTGAGGGCGGGAAGGCCGAGCCGGCCGCGCCAGGCGGGATCGAGCGTTTCCCGACGCCCGACCTCCCGGAGCAGGCCGGGCAGGTTGGTGTGAATCAGGGCTCGAATCTGGCGGTGCGACAGTCCCTCGGTGGCCGGATAGACGGGAAACACAAGCCCCGAAGCCAGATCCCCGCGCGCTTCGATCTCGTCCTCGCCGGCCAGGATCGTGTGCTCCCGGGGCTGTAGCTGGCGGCCGTGGTAGAAGCGGACGGGACCGGTGACGAGCAGAAGCTGGCCCCTCCGTATCGAGCGGTCCAGCCACGGACGTCCGGGCCAGGCACACTCGATCTGTCCACTCGAATCGCGCAGCACCGCGTGAAAGACGCGCAGCGCCTTGCGCGTGCGGATCACGCCCTTGGAGACGACGCGTCCGATGACCGTGCCCTCGTCCCCCGGCTCGAGCGACGCGATCGGAGCCACGGTCGTCGCATCCTCGTATCGGTGCGGAAGGTGGTACAGAAGGTCGAGGGCGGTCCGAATTCCGAGCCGGGAGAGCGTCTCGGCGCGACGCGGGCCGACGCCCTTCAGGTACTGGACCGGCCGATATAGGGACGCCTCGCCCGTTCCGGTCACCGGGTCAGGCGAACAGCTTCGCCAGATAGCGGTCGGGATGAAACAGCTCGAGGTCCTGCGGGCGCTCCCCCGTTCCGAGATACCGCACCGGTTGGGCTAGCTCTCGAGCGACCGAGACGATCGTGCCGGCGCGGGCCGTGCTGTCGAACTTGGCCACTACCAGACCCGTGAGCTCCAGGGCCTCCCCGAACTGCGCGACTTGGCTGAGAACGTTCTGCCCGGAGGTGGCGTCGACGACCAGGATCCGCTCGTGCGGAGCCCCCGGCTGCAACCGGCCGATCACGCGATCGATCTTCTTGAGCTCCTCCATCAGGTTGTGCTGCGTGTGGAGCCGGCCGGCCGTATCCACCAGGAGCCGATCGAGGCCGCGGCCGAGCGTCGCCTCCACCGCGTCGAAGGCGACGGCCGCCGGGTCTCCTCCCTGGCGGCCACCGACGGCATCGGCGCCGACCCTTTCGGCCCATTGTGCGAGCTGTTCCTGTGCGCCGGCGCGGAAGGTGTCGGTCGCCGCCAAGAGCACCTTCTCGCCGCGGTTGGCGAAGCGCCACGCCAGCTTTCCGGCCGTGGTGGTCTTGCCGGTGCCGTTGACGCCCAGAATGAGGGCGATCCCCGGGCCGTCGGCCGGCCGAACGAGCTCGGCGGCCCCGAGCCCATCCCCGTCCAGCATGTCGCGGATCCGAGCGCTCAGCAGCGACCTCAGGTCGCCCTCGTTCGCGACTCGGCCACGCTCGGAGGCGCGCTCGAGCTCGGACACGAGCTCCATCGTCGCCGGCACCCCGAAATCGCTCTCGAGCAGGGTCCGCTCGAGCCGCTCGATCGCGGCCTGGTCGATCCCTCCGTCCAGCGTCCGCGCATCCGTGAGCGCGAGGTCCACGATCCGCTGCCAGAAGGATCGCTTCGGACGCTCGCTGCGCAGGTCCAGGCTTTCCGTCTCCACGTCGCGACGAAGCTGGGCTACTCTGCCTCCGGCGCGGAGCGGCGGCGCGGGCCGGCACCCGCCAGCTGGGTGAGCGAGGGCATCTCGATCTGCGCCAGGACCGCCAGCAGCTGATCCCGCTCCCGGGAGAAGACGGGCTTGAGCTCTGTATCGACAGGCTCGGCGGGCGGCAGATTCAGCGCGGTGGGATTACGGTGGCGACCCCGCTGCAGGAACTCGTAGTGGAGGTGAGGAGCGGTGGCGAGCCCCGTAGCGCCGACGCCACCGATGATCTCGCCCTGCGAGACCCGCTGTCCGGGGCGAACGCGCACGCGGCTCAGGTGTGCGTAGCGGGTGGAGAACCCGTTCGCGTGCCGGATCTCGACCATGCGACCGTACCCACCCCAGTAGCCTGCGCGGCTGACGACGCCGTCACCGGTCGCCCGCACGGGCGTGCCCGAAGGGGCCCCGTAGTCGGTTCCGAGATGGGCCCGGTACCTTCGGAGAACGGGATGGAAGCGCCGGCCGCTGAAGCTGCTGGTGATGCGACGGAAATCGAGCGGTGCCAGCAGGAACGCGCGGCGAACGGATTCTCCGTTCTCATCGTAGTAGTTCGGCTTCTCGTCCGGGGGTGCGAAACGAATCGCGCTGAGGACGCGATCCCGATTGCGGAACTCGGCCGCCAGCACCCGCACGCCGCGGATCGATCCGTCCGGCCTCACCTCCCGCTCCACCAGCATCCGGTAGGCGTCACCGGCCTGGACGTCGCGGTAGAAGTCGATCCTCCACTGGTAAACCTCCGCCAGCGCCCACACGAGCCGACGGATGTCTCCGGACTCGAGACCGGTGGTGTCTCCGTCCAGCCTCGCGTCATACATGTTGGCCTGGATCAGGCCGGCCAGCCGGACCGTGTCGTGTACGACCGGCACGGAGTCGAGGCGGCCGACCCAGCGGCCTCGCGACGCGTCCAGCACGAGTCGCGAGTCGGGATCGGGCAGCACGCGCACGCGGTGAGGAGTGCCCGCCAGCAGCGGCTCGCCCGTAGGGGTCGGGCCGGCGGCGACCGGCGCAGTGATCTGAACCACCGTTCCCGGCCGAAGGGACCGCGGGTTCTTGTACCGGCGGAGAAGGCTGAACAGCTCGACGGCCTCCGGGCCTGCGAAGCCATTCTTGTCGAACAGCTCGCCGAGGGTCTGGCCGCTCCTCAGCGTGTCCGTCACCGTGACGTTGGGCGGGCCCGACGGCACCAGCACGGTACGGATCGGCTCGACGGCCGGATCGGCTCGACGCGCCGCGGCGGTGAGGCGAAGCACCGAGACGGTCGCCACGCCGACGGCGAGCGAGAGCCCGGCCGCGACGACCGCCAGTTTCCTATTCGGCAATTTTTTGTCGTCCCAAGGGTCGCGGCCCGTCTAACGCGAACACGACAATTAGCGGCCGAAGCCGGCCGAACGTATCGGCGCGGCGGCGTCCGAGTCGCTCCAAGTTTGCAAGCCTCACGCCTGGAGGCTAGTCCATCTGCCGCCGAATGAACGTCGGGATCTCGAGATCGTCGAGACCGTCGGGAGCCAGTGCCAACGAGTCGCTCGCCATCCCGCCGTCGAAGCCGAAATCGCCGCCGAAGTCCGTGGTGAGCTGGGCGGTCACCTCGACCGGCTCCGGTGATTCCATCAGCCTCGGCCCGCCGAAGCCGATCGGGACCACATCGTCCGTCGACCGGAGCGTGATCTCCTCCGGCACCTCGCCGAAGCCGGTAGCGATCACGGTCACCCGTACCTCACCGTCGAGGGCCGAATCGTGGACGGCGCCGAAGATCAGCTCGACGTCGTCGCCGGCCGCTTCCTGCACGATCGAGTTGATCGACGTGACCTCCTCGATCCCCATGTCCGAGCCGCCCGTGATATTCACCAGGACGCCGGTGGCGCCGTTGATGGATACGTCCTCGAGCAGCGGCGAGCAAATCGCCTGCTGGGCGGCGTCCGCGGCCCTGTTCTCGCCCCGCGCCTGGCCCGTACCCATGAGCGCCGCGCCGCGGCAGGCCATCACCGTCCGCACATCGGCGAAGTCCACGTTCACCTCTCCGGTGACGCTGATGAGATCCGAGATCCCCCTCGTGGCGTTCAGGAGGACTTCATCCGCCTTCTTGAGCGCATCCCGAAAGCTCGTGCCGGGCTCGCAGATCGAGAGCAACCGCTCGTTCGGCACGACGATCATCGTGTCGACGGCGGAGCGAAGCTCTTGCAGGCCGAGCTCCGCGTGACGCATGCGTCGCTTCCCCTCGAATCGGAACGGCCGGGTGACGATCGCGACGCAGAGCGATCCCTGCTCGCGAGCCATCTGGCCGATGACCGGCGCCGCACCCGTGCCCGTGCCACCACCCATGCCCGCTGTGATGAACACCAGGTCGGCATGTTCCAGCGCCTGGCGTACCTCATCCTGATTCTCGGCGATCGCCTGGCGGCCGATCTCGGGACGCGCGCCGGCGCCGAGGCCGCGGGTGAGCTGCTTCCCGATCTGGATCTTCACGTGCGACTTGGACTTGCGGAGCGCCTGGGCATCGGTGTTGACCGACACGAACTCGACGCCGTCGAGCTCCTCCACGATCATCCGGTTGACGGCATTGCCGCCCGCGCCGCCGACCCCGACCACCTTCATGCGCGCGTTCCGTGCGATGCTGTCCTCGAACTCAAAGATCATCTGCGCCTCCGCGTTGTTTGATTCCGGTTCCGCCGCTTGATTCCGGTTCCGCCGCTTGATTCCGGTTCCGCCGCCGGTCCAAGAAGATCGCCGGGACCTCTCGCCCACCTGCTAGAAAAAGTCCTTGAGCCACGCGTTCGCCCGTTTCGCGGCTCGCCGCAGCGGTCCCTTTCCGTTGCGGCGGGTCCGCAGTCCGCCGTAGGCGGCCAGGCCCACCGAGGTCGCGAACTTCGGACGCCGCACCGCATCGGCGAGGCCGCTCATCCCGACGCCGGGCTCCCCGGTGCGCACAGGGAGGTTGAATACGCCCTGCGCCAGCTCGAGCGTGCCCGGCATCGAGACGCCGGTACCGGTGAGGACCACGCCTGTCCCGAGGGCCTCGATCAGCCCCTGGTCGACGAGATCGTCGTAGATGAGGCCGAAGATCTCGTCCATGCGTTGTTCGATGATGTGCGCGAGGAGCTCGGTGGAGACGCGACGCTTGGCGCCGGGCATCGGTCCGGACACCTCGATCTTCTCGTCGGGGTGCGCCAGCTTCGTCAGGGCGACGCCGTACCTCTCCTTGACCCGCTCCGCTTCATCCGGCGGGACCCCGAGTCCTTTGACGATATCGCTCGACACGCTGCGCGCTCCCAGCGGGACGGTGAGCAGCCTGCGAATCCGGTCGCCCTCGAAGACGGCCACTTCCGTGGACGCCCCCCCGATCTCCACCAGGGCGACGCCGCCCATGCGCTCTCGTTCTTGGAGTACCGCGGCGGCGGTCGCGATCGGCCGCAGAACGATCTCCCGAACGCGGTAGCCGGCTCGATCCACCGCCTTGCGCAGATCACGACAGGCGGGGCTGGCGGCCGTGACGATGCAGATCTCCGTTTCCAGTCGGGTACCCGCCATCCCTACCGGATCCTGGATGCCTCCCCGGTGGTCGACGGTGTACCCCTGCGGGATCGCGTGCAGCAGCTCCCGCTCGGTCGGGATCGGCACGGCGCGGCCGACCTCCTGGACCCGCCGAACGTCGTTGCGATCCACCTCGTGACCGGCGATCGCGACGATGCCCTTCGAGTAGGTGAGATCGACGTGCCGCCCCGAGAGCCCGACGAACACGTTGCCGACCTCGCGGCCCGCCATCAGCTCCGCTTCGCGGAGGCAGGTGTGGACCGCCTCGCGGGTGGCCTCGAGGTTGGTGACCGTGTCGTTCCGCATCCCCTCGGTCGGAGACAGGCCGACCCCGAGGACACGCGACGCGGGCCGTTCGTCATCGTGTCTCGTCGACTCGCTCAGAACGACCGCGCAGGTATGGGTCGATGTGATATCCAGTCCGGTTACGAATCGTTCTCCGTTGATCACCCTCTCTCCCTCGCGCGCAGTACCACCTGTCCTTCGAACCGTGCGTCCGCCGTCGCGATCGTCGAGTCGGACGCGTGACCGAGCGCCAGCTCCACCCTATGCAGCCCCCTCACCGCCTCCGAAGCCTGGAGGAGCAGGCGCCCGGTCCGTCCCGACTCCACGAGCTCTATCAACACCGACTCGGCACCGAGCGGCCGGATCTCCGAGATCTGGCTGAAGAAAACCGCGTCGTACTCCCGCAACGCCGCCAGCGCCCGCAGGGCCGCCAGCGCTCGCGCATCGGTGACGAACCCTCCTTCGAGCCACCGTCCGCCGGTCAGGACCGGGAGGTTCAGCCGCTTCGTCGCCGGATCCAGCGGCAGCGCCCGTCCCCGGGGGCCAACCGGTACGAGCGTATCGTCGGGCACCAGCGCCAGCGGCTCGACCTCGGTCACCCGGATCTCGATCTCGCGCATCCCGACGCGCCGCACCCTGGCCTCACGAATCAGGGCGTGGGCGCGCATCCTCTCCTCCCAGGCCGAGCCATCGCTCCACACCGAGGCGTTCGGCTCGATCGCGGCCAACTGCAGCACCTCGTCGGATGGAACCAGGACGGCACCCGAGACCTCCACCCGCTCGATCCGAAACACCGGCAACAGACCGAGAAGCGGCGGTGCCCAGAGCGGGGCGCCGGCTCCGAGGCCGGCGGCCGTGCCGATCACGAGCAGCCGTCTACGCCCCCGCCGCGTGAGGGTCACGGCGGCGTCCCCCCTAGATCGGCCTTCCATCCCCGTCGGCCGGGCCGGCTCGTGCCTGTGCTGCGGGCCGTAGGAGCGGCACGCCCGCGGAGACCGGTTCCGCAGATCATGCTGTCGCTCCTACGACGCGCAGTTCCTCATCGGTGAAGCCCCAAAGCCGGATCTCGGGCTCCAGGCTCACTCCCAGCTCCTCCAGGGCGCGCCTCCGCGTCTCGGCCATCAGGCCGTGGATGTCGGCGGCCCGCGCGTTCCCGAGGTTGGCGATGAAATTCGCGTGCTTGTCGGTGACTACCGCGTCTCCGCGCCGCGCTCCGCGCATGCCGACCCGATCCACGACTTCCCATGCCGCTCCAAACGGGGGACCGGGGTTCTTCCACGTCGACCCGCACGAGGGAAGGTCATAGACCTGGGTCTCGACCTTGGCTCGGCGGCGGTCGCGGTGTGCCACGCGTATCGCCTTCTCGTCCCCCGCCGGGGCGGCAAACGAACCTCCGAGGAACACCCACTCCTCCGGCACGCCGATGCCCCGGTACCTTGGCTGCGCCTCTTCGGCCGTCAGACGTACCGTCTCCCCGGACGGCGTCATCGCTTCGGCCCAGAGGACGCGATCCCAGATCCCGGTGTCCGTCGAGCCCGCATTCATCCGGAGCGCGCCGCCGATCGTTCCCGGGACAGCCTCCAGGAACACCCAGCCCGCCCGACCCCCTCTCCGCGCCTCGTTGACCAGCGCGGGGATCTGTGCCCCGGCCCCGGCTCGCAGCTCGGTCTCCGTGAGCGCCAGCCGGACGAAGTCGCCGCCGAGGACCAGCACCGGCTCCTCGACGCCACCATCGGCCACCAGCGTGTTGGCCCCACCGCCGAGCACCCGGAACGGCCGGCCCGCCAGCTCGGCCAGCAGCCGCCGCAGGGCGACGATCGAGCCCGGCCTCGCCAGTCGCGGAGTGCGTCCACCGACGCGCAGGCGCGTAAGGAGCGCGAGCGGCACCTCAGCCTCCCACCGCATCGGCTCTCTCGGTCGCCGCTCGACGGGCGAGGGCGGTCACGTCGCCGGCGCCCATGAACAGAAGGACGGCCGGCGATCGCACGCCGCGGGCCACCGCCAGTGCCTCGTCGGCCGTCGCCTGCCGCACGGCGCCACGGGCAGCCCGGACGATCATGCCGGAGTCGACGCCGGGAATCGGGTCCTCACGGGCCGGATAGATCGGAAGCACGAGTGCCTCGTCGGCCTCGGAGAGCGAGGCCGCAAACTCGGCCGCGAAGGCGCGGGTACGGGTGTAAAGGTGCGGCTGAAACACCGCCAACAGGCGGCGATCCGGGTACGCGCTCCGAATTGCGGAGATCGACGCCTCGATCTCGGTCGGATGGTGGGCGTAGTCGTCGAGCACGGCGATCCCATCCCGGTCGGTGAGCAGCTCGAGCCTGCGGTCGACGCCGCGGAAGCCTACGAAGGCCGATGACAGTGCCGGAGACGCCAGCAGCGCCGCTTCGTGAGAGGGCGGAACACCCGGCAAGCCGGCGCCCGTCCCGACCGGGCCCGCCAGCCGCAGCGCGACCGCCAGCGCTCCGGCGGCGTTCTGTGCGTTGTGGCGGCCGGGAAGCTCCAGATCGAACTCCATGTCCCCGCCGGGCGTCGAGAGGCGACAGCGCTGGCGGCAGGCCTCGCCGCCCAGGATCTCCACGCGGTAGTCGGCCTGCTCGGCGAAGCCGTAGCCGACCCCTCCGACGGCCTCGCCGATTCGCCGGGCGCCTTTGTCATCGACACAGTAGAGAAGCCCGTCCCGGCCCTCCGCTCGCTCGGCCAGCTGCCGAAAGGCCCGGGCGAGGTCTTTGGCGCTGCCGTAGGTATCGAGATGCTCCGGCTCCACCGAGCTGATCAACACCAGCGACGGATCGAGCTGGAGGAAGGAGCGGTCGTACTCGTCCGCTTCGGCCACCGCGACCTGGCCGTCCCCGGGGCGAGCGAAGCCGCCCCACAGGCCGACGCGGCCGCCGACCGCGACCACGGGATCCAGGCCGCCGGCCTCGCATGCGAGGCCGGCGAGCGCCGTGATCGAGGTCTTCCCGTGAGTGCCCGCGATGGCAGCCAGGCGGCGCTCGTTGAGCAGTGCGGCCAGCGCGCGGGAGCGCTTCAGCACCGGCACTCCCGAGCGGGCTGCCGCCCTGAGCTCGGGATGGTCCGCCGCCACTGCCGAGGTGTGGATCAGCAGGTCGGCGCCCTCCACATGCCCCGGGTCGTGCGCGTCGGCGAGGCCGATCCCGCGGGCGACGAGCTCCGTTAGCCCATCGGCACCGGAACGGTCGCAGCCGCTGACGCGATAGCCTGCTTCGGACAGGAGGACCGCGAGGCCGCGCATGCCGGCGCCGGCGATCCCGACGAGGTGGATGCTGGCGCCGGCCGTCGGCAGGTCGCCCCGCACAGGCAGCACGTCCGCCATCAGGGCGCCCGGCGTGGCGGGAGCGACGCCAGTTCCAGCAGCTCGAAGGCGATCCGCTCCGCGGCGTCCGGCGCGCCGCGCTCCCTGGAGGCCTCGGCCATTCGGGCGCGGCGTGGCTCGTCCGCCAGGATGTCGCAGGCGATCCTCCATAGCTCCCGCGGCGACAGATCCGACTCCTCGCGCATCACCGCGGCACCGGCCCTCTCCGCCGCGCGAGCGTTTCCCGACTGGTGTCCCCCCACCCCCGGCAACGGAACCAGCACCGTCGGCACGCCCGCCGCGTGCAACTCCGCCAGCGTCATCGCCCCGGCCCGCGAGATCGCCAGCGAGACCCGGTCGAGCTGAGCTCCGAGGTTGGGGATGAACGGCTCGACCAGGATGCGGTCGTTGAACGGCAGGCTCGCCACCTCGCCCGCCACCAGATCCCGGTGGGCGGGGCCGGTGGCCCACACGAGCCACACCCCCTCGGGCCAGCTGGAGGCGGCCGACAGGTCCGCCAGCAGCATCCGGTTCAGGTTCAGCGCCCCCTGGCTGCCACCGGTCACCAGCACGATCCGACCGTCCGGCCAGTCGTACGGATCCGCCGGCGGTTCGATCGCTACCGGGTTCCCGTAGGCGAACACCCGGGTGCCCGCCCCGATCTTCAGTTGTTGCTCCGCCTCGGGATAGCCGAGATGCACCTGGTCCACCCTCGAGGCGAGGAGGCGCGTCACCAGGCCGGGTTCCGCGTTTTGCTCCTGTAGCGCCGTGCGCGTGCCGGTGCGGATGGCCTGCAGCAACGGCGGCCCCGAGGCGTACCCGCCCGTCCCCACTACCAGGTGCGGCGCCCACTCCCGGAAGGCCCTCGAGAGCCCGTTGAGCACGGCGGGCGCCGACATCAGCAGCCGCCAGTTCCGCCACGGTCGGCTCCGGTGGAGCGGCTGCATCGGCAACAGGCGGTACTCGAAGCCGGCCGCGGGGAGCACCTTCGCCTCGAGGCCACGCTTCGCCCCGACGAAGGCGATGCGCGCGGCGGGGTCCAGCCTGCGGAGCGCACGCGCCAGGTTCAGAGCGGGATAGAGGTGTCCCCCGGTGCCGCCCCCCGCGAGAAGGATCCGGAAGCCGGCCACGGTCTAGGGACCCGTCCGAGTCATCGTGCGAGGCTCCTAACATCTCCGCTGCTTCGCGATGTTGACGAGAATGCCGGTGACACCGAGCGCGAGGACGAGCCCGGTTCCACCGGCACTGATGAACGGCAGGTTGACGCCCGTGGTGGGGAGAACGCCCAAGGTGACGCCGATGTGCGCGAAGGCGCCGACCGCGACCGTCGCCGTCATCCCGACCGCGAGCAGCCGGCCGAACAGGTCCGGCGCCGATCCGGCGATCCGGATCCCGATGATCGTCCACGCCAGGAAGAGGCCGATCAGGAGGACGGACCCGATAAGGCCCCACTCCTCGGCGATGATCGAGAAGATGAAATCGTTCTGTGGCTCGGGCAGGTAGAGAAGCTTCTGGCGGCTCCCGCCGAAGCCGACGCCGAACGGGCCACCCGAACCGATGGCGATCAACGACTGGTTCAGCTGATACCCGATGTCGTCGGCCCCCATGCCCGGCTTGAGGAAGGCGAGCATCCGGTTCATCCGGTAGCCGGTGTTCACCACCTGGTCCCAGAGAACGGGCAGCCCCAGCATGGCCAGAAACAGGAAATGTCCGAGGCGGCCTCCCGCCACGAAGAGGACGATGAAGGCGCTCGCCCCGACCAGCATCGTCCCCGACAGATGCGGCTCGAGGAGGATCAGGAGGCACACGGGTCCGATCACGACCAGGAACGGGAGCAGCCCGTGGCGCAGGCTTCGGAGCCGATCCTGCTTCTTGACCGCCAGCGTGGCGGTCCAGATGACGATGGCGATCTTGGCCAGCTCCGAGGGCTGAAAGGTGACACCGACGGTGAGCCAGCGCCGGGCCCCGTTGACGCGCGGGGCGATCGTCTCGGTGCCGGGCAGAATCACGACGAGGAGCATCGCCGCCGTCACCGCCAGCAGCGGCCAGGCCAGGTACCGGTACACGCGGTAGTCGACGAAGCTGGCCGCCAGCAGAGCGGCGATCCCGACCAGTGCCCTGGCCGCCTGCTGCACCAGGTAGTAGCTGTCCGGCAGGCCTTCGGACTGCGCGGTGAACGAGCTGGCGCTGTACACGCTCAGCAGCCCGAACCCGACGAGCAGCAGCGTTATGGCGATCAGTCCTGGCGCCAGGTACGCCCCCGAGGCTTCGGGGGCGATGTCGACGAGTTGGAAGGGACGGACTCGTCTCGCGCCGGTGGACCGAACGGTGGCCCAGCGCCCGCCCAGGGCAGAAGCGATGCGGCTCATTCCGACTCCTCCCCACCCTGCAGGGCCCGTACGAGCTGCCGGAACGCCTCGCCACGCTCCTCGTAGTTACGGAACTCGTCGTAGCTGGCGCAGGCGGGCGACAGCAGCACCACATCGCCCGGCAGCGCCAGCTCGCTCGCCGCCTGTACCGCGGCCTCCAGGCGAGGTTCGACGAGCAGGGGTGTCACCGAGCCTCCCAGCTCGGCCCGGATCCGCGGTGCGGCCTCGCCGAAGGCAACCAGGCCCCGACAGCCGCTCAGCCAGGGAAGCAGGGGCGCGAACGGCTCCCCCTTGTGCCGTCCTCCTAGCAGCAACACAACCGGCTCCGAAAAGGCTCGTACGGCGACCAGGGTGGCGGCGACGTTCGTCGCCTTCGAGTCGTTGACCCACACCACCCCCCGGATCGAGCCGACGGGTTCCAGCCGATGCGGCAACCCGGAGAACTCCCCCAGAGCCCGGCCGATCGCCTCGCCATCGCAGCCGGCCAGGGCGGCCGCCAGCCCGGCCGCCAGTGCGTTGGCGGTGTTGTGCCGCCCCAGGATCCGGAGATCACCCGAACGCAGCCACACCTCGCTTCGCCCAGGGAGCTCGAGCCGAAGCATCCCCTCGTCATCCAGGTAGGCACCCGCCCCTACGCTGGCCGTGGTCGAGATCAGGTACGAGAGGCCGTCGACGCCGCGGGCGAGATCCATCACCTCCGGGTCATCGCCATTCAGCACCCAGCGGCTGTCCGGTCGGGCGTTTCGAAACAGGCGCTGCTTGTCCGCGTAGTAGCCGGCGACATCGCGATACCGGTCGAGGTGGTCGGGAGCCAGGTTGAGCAGCACGCCGATGTCGAGCGACAGGGCATCGGTATCGGCCAGCTGAAAAGAGCTCAGCTCGACGACGACCCACTCGGGCTGCCGATCCATGAGCGCGACCTGGGAGAGCGGCGTGCCGATGTTCCCGCCGGCGATCGCGTCCAGACCACCGGCCTCGAGGATGTGATGGCAAAGCGCGGTCGTCGTCGTCTTGCCGTTGGTGCCGGTGATTCCGATGACCCGAGACGTAAGGTCGCGGTAGGCGAGCTCCACCTCGGCCACGCAGGGCGTTCCCGCCTCGCGCAGCTCGCGACGCACGTCCGCCGAAGGCGGGATGCCCGGACTGACGACGACGAGATCGGCCGCGAGGATCCGCTCCAGCTGGTGGCGCCCCGCTTCCGCCTCGATCCCCTCCGCCCGAAGCTGGCGCGCGGCCGCCTCCAGTCGCTGGCCGGTGGAGAGGTCGCTCGCGTAGACGTCGGCCCCCCGAGACTTCGCCAAGCGCGCCGCGGCGATCCCCGATACGCCCAGGCCGAGCACGGCCACCGCGTCGCCGGGCCGGACGAGCGGCTCCTTGCTCGCGGGAAGGCTCGGGGCTGCGGGAGGACTCAAGATCGCACCAGGCCGGCTCATCGGATCTTCAGCGTGGCGAGACCGACGAGGGAGCAGAGGATGGCGAGGATGTAGAACCGCACCATCACGCGCGTCTCCGGCCAGCCGAGCTTCTCGAAGTGGTGATGAAGCGGGGCCATGCGAAAGAGCCGAACACCCGTTCCCGTGCGCCAGCGGGTGAACTTGAACCAGCCCGTCTGCATCAGCACCGACACCGCTTCTGCCACGAACACGCCCCCGACCAACAGGAGCAGGAACTCCGACTTGAGGAGCACGGCCGTCACCCCGAGGGCGCCTCCGAGCGCGAGCGAGCCCGTGTCGCCCATGAACACGTCGGCCGGCGGGGCGTTGAACCACAGGAAGCCGATCGCTGCGCCGGTCATCGCAGCGCAGAAGACCCCGAGCTCCGCCGATCCCGGCAGGTAGAAGGTGCCGAGATAGGACGAGGTGTCCACGCGGCCGATGACATAGGCGAACAGCCCGAAGGTGAGCGCCGCGATGCCGCTCAGACCCGCGGCCAGTCCATCGAGGCCGTCGGTCAGGTTCACGCCGTTCGAGCTGCCCGTGACGACCAGGGCGACGAAGAGCGGATACGCCGGAGGCCAGAACACCACCCAGTAGTCCTTGAAGAAGGGAAGCATGATGTTCGTCGGCGGACGGCTCGAAAGCGGGAACAGGAGCAGGAAGATCCCCAGCGTCAGGCCGGCGGCGAGCTGCCAGACGAGCTTGTACCTGGCGACCAGACCCCTCGGCTCGTGGCGGACGACCTTCAGGTAGTCGTCCATGAAGCCGATCGCGCCGAACCAGGCGGTGGCGGCGGTCACGATCAGGACGTAGGCGTTGTCGAGCCGGGCCCAGAGGAGGGTCGAGAGGAGGACCGACGCCACGATGATGAGCCCCCCCATCGTCGGCGTGCCCGCTTTGTGGAAGTGGGAGCTGGGCCCGTCCAGCCGCACCACCTGTCCCCAACCTCGCGTGTTCAGCCAGCGAATCACCGGGGACCCGACGACGAAGGTCAGCAGGAGCGCGGTCACCATCGCCCCTGCTCCGCGGAAGGAGATGTACTGGAAGACGTTGAAGATGATATGCTGGTCGGCGAGCGGGAAAAGCAGATGGAAGAGCATCAGGCCTCACCCGCCGGCGGCGAGGCGAATGCCCGCAGGCGGTCGACGATCGCCTCGAGCCGGACACCGCGGGACGCCTTGACCAGCACCACCTCGTCGCCGGACAGTCTGGCGCGGAGCTCCTCCCACAGCCTGTCCACCGCATCGGCCGCCACGAGGCCTGTGCCGTTGCGCCCGATCTTCAGACCCTGGAAGGCGGCGACGAAGTCGCCCGTCGCCGCCACGAGATCGAAGTGCGCCCGGACGAGCTGCTCGGCGACCTCCCGGTGGGCCGCCGCGGCCACGTCTCCCAGCTCGAGCATCGTCCCGACTACCGCCACGCGGCGGCGGTCCGGGAAGGCTTCGGCCACGTATTCGATCGCGGCCGCGAAGGACTCGGGATTCGCGTTGTAGCAGTCGGCAATGACGGTGAGAGCGCCGAACTGCTCGAGCGCGCTGCGCATGCCCAGCGGACGGTAGGCCGACAGGCCGTGGGCCGCGTCGGCCGGCGGGACTCCCAGCGCATCGGCCAGGGCGGCGACGATGATGGCGTCGGCGAGGTGGTGCCGTCCGCCGGCCGGCACCCGATAGGTCGTACGGTGCCGCGTGAAGCTGACCTCGGCCGCCTCGATGGCGTACTCGTCGGGGCGCCAGGTAGCGGCCGTCCCCGTCCCCGCCACGATGGCATCCGGCCGCAGCCTAAGCGCGCCCGTCACCAGCATCTCGGGACGCTCCCCCACCACGACCGCTCCCTCCGGGCTGGCGGCTTCCACCAGCGTCAGCTTCTCGGCCAGCACCCGCTCCACGGTGCCGAAGAACTCGAGGTGGGCCGGTCCCACGGTGGTGATCACCGCGTCCGTGGGCGCGGCCACCTCCGCCAGCCTGACGATCTCTCCCGGCTCGCTCGCTCCCAGCTCGAGCACCCAGAGCTCGGAGTCGTCGGGGGCGTCGAGGATCGCTAGCGGCAGGCCGACCTGACTGTTCAGGTTGCCGGCCGTCTTGTAGACGCGGTACCTCCCTCCGAGTGCCGACGCCGCCATCTCCTTCACGGTCGTCTTTCCCGAGCTCCCGGTGATGCCGACGACCCGGACTTCCGTCGCCCGCCGGCGCCAGGCGGCCAGATCACCCAACGCCTTCTCGGTGTCGCCCACCCCGAACAACTCCAGGCCGGTGACGGGGAGCGAGCGCCCCTCCGGCACTACCGCCCCGAGCGCGCCCTTCTCCTGCGCTTGCGGAAGCAGGTTCACCGCATCGTGTCGGGCACCCTTCAGGGCGACGAAGAGCGCCCCCGGCTGCAGCGTCCTCGTGTCGGCCGAGACGGAGGTGTAGCTCAGCCCGCCACCGTCCGGCGGAAGGCCGAGCGCCTCCCGCACCTGGGCTGACCCGAAGAGAGCGCGCCGCCTCACCCGGCGCTCTCCCGCCCCCCGTACGCGCGACTCATTCCGCCGCCCCGCGGAGCTCGGCCACGATCGCCGCCTCATCGAAGGGATACTTCCGGCTGCCCACGATCTGGTACGTCTCGTGGCCCTTGCCGGCGAGGAGCACGGCATCGCCGGGTCGGGCGATCTCCAGCGCGTGGGCGATCGCCTCTCGCCGGTCCAGGATGATCTCGAACCGGCCCGGCTCGATCCGTGCGACCGTCTGCCGGGCGATCTGCTCCGGGTCCTCCGAGCGCGGATTGTCGGAGGTCACGATCACGTGCGCGGCGCGCCTGCCCGCCACCTCTCCCATCAGCGGCCGCTTCCCTGCATCCCTATCACCACCGCACCCGAACACCATGATCACGCGGCCCGGCACGAGCGGCTCGAGCGCCTCCAGCGCGAGCTCGAAGGCGGCCGGGGTGTGCGCGTAGTCGCGGAGAACGAGAATAGGCTCCCGGCTGAGGATCTCGAAGCGGCCGGGCACCTGCGGAACGCTCGCCAGCCGTTCGACCACCTCCGCCAGCGGCACGTCGAGGTGGAGGGCGACCGCTGCCGCCGCCAGCGCGTTCTGCACGTTGAACCGGCCGATGAGCGGGAGCTTCACCGTCGCCGCGCCGTAGTCGCCCGCGAGCCGGAAGCAGGTGTCTACGGGCCCGGAGACGATCTCCTCCGCCCTCACCCGCGCGTCCTGCCGTAGACCCGTGGTGAGGACCTGGCACCCGGTCCGGCGCGCCTCGGCAAGCAGAGGAGCCCATGCGGGCTCATCGGCGCTTACGACCAGGGCCCCCCGGGGTGCGAGGAGCTCGGTGAGCCGAAGCTTGGCCTCCAGGTAGCGATCCATCTCCCCGTGGTAATCCAGGTGCTCCCGGCTGAAGCTCGTGAACACGGCGCACTCGAAGCGCAAGCCGTCCACCCGGCGCTGATCGAGCGCATGGGAAGAGACCTCCAGGGTGGAGAACTGCACGCCTCGGTCGCGGAGGATCGCGAGCGAGGCCGCCAGGTCCTGGGGATCCGGCGTCGTCAGCTCCCCCGGGTGGCGTCGTCCGGCCGCATCGACGATCCCCAGCGTCCCGAGGGCGGCCGAGCGGCCGGCCGCAGCCAGGAGATGCCGGGTTACCCAGGCAGTGGTGGTCTTCCCGTTGGTGCCGGTGATGCCAATCAGGCGCATCGCCGACGCCGGATCGCCCTCCCACAGCATCGCCAGCCGGGCGAGTGCGAGCCGCGAGTCGGAAACGACAAGCTGAGGCAGATCCAGGTCCGCGGGTCTCTCGACAACCGCTGCCGCGGCGCCGGCGCGAGCGGCCTCGCGCAGAAAGTCGTGACCGTTCGCTCGGGCTCCGGCCACCGCGCAGAACAGGTCGCCCCAATGAACCCGACGGGAGTCGGCGGTGAGCAAACGAAAGGCGGTCGGAGCCTCTCCTCTCCAGTGGCTCGGTCCCTCCGCGAGCCCAAGTCGCTCCTCCACCGCCTCGGTTGTGATCACTTCCTCTGCCCTCTCGGCAACGTCGGCCTTCTGTCGGCTGCTTCGGTCCGTCGCCGATTTCACAGCCGGCCGGTGTTTCGACGATCCGGCGCGACGCGGCCTCACCGCCGGTGAGGGGCGGGTCTCGAGCGCGTCGGCCGGAGCGCCGCCCGCCATCAGCGCAGGAGAACCACGGTGCCGATCGGCACCGGCGAGCCCGGCGGCGGCGACTGGAACTGTACCCTGCCGGAGGCCTCCAGCCTCGTCTTGAGACCGAGCGCATGCAGCCTCGCGGCCGCGGACCGGATGCTCAGGCCGCGCAGGTCCGGAAGTCGACGGGCGGCTCGCGGCACCGGCGCGAACGCGACCGCGTCGGCGGAGGCGAAGCGAACGGTCTCTCGGTCGACCGGGAGAACGAGACTCTCTTCGGGTCGAGCGCTCTCGTCCGCCGCTGCTCGGGCCCGTCCCCAATCGAAGCGGGGGGAAGCGGAGGCGACGCTCCGCGGCGAGATCTCCACTCCCCGGGTGGCGAGTGCCGCCTGCAGAACATTCCGGCTCATCGGGGCCGCCACGGAACCACCGTAGAAGGCCCCCTGCGGGTCCTCCAGCTTGGCAAAGATGACCAGGCTCGGATCCTCGGCCGGACTGTACGCCACGAACGAGGAACCGTACCGGCGCTGATAGCCACCACCGCTCACCAACCGGGCCGTTCCGGACTTACCGGCGACGGTGAGCGTGCTCATCGCCGCCCGCCTGCCGGTCCCACCCTCCACCACCGAAGTGAGCACCTCGGTGATCTGCCGGGAGACCCCTTCTTCTATTACGCGACGTATCGTCTGCGGATCCTGTCGGGCGACCACCTCACCCGTGCCCGTCAGCACCTCCTTGACGAGCCTGGGGCGTAGAAGACGACCGCCGTTGGCTAAGGCGGCGTACCCCATCACCAGCTGGAGGGAGGTCACCGAGATCTCGTAGCCCATGGCCAACGAGGCCTGGCTGAGCGCCGACCAGTGCTCGGGACGCCGGAGCAGGCCAGCCGACTCGGCCGGGTATTCGATTCCCGTCGGAAGACCGAATCCGAAGTCTCTCAGGTATCGGTACTGCAGGTCGGGTGGCAGGCGCTTGGAGAGGAGTGCGGCGCCGACGTTGCTCGAGTACTGCACGACCTCGGCCACCGTCAGCTTGTCGTACGGGTGCACGTCCCGGATCACCCGGCGACCATCCTTGTAGACGCCGTGCATGACGTCGATGCTGTCGGAGAGCGAGGCTCTGCCTTCCGACAGCAGGGAGGCGAGCAGGAACGGCTTGGCTGTCGATCCCGGCTCGAACGGATCGGTGAACGCGGGCACCTTCAGCGAGCCGTCGTGACGCTGGCTGGCCACCGCGAGCAGATCGCCGTTGCGTGGATCGACGATCAGCAGGTCGCCGCCCGACGCACCCGAGGACTCGATCGCGCGTTCCAGCGCGTCCTCGGCGATCGCTTGCAGCTCCCGATCGATCGTGAGTACGACGTCGTGGCCCGGCACGGGCGGCGAGATTGCCGCCCCCGGCAACCGATAGAGCTCACCGCGGCCGTCACGCCGGGTCAGCGCCTTGCCCGCTCTGCCGGCGAGGATGGTGTCGAGCGACATCTCGAGCCCCGATCGCCCTCTCCCTTCCGCGTCGATGGCACCCAGCAGGTTGCGAGCCACGTTTTCGGGGTAGACCCTGGCGGCCAGCGGCTCGAAGTAGAGACCGCGCGGCACCGCGTCGGCGAGCCGATCCCGATCCTCCGCCGACACCTTGCGCGGAACGGGGACCCAGCCGCCGTCCGCGGCGGCCAGCTTGTCCTCCTCATCCCGGGAAAGACCCAGCAGACGGCCGATCGCTGTGACCGACCGCTTCGGATCGGCCAACTCCCGGATCGCGACGTAGGCGCGGAACTGGCGGGCGTCGAGCACGAGCGGCCGACCATGGCGATCGAGCATCGCTCCTCGCTCGGCCGGCAGATCCACGTGCTTGGCATACTGGGCGCGGGCACGGTCGCGCCAATCCTCGTCCTCGAGCAGCTGGAGTTGTACGGACCGGCCGAGGAAGACCGCTGCCAGCAGAATCCAGAAACCTGCCAGGGCGTGGGTGCGCAGCCGGTGCGTGCGGGAGCGCTTGGAGCGCTGTTTCTTCGTCATCGAGACTCGGCGATCTCTCCGGTGGAGGTGGTCTCGGGAACCGGCGACACGTCTTCTTCTATGAAGGAGATTTCTTCATCGGAGGCCGGGCGAAGCCCGAGCGCGCCCGCCGCCTCGAGCAACCGCACCCGGGATGCGAGCGAATCCACGCTCTGCATCGCCATTGCGAAGCGGACGCGTTCCACGACCTCGACGGACTCCAACGAGTCGATGGCCAACGCCACCTCGCGCGCCCCCGTCTGGCGCCGGACCGTCCACACCATCGACCCGACGAGCACTGCCCCTCCGGTGGCGATGCTCACCAGCCGCCGCCGACCGCGCGTCCAGAACCTCTGACGGCCGCTCACGAGACAGCCGATCCAGCCACCGAAGGCACCTCTCCCGTTCGCTCCCAGGCTCTGAGCTTGGCGCTCCGCGCGCGGGGGTTCCGCTCCACCTCTTCATCGGCGGGCGACACCGGACGCCGCGTGAGCGTCTTCCCCAGCGGCTTCCCGCGACACCGGCACACCGGGAGCTCCGGCGGACAGACGCAGCTCCGGCTCCAGTCACGGAATGCTCGTTTTACGATTCTGTCTTCCAGCGAGTGGTAGGCGATCACCACCAGCCGGCCCCGCTCCGCGAGGAGATCGCGGATCGCAGGGAGAGCGACGCTCAGGGCCTCGAGCTCGCGGTTGACCTCGATCCGGACGGCCTGAAACAAGCGCGCCTTGTCTGCCGGCCCCACCGCCGGGCCGAGAACCGTCCGTATCGCAGCGACGAAGTCTTCGCTGCTCTCGAACCGGCGCTCGGCTCTCCTTCGCGCGACTTCACGCGCGAGGGCGCGCCACCGCCGCTCCTCCCCGTATTCCCTGAAGACTCGACCCAGTTCATCCGTCGGAGCCGAGTTCAGAAAGTCGGCTGCGGGTCTCCGTCCGCCCGTTGTCCCGCCCATCCGCATTAACAACGGTGTGCCCGGACGAAAGGAGAACCCGCGCGCCGTCGTGTCGAGCTGATGCGAGGAGACGCCGAGATCGAGCAACGCTCCCGCCAGCTCATGTATCTTCAGGGCCGCAAGGATCTCGGGCGCGTGCCGGAAGTCGGCTTCTTGAAGCCGAACGCGCCCGGCCGATCCTTTGACCCGCCGTCTCGTTGCTGCTACCGCCTCGGGATCACGGTCGAGGCCAACCACTCGCGCTCTCGAGCCACGCTCGAGAATGGCTGCCGTGTGCCCTCCACCACCTACGGTTCCGTCGAGGTACCACCCGTCACGCTCCGGCTCGAGGAACGAGAGCACCTCGTCCACCATGACCGGCTCGTGCGTGTATCCCACTTCGTCGCCGTCGACGGCGCGGGGCACGCCCCGGCATCCCTCAGGCGAAGATCGATTCGATAAACCGATCGAACTTCGGGTCCGGTGACTCCGTCCGGTCCCGGAACCGCGTCGGGTCCCAGATTTCGATCTTGTTGAGCGCGCCGACGAACAGGGCTTCGCGATCCAGGCCCACCAACTCTCTCATGCGATCCGGTAACAGGATCCGTCCCTGCTTGTCCGTCGACACCTCGAGGGCGCTGGCAGTGAGGGCGAGAACGCGTGCCCTGGCATCGGGCTGCTTGCGGATCATCTCCCTCAACTCCTCCTCGACGGGCCGCCAGCTGCTGTGGGGATAGAGCGAGAGGGCGTCGTCGTGAACCTGGATGAGCACAAACGATTCCGACTCGCTGCCACGGCGAAAGGAAGCCGGGAGAGCGACACGACCTTTTGCGTCTACCTGATGGACGAAGCTGCCCAGATAGCCGCTCACTCAGCTTCCCTTCTACCGCGGCGACTGGTTCCCCACTTTCCCCCACTTTTCCCCACCGGACCCGATACTACCCAAGCGAGCCTCGGTTCGTCAACCCCCCCCTGCAGACGCGATTCTGGCGGAGCTTTCCGGTTCAGCGACGGGAGGGAATCAGGAAAGGGAAGTCAGCGCCTACGAATGGCGGTGGACGGAGCGGCGGATAAAAGAAAGGCCTACAGAATGAAAGTAGATTTCCCTACAGGGTGACGCGGGTATTTCCCTACAGCCCGGCGGAAATCCCGCCGGGTCGGTCGACGCCTAGATCCGGGCGCGCGGGATCACCGCACGCTCATCCCCTGCAGGCCTTCTTGACGATCTGTTCCTGCCGGAAGATGTACGTGTCGGTCGCCTCGAGGATCTGGGTCTGGGAGCTGCGCTGCACGTCCCCCGCGCGTCGGATGTACGGGCCTACCTGCTGGAAGCGCTGCAGGGCCCGCTGGGCGGGGCCGCACTCTTCGGACGGGTTGGACTCGTCGATCGCGACAGCCTGCTGATAGATCCCGTAGCCGATGAAGAAGTTCAGCTGATTCTGGGTGCTGGGCGACCGCGCGAAGTCGAGCCCGGCCTGGAACATGGTGATCGCCTGCGCGATCTGACCCTGCTTGAAGTACCCGTTGTAGCCGCGCGCCAGCAGCTGGCTGGCAATGACATCCGCGTCGCCCCCCGCGTCGACGGCCTTCTGGAAGTCGGCCAACGCCGCCGCCATCGGGGCACCGCTCTGCAGCTGTAGGATACCTCTCTTCAGGTACCCGTTCGGGTAGCTCGGGTCGATGCCCAGCGCATAGCCGAGCTCGCGGACCGCTTCGCGCGCCTGCCCTAGCTCGGAGAGCATGTCGGACCTCAGGGCCCAGAAGGCCGCCCGGTCCGCGTCGGTGATGTTGGCGACCTCGAGCTGTGTCCCGGTCGCCGTCGTCACGCTGCCGCCCTCGCCGGTCACCGGATCGGTCGTGGCCTCGATCTCCGCCCTCACCCGCTCCGAGAGGTCATAGCCGCCCTGCGCGTCACCCATCGCCAGGTATGCCTTCATGGCGTTTAGGACGATCGACGCCTCGATCGCTTCGTCCTCCAGGTTCACGTAGTTCCGATACGCCTGAAGGGCGATGTGAGCGGCCGCCGTGTCCTGCACCGTACCTCCGTTGCCCCCCTCGGCGGAGCTCGTCGCCTTGGCGAGGGCCACGTTGCCCAGGTACTGCCAGAGTGCCGCGTTCTGATCGTCTCGCTCGAGGCCTCCCTGGAGCACCTCGATCGCCGCGTCGTAGCCACCGGCCTGGGCGAGGTTGAACGCGATGTTCAACCGCACATCGGCGTCATCCGGGTTGAAGTCCAGGTATTGGAGATAGTACTCGGTCGCTCGCTCCGCATTCCCCAGCTGGGCGTACGTGAAGGCCAGCGACTGGATCGCATCCTCTTTTGCCGGATCGGCGGCGACGACCTCTTCGAGCTCCGGGGCGGCTTCGGCCCACCTCTCCAAGCCCATCAGGGTCCGGGCGTGGAAATAGAGCGCCTGCATCGCCTCCGGCCTGAGCTCCACGGCCTGACTGCAGTTGCGGAGCGCGTCATCGAACTGGTTGGCCGCCAGGTACTCCTGACAGAACTGAACCGCCTTCAGGTAGGCCACCTGGGCATCGAACGCCTCGATGATCCGGCGCGACGCCTCCTTCGCCTCCGAGCCGCCGTCCCCGCCCACGCGGAACTCGGGAATCTTGAGCTCCTCGCCCGACTTCGACTGCACGAACGTGGCCTTGACCTCCACGCCACCACCCATCGGGTCGGCCGAGCCCACCATCACGAGATCGGCCTGCAGCTGGCCGGCCAGCTGCCTCCACTGGATCGGCGTCAGAACCTTGTCCTCGAGCCCGAAACGCTTCAGGGCGTTCTCGACCTCGTCCTTCTCGAGTGGCTCGATAGCGTCGAAGTCTTCGAGGCTCTTCCCGACCTCCTCCGCCACCCGCTCGCCAAACTTCTTGTCGACCCCCTGGCCCGTCGTCAGCGGAGCCACCAGCACCTTGGCGGCGGACTGGGCCCGGGCGTTGGCGGGCATAGCCAGGGAAAGGGCGACCAGGACCGGCAGCGTCGATAGCACGACAGTACGGAACAGTTTCATCGGCGTTCTTTCCTCTGCTGCATGATGCGAACCGTCTCCAACAAGCGAGAGCCGACGTCGACCCGCCCGCGCTCACCGCCGACCTGTCGACCCCGAAAGCCTGTCCCGTCCGGGGATCTGCAGCTTGCTGCCGAGAGCCCCGCCTCAGACCGAGAACCCCGCCGGGCGAACGACATTACCCACTACGCCCGATTTGGTTCTGAAGAAGCGTTCGGCCCTGCCGGGCGCGTACAGAAGCGAACTACCCACGTACAACACTCATATATGCACCGTTGACCTCAGGCAACCGTGTTTCCCCTTCGCGCACGGACCCTCTGTTGCATGAAAGACGGCCCTTGTGTAGCGTTGGTATCAGCGAAGCGGTCGGCGACGGGCTCAGGTGTTTCCCGCCACGTCGGAATCGACCGCCGCGACGGGTTAGCGCCGAGGCTCCGGTCATCGTGCGTGCGGACGACGTACCGCGCTGTCCCGCCTGAGCCTACGCCGTTCTAATCCGGCCGCTTCGGCTGCCTTCGCCGGCCCGCTTCGGCTCCTCTCGGCGTAGCCGCGCCCCTCGCAGCCCTTCTCCCCCGCCAGTCATAGTCTCGCGGCTGCCTGACGTGCCTGCCGGACTCTTGCCTTGCGGACTTCACCGTCCTTGGCG
>CAZEBA010000005.1:0-3315 GCA_964510615.1 uncultured Gemmatimonadota bacterium
TCCACCATGTCGGTGTGGCAGACCAGGCAGACCTGCCTCGTCCACCGGTCGATCTGATCCACCGGCTCGTCGTGGCACTCGGCGCACAAGATATGGTCCTCACGCTCGTGGTTCTCCTTCGCGCCCCCGCGGTGGCAGGAGATGCACCGGTTCGCCGGCTGGTGGTGCTCCTCGTGACAGCTCACACATAGGTTCTCGGGCGTGCGCATGCCCGTGCCGGCGTGGCAGTCGGAGCAATCGAAGCCCATCTCCTCGACGTGCAGCTCGTGCGAGAAGTCGCCCACCGCGAGCGGCAGGGTCCCGGAGGGCGCGCCGCCGGGCCCCTCGTGGCAGGCGGCGCAGTTGCCGCCGCCGATCGCCGGGTGATGACACGCGTCGCAGCTCGCGCGGGAGGTCAGGGTCGTGCCGCCGTGCTTCTCGAGCGGGGTGTGGCACCGCGAGCACTCCAGGCCGGCGAGCAGGACATGTCGCTCGTGTCCGAAGGGAGAGCCCTCAAACTCCTCCGTGCGCCGCTCCACCCCCAGGTGGCAGGCCATGCAGGCGTTCTCGCTCATCGCCGGGCCGAGATCGACGGCCGGGACCGCATACGGTAGCGAGCCCACCGCCACCGCCTCCCTGACGAGCTCCAGCGCGGCCCGGAGAAGCTGGTCGGAGCGCGCCACGTTGTGCGCCGCCCGCCCGACCTTCACGACCTGCACGTTCTGCTCGGCCATGCTCAGCAGGCTGTCGGTCCGCGCACGGGTCCGGATCGGTGCCGCGTTCAGCACCGAGGACGCGTCCCGCACGACCCGCTCCACCAGGGACTGCCGGCGATCCATCTCCCGCTGCCAGGCCGGGAGGATGTTGGCGTACCGGATCCCATGGCAGGAGAGACAGGTGGCCTCGCCCGCCGCCTGGACGTCCCCGTGGCCGGGGATCCGCGACGGAAGCTCGTGGCAGCCGGTGCACGAGACCTGTGCCTCGAACATGGCGCTCGGAAGGGCCTCGGTCGCGTGGCCCGCGATGCCCGCGTACAGCTCCTTCTGCGCCTCGTGGGCTCCCCGGTGACAGGTGAAGCAGTCCAGCTCGCCGGCCACGAGCGAACCCGGGTCGATCCGGTGGGAGATCAGCGTGTGGCACTGCGTGCACTCGATCTTGTGCTCGGCGATATGGATGGTGTGGAGAAGATCGGTGTTCTCGAACTCGCGCAGCCGTTCCTCCTCGCTGTGGCAGGCGACGCAGCGCGCCGGGTCGGCCACGCCCGAGCCGCTGACCACATCCGCATGGCAGGAGGTGCAATCCGTCAGGTCCCTCACGTACTGCGGATGATCGATGACGAAGCCGCCGGGCGAGATCGCCCGCGGAGGGGCGGGATGACAGCCGATGCAGCCGACGACCGGCTGCTCCTCGATGTGTGCCGCCTTGAAGTGGCAGAGGTAGCAGGTCGTCGGGGTGACGGCGATGTGGTCGCCCTGCACGATCTGCGAGTGGCAGCTGGTGCAGCGCAGCTGCTTGCCGCGCCGAAGCTCGCCCAGATGCTCGGTGTGGTCGAACCGGACGCCGAGGTAGTCGACCTCCCCCTCCAGCAGCCTCTCCGTGTGGCAGCCGGAGCGCAGGCAGGCGGCGTCCTCGATCTCCGCCCACGGCCGCAGCCCGTAGGAGCCGGTGACGTACTTCACCACCTGGTTGGCCGCCTGGAGCTTGCCCATCGCCTCCGCCTTGATGCCGGGTGCGTAGTGGCAGGCGATGCACTTCACCTCCCGGTGCGACGAGGTCGCCCACGACTCGTAGTACGGCTCCATCACGTGGCAGTTGAGGCAGAAGTTCGGCTGGGCGCTGTATTCGATGAAGCCCACGGCGCCGATTGTCGTGGCGATCACGATCACGATCCCGATCTGGATCGCGATGGCGACCGGGCGCGAGAAGCGCTTCAGCCGGCGGGGCATGGCGCCCTTCCGTGCAGGGCCGCGATCCGGTTCATCGGCCCCGCTGTCGAACGCCCAGGTAGGCCAGGAACGCGGCCGCCAGGGCCAGAAACCAGGTGGGCACCAGGATCAAGGTGTGCTCCCAGCGCTGCTCCTCGGCCACCTCGGCCCGATTGCTGATGGCCGCCGAGACGGAGCTCACCTTCCGTCCCAGGTCTTCGAGGGTCTCGGTGTCGAGCGAATGCTGGGCCGGCCCCATCTTCTGGAAGTCGGTGAGGGCAGAGCGGAAGCGGAAGCGCGCGTCGTCGGTCTCGCGACCGGCCTCGCGGAGGTGGTCGATCGCCTCCTCGGCGGTCCGGACGTTCTGCTCCGCCCGGGCCAGCACGGCCTGAATCTCTGCGCCCATCACGGCCGCATCGCTCTCCGGATCCTCGTGGCAGCTTCGGCAGACCGCCGCGATCCCGGCGATCGGCACCAGCTCCGTGTCGTGATTGCCGTGACAGCCCAGACAGCCCGGCATCAGGCCGGCCCGGGCCGCTGGGCCGTGCGGACCCTCGTAGAAGGCCCGCCCCACGAGGGCATGGCAGTGACTGCAGACGTCGGCGACCTCGGTCTCCGTGGCCGGCAGCGCGGAGTGCGAGCCGTGGCACGATACACAGGTCGGAGCCGCGAAGTTGTACTTCTCGTACAGCCCGATTCCGTGGGCGCTCTTCCGGTAGGTCTCCCCCTGGCCCGTCGGCAGCTCGTACCCCGCCATCAGCGCCTCGTTGTCGTGACAGGCGATGCAGGTGCCCATGATGTTCAGCGGATACACGTCGCTGCGGGCATCCTCCGGCGGCCGGATCGTGTGGGAGTCATGGCAGTCCGTGCAGGTGGGGGCGTTCGGGTCGTCCCGGTAGAAGAGGAGTTCGCCGTGGCGGCTCGTCCGCAGCTCGGCCGCCTGGTCGGCCGGGAGGCCGAATGGCCGCATCCGGTTCGGATCCGAGTGACACTCGCCGCAGATGCGCACGATCTCGACCTTGGTCGGATGGCCGACGAACGGGGGGCGGTGGGCCCGCTCCTGCTCGGTGGCTTCGGGGTCTCCCAGGTGGCAGTCGTGGCAGACGATGCCGCGCTCGGAGTGGATCCCCTCGGCGAATGCCCTCCGCTTCTCCTTGTGGCAGAGCACGCACCCGTACCGGGCCGCGCCCGGGCCGCCCAACTGCTGGGCGGACGGAGCGCTGGCGCCGGGCGATGCCTGGGCCGGCAGCGGCGCCGGCCGCGAGAGCGCGATCAGAACGAGCGCGGCGGCGGCGATGCGGGGGTCGGGGAACCGGACGGGGAGCCGCGTCCTGGCGCCACGGCGCCTCGCCATCGCGCCGCTCATCCCTCGTCCTCGGTGGCGGGCAGGTTCTCCTCTCCCTGCGCCGGC
>CAZEBA010000005.1:3415-49048 GCA_964510615.1 uncultured Gemmatimonadota bacterium
ACGGAGCCGAGACGGGCGCCGACCCCCCAGGCGATCAGAAAGACGAGCAGGTAGAAGAGCGCGAGTGCCGTTGCCACCGGCCGCCGCCGCCAGTCGGTCTCGGGCTTCCGATCGAAGATCGGGAGTAGGAAGAGCACGACGGCCAGGACGGAGAACAGCCCGAGCCCCCAGGGGCCCAGATAGCGGACGAGAGCGAGCGACACGTCCACCACCACCCAGGTCGATACGAGCGCGTCCGGAATGGCGTACGGGTTCGCCGGCTCGCCGACGGGCCGGGGGAAAAGGGCGGCCAGCGACAGCACCACGGCCAGCAGCAGGACGCCGAGCGAGAACGTTCGGGCCAGGTGGTTCGGCCAGAACGGAACGCCGTCGCGCCCGACGCCGGCAAGGTCGGCCCGGCTGGGGGGTGCGATCCCATGCTTCCGGATGAGGGCGAAGTGGAGGATCAGCAGCCCGAGCGCCGCCCACGGGAGCACGATGACGTGGAGGGCGAAGAAGCGGCTCAGGGTGGCGCCGGAGACGAACTCGTCCCCCTTGAGCATCGCGGCGATGAACCCTCCGGCCAGCGGCAGCCTCTCCACGGCGGTCACGACCTCGGTCGTCGTCCAGTACGCCCACTGGTCCCAGGGAAGCAGGTACCCGGTGGCCCCGAAGGCGACGAAGATGAGGAGAAGGAGCACGCCGATCAGCCAGTTCGTCTCGCGCGGCGGCTTGTAGGCGCCGCTGAAGAAGACACGCACCAGGTGCGCCACGCCGGCGACGATCAGCAGGCTGGCCGACCAGACGTGCACGTCCCGGAGCAGCCAGCCGAAGGGCACCCGCGACACGATGTACTGCAGGCTCGGGTAGGCCTCCTGCACGGAGGGGCGGTAGTAGAACGAGAGCAGGACCCCGGTGATCACCATGAAGATGAACAGAAGGTAAGTGATTCCGCCCAGGGCGTGGCCCCAGCCGACGTGAGCGGGAAGCCGGTACTCGAGCGACTTCCGGAATGCCTGGTTGATCGGCAGCCGACGCGCGATCGGCCCGTAGAGGAGGCCGAGGAAGCGAAGGAAGCCGAGCAGCGAGGCGTCGAGGCTCGCGACCGCGTCGCCCCACAGACGCGAGAGCCAGCGCGGGGACCTCCGTCGCCTGGGGTCTCCTTGTGCCATCGCTCAGCCCGTCACGTAGACGGTGCCCCGTCGCACGAAAGCCGAGTAGGGCCTAAGGGGAATCAGGCTCAGGCCGACGACCACGTTCCCCCGCAGGTCGTAGACGACGTTCGTGCACGGCGAGACGACGCGCAGCGACTCGAGCTCCCAGTCGAGGATGCAGCCGTCGAAGGGGGAGGTGCCCTGAAGGGCCCAGAACTGATCCTCGCCGCGGATGACCAGGATCGGCTCGTCTCCCCAGGCGACGATCCGGCTCGCTCCGACGGGGAAGTCGGCCTCGCGGGCCACCCGCACGGCCGGCTGCAGCTCGTGGATTCTCAGGTGCTCGGGCGGGAAGAGATAGACCGCGGTCACGATCCCTGCGAAGGTGACGGAAAACAGTATGACGGCGACAAGGGCCAGGCCGCCGAGTCCCAACCCCGTCCTCCGTGCCCGACCCTCCGCGGCCTCCTCGACGGAGAGGCCGGAATCAGCGTCCATTCGGCCTACCTGGCATGCGAGCTCCGGATGGCGTTTCCGGCTCTAAGTGCGCCTGCATTACGGCATTGCGCGAGACGCGAACCGCCAGTACCGTAAAGTCAGTCTGCGGGAGGGGCAAGTGCCGCGGAACGGCGAACCCGGGCCTGTACTTCGCTCGCTCGGCAGACTCAGGGTGCGACAGCCGACGATCCGTGACGATCCCAATCGAAAGTCGGTCCTCCACGCGCCGACGCGTAGGGAGGGGGTCGCTTATCACTCGCTCGAGATTCCTTCGCCGATTCGGTAGCACCGCCCTCGTGCTGCCGCTGGTTCTCTCTCTCCCGGCCGGACCCATCCACGCGCAGGGGATCCGGGGCACCATCACGATCGACGGCAGCTTCCTTCAGCTACCCACGATGCACCGCGACAGCTTGCCGGAGAGCGAGGTAGCCGGAGAGGGACCGGTCCGCCAGCTGCCCGACGGCACGATCGTGAGCTGCACGCCGGGGGAGTACTGCCGGTGGTACGCGGCCGGTCCGATCGAGGACGCGTGGACGACGAACCAGGAGCTCCGGTTCACCGCCTGGGGAGGCGTCCGCGGCCTGTCGGCGACCGTGGCCATCCGCGGCCGCGTCGGAACGTCCGAGATCTGGCCGCGCTCGGCCCAGGAGTTCGACGCGCTGGGGGCGTACCTCACGTACGACCACCGGCACTTCCGGGCGCGCGGCGGCCGTCTCCAGATGACCAACGCCCTCGGCTTCTACAACTACGATGGCGCTGCCGTTCTCTGGAAGACCCTGCCGTTCCTGTGGGTGGAGGGCTGGGCCGGCTGGAGCCTGTCGCCGAACATCGACCAGCCGCGCGACGGCGAGCTCATGCAGGAGGCGGACGTGTTCGCCCCGGACGAGCGGGGCCTGATCTTCGGGGGGGAGATCGGCGCGCAGTGGGGCCGGAAGCTCTCCGGCAGCGTGCTCTATCAGCGTGAGATCCGCACCGACAGGCTGGCGCTCTACACCGAGCGCCTCGCCCTCGACATCGGTGCCCTGCTCGGCAACGTGTCGATCGACGCCGCGGCCAAATACGACATGGCGTACGGTGACTTCAACGACGCCCGGCTGACGGTCACGACGCCGGTGGCGGCCGGCTTCGACTTCTCCGTCCAGGGCCGGCGCTACCTTCCGTTCTTCGAGCTGTGGACGATTTGGGGCGCCTTCTCTCCGGTGGCGTTCAACGAGGCAACGGGCACCGTGCGCTGGAGCTCGCCGCGGCTCGGCCTCAGCCTGGAGGCGGCCGGCGGCTACCGGAAGTACGAGGACGCGAGCACGGGCACGGAGTTCGCCGACATCAAGGACTACGGCTGGACCGTGGCTGGTCGGGCCACCTGGGGGAACCGCGGCTGGTACGCGGATGGTGGCTACCGTGCCGTCACCGGGTTCGGCGCCGTGCGGTACGGCGGCGATGTCGCCTTTGGCAAAACGTTCGGCCCCCGCACGTACGTGGGAATGCGGGGCACCTCCACCCAGAACTTCGGGGAGTTCCGGGCGGGCGAACAGTTCGTGAGCGGTGGCGGGATCGACGGATCGTTCGCCCTCGGCGACGTGGCGATCATCGGCAGCTACACGCTGTACCGCATCCGCTACGAGAACCAGCCGGGCGCCGAAGACTGGACGCAGAACCGGGCCTACGTCGGCCTGCAATGGCGGTTCGGCTTCGCCGAAGGAGACGGAATATGAGGCGGGTGGCGAGGCGGGCTGCCCTCGGGCTGACTGCGCTGGCGATCGCGGGCGGCGCGTTGCTGATCGGCAGAGGTATGGGGCTCGGCTTGGCTCAGGAGGAGCCGTTCCCGCACGAGATCCACGTCGACCTGTTCAACACCTGCCTGGGCTGCCATGCGGGCATCCCCGGCGGCGACCGGGAGCGCCACATCTCGGTGACCGAGGCGGACTGCCTGGAGTGCCATGAGGAGGGCGAGATCGACTGGAGTCCGCCCGAACCGGCTGGGACCAACCTCGTCTTCCGCCACCTGGCGCACGTCGAGATGGAGCTGGAGTGCGGCGAGTGCCATGCCCTCCCGGACGCGGAGGAGTTCATGGAGGTCGGGGCGCCCCGGCCCGCGACCTGCTTTGAGTGCCACGATGGCGCATCCCACCTCGCCGCCGGGACGGAGTGTTCCTTCTGTCACCTCACGTTGGCGAAGGCGAGTTCGCTGACCGCCGGCCAGATCGCCGGCTTCCCGGCTTTGCCGAGTCACGACCGGGATGACTTCATCTGGGAGCACGGAACGGCAGCCGCCGGCGCGGACGCCAACTGCGCCTACTGCCACGCGCGGGAGAGCTGCTCCCGCTGCCACCTGAACGCCGGCGATCTGGGTCCGATCGCGGCCCTGCCGGCCGATCCACGGCTCGCGGCGCTGAGGGAAGGCGAGCCTGGCTGGTGGCCGACCCCGCCTAGCCACGAGCGCTCTGACTGGGCCACGGTGCACGGAACCGAGGCGGCCGGGTCGCTCGAGAGCTGCGCGAACTGTCACGCCAGGCCCAGCTGCTCCGGCTGCCACGGCGATGGCGCCCCCTTCCTGGCCGCGCTTCCGAAGCCGGTGGAGGGAGGACCGGCCGGGGTCCAGGTGGTCGCGCTCCGGCCCCCGGGGCACACCTTCACGTTCGCCGCCGAGCACGCGACCGCGGCGGCCCTCGGCCTGCCGAACTGTGCGGCCTGCCACACCGAGGGTTGGTGCTCGGACTGCCACGCGTTCCGTGGTACCGGACAGCCGCCGCGGCCGTCGGTGCCGTCGGCCCGGCACGAGGATCGGAGTGCCGACCAGGGCCCGGGCGTCGCGGCCGTCCCCACGGCGGAGACGGCCGGCGGCTTCCATCCGGTGGACTTCGTGATGCGCCACGCCGCGGACGCCTACGCCGTGCGCTCGGATTGCACCTCCTGCCACTCCACGGAGGTGTTCTGCCGCGACTGCCACACCAATCTCGGAGTCGGCGACGACCGCGCCACGCGCGGCAACTCCTTCCACAACGCCCAGCCGGACTGGCTGCTGGCGCACGGGAAGGCGGCGCGCCAGGGGATGGAGGAGTGCGCGACCTGCCACCAGCAGAGTTCGTGTCTGCGGTGCCACTCGGCGAAGGCCGGCTGGCGTGTGAACCCGCACGGCCCGGACTTCGACCCGGAGCGGGTGGCGGATCGCAGCGTCCAGTCGTGCGCGATCTGCCACACGAGCGACATCATCGAGCCCTGATCCTCGTCCGTTCGCCTCGTCGCCTCGGCACGACCTGCAAGCTCTGACGATTCCCGAGACAGCGTCGGGCTGCTTGCGCGTCGAGATCCGAGTGCCAAGGGTTGAGCACGGATCCTAGGGCCGCTATTCCATGTATCGTTTTTGTCCCGCATCGGCGGCGCACGCAGGATTGGGTCTAGGACGCTAACGGGTTCATGAGCTACTTCTCATTCAGAAGCACGGAGAAGGCCGGGATGCATCGTGGGGACGGGATGGACCGTGCGGCCGGGATGGTCGAGCGGCCAGGAGGAATCCCGTTGCTGCGAGCCGCGTTGGCCGTCCCGGGCGCGACGCTCGCTACGATGCTCCTCGTCGCCCCGTCGCTGCACGCCCAGGTCGTTGAGGACGGCTGCGCTGCTTGCCACCGACGGCTCGAGGACGAGTCGCTTTCCCGACCTGCGACGTTGTTCGAGACGGACATCCATGCGACCAAGGGCTTCGGCTGTGTCGCGTGCCACGGGGGTGATGGCACAGCAGCCGGACCGGACGCGATGGCGATCGCCAAGGATCCGGAGAAGGGTTACATCGGGAGACCGGCACCCCAGATGACCGCCCAGGTGTGCGGGCGCTGCCATTCGGATGTCCAGTTCATGAAGCAGTTCAACCCCTCCCCCAGGGTGGATCAAGTCGTCGAATACGCGACTTCTGTTCACGGTCGCCGGCTGGCCGAATTCGATGATCCGAACGTCGCCACCTGCGCGAGTTGTCACCGTGTCCATGCTATCAGGCCACCCTCCGATCCGACGTCGAGCGTTCATCCGCTCCAGGTCGCCGAGACGTGCGGCGCATGCCACGCCGATCGGGACCGTATGGAGCCCTACGGCATACCGACGAATCAGCTCGAGCGGTACTCGGAGAGTGTGCACTGGAACGCGCTGTCGGTCGAAGGCGACATCGGGGCCCCCACCTGCAACGACTGTCACGGCAATCACGGCGCAGCACCTCCCGGTATCGCTTGGGTGGGCAATGTGTGCGGACAGTGTCACGCCGTGGTGGCGGAACTGTTCGACGCGAGCTTCCACTCCGAGCTCCTCTCCGACCTCGGCACGCCGGGCTGCGCGACCTGCCACGGCAACCACGCCATCCGCCACCCGACCGACGACTTTTTGGGCATGGGAGAGGCCAGCATCTGCGCGGACTGCCATCTTGACGACGATGAGGGAGGAGAGACGGCCATCGCCATGCGCGGGCTCATCGACTCCCTGATCGTAGCGTATGAGGCGGCTGATTCCATCCTCGAAGAGGCGGAAAACGCCGGAATGGAGGTCAGCGAAGCTCGATTCGAGTTGAGCGATGCCCTGAACGCGCTCGTCAGGGCTCGAACGGCCGTTCACGACTTCTCCGCCGATGCGGTCTCCGAGGAGGTCGAGTCAGGATTGGAGGTGGCCGTCCGAGCCTATGGCCGGGGCTTCGGCGCTCTTCGCGAACTCACCTTCCGCCGCCGTGGTCTCGCCGTCTCGGCCGCCATCATCCTGACCCTCATCGTCGGGATCGTCCTTACCATTCAAGCGACTGAGGAGAGGGTGAGCGCCGGCGTTGATTCGATTACAGGCTTCTTCTTCGAATCCATGGTTGCTGCCAAGGAGCGAGCAGACATCCCGGCGTCACCCGAGGAGATTCGTCTCGCGGCCTGCGCCGTGCTCATCGAGCTGGCGCACGCGGATGCGCGCTTCACGGACAGCGAGCTTGCACACGTCGAGGACCTGATCCGCCGGACGTTCGATCTCGATCGGACACAGGCCGAACGGCTGATCGAGCTGGCGGAACAGCAACGAGCCCAAGGCAAGCACATCGCCCGCTTCACAAGCCTGATCTCCCGCACGTACACCACCGAACAGAAGCTGGCGCTGGTCAAGGACATGTGGAGCTTGGGCCTGGCAGACGGAAGGCTGGCCAGCCAGGAGCAGTATGTGATCCACCGAATCGCGCGTCTCCTGGGTTTGGATGCCGATGCAGTCGCTGCGGCCCGCGAAGAGCTTCGGGAGACCTTGGCCCGGAGCGGGGGGCCAGAGAATGCGGATTGAGCAGGAGGAGGAGCGGATGCAGGAGGCGGAGCTGAGCGGCCGAAATCCCCGGAGGCGATTCGTCGGCTGGCTTGTCGGCACCAGCTTCGGGGCGTTTCTCGCCTCCGTGTTCTACCCCGTCGCGCGTTACCTCATTCCGCCGGCTGCGGCGGAATCGACTGCCACGTCGGTGGTGCTGTCGATCCAACCCGCCGATCTCGCGCCTAACTCGGGTGAGATATTCCGGTTTGGAAGTCGGCCAGGCATCGTCTTGCGCACGCCAGCCGGCGAGCTTCGTGCGTTCTCGGCCGTCTGCACGCACCTGGGCTGCATCGTGCAGTACAGGGAGGACCTCAGCCAGATCTGGTGCGCGTGTCATAACGGGCACTTCGACCTGAACGGTCGGAACGTGCAGGGTCCTCCGCCCTCACCGCTTGAGAGCTACACGGTCAACGTCCGAGAGGAACAAATCGTGGTCAGCAGGCGAGCCTGATGGTCCGACGCCGCGGCCCGATCGGTCGCCTTGTCGTTTGGCTGGATGAGCGCCTCGGCCTTGAAGGCATCGGAAAGCTGGCGGTCAAGAAAGAGATCCCCGTCCACAAGCATGCCTTCTGGTACTATCTGGGCGGGATGACCCTCTTTCTCTTCTTGATCCAGGTGGCCACAGGGATTCTGCTCGTCTTCTACTACCGGCCGAGCGCCGAGCATGCGTACGAATCGATCCAGTTTCTGATGGCGGAGGTGGAGTTCGGGTGGCTAATCCGCTCCCTGCACGCTTGGTCGGCGAATCTCATGATCTTCGCCGTGTTCCTCCACCTGTTCAGCGTTCTTCTCCTCAAGGCATACCGCCGGCCACGCGAGATCACCTGGTTCTCCGGAGCCATCCTGTTAGCGGTCGCGCTGGCGTTCGGATTCACCGGCTACCTCCTTCCCTGGAACGAGCTCGCCTATTTCGCCACCAGGGTCGGCACGGAGATCCCTAGTGCGATTCCCCTGGTTGGAGACTTCGTCGGTAGGCTGCTCAAGGGCGGCAACGACGTTTCGGGGGCGACGCTGACACGCTTCTATGCACTTCACATATGGGTTCTGCCGGCGACGTGCTTTCTGTTCCTGGCGCTGCACGTCCTTCTGGTGCAAAAGCACGGGATGAGCGTACCACCGAGTGTCCAAAAGCAGGGCGGAGTCAAGCGGCAGATGCGGTTCTTCCCCGGGTTCCTTCTGCGCGATCTCGTCGGCTGGCTGTCGGCCCTGGCGTTTCTGGCCGCCCTGGCCGCGTACTTCCCTGCGGAACTGGGAGAAAAAGCCGACCCGTTCGCCCCGGCTCCTGCCGGCATCAAGCCGGAATGGTACTTCATGTTCATGTTTCAGACGCTGAAGTACATGCCGGCTCACATCCTGGGTGTCGAAGGGGAGACGGTCGGGATCTTCGGCTTCATCGTGGGAGGGTTGCTGCTTCTACTTGTGCCGTTTCTCGATCGCCGACCAGACAGCCGGTTGTTCACGTGGATCGGGATCGCCGTCATCACATACATCATCGTGCTTACCTACCTGGGATACACCGCCAGCCCTGCGGCATGATGAACCCGAAAGGTCCGAGGTCATGAAGAGCGAGAGGTGGTCGAGCGTCCTGTTGTCGGTCGGTGTCTTGGCCGGATCCGGTTGCAGCGGGGGTGATCCGGCAGCAGACCCAGCCTTAAACAACATGAAGATGACCCGGGACGAGATGCCGCACGAGATTGCAGTGCTGATCGATGCAGGGAACGCGGCTTTCAGCTCGGGAGACTACGAGACGGCGAGGCAACACTACCGCGGCGCGGCGGCGCGTGACACGGCGGTGGCGGCTGCCTGGTACGGCCTGGCGATGGCGGAACGGGCCCTCGGGAACGATGCGGCGGCCGATTCCGCGTTGCAGCGGCTCAGCGGTCTCGGTGAGGCGGCCGATGTGCACCATCCGGCTTCGGGAGCGGGGGATCCTGCGATGCAGTCTCCACACGCCGTCCCGTCGTCTCCTCACTCGCCACATCCGAAAACGGATCCCAGTGGGACGTAAGCGTCCATCGACGCCAGCGGGCCATGAGCGTTGGCGTGGAGCGCCGGCTCGCCTGGGGGCCCACCGATCGACGAGCCGGCGACTGTAAGGGAGGCGTGGAAGATCAGCCCTCCTCTGCCTCTTCCTCCTTGGGGTGGCACTGCGCACACTTGGTCGGCGCGCTCAAGGACTCGTCCTCTGCGAGCTTCTCCTTGTGGCAATCCACGCAGAGGATGTGAAACGGGTTCGTCTTGAGGCTCTGCTCGGTGCAGATCGGCGTGTCCTCTTCTTCCGGCTTCAGGTGACAGTCGGCACACCCCTCGACGGTCATGCCGCCAGCCACCGCCTCGAGAGTCAGATCCTCCTGGCTATGGTGGCAGGTCTTGCACTCGAGTCGATCGAAGTGGTCCTTGTGGGGGAACGCGACCGCCGGCCTCTTGGCGGCGCAGGCATCGATCGTGATGTCCTCCGGCGGCGCCGTTTGAGCGTGGGCCGATTCCGCCGTGACGGCGAGGGCCAGCGTACAGATCAGGGCGGCCGGGATGTCGAGGTAGAGTTTCCGCATCGCATCTCCTCCGGTATTCCTGCGTGCTCGGGACCGGGCAAGGCACAAGAAGGGGGGTCGAGCGCCGCCGTCGTTCGCGCATCCTCTGCCCGACGTATGACTTCGCCGCATGCAACTTGGTCACTCGGCGGCTGTCCCGAAAGGGAGCTGGTCCGGTTTGACAGGAATTGTGCGGCGGGCATCTTGTCGCCTGCGTCGACCATGCCGCGGGGCGCCCGCCGGGCCGGTCCCCGGCGTCGAGGATGTCGCTGACATTTCAGCAGCTGGAGTTCTCATGATACAGGCGCGTCGGTTGTCGCTCGCTGCGTTGGTCACCCAGCTAGCCGGCTGCGCACCCGGACCCTCGGACGAATCGGCTCCGCAGAGCGAGGAGTTGGCACGGGACCCATCAGCGGCCGCCACGGTCACCTCCGGCGCGCTTTCGGTTGCCCCAGAGCCGAGCGAGCCGAGGCTCTCCAACCTGCGCATGCTCACCTTCGCCGGGGAGAACGCCGAGGCGTACTGGAACCGTGAGGGGGACCAGCTGATCCTCCAGGCCACCCGGCCGGGCGAGACCGAGTGCGATCAGATCTTTACCATGGACGACCGGGGCCGGAATCTGCGCCTCGTCTCGACGGGCCAGGGGCGCACGACGTGCGCCTACTTCTTCCCTGATGGCGAACGGATCCTCTACAGCTCCACACACGAGCGTGATGCGGCCTGTCCGCCGCTTCCCGACTACAGTCGCGGTTACGTCTGGGCGCTCTACGACTACGACATCTATACCGCGAATCCGGATGGATCGGAGCTGCGACGGCTCACCGACACCCCGGGCTACGATGCCGAGGCGACAATCTCGTCGGACGGGAGCCGGATCGTCTTCACGTCGGTTCGGGATGGAGACCTCGACATCTACACCATGAGGGCCGACGGAACGGACCTCCGGCGCCTGACGCACGAGCCGGGGTACGATGGTGGCGCGTTTTTCTCGGCCGACGGGGCAACGATCGTCTACCGGGCCTATCACCCGACCGACGAAGCGGAGCTCGCGGACTATCGGGTGCTCCTGGAGGAGGGCTTCGTCCGTCCGGGCACGCTCGAGATCTTCGTGATGGACGCCGACGGGTCGAACAAGCGGCAGGTCACGTCGAACGGAGCGGCCAACTTCGGTCCGTTCTTCCATCCCGACGGCGAGCGAATCATCTTCAGCTCGAATCTGCACGAGCCGGACGGTCGGAACTTCGACCTCTACCTGATCAACGTCGACGGCACCGGGCTCGAGCGCGTGACCACCCATCCCGAGTTCGACGGGTTCCCGATGTTTACGGCGGACGGCACCAGGCTCGTCTTCGCCTCCAACCGCTTCAACCGGCAGCAGGGAGACACCAACGTGTTCGTGGCCGACTGGGTGGAGGACGTGAGTGCGCGGACGGGGGAGGACCAGTCGGAGGAGGGCCGGTGAGCACCGGGCGCCGAGGACGAACGACGAGAATGCCGAACATGATGCCGAGCATCTGGAAGGGCGCCGCCGCGGCGGTGGTCATCGCCGGCCCGGCGCTGGCAGGCGTCGGGTCGATCGGTGAGGCATGGGCCCAGGAGCCCGCTTCCGCCGCGCCGTCGCCGGAGGAGCCCACCTGCCCCGCTCCCCCGGCTTCGGAAGGCGCGGAGGCGGAAGGGGTCGAGCCGGATCTCATCGGTCGCTATCTGGCAGCGGATGCGCTCGAAGGCCGCCTGGCCGGCTCGTCCGGAGAGCGCTGCGCCGGCGAGTTCATCGCGGCGCAGTTCGCGCGGCTCGGCCTCGAGCCGGCCGGCGAGGGCGCGACGTACTTCCAGACCCTTCCGCTCGCCAGCTCAATCAACCCGCATGCGCCATCCGGCAACGGCCGCAATGTCGCGGCCCTCCTCCCCGGTTCCGATCCCGACCTGGCGCGCGAGGTGGTCGTCATCGGGGCGCACTACGACCATCTCGGCCGCGGCCCGTTCGGGTCTCTCGAGCCGGATGCAGACGAGATCCACAACGGCGCCGACGACAACGCGTCGGGGGTCGCCGCGCTGCTCGAGGCGGCCGATCGCCTGGCGGCCGGCCCCCCGCCGTCCCGCTCGATCCTGTTTCTCGCCTTCACGGGCGAGGAGTTCGGCCTCCTGGGCTCGGCCTACTACGTGCGCCATCCGACGCGCCCGCTGGAGGAGACGGTGGCGATGCTCAACCTCGACATGGTGGGCCGACTGGGCGAGGGAAGGCTGATCGTCTACGGCACGGACACCGCGGCCGAGTGGGGCGAGCTGGTGGGCGGGGTCGCATCCGCCGGAGGAATCGATGTCGCGTTCAACGGATCGGGCTACGGCCCCAGCGACCACACCTCCTTCTATGCCGGCGACGTCCCCGTGCTGCATTTCTTCACCAACGTCCACACGGACTACCACAAGCCCTCGGACGATTGGGAATCGATCGACGTCGATGGCCTCGTTCGGGTGGCGGACCTGGTGGCCGAGATCGCGCAGCGGATCGCCGACCGCCCGACCCGCCTGACGCTGCAGCGCTCCGAGGCCCCCCCGCCGGCGAGGAGCGAGGGCGGCTACGGCGCCTACTTGGGCACCGTTCCCGACTTCGCGCCCGTGGAGTTCGGTGTGCGGCTGAGCGGCGTCCGTGCCGGATCGCCGGCCGAGGCGGCCGGGATGATGAAGGGTGACGTGCTGATCCGGTTCGACGGGGAGGAGATCGCCGACCTCTACGCCTTCACCGACGCGCTCCGGGCGCACGCTGCCGGCGACACCGTCGCGATCGTCGTCCTTCGGGACGGCCAGGAAGTCGAGCTGGTCGCCGTACTCGGGAGCCGCGGAGATTCGGAGTGAGCGATCCGGGTCCGCGGCTGGAGGAGTACGCCGGCCTCGCCAATCCGTCCCGGAAGAAGGTCCTGCTCTTCGTTCTCGACGGGCTAGGCGGCCTGCCGCTGGAGCCGGGCGGCCCGACGGAGCTCGAAGCGGCCAGCACGCCCAACCTGGACGAGCTGGCGCGCGCGGCGGACCTCGGCCTCCACGAGCCGGTCGGTCCCGGCATCACCCCGGGTAGCGGCCCCGGCCATCTGGCGCTGTTCGGCTACGATCCGCTTCGATACCGGATCGGCCGGGGCGTGCTCGAGGCGCTCGGGGTCGAGTTCCCGCTCGAGCCGGGCGACATCGCGGTGCGAGGGAACTTCTGCACCATCGACGGGGCAGGGGAAATCGTCGACCGTCGCGCCGGCCGTATCCCCACCCAGGAGGCGGAGCGGCTAGCCGAAAAGCTGGACGCGATCACCCTCCGCGGCGTCCGGACGTTCGTGCAGGCCGTGAAGGAGCACCGTTTCCTCCTGGTGCTCCGGCCAGAGGAGCCGTTGGGCGCCGAGCTGGCCGATACGGACCCCGGCCGCACCGGAGTGCCGCCGCTCGAGCCGGTCGCCCTCTCAGCGGCCGCCCAGCCGACCGCGGCCCTGGCACTGGAGTGGCTGCGGCAGGCGAGGGACGTCCTGTCCGATGAACCCGCGGCCAACATGGCCCTCCTGCGCGGGTTCGCGGCGCTGCCCGACTGGCCGCTCTTCCCCGATGTGTTCGGGATGCGGGCGTTCGCCGCGGCCGCCTATCCGATGTACCGCGGCGTGGCCCGGCTGGTCGGAATGGAGGCGGTCGCGGTCGCCGAGGACGCGGTGGCTCTGGTAGAGGCCCTGGAGGGTGCGCTCGCCTCGCACGACTTCTTCTTCCTCCACTTCAAGCCGCCGGACAAGGCCGGCGAGGACGGCGACTTCGACCGGAAGGTGGCCGTCATCGAGGAGGCGGACCAGATCGTGCCCGGCCTGCTGGAGTGTGGGCCCGACGTGATGCTCGTGACCGGGGACCACTCGACGCCGTCCCTCCTCCGCAGCCACAGCTGGCACCCGGTTCCGTATCTCCTGTGGGCCGAGACTTCTCGAGGTGGCGTGGCCGGTGGGTTCGGGGAACGCTCGTGCGCCGCAGGTGGCGGCGGCCTTCGCCTGGGCCGCGAGCTGATGCCGCTGGCTGTCGCTGCGGCAGGCAGACTACAGAAGTACGGCGCCTAGCCTCGGATCTCTACGGCACGCTAACGCTGCCGCGCTCGGGTCTGCAGGAATGCAGTGAGGTCGGCCATCTCAGCCGGACGGAGAACCGGCCAAAACTCCTCGGCGCCGCGCATCTCGTCCGTCGCCATCAGCGTGTGGTTCCACAGGGCGGCGATTACGTCGGAGGGTGACGTGAGGCCACCCTCCACCGCCGATAGGTCACCAGCCGAGGAACCCCCCTCTCCGCTCAATGAGTGACAATCCAGACACCCCTTGACTCGAACGAGCTGTCTTCCTCTCTGCTGGGCGCCCGAGTCGGTGAAGTAACGCAGCGAGTACAGGTAGGCCACGAGGTCGGCCATCTCACCGGCGTCGAGATGGGACTCCACCATCCCGCGAGCCCGCATCGCCCTGATCATGGCCGGCTGCTTGTTCCACATCGCCGCGGCGAAGGAGGCAAGGCTGCGCTGAGAGGCGCGCTCAGCCAGGTCCGGACCGACGCTTCCTCCTCCCCCCGGTGATCCGTGGCAACGCTCGCACTGCTTTTCCACGAACAGCCTGCGTCCTTCGGAAGCCTGTCCGGGTAGGACGAAGAGCGATTCATCAGGAGGCTCTGAAGAAGTCGTCTCAAGGAAAGTGATGAGATCTACCAGTTCTGCACCCGTGAACGTGGGGCGGACGATTCCCCTCGCATCGAAGCTCTCGGACATCGCCGGTCCGTGATTCCACATCGCCGCTGCTATTTGGATCGGCGACGGCGTCCGGCCCATGCGGCTGAGATCCGGTCCAACGACCCCGCCAACGCCGCCCACCTGGTGACAGAGCACGCACTTCTTCTCGGAGAAGATGGCCCGTCCCGCGTCGGCATCCCCTGGGGGATCGAAGTAGTCGATCGTGTAGAGAAAGGCGATGAGGTCACCTGTCTCCCGTGCGCTCAAACGCGGTCGGCGAATCCCCAACTCCTGCATCTTCCTCACCATCTCGGGCCCGTGGTTCCACATGTCGGAGGCGAGGTCGTAGAAGGATCGGAGCTTGGGCGTCCGTCCGAGGTCGGGTCCCTCAGTGCCGCCCCGTCCCTTGATCGCGTGGCACTTTACGCATCCCTTCTGTCCGAACACGCGTGAGCCGGCGGCTGCGTTCACCGTCGGCTCAGGAGCTGCCTGCGCGAGAACCGAGCCTGGCGGCAGGGACAGAAGGCTCACGGGGATGCACGTTGCAGCTGTCAGCGCCGCACGGAGGACGAGCGATCCGAAAGCGATTCTTGCACTCATGGAGTCCTCCCGGCCGCGGAATCGCGTTGCATGGCCAGGCTTCGAAGATAGGCCGAGAGATCCCGCATCTCCTCGCCCTCGAAGCGTGGCCATTCCCTGTGTTCCTGTTCGGCCATATCGAACATGGCGGGGGCATGCTTCCACATGGCCGTCGCCAGGGCGAGCGGCGACGCCGCAGCTTCGGAATCAGAGAGGTTGGGTGCTGCCGCTTCTTGATCTCGTCCATGGCAGCCGGCGCAGCCCTTCGTCACGTACAGCTGCTCGCCGGTGAAGACATCGCCTTCCGTCTCGTAGAAGCGAAGGTAGTAGAGGAAGGCAATCAGGTCGGCCATTTCGGAGCCGACGAAGTAGGGGAAAGCCACCCCGCGAGCCCGCATCGCCCGCCACATGAGCGCGGAGTGGTTCCACAGCCGTCCGGCGATCTCGGACACGGTGAGGCGCTGGGTCGCCATGCGAACATCCGGTCCGTACTCGGTCCCCTCGCCGGCCGCACCATGACATGCGGTACAACGCTTCGTGGCGAACAACTGCCTCCCCCTGTTGGGGTCAGGTGGCTCCAGGAGCTCCACGCGTCGATCCCGCATGCTCGAGGCTTGCCGGATGTAGGCCTGTATATCGGCTACTTCCCGGGCCACGAAGATCGGCACCGACAACCCACGTTGCGTCTGCTCCGCTTGCATGGCGGGACCGTGGTTCCACATCCCTTCGGCCAAGACGATCGGCGCTATGTACGGGGCATAATCGTCCAGCGGGATCGTTCCGCCCCGCCCACCGACCGAGTGGCAGTCGATGCAGCGCTTCTCGCGGAACCAGCGCTCGCCGGACTCGGGGTCACCGGGCGCGTCGAAGAGCTTGACGTAGTAGATGTAGCTGATGAGGTCGGCCAGTTCCGCTTCGGTGAACTCCGGCCACTCGTAGCCCCGCGACCGCACTGTCTCGATCATGCGGGGCGTATGGTTCCAGAACAGGCCCGCGAGCTGGAGCAAGCTACGTCCGGCGCCGGCCGTCGCGAAGTCGGGCCCCAGGGTCCCTCCGTTCCCCCATATGGCATGGCAGCGGGCGCAATCCCGATCGACGAACACACGGCGACCGGCCACGGGATCGCCGGGGTAGAGTTCGACGGACTGTGTGAAAGCCGGCTGTGCCCCCCCGAGCAGCAGCCCCAGAAGTACGGTGTGCGCTCTGCGCCGGCTCATAGAGTGCATCCTCAGCGAGATCGCTCGTCTCCGATCGCTTCGAAGTCGAGCAGCTTTCGATACGGATCCGGCAGATAGCTGGCCACCCGGTCGGCGACTTCCGTCGACTCCTCTCGCCCCTCCTCGATCTCCCATATCGATACGATCGGGACAAACTTGGTCGCTGCCATGTAAAGAAGGATGAACCCCGAGAAGGTGGCCGCCATGATCGAGAGCTCGATCCACGAGGGAGCGTACCGACCCTGTGACTCGATTTCCCAGATGGGGTTAACGGAGGTCGGCACGACGATATTGTACCGCTCCAGCCACATTCCAATGATGACCGCGATCCCGGCGATGAAGACACCCGTTGGGTTGCGCGTCGAACGACGGGCCATGAGGGAGAAGGGGATCAGGAAGCACCCGGCGACCATGGTCCAGAACGGGACGGCGTACCGACCCGATACCTTGGCCCAGAAAGTCCTCATCTCGGCTGGCTCCGCCCCGTAGAAGACCGTGAGATACTCCGCGAACGTGAAGTAGAACCACAGCAGGCTGAAAACGAGAAGCATGCGACCCAGATAGTCGAAGTGCACCGGCCGGAAAAAGTCTTCGAGGTGGTATGCGCGTCGCAGCACGACCATGGCCACGAGGATTGCGGCGATGCCCGAGTGGATCGCACCGATCACGAAATAGGGCCCAAAGATGGTGCTGTGCCACATGGGCCTCAGTGTCATGGCGAATATCCAGCCGATCACGGTATGAACGGAAATCGCGATCGGGATCACGGCGATCGACAGGACTCCGATGGCCTTGTGGAGGCGAGCTCGCTGAGCAGGCGTGTCCTGGTAGCCGGCTGCCAGGAAACTGTACAGCCTGGGCGCCTTGATGCCGGCGTCGCGAATGCGCGCGAAATCGGGGATCAAGGGAACGTACAGGTAGATCGAGCTGGCGGTGAAGTACAGGCCGATGCTGATCACGTCCCACAACAGAGGCGAGCGAAGCTGGGCGTTGAACAGGACGTTGAACAGCCGGTCGGGTCGGCCAAGGTCAATGATCGGCTGGATCGCCCCGAAACCGATGACCAACACGGTGATCAACTCGGCAGAGCGCGTAATGGAGCGTCGCCATTCCGCTTTGCTCACGCGCAGGATCGCCGAGATCAGCGTACCCGCGTGGCTGATCCCGATGAAGAAGACGAAGCAGATGATATAGATGCCCCAATACTCCGGACGGTTGAGGCCTGTTCTGCCGAGTCCGTACCGTACCTGCAGGTAATAGGCGAAAATACCCCAAACGGTCACGGCACCGAGTAGTGCCGCCATGACGTAGAAGCCGCGGGACGTTTCAACGAGCGGTCGCATGAGGATGCGCTCATCCGGCGGCATCCTTTCCAGCTTCGCGGCCACCTCGCGCTTCATCTCACTCCCTCGACGTCAGGTAGTAGACCTTGGGCTCCGTCCCGAGGTCCTCCAAGAGCCGTGTGGCCCGCGGATCGTCCTTCAGTTCTGCAACCCGGTGGGTCGGGTCGTCGAGGTCGCCGAAGATGATGGCCCCGGTCGGGCAGGTCTCCGCGCACGCCGGTTGGTAGTCCCCCTCTCTCAGCTCCCGCCCCTCTGCTCGGGCATCTTCTCTGGCCTGCTGGAGACGGTGGTGGCAGAACGTGCACTTCTCGATCACCCCCTTGGGTCGGACAGAGACATCGGGATTCAGGTGTTCGCGTTCCGATTCGGCCCATTCCGGCCCGTACCAGTTGAAGTATTTGACCGTATACGGGCACGCATTGGCGCAGTATCGACACCCTATGCAGCGCGGATAGATCTGGCCCACGATGCCTTCGTCGTTGATGTACGTGGCCTCGACCGGGCAGACCCTGATGCAGGGCGGGTTGTCGCACTGCATGCAGGGGCGGGGGTAGAATCGCGCGGAGATGTCGGGATACTCTCCCTCCAACTCCATCCCAACTTTCATCCAGCTTATGGCGCGGCCTATGTCGGCCTGCTCGGGCGATACCGTCGGGATATTGTTCTCGCTCTTGCAGGCCAGCTCGCACGCGCCGCAGGCGGTGCAGCGATCCAGATCGATCACCATGCCCCAACGTGGCATCGTTCTCCCTCAGGCCCGTTCCAATCGGACGCGGGTGGAATACCAGCTCTCAAGTCCGGTCATCGGATCTACAAGACCATCGAGCAGCTGCAGTGGGTTGGCCGGCGTGCCGTCGGGCTGTCGCATCCCGTAGGGCGCCGTCAAGGATCCCGGGGCCGTTCCTGGGAAGACCCGGATCCGGACCTCGTACCGACCGCTCGGTGACACGACCCACGCCCTGTCGTGGTCATGGAGACCGAGTTCCTTTGCGGTGACCGGGTTGACTTCCACCCAGGGCCGCCAATGAACCTCGGGAAACAGACTCGGTTGCTCAGCGAGCCAGCGCTCGAGCCACAGCGTGCCCGACGCAAGGGTGGACAAGCGGTAGGGTAGGAATCGCAGCGGGTATTCTTCCGCCTCTGCATCGGGCGGTGGCTCAACATGGATGTATGGCTCCCGCTCAGCCGGAGCGAGGGCATCGAGAAGCGGGGCTGGCATCAGGTGGGCCTTGCCTCCCGGTAGCTGGGAGAGGTGGGCCGGATCCGTGTCGTCGTAGTAGAGATCGGTCCAGCCGCCACGCTCAACCAGCCCATCCCAGAACGCCTCGAAGTCGGCGTGCGCGGGGAGCCACCAGCCGCGCTGCTCCATCTGGCGGTGATGCTCGCGTTCGAATTCGCTGCCGAACAAGGTCCCGCGCCGTGCCGCGAACAGTCCCTGCGCCCGTGCCTTGAGGATGGATTTGAAGTCTGCGAACGGAAGGCTCTGGGCCACACTGCCTCCGAGGGCTCTTGCGATCTCGAGCAGCGCCTCGGCCGTATGCGTTCCACCCTCGTACGGCTCGACCAGTGGCTGCGTGAGGCTCCACACCGGATACGGATAGGACAGGGGCGTGGGGGCGTCTTGCCAGCGCTCGTAGGGGAGCAGGTCCGGGATGATCACGTCCGCGTACGCTGTCGTCTCATCCAGGAACGGGGAAAAGCTGACGACGAAAGGAATCTTGGCCAGAGCATCTCGCCATGCTTGCGGCCGGCCGGATGAGGCGAACGGGTTCGAGTAGTAGAGGAAGAGCGCCGATATCGTGCCCTCGCTGCTATCGGCCACCCGTTCGGCGAACGGCAACGCTGGATTCCCGGAGCCGAACAGTGGTGGGCTTCCCGCGACCGGCCTGCGCTGTAGGCCCTCGCCGGCCACGGAGTCCATGACCGGCTCGGGCAACGGCTCGAGAGGCAGATCGTCGCCGAACAGTATGGTACCTGGCTTGTTGACACTTCCCATCAGGAGGTTGAGGCTGTGCACGGCCAGCCCCGCCAACAATCCGTTCGGGGCGCGCAACACATCTTCTCCGCACACGGCCACGCTCGGGTCGCCCTGCGCGAAGGCTCTCGCCAGCGAGGCGATCCTTTCGACCGGTACGCCCGTGATGGCCGACACCTCCTCGGTTCGATAGTTGCTCGATACGCGGGACCGGTAACCCGCCCGCAACCGGCCCTGCTCATCGGTGAAATCCTCGAATCCAGCGACATGCTCGGCTACGAACTCCGTGTCGTACAGCTCGTCTCGAAGCAAGACGTACGCGATTCCGAGGGCGAGAACGGCGTGCGTGCCCGGGCGGACGGCGATCCACTCGTGCGATCGTGCCGCCGTGCGCGAGAAGCGGGTGTCGACTTGAATGAACCGCGGCCGGCGGCGGTTGGCGTGGCCGGGATCGGCGTATGCTACGCACGCCTGCAGCGGCGACCACCACGATTCGAACAGCGGGACGCCGAAGGAGAGAACGAGGCCGCTGCGTTCCAGGTCGTAGCCGGGCCGGCGTCGCATCCCGTGCATCACCTCCATGATGGCATCCGTGCCGTCCTCGTACGCATCGGCCACGTAGTTCGGCGACCCGAAGGCCTCCATGAACCGCCGCAAAAGGTCCCGCATCGTTCCGGCGCAGTAGCCTGCCACGACAGCAAGACTCTCCGGCCGACCGGAGGCTCGAAGCTCGCGGAGTTGATCCGTGACGTGTCCGATCGCCTGCTCCCTGGACACCTCCGTCCACTCACCGGAGCCTCGGTCGCCCGTCCGCACCATCGGACCCGGGAGCCGCTGCGGATGATAAAGGGTCTGCACGCCCGCGATTCCCCTTGGACAAAGGCCGCCGCGGCTCATGGGATGAAGCGGGTTGCCGGAGATCCGGACGAGTCGCCCGTCCACCACACGCCCCCGGATTCCACATCGCGCGGGGCAGACCATGCACGTGGAGGTCAGTTGGTTCTCGATGCCCGGCTGCCAGGCGGGCAACGGCGCCTCCTGGTCGGCCCAGAAGATGGAATCCGTGGCCCCTCGCAGAGCCAGCGCCGCCGAGGCGGCGCCCATCGTCCACATGAACTCTCTTCGCGTCTGGCTCATTCTCCTGTCCGCGCTACCGGTGACACGCGTTGCAGTCCAGGGTCTCGCCCTGCTCCCGGTGACAGTCCATGCAGTAATCCATGCTGATCGAGACCAGCGGCCGCGCGGGCGGCCGCTCCGATTCGGCGATTGCACCATGACACTCGCGACACTCGAGCTCGCCGATCGCCACATGCCGGCGATGTGTGTAGAAGACGTGTTCGGGAAGCGTAAACAGCTTGTTGAACCGGAGGGGTTCCCCACGATCGATCAACGCCGTCAGGCGCTCGGCATCCTCGGAGTCACCCTGGACCGTATCGTGGCACTCGGCACAGATCTCAGCGTCGGGCAGCCCTGCATGTGCACCGACGCGCACGTACTCGTGGCAAAAGTCGCACGCCAGCCCCTCATCCTCCGCGTGGAGTCGATGATTGAACGCGATGGGCTGCGGAACGGCCGGGCTGCGACTCACCGCCAGCACCAGCGCCAGCACAGCCACCAGAGTCGCCAAGGGGATGAGAAGAAGGAGCCGGGAGCGGCCGACTTGGCTCCGCTGGCGAGCGGAGGCGGGTACGAGCAATCCTGGATCGATAGGGCTCACTGAGCTGCTCCGTGTAGCCGTTGCCCGCGAGGCTCGGCAGCCGGCAGTCCAACGTCAGCTTGCTAACCGATAGCGTCTCCGAAGTCGATCCGGGGTCCTTGTTTCATGCTAGCTTCTCGGACGCAGGCCGTCTGTACGGCAGCGGTCTCGAAGTTTGTCATGATTTTGCCGGTCGCCGATGTGGGGGGATTCCCGACTGAAGCGGGAGAACCGCCGACGCGCACGAGTCCGATCGTCAGTCCGAACGGTCCTCGAAGCCTTCCCCGGTCGGCTCCTCCAGCGTGCCGACGCTGCAGGACACGAGTCGGTTGCCGCTCTCGTCAAACTGCCAGTGGAAGAACGCGGGGCTCTCGGTTTGCGTGATGTGGTACATGTCGGCGAAGAAGCTCTCGGGAAGCGTCACCAACAGGCGTTCATCCGCCCGGTACCCGATGTCGTCGGGATGGGGCTCGAAGTGGATCCGCACGCCGACCTTCCCGTGCGCCACCTCCCCCGGGGCGGGCTCCAGGAACAGGTAGCGAGAGATCGCATCGGAGGCTCGGCGCGTGACCCCTACTCGGTAGGTGGCTATCTGCATAGTGGGCATGGCGCTTCTCCAGGCGAACGGGTGGGTTCTTGCCGAGCCTCAAGCTACCCGTACCACGCCGCGAGCCGCTGTCGTAAACTTCCCGAGGATCGTTGTAAGGAAAATTCCTTCAGGCCGAAGGCAGGCCTGAAGGACCAGATCGCGCGACGATCGCGCCGACAGCTACCGGCGGGCGCTACCTCCTGGCCGCGCCCTGTCTCACGGCGCTAACCGGCCCGAGCTCGTTCCTCGCCGCCGTACTCGATGGCGGCGCCGCCGAGCGCAGCCCCCAGTCCGATCGTGACCACGCCGAAGACGAGGTCGTTCCAGAAGCCGTACTGATTCGTCAGGTAGCCGTGCAGGAAGGGCGACAGCATGCTGTACGCCCCGGTGGCGATGAGCACCCACGCCCCCGGCCGGTTCCAGCTCATCAGGTAGGAGGCCGAAACGGCCAGGACGATCGATCCGAGGAGTATGCTGTGCCACCAGAGGAAGCCGATCGGGTATCCCCAAACGAACGGGGCCAGGATGTACCAGACTCCGATCAACAGACCCAGGTAGCGTGTCTTCATCTCGGCTCCGGCGTCGGCGTTGGGGCTGCGGCGACCTCCCGCTCGCGGGACGGCGGCCGCAACTTATCATGCCGGGTCGGATGAGGCGACGCCCCGTCCGCTGAGGCGGCAGCGCCGGGCAAGGCGGCCCAGGCGCGGGCGGATGCGACACTAGCGCCGGCGAGGAACAGCCGTACCATCGATCGAAGGAAGGGAGCTGACATGCGCTGTTCGTCCTGTGGAACCGAGGCCTCCGGCAACTTCTGCTCGAGCTGCGGAGCGGTGCTTTCCGGCCGGACCCGGCTCTGCTCGGCGTGTGGTAGCGAACTCGAGCCGGGGGCGGCCTTTTGCAGCTCCTGCGGCCAGCCGTTCGGCCCGCGAGTCAGCAAGCCCCTGTCGGCCCATATGCCCTGGGTGATCTCGTTCCTGCTGCTCGCGGCGTTCGCGCTGGGAATCGCCTACTTCGTGCAACGGCAGTCGCGTGCCCGCATGGGTGAGGATCCGATCACCGGAGGCCTGCCCGAGAGCCCCTCCACCGGGAGTGCGGGCGGCGCCGGGGGGATGCCGGACCTCGCCACCATGTCGCCGCGCGAGGCCGCCGATCGTCTGTTCGACCGCTCGATGCGGGAGCAGGAGGCAGGGAACGAGGAGCAGGCCGGCATGTTCGCCAACATGGCTCTGCAGGCGTACGGCCAGGTGCCCCAGGACCAGATGGATCTCGATGCGCTCTTTCACGTGGGGCTGCTGCACCTGGCCATCGGAGATGCCGGTACGGCGCGGCTGATCGCCGACGGTCTGCTGGCTGACGACGATCGTCACCTGCTGGCGCTTCTGCTCGCCAGGCGGGCGGCGCTCGCGGCGGACGACGAAGCTGCGGCAGCCGACTACGCGGCGCGGCTCCGGGCGGCGGTCGACGCTGGCGAGCTGGACCGCGCCGAGCGCCCCGAATACCAGGCCCACCGGTCGCTGATCGAGACGGAGGCCGGCCTGGCTCCCGTGGGCAGCTCCGGCACGCCTCCGGGCTAGGCTACCCCTCCCGGCTAGGCTACCCCTCCAGGCTGGCGTTGCGAAGGCGGTTCGCGTTGCTCACCACGGTGATCGAGCTGAAGGCCATGGCGGCCTCGGCGATCACCGGGTGGAGCAGCCCCAGGAAGGCGAGCGGGATCGCGATCGTGTTGTAGAAGTAGGCCCAGAACAGGTTCTGGCGGATCTTGCGGAAGGTCGCGCGCGAAAGCCGGATGGCGCGCACGGCCGCCGCCAGCTGATCCTGGAGCAGGGCCATGTCTGCGGCCTCGATCGCGATGTCCGTGCCGCTTCCGATCGCCAGCCCCACGTCCGCCTGCTTGAGGGCCGGCGCATCGTTGATCCCGTCGCCCACCATGACGACGACGCGCCCCTGCTCCTGCAGCTCGCGGATGACCCCGAGCTTCTGATCGGGTAGGAGGCTCGACCGCCAGGAACCGATCCCGAGCCGGGACGCGACCGTCGCTGCCGTGCGCTCGTTGTCGCCCGTCAACATCGTCGTGTCGAGGCCGAGCTGCCGGAGCGCCGCCAGCGCCTCGGGTGCCCCCTCCTTGATCGGGTCGGCGAGCGCCACCAACCCGGCCGGCCTCTCGTCGGCGGCGACGAAGACGATCGAGCGGGCCTGCTGCTCCAGCGCCTCCGCCGTATCGCTCAGGGAACTGATGTCGATCCCCTCCTCCTCCATGAGGCGCTCGTTCCCCGCCAGGATCGACCGGCCGTCCACCGTGCCGCGAACCCCCCGGCCGGGCTCCACGCGGAAGTCGGTGACGGTCGGCGAGCTCGAGCCACCCCCGTTCCCGCGGAAATCCGCTCGGGCTCCGGCCGGCGCCGACTCGGCGATCGCCCTGGCCAGGGGATGCTCGGAGAGCGCCTCCAGAGGCGCCAGTACGCGCCAAAGCTCGTCCGTCGTCCATCCCTCGGCGGTGGCAACGTCGGTCACGGCGGGGGCGCCCTCCGTCAGCGTGCCCGTCTTGTCGAACACCACCACGTCGGCCTCCTGCAGGCGCTGGATCGCGGCCCCGTCACGCACCAGGACGCCGCGCTCCGCCCCGAGTCCCGTCCCGACCATCAGCGCCGTCGGCGTGGCCAGACCGAGAGCGCAGGGGCAGGCGATCACCAGCACGGCCAGGGCAGCGAACAGGGCGAGCGAGACGCGGCCCATCCCCGGCTCGACCCACGGAAGCCAGCGGGCAGCCGCGGCGGCGACCGCGTGGAAGAAGCCCGGAAAAACCAGCCAGGAGACGAGCGCCGCCGCGGCGATCGCGAGGACGATCGGCACGAAGACTGCCGTCACCCGATCGGCGAACTCCTGGATCGGCACCTTGCTGCCCTGGGCCCTCTCCACCGACCGGATCACCGAGGCCAGGAACGTGTTCTCGCCCACGCCGAGCGCCTTCACGCGGAGCGCGCCCTCGCGGTTCACCGTGGCTCCGACGACCTCGTCGCCGGGTCCCTTCTCGACCGGCATCGACTCACCGGTCACCAGCGACTCGTCCACCGCGCTCCGGCCGTCCACCACCACCCCGTCGGTGGGGACCTTCTCCCCCGGGCGCACGATCATCACGTCTCCGACCTGGACCTCCGCGATCGGTACCTCGACCTCGATCCCGTCCCGGAGGATCCGCGCCGTCCGGGCCTCGAGGGACAGCAGCCGCTGGATGGCGGCCGAGCTCCGGCCCCGTGCCTTGGCCTCGATGAACCGGCCGGTGAGGTGGATCGCCATGATCATCGCTCCGACGCCCGCGTAGTTCATCAGCATCGGCGCGAGCCCGAGGTGGTGGAGTGCGGCAATGATGCCGGTGGCCAGCGCGCCCCCGCTGCCGAGGGCGATCAGGACGTCCATGTTCGGGGCCCAGTGCCGGAGCGACATCGCCGCGCTGCGCATCGTGGTCGCGCCTGGACCCGCGAGGACGACCGCGGCGATGAGCGACATGCCGAGATCGAAGGCAAGGGCCGACGGCCACTTCACGCCGAGGGCCATCTCCGGGATCATCCAGGCCATGGCGGGGATCGTTAGGGCCCAGGCTAGGCGCATCCTCTCGCGTGCAGCGGCCAGGAAGCGCTCGGACCGGGCGAGCCGCTCGCGCTCCATCGCTCCGGGCTCCGCTCCGGCCTCGGGCGGCCTGCGAAGGGTGTACCCCGCCTCCTCAACAGCGCGCTGCAGGTCCTCGATGCTGACGGAGTCGGTCTCGTAGCGGATCGTCGCGGACTCCGACGGGAGGCTCACGGCCGCCTCGACGCCCTCCAGGCGGTTCAGCGCACGCTCGACAGCGGCGCTGCAGCCGGCACAGTGCATTCCCTCGACCGGGAACACCTCCTGGTGGAGACCCCCAGCCTCGTCCTGTCGGGCATCCGGCATGGTCGTCTGCCGGCTCATCGTGCTGGTCCGCCGCTCATCGCGCTGTCATTTCCCCCATCGTGATCATCCAGTGCTCATCCTGTTGCCGGTTCACCGGTACGCCCGCACGAAGCCGCATCTCCGGCCTCTGGCTCCCGCTTCCGAGTCGAACCCATGCGCCCGCCTTTCTACCTGGACAGGTGTACAGGTAGAGGAAAGGCGAGGTCGGGACGCGCCAACTTGGTGCAGTATACACCGCGGGGGTCCGTCGTCGCGCTCGGGACCCGCGGGCCGGAAACGCATCGACCCGATGGTCCCCCGGGCCTATGCCTGTGCGGAGCCGCTTCCGTGGTGGACCTAGGCCGGTAGCGTTAGACTTCAACCCATGTTCAAGAAGCTGCGACAGGCCCTGGATGACGCGCTCGGCAGCCTCGAAGAGCGGTTCGGAAGCGGCACTTCCTCCGAGGACGTCGAGCGGCTGCTGGCGGCCATGCGCGAGGAGCTGGTGGAAGCGAAGGCGAGCTTGCCGGAGCTCGAGCGGCAGATCCAGGGCATCGACGCGCGTCGCCGGGCGGAGCTGAAGCGGGCCGAGGACGCCGTGCGCCGGGCCGATCAGGCGCAGGCGATCGGGGACGAGGAGACGGTTGAGATCGCGGTCCGGTTCGCGGAGCAGCACAAGTCACGGGCCGAGATGCTGCTTCAGAAGCGGGAGGCGGCCGAGGCGGAGCTGCACCTCAAGCGGGTCGAGATCGAGGAGATGACGCGCCAGCTGAAGAGCGCACGTACACAGAAGGATGCGCTGGTGGCTCGCGCCCGACGTGCGAAGACGAACCAGCATCTGCACGGAGCCACCGGGGGCGCCACCCGGGCCTTCGACCGGTTCGAGGAGAGCCTGTCGAGAGATGCCGATCTGGCCGCCGCCCGCGAGGAAGTGGATCGCGATATCGGCGGGGAGGACCCGGAGCTCGAGGCGGAGTTCCGCGACCTCGGAACCCATCGCTACGAGTTCGAGGGCGACGAGCTGCTCGAGAAGCTGAAGCGCAAGATGGAAGACGACGGAGAGGGGTAGTCGGAGGGTCCCTTCGCCGACCAGGCTCCATCCAAACGCACCGTAGGGCGACTCCTCCTTCGCTTCAGGCCCGCCTCTGCCGCGTGCTACGCCGTCCCATCCTCCAGATCGTGCCGCCGCTCCTCCGCGATCGCCTCCTGCAGCCCCGCTCCCGGCGGGACGAAGAACGGCTCCCACTTCTCCCTCGGCGAAGGCCGGCTGAGCAGGCTCACTGCCACCATGAGCCCGGTGGAGGCGAGCACACCGGGGATCACGATGTAGTCGCTGCTGGCGAAGTCGAACTCCGTCCCGCCGAGCGTCAGGCTGAAGTCGAGACCCAACCGGCTCAGCACCGCGATCCCGATCAGGGTCACCAGGCCGCCGGCCAGGCAGGCCACGCCGCCGGCGACCGTCACCCGCCGCCAGAGAAAGGCTGCGAGGAGGGCAGGAGTGAGGCTCGCGCCGACCAGCGAGTAGGCATAGAGCGCCATCGCCAGGATCGTGTCGAACTGCGTGATTAGCAGCAGCGCCAGGACTCCGAACGCCGCGATCGAGAGCCGCTGCACGAGCAGCATGCGTGGCTCGGACGCATCGGGGTTCACGAACCGCTGGTAGAGGTCGCGGCTGACGTTGGTCGACGGCACCAGCAGGAAGGTGTTCCCGGTGGAGAGCACGATTGCCACCGCGGCGGCGAGCAGGATGGCGCCACCGGCCACAGGCAGCCCGTGCCGGGCGATGTAGAGGATCACCGTCTCGGACGCCGCCCGCCCCACAACCGAGGTGGACTCCACCAGGTCGGGGAAGGCGGCCCGCCCGGCGATCGCGAGCAGCGCCAGAGCGGTCTCGATGATCACGATGCCGGCGACCATGCCCACGACCGCCTTCCGGGCCGCGCTTTCGTCCTTGGCCGAGAAGAACTTCTGGTACATCCCGCTCTCGCCCAGGATGAGCAGGAAGGTGGGGGCGGCGACGCCGAACACCCAGAGGACGTTGTGCCCGCCCAGCGGCTCGAGGTGCTGGGCCGGCAGGGCGCTGGCCACCGCTCCCACCCCGCCGAGCTCGAAGACCATGTAGGGCACAGCGAACAGGACGCCGAGCGTGATGATGATCCCGTTGAAGACGTCGACGGTGACGATCGAGACCATCCCGGCCATGGCGGTGAAGAGGACAATCACCACCGCCGTGATGTACATGCCGGCGTCCGGGCTGATCGCGCCGTCCGACACGATGCTGAGGATCCAGCCGCCGCCCCGGAACTGGTAGGCGGCGATCGTCACGTAGGCGAGGATGATCGCGATCGTGCCGAGGATCCGCGCCAGGGCATTGTACCGCTTCTCGAGCAGGTCGGGGACCGTGTACTCGGCGATCCGGCGCACGCGGGCGGCGAGGAAGAACGCCACTACGAGGCCGAGCCAGCCGCCCGAGCTGAACCAGAGCTCGGCGATCCCCGTGCGGTAGGCCAGGCCGGCGCCGCCGAAGAGGGAGCCGGAGCCGATCCACGTGCAGACCAGCGTGCCGACGAGGAGCGCCACCGGCACCGAGCGGCCGGCGACCATGAAGTCGTCGTGGCTCTTGACCGCCCTCGACCGCCACAGGCTGACGCCGAGGAGGACCATCGGGTAGAGGACCACTACGGCCAGCAGCAGGTTCATTCGGCGTCTCCCGCCCGGGTGCGTCCGCCTAGGCGAAGTTGGAAGTTGCCCGAATCAACAGCCCTGGCGGCGGCGCCGCAACGGAGGCCTCCGGCCGGCGGGTCCGGCTTCCTAGAACGCCCGCTGCGCGATCAGGCGGGTCCGCCAGCGGAACCGACGCGTGTCGGTGGCCGGGTTGTCGCGGAGGGGCGCGGGGATGGTGGCCGCCAGCATCGCGGCCTGCGTCGCCGAGACGCCGGAAACAGGGATTCCGAAGTAGTGACGGGCCGCCGCGTCCATGCCGAAGATGCCCGGTCCGAGCTCGATCACGCTGAGGTAGAGCTCGAGGATCCGGTTCTTGGATAGCTTCCTCTCGAGCCGGCGGGTGATGAGTGCCTCCCGCACCTTTCGGCTCAGGCTCCTGCGCGGCGAGAGATAGAGGTTCCGCGCCAGCTGCTGGGTGATCGTGCTCGCTCCCCGAGGCGGTTCCCGCTCCCGCCAGGCCTTCTCGAGGGCGGCGCGCAGCTCGTACCAGTCGAAGCCCGAGTGGTCGTAGAACGCCGCGTCCTCCGAGACGAGCACCGTGCGTCGGAGAGCGGTCGGCACCTGCGACAGCGGAACCGGGCGGTAGGAGAGCCGTAGCTCCTGGCCGCGGCGGGCCGCTTCGGCCATCCGGATGTGCATGTAGGCGGTCGTGTCCGGCCAGCTGTCGGCGAGCCCGGAGACCGAAGGCAGGGTGGCCCAGGCGAGCGCGAGCCACGAGCCCACGACCGCGAGGCAGGTGGCCGGCACGAGCAGGACCGCGCGCCGGCGCAGGGGCTCGCCGCCGCGCCTCACGGCCACTCCGGCGTTTCCGCTTGCGGAAGCGAGTGCGGAAGCGTCCCCGGCCGCAGCAGGAGCCCCCGCGGCGGTGGCAGGGCTCGGAGCTCCCTCAGGCCCGGAAGATCTCGTGGAGTGAATCGATCTGCTCGGGTCCACCGAGGACGATGAGCACGTCCTGGGCAAGAATCTTCTCATCCGGTCCCGGATTGTAGCGGAAGCGGCCATCGGTGGTGTGCCGGATCGCGATCACGATCAGTCCCGTCTTCTGGGGGATCTGCGCCTCCGCCAGCGTCCGTCCCGCCAGCGGGGAGTCAGCCGGCACGCTCAACTCCTCGAGCCGTAGCTTCAGCTCTCCGTCGCCGGCGACCACATCCAGGAAGCTCACCACCTGCGGCCGGAGGAGGATCGAGGCCATCCGGCTGCCTCCGGTGAGCGTGGGGCTGATCACGTGGTCCGCTCCTGCCTTGCGAAGCTTGCCGATCGCCTCCTCCTCGCTCGCCCGTGCCACGATCTCGAGCTCGGGCCGGAGCCCCTTGGCGCTGAGGCAGACGAACATGTTGGACTTGTCGTCCGTCAGCGCCGCCACCAGGCCGCGGGCCGTCCAGATGAGAGCCTCGTCCAGCGTCTCGTCCCTCGTCGCGTCGGCCTCGAGAACCAGGATGTCCTCGCCCATCGAGCGAATCCTGGCGGCCCGGTCGGGATTCTGTTCGATGACGACGAAGGGGACGTCCGCGTAGACCATCTCCCGGATGACCTGGAGTCCCATGCGTCCCGCGCCGCACACGATGTAGTGGTCCTTGATCTGCCTCATCTTCCGCCTGGTCTTTCGAAGTCGAAACACGTTCGCCAGGTCCATCTCGACGATCGCCGAGGTGATCAGCGCGAACCAGAGGCCCATCGCGGTGATCCCGCCGGCCAGGAGAAACGCGGCGATGGCTCTCCCCTGATCGTTGAGCGGCCGCACCTCCTCGTAGCCTACGGCCGAGAGGGTGATGATCGTCATGTAGACGGCGTCCGAGAGCGTCCAGCCGGGGAGCTGCAGGAAGGCGATCGTGCCGATTACCGTGAGGATGACGACGAAGAGCGCCACCAGCAGGAAGCGGCGGAGGAAGGTCTGCAGCTCCGTCATCGGCCGCCTGATGTGGCAGCGCCCGAAAGCGCGGCATCCCAGTCGGCCGAACTCGGTCTTGACGCTCTCGGGACCCTCATCTAACCTCGCCGCTACCTCGACCGGAGTGCCATCGGATCTCCGCCACCCTCGAAACCCCCGAAACTTCTGGAGGAGGGGCGTCCATGAACAAGACCGACCTCACCGACCTGCTCTCGCATCGGGCGGGTCTCACGCGGGCGGACGCGCACCGGTGCGTCGGCGCGCTGTTCGACGTGCCCGACGGGATCATCGCGCGGGCGCTGCGGCGCAACGAGAAGGTCCAGATCACCGGCTTCGGCACCTTCGAGACGCGCCGCCGGCAGGCGAGGTCGGGACGGAACCCGCGAACCGGGGAACCGATCCGCATCCCCTCGGGCACCGCAGCGGTCTTCCGGCCGGGTAAGGGGCTGAAGGACTCCCTCTAGCTCGGCCGCCGGCCCGGGGGGCTACCTTGCCGGCCCGCGCCCGCCCTCTTTGGCACGGCGGGCGGTCAGGGTCCGGCGCTTGATCTGGGCGCCGCTGAGGCCCCGAATCACCCGCTCCGCGATCTCGGCGTCCACGTCCACCAGCGTGTAGCTGGTCCGGACGTCGATGCGGCCGATCTGTCCGGCCGCCGCTCCCGTCTCGCCGGTGATCGCGCCCAGGATGTCGTTCGGTCCCGCGCCGTCCCGCTTCCCGACGTTGAGGAAGATGCGCGTCCAGGCCGGCAGCACGGCTTCGTCCGGCCCCGGCGCTCTTACCGGTCGCGTTCCGCCGCCCCCCTCGCCCGGTCGCTCGTCGGCCCGCTGCCCGGCCCGGCCCTCGGGCACCATCCGCTCACGGAGCAGGGCGGCCAGGGCGGCCGCCACCGAAGAGGCGGAGTGGGCCTCGAGCAGCGGCTGGAGGAGGAGCAGCTCGGCCGACACGTCCCCGCCCTCCAGCCGCGCCCGAACCGCCTCGCGGAATCGGTCGACGGCGGCCTGCTCGTCCGGAGGTGGGGCGGGCAGGGGGCGGAGGGCCCAGCCGGCGCGCCGGGCGAGCAGCGCGAGCTGTGCGAGGTGGCGGATATCGATGATCGCCACCCATCGATCGGCCGGTGGAAGCCCCTGGGCGTACGAGCCGAGGTCGTCGGGCGGGCCCCAGCGCGCTGCCACGCTCAGCTGTCCGGCCGCCGCGGCGGGCTCGGTGGCTACCATGACGCCGGGCTCGGCGGCTACCAGGACGCCGGGCTCGGAGGCGTCCTCCGCCAGCGTCACGCCGCGCGCCCGCAGGCCGCTCGCCAGCGGCGCGATCGCGGCCTCGTCGGCGACGAGAACGAGGCATCGATCGGCCGATCCGAGCGCCGCCGCGAGCAGATCCAGCCGTTCCTCCTCGCGAGCGGCCGCGCCATACCAGAGCGTCTGGGGCGTCGGCCGCGTCCTGCCGTCCGTCGCCTCGGCTCCGGTCCCGTCGGCCGGCCGTAGCCCGGTCCCGTCGGCCGGCTCCGCGGCAAACAGCTCCTCCGGCCAGCGGAAGGCCCGGGCGAGCTGACGCTGCAGCAGATCGGCCAGCTCTCCGTCGAAGCTGGCGCTGGCCACGATCCGCTGCATTTCCGTCCCCAGCGTGTCGAGCAGCGCCTCGGCCGCCGGCCACTCACCCAGCCGTAGGCACTGGTCTGCCGCATCGATGCAGAGGAGCTTGAGGCCGGACGTCGCCAGCCGACCGCCGCGGATCTCCCGCAGGAGCGGGATCGGCCGACCGATCACCACCTCGGCAGCCGCTTCGCGGCCTCCGCCCTTCACCGGGGGCCAGACCAGCAGCGCGGCGTCCGGCGGATCCTTTCCAATCGCCGATGCGATGCGAAGAGCCGCGTCCCGCGACGGAGCCAGCACGAGCGCCTGCAGACCCTCACCCGGCACAACCGATCGCGACAGGGCCTCCCGAAAGACCTGCTCGTGACCCGACCCATCGGCGGCGAGCAGCGCCAGGTGTCGCCCGCGCTCGACCGCGGCGCGGACCTCGCGTACGACCTCGGGTTCCGGACGTGGATCGCTTGCCTTCAAAACCGTGCTCTTTCGGGCGGACGGCCGCGCGGTTGTTGACGATTCCGAGAAGGGCGGCCCACTATGCACCGGCCGGCCCGCTTGCTGGCTGCCGCGGTCTTCGCGGGGCGCCTCGTGCGAGCCGGGAATGTGCGTTCCCGGCAGGACTTTGCCAACCGATCCGGAGTGACCGCATGCTGAGCCTGGCCGCCGTCCAGTCGTTCGTTTGGGGTCCCCCTCTCATCCTCCTGCTCGTGGGCACCGGCGTCTACCTGACGTTGCTGTTACGGGGCCTGCAGTTCCGGCGGCTCGGCCACTCCCTCTGGCTGGCCTTGGTGAAACGGAGGGAAGAGGGCGCGGACGGGGACATCTCCCACTTCCAGGCGCTGATGACGGCGCTCGCCGCCACCGTCGGCACCGGCAACATCGTGGGCGTGGCCACGGCGATCGCTTCCGGCGGCCCCGGAGCCCTGTTCTGGATGTGGATGACCGGACTGGTCGGGATGGCCACCAAGTACTCGGAGGCCGTCCTCGGCGTGCGGTACCGCGAGACGGACGAGCGGGGCGAGAAGGCGGGCGGCCCCATGTACTACCTGGCGAGAGGGGTCAGACCCAGCGCTCTCGGCCGGCTGCTCGCCTTCCTGTTCGCCGCCTTCGCCTGCGTGGCGGCGTTCGGCATCGGGAACGGCGTGCAGTCCCAGGCGGTGGCCGACGCGCTGAACCACTCGTTCTCGATTCCGCACTGGCTCACGGGGCTGGTGGTCGCGGCCTGCGTGGCATCCGTCATTCTGGGGGGGATCAAGTCGATCGGGCGCTTCACCGCGGTCTTCGTGCCGCTGATGATCGTCCTCTACATGGGTGGGGCCGGCCTGATCATCCTGCTCAACATCGGGGGCGTGCCGGAGGCGGTCCGCCTGGTGTTCGCGGGGGCGTTCACGCCGATGGCCGTCGGCGGCGGCGCCATCGGCTACACGGTGGCGCAGGCGGTGCGCTTCGGGGTCGCCCGGGGGGTGTTCTCCAACGAGTCGGGGCTCGGGACCGGCGGGATCGCGGCCGCCGCGGCACAGACGGAGGAGCCCGTACGGCAGGCGATGGTCTCGATGACGCAGACGTTCATCGACACCATCGTCGTCTGCTCGTTTACGGGCCTGGCCATTCTGAGCACCGGCGCCTGGACCAGCGGGGTGGATGGGGCCAACCTGACGCAGCTGGCGTTCCGCACCGGTCTTCCGGGCGAGTCGGGAGGGATGATCGTGGCCGTCTGCCTGTCGTTCTTCGCCTTCAGCACCATGCTCGGGTGGTCCTACTACGGCGAACGGACCTTCGAGTACCTGGTCGGCGTGAGAGCCGTCGTGCCCTACCGGCTCGCGTTCGTGGTCGTCATCGCCGTCGCGGCGGTGGCGAGGCTGGACGTCGTCTGGCTGCTCTCCGACATCATGAACGCCCTGATGGCGTTCCCGAACCTGGTCGGCCTGCTCCTGCTCTCGGGCGTCGTGTGGCGCGAGACCCGGTCGTACTTCGCGCGCCATCCGGGCGGCTGAGCCAGGGTGCGCTGCCGAAGGTCGGCCGCGACGGCGGGATGAGAAGCGAGCTGCGCAGCTCGGCGGTCGGCGCGGCCCTCGGCGGCATCGCCTTTCTCGGGCTCGGGGTGTACATGAACCGATCGATCGGCGCCGCGCCGTTCGGCCATCCCGGGCCGCTGGCGTTCGCGATCGTCGTCGGTGCCACCATCGGGGGCTTGGTCGCGCCCCTGTTTCGGCGGCGCCGCGCCTCCGGCGACGAGAAGCTCCGGGGACGGGGAGGCGGAGGAGAGATGAGCATTCGTGCCCTGGAGCCAGGGGACTGGCAGCGGGTCAGCGAGATCTACGCCGAGGGGATCGCCACCCGGAACGCGACGTTCGAGACCGAGGTCCCCACATGGGAGGCCTGGGACCGCTCCCACCTGACGATGTGCCGCTTCGTGGCCGAGCTGCATGAGACGGTGCTGGGCTGGGCGGCCCTGAGCCCGGTCTCGGACCGGTGCGCCTACGGGGGAGTCGCCGAGGTGAGCGTGTACGTGGCATCGGCGAGCCGCGGCTCCGGCATCGGCTCGGCGCTGCTGGAGAGGCTGGTGACGGCCTCTGAGGAGGCCGGGTTCTGGACGCTGCAGGCGGGCCTGTTCTCCGAAAACGAGGGCAGCCTCCGACTCCACGAACGGGCGGGATTCCGGGTCGTCGGCCGTCGGGAGCGGCTGGGGAAGCTGGACGGGCGTTGGAGGGATGTGCTGCTCCTGGAGCGCCGCAGCGCGCGGGCCGGGGTCGATTGATGTCCGGTGCGCTCGAATCGACCGTCCAGCCCATGGACGCTCGGCGGCGCGCCTGGCTCGGGCGCGCCGTCGCACTCTCCGCCGGCACGGTCGCCTACAACGCCGTTGAGGCCGGCGTCGCTCTCTTCGCCGGCGTCCGGGCCGGGAGCATCGCCCTGGTCGGCTTCGGCCTCGACAGCGTGATCGAGCTCTCGGCCGGCGCCGTGGTGCTCTGGCGGCTGCGACTCGAGGCGAGCGGGAGCCCGAGCGGGCGCGTGCGACGGCTCGAGGTCCACGTGGAACGGTTCGTCGGTGGCACGCTCCTGGCCCTGGCGGCGTACGTGGTCGCCCAATCCGGCGCGATGTTGTGGGCGGCGCGGGCTCCCGGCGAGAGCTGGCTCGGCATCGTCCTGGCGGCCCTTTCGCTGGCGATCATGCCGTTGCTGGCCGTGGGGAAGCTCCGGGCTGCGGCCGCGATCGGGAGCGCGGCCCTGCGGGCGGAGGCAAAGGAGACGCTCGCCTGCGCCTACCTGTCCTTCGCCCTGCTGCTCGGCCTAGGGGCCAACGCGGTCGCGGGCTGGTGGTGGGCCGACCCGGTCGCAGCGCTGTTGATGGTGCCCTGGCTGATCCGGGAAGGGCTCGAGGCCCTCCGGGGAGAGGAAGTGGAGCCGGCGTGACCGCCGCGATCCGACCGGCGTACCCGGAGGAGCTCGAGCGGCTCGAAAAGCTGGCGTTCCGCTCGAAGGCGATGCGCGGCTACGACGAGGCCTTCATGGCAGCCAGCCGCGCGGAACTCGCGATCCCGCTCGAGGCGGTGCATGACGGTCGCGTGTTCGTGGCGGAGTCCGAGGGGACCCTTCTCGGCTTCTTCGCACTGGAGCGGTTGGATGAGCGGGACGTGGAGCTGACGCACCTGTTCGTGGATCCGGAGCACCTCGGAGGGGGACACGGGAGGGTGCTGTGGGAGCACGCGCTGGTCGAGGCGGACCGACTCGGAGGCCGCCGACTCGTGGTCGTGTCCGACCCCGGCGCCGAGCCGTTTTACGTGTCGCGCGGCGCCCGGTTCGCCGGCGAGGTCGAGTCTCCGGTTCGCCCCGGACGCAAGCTGCCACTACTCGCCTATGCGCTGGAGCGCCCCTGGCCCGGGAAGGGCGGGGCCGGCACGTGACGGCCGACCGCTCGCCGGCGGCCCCGACCGGGGGGTTGCCGCAGCCGTCGATCCGGACCGCTCGGCTCGAGCTTCGCCCGTTCCGGCCGACGGACGCGGATCGCGTGACCGAGCTGGCGGGGAAGCGCGAGATCGCGGCCACGACAACCCACATCCCGCACCCCTACGGCGAAGGGGTGGCGGCGGCCTGGATTGCGTCGCAGCCCGGGAGACGAGCGGCCGGGGAGGCCGTGGTGTTCGCGGTCGAGTCGAAGGTGCCCCTGGAGTCGAAGGTGCCCCTGGAGCCGGAGGAGCCGCTCGCGTCGAACGTGCCCATCGGGTCCGAACCCGACCGTGGGAAGGTGCCGGCCGGCCTGGTCGGTGCGGTGGGCCTGGAGATCGATGCGGTCAACCGGCAGGCCGAGCTGGGGTACTGGATCGGCAAGCCGTACTGGGGCCGGGGGGTGGCGACCGAGGCGGCGTCGGCCGTTCTCCGTTACGCGTTCGAACAGGTGGGACTGAACCGCGTCCACGCGAGCCACTTTGCCCACAACCCCGCGTCGGGGCGTGTCCTGGAGAAGATCGGCATGAGACCCGAGGGCTGCCGGAGGCAGCACGTGCTCAAGTGGGGACGCTACGTGGACCTGATCGTGTTCGGCATCCTGCGGGAGGAGTACGAGGCGGAGAGAGGCTAGCCCGGGCTATCCCTCGAACCGGGGCGAGTGCCCGAGGTCGTATGCGCGAATCGAAACGACCTCGCGCGGCTGAACTCCGAGTTCCGCTAGCGTCGAGGATTCGTCCGGCACCTGCTTCTCCGCGTACTCGACATAGAAGTCGTCGGGGTCGTCGGTATCGCGCAGCAACATGGCGCGAAGTCCGAGCTGCTTCGCCTCCTCAAGCGTCGTGGTCGCGGGCAGGTCCACCACGTGCTCGAGCCAGCGGTCCGGCATGATGAGCCGGACGGTCAGCCGCGGGACGGGAGAGGAACTCTCCGGCGCTGCTTTACGGAGGTCGGATTCGCTCATCTCATGCCCGTTCGAGAGTGTAGAGGAACCGCTTGGTGACATCGGTCACGTCCAGTCCGACCACCCGGTCGGTCGAAGCATGGACGGTCGTGTGACCATGCCTGCGGGCCACGTGGATCCTCGCGGTCCCGATCTCCCCGCGGAAGGTGACGGAATCGTCCGTCTCCTCGACGACCGCGAGGCGCGTATGGGTTCCGAAGAAGTCCTTGGCGCGAAGCAGGACGTCCTTCGATGGCACGCTCGTCAGGGCGATGTAGCGCATGTCCGTCACGGGATCCTCTGAGACGTCGCTCTCCCGCCGAGCCCCGCTCGGAGGGGACGCGGCGGTGAAGTTTGCCCGGCCGCGGCGCGCCGTCAACGGCCAGCCATCGGGGAGCAGTCGCCGGGCGGCCGGGGTGTCCGCACGCCGGCCCACCGCCTGGCTGGCGGGTGCTCTCGTCGTCCTGGCGCTGGCGACCGTGGCCGCCGCCCGGAAGGCGCTCCCCTTCCATGCGTGGTACTACCACTGGGCGTGGTACCCCACCCTGCTCGCCCTCGCCTCCGGCTACGCGCTCCGCGCCGGCCGGAGGGCGCTCTCCCCCACGCTCGCGATCAGCCTCCTCTTCTGGTCCGCGCCGCTCTGGTTTCTCTTCGAGACGATCAACCTCCGGGTCGCCAACTGGTACTACGTCCTCGCCGCCGAGGATCGGCTGGCGCGAATCCTGGGCGCGTTCACGGCCTTCGCCACCGTATTGCCCGCCATCTACCTGGTCCATCGCTGGGTCGAGTCCCTCGGGATCGCCCGCGACTGCCGAGGCCCCGCGCTTCCGCTGCATCGCCACTCCGGCTGGCTGGTCGCCGCCGGGCTCGCGCTTCTCGGCGTGGCGCTCTGGCAGCCGCGCATCTTCTTTCCGCTGATATGGGGCTTTCTCACCCTGGTGCTGGAGCCCTGGAACTATCGCCGGGATCCGGAGCGGTCGCTGCTCGGTGACCTGGCGCAGGGCCGGTATGATCGTCTGCTCCAGCTCCTGCTCGCGGGAGCGATCGTCGGCTTCCTGTGGGAGTCGTTCAATGCCCTCGCCGGCACGCGCTGGATCTACACGGTCCCGGGCCTGGAGGGCAGCAAGCTGTTCGAGATGCCCCTGCCCGGCTTCCTCGGCTTCCCGGTGTTCGCGCTCGATTGCTTCGTGGCCTACCAGGCGCTGGTGAACGCCCGCCTGGCGGTGCCCGGCTGGGAGCGCCGCTTCGTTCCGGCCTCGGGTGGGCCCGGTCTCCGCTTCGCCATGCGCCCGGCCGTCGCGGGAGCCGGCATGGCCGCGGTCGGGTTCGGGGTGCTGGTTTCCCTGGGCATGGAGCGGTGGACGATCGATTCCACCTACCCCGGCCTGGGATCGCTGCCGGGGGCGACGGCCGAGGAGGAGTCGGCGCTGCGGGCGGCCGGCGTGCAGAGTGTGCCGCAGCTGGCCGCGCACGGAGCGGGATGGCTCACCGGGAAAGGCTGGGAGCCGGCTCGCGCGAGCGAACTGGCGGCCGCGGCGGATCTCGCGATGTTGAGGGGCATCGGAGTGGAGAACGCGGCGGCGCTGATCTCCGCCGGGATCGGAGACGCGTGCGGGCTCGCGCGGGCCGATCCGGGCGCCGTCAGCGGGGCGGTGCGGCAGGTGCGAACCGATCCTCGGGCGGGCTACCCGCCACGCGTCCGGGTCTGGGTACGATCGGCCGCCCGCGTCTGCCCCGTGGACCGAGACGACTGAGGAGGACGGAGGAAAGGTCCGGATGCCACCGAACGACATGACACCGCTGCTGGCCTATTCCGAGGAGCTGTTCGCCCCCGAGACCGAGGTGCAGCGCTGGATTCGGCAGCAGATCGTCGAGCGCGGCTTTCCCGCCATCCACGTCTCGCCGCTGGAGGGGCGGATCCTCGCCTTGCTCGCCCGGCTCATCGGAGCCGAGCGCCTGCTCGAGGTGGGAACCCTGGGTGGATACTCGGCGCTCTGGCTGATGGCCCTGCTCGGAGAGGGAGCGCGGCTGATCACGCTCGAGAGCGATCCCGGCCACGCAGCGCTGGCGCGAGAGGCGTTCCGGCGAGCCGGCGAGGAGAAGCGCATCGAGCTTCGCGAAGGCGACGCGCGCAGGATGATACGGGACGGCCTGCTGGCGGACCCGGACGGCCGCGGCTCGTTCGATCTCGTGTTCATCGATGCGGACAAGGAAGGTTACCCGTACTATCTGGAAGCTGCCTGCGAGCTCCTGAAGCCGGGGGGCCTGCTGCTCGCAGACAACGCGTATTGGGAGGGCAAGGTCGTCGACGCATCCGCCTGTGATGCGGCGACCGAGGCGATCCGTCTCTTCAACCGCCGCCTGGCGGACGACCAGCGGTTCGAGGCCGTCCTGCTACCGGTACGTGACGGGTTGGCCGCAGCCCGATTTCGCGGAGCCCAGGAGCCCGCGCGAGGATAGAGCATGACCAGCATCGAGTACGGACGATTCTTTCTCCCCGGCCCGACGGAGGTCGAGCCGGCGACCCTGGCCGCGCTGACACAGCCGGTCATCGGTCACCGGAGCGAGGAGATCCAGACCCTGATCGGAGCCCTGCAGCCGGGCCTCCGGCACCTGTTCGGAACCGAGCGTCCCGTGTACATCAGCACGTCCTCGGCGACCGGCATGATGGAGGCGGCGATCACCAACCTGAGCCGCAAGCGGGTCCTCTGCCTCGTTTGCGGGGCGTTCAGCGGGCGATTCTACGACATCGCGGCCGCCTTCGGACGCCCGGCGGACCGGCTGGCGGTGGAGTGGGGCGAGCCGAACCTTCCGAAAGACGTGCGGCGCATGCTGGCGGAAGCCCCGGACCGCTACGACCTGGTCACCGTCGTGCACTCCGAGACCTCCACGGGCACGCTCAACCCGGTCCGCGAGATCGCCGCCGCGGTTCGGGAGTTCGACGACGTTCTCCTCGCGGTGGATACCGTGAGCTCGCTCGCCGGCACCCCACTCCGGATGGACGAGTGGGCACTGGACTTCGTGCTCACGGGGGCGCAGAAGGCGCTGGCCCTGCCACCGGGCCTCGCTTTCGCCGCCGCCTCGGAGCGCGCGCTTGCCAGGGCGGCCGAGATCGAACACCGTGGCTTCTACTTCGACCTGCTCAAGTTCGAGCGCGGGATGGAGAAGCGGATGACGCCGAACACGCCCGCCGTCTCCCTGATGTTCGCGCTGCTGCACCAGCTGGAGCGGATCGGGGTGGAGGGCCTGGAAGCCCGCTGGAAGCGCCATCAGACGATGGCCGACCACACCCAGCTGTGGGTGGCGCGGGTAGCGGCGGCGACGGGGCTCGGCTACGACGTCGTGGCCTCGCCGGGCTACCGCTCACCGACGGTGACCGCCGTGCGGCTCCCGGATCCGGAGCGGATGAGCGGCCCGGAGATCGTGCGGCGCCTTCGGGAGAGGGGTTGGGTGATCGCCGCCGGCTACGGGAAGCTCAAGGCGGAGAGCATCCGCATCGGCCACATGGGCGAGCACACCCTGGACCAACTAGAAGCCCTGCTCCACGAGCTGGGCGAGGTGCTGATTACGTGATGAAGGAGACGACGCTGACGGAGCGCCAAGGCGCGACCCGGAAGCGGATGAAGGAAGTGCGGGTCGAGACGAAACGCGTGGTGATCGCGGATTCGCTCTCCGCCGAGGGTGTCGAGATCCTGACGGCGGCCGACGGGCTGGAGGTCGTTGATGTCTCCGGGCGGGGCCGGAACTCGCTGCTGGAGGTGATCCGGGATGCGCGGGGGCTGATCGTACGAAGCGGCACGCGCGTCGACGCCGCGCTGCTCGAAGCGGCGGAGCAGCTGGAGGTCATCGGGCGCGCAGGCGTCGGGGTCGACAACATCGACCTCGAGGCCGCGACCCGCCGGGGGATAGCCGTCCTCAACGCTCCGGGGGCCAACACGAGCTCGACGGCGGAGTTCGCGATGGCGCTCCTGCTGACCGTCGCTCGAAGGGTGGCCGAAGCGGATCGCTCGCTCCGTGCCGGACGCTGGGAGCGGAAGGCGCTGCGCGGCCGCCAGCTGCGGGGCAACGTGCTGGGCATCGTCGGCTCCGGCCGCATAGGGACGGAGGTGGCCCGCCGGGCGCGCGCGTTCGGCATGCGCGTGCTGGCCTACGATCCGTACCTGTCGCAGGAGAGAGCGACGGACGAAGGGATCGAGCTCGTGGAGCTCGCCGATCTTCTGGGGCGATCGGATTTCGTGACCCTGCACGTGCCCCTTACGGACCAGACGCGCGGCATGATCGGCGTGGCCGAGCTGGCCTTGATGAAGCCGACCGCGATGCTCATCAACGCGGCGCGCGGGGGGATCGTGGATGAGCAGGCCCTGGCGGTCGCGCTCGAGCAGCGCAAGCTGGCGGGCGCGGCGGTCGATGTGTTCGCGCAGGAACCGATGCCGGACGCTCATCCGCTCCGCCAGGCGCCCAACCTCGTCCTGACGCCGCACGTCGGGGCGGCGACGGTGGAGGCTCAGCGGCAGGTCGCACTGGAGATCGCGCGGGGCGTGCGCGACGCCCTGGTGAGCGGCGATCTGACGTCGGCGCTGAACGTGCCGCCGATCGATCCGGAGGACCGCGCGCGCCTCGAGCCGCTGCTTGAGCTCGGTCGGCGGCTGGGCGTGGTGCTGGCGGCGATCACCGACGGACGCTGCGGTCGTCTCGAGATCCGGTACGCAGGGTCGATGAGCCGCGTCCTCCGGCCGCTCGCAGCCGCCTCCCTGGAGGGGTACCTGCGCTCGACGGTGGCGGCGCCCCTGAACCTGGTGAACGCGCTGGCGATTGCGGAGGAACGCAACATCGACGTCGCGCGCGTGCACAGGAGGCGGATCGCCGACTACGCCAACTTCGTCGAGCTCACCGCGACCGGGGGAGCGAACGATCACGTCGTCGGGGGGGCCCTGCTGGAGGAAGGCCATCGGCGGCTCACCCGGATCGACGAGTTCCACGTCGACGCGGTGCCGCGAGGCAACTTGGTGCTGGTGAAGAACCGTGACGTGCCGGGCGTGATCGGCGAGGTGGGCTCCTACCTGGGCCACGCGAAAGTCAACATCGCCGAATACCATCTCGCCCGGACCGAGGCGGGTGGGGAAGCGCTGGGAGTCATCCGCACCGACGCGCCGCTCCCGCCGGCCCTGCTCGACGCCCTCGCCGGTCTCCCGAGCGTGATCGCGGTTCGTCAGGTTGCCCTGGATAGACCGGCGGGAGCCTAGCGCTCCCGCTCCCGACCAGCCGCGCGGCGGAACCCGGAGCCGCTGCCGCGGAGCGGCCCCTCTCGCCGGACTCGAGCTACGCCGCCGGACCCGAGCTACGCCGCCGGACGCCAGCTGTCGGCGGCGCCGGCCGGCGGCAGCCCGACGAGCTCCGGATGCAGGAGCCCCGCGAGGATCTCCACCCCCGTCACCACCCGCGGTCCCGATCGGTTGAAGTACGACGAGCCGTCGAGCACGAAGGCGCGTCCTTCCTCGATCGCCCGCGGTGCGAGCCGCACGAGTAGCTCCGCGTGCTCCGCCGCGTCCCGCCGGGACGCTGTCAGTCCGTATCCGCAGGGCATCACTAGCAGCACGTCCGGATCGAGGTCCTTCAGTTCATCCGGCGCCGAGGAGATGGAACGGCCCTTCGCCTCGCCGGCCAGATTCTCTCCTCCTGCCAGGTCGATCATCTCGGGAACCCAGTGACCCGGAAGGAAGACCGGATCGAGCCACTCGAGGGCGAGGACCCTGGGGCGGGGCGCGCCGGTCACGGCACGCGACACCGCATGGAGACGCTCCCTCAGCTCCGCGACGAGCGACTCCGCCCGATCGGCCGCACCCGTCGCCTCCCCGACTTGGTGCACGCTCTCCAGCACCTGCCGGAGGGAGTGCGCATCCAGCGACAGGATCTCCGCCTCGAGGCCCGCTGCCCGGCAGGCTTCGGCTGCCTCCTCGGTAGGCACGGCACACACCTCGCAGGTCGCCTGCGTGAGAATGAGGTGAGGGGAGAGCTCGGCCAGCAGCTCGAGGTCGATCTGGTAGAGGGGGGAGCGCGAGGATGCGGCCTCGCGCACGGCCCGGTCGATGAGTCCGCTGCTCATGCCCGCGGCGTCGAATCGCGGGGCGCTGACACGTGGTCGGTCGAGGACTTCGGGCGGATGGTCGCACTCGTGAGAAATGCCGACCAGCTCCCCCTCCCGCCCGAGGTCGCAGACGATCTCGGTGGCGCTGGCCAGCAGGGAGACGATCCTCATCTCCGGCTCAATACGTCGGCATGCCGGCGTCGATCAGCTCCGCCCAGGCCAGGATGCCGCCCTTGAGGTTGATCGCCTCGAAGCCCGCCTCTCGGAGTTGCTCCACCGCCTGAGCGCTCCGGGCCCCCGAGCGACAGTAGACCACCAGCGGCAGGTCCGGGTTCAGCTCGCCGATCGAGGTGGCGAGAACACCGAGCGGCGAGAGGCGGGCCCCCTGCGCCTCGAGGTTGCAGATCTGCCACTCGTACGGCTCCCGCACGTCCAGGAGCTGGAAGCGGCGGCGCTCATCGACCCAGCGCTGCAGCTCCAGCACGTCCATCTCCGGCACGCCGTCCGCCGTCCCCATCTCCCGGGCGCTCACCCCGCAGAACTCCTCGTAATCGATCAGCTCCCTGATCGTCGGATGATCCCCGCAGACGGGGCACGACGGATCCCGCCGGATGCTCAGCTCCCGGAACTGCATCTGCAAGGCGTCGATGAGCAGGATACGGCCGATCAGCGGGCGCCCCTGCCCGAGGATGAGCTTGATCGTCTCGGTGGCCTGGATCGTTCCGACGATGCCCGGCAGCACCCCGAAGACGCCAGCGTCCGCACAGCTGGGCGCCAGCTCCGGCGGGGGCGGCTCGCGGAACAGGCAGCGGTAGCATGGTCCGTCGGCCGCTCCGAAGACCGACACCTGTCCCTCGAACCGGAAGATGGCCCCATAGACCGTCGGGAGACCGAGAAGCACCGCCGCATCGTTGACCAGGTAGCGCGTGGGGAAGTTGTCGCTTCCGTCCGCCACGATCTCCCATCCGTCGAGAATCTCGAGGGCGTTGGTCGAATCGAGCCTGACCTCGAAGGTCTCCACCCGGACGTCGGGATTGATCGCCTCGAGGCGAGCTCGGGCCGATTGCAGCTTCGACGTGCCGACGGAGGGCGTGTCGTGAAGGATCTGTCGCTGCAGGTTGGTGAAGTCCACCACGTCGTGATCCACCAGCCCGATCGTGCCGACGCCGGCCGCGGTCAGGTAGAGCGCCAGGGGCGACCCGAGTCCGCCGGCCCCCACCAGGAGCACGCGCGCGCGCTTGAGCTTCTCCTGCCCCTCCAGGCCCACTTCGGGGATTAGCAGGTGACGGCTGTAGCGGCGGAGCTCCTCCGCCGTCAGCTGCCCGCCGGCGATCGACGGAACGATACTCAACACCGTGCCATCCTCCAGCTGCGGATCGTCGACGAGATCGCGGAGATTGCTCTCGCCGACGTAGACATTCACGAAGCTCCGCAGCTCGCCGTCATCACCGAGCAGCTGGGCACGGAGGCGCTCGTTCGAGTCCGTCAGCCGAGCCAGCGCCTCCCGGGCGGTTCCGGCTTCCACGTCGACCGCCGAACGCCCCTCCACGAACGGGCGCAGCGGCGTCGGTATGCGGATCGACACCTTGGCCATTCTCACCTCCTTCTCAAGTATACTCGATCGGTCGCTCCAGGAAGCGGCCCGAGGCGGTGTCCAGCTCCCAGGCCCGCGCCTCCGCCGCCACTCCGTCCTCCACCCGTACGATCAGGTAGACGTACCAGGGCCAGGCCCACTCCCGGTCCGTCGTCGAGGGGACCGGGGCCGCGTCGGGATGCGAGTGATAGAACCCGAGCACCCGTGGGCCGCCGCGGTCCTCTGCCGACAGGGCGTGTCGCAGGCTCTCGGGGTCGACGCGATAGCGGTCGTCCCTCCCGGACCAGCGGTTCCGGGTCGGCCGTAACCCCTCGACGATCCGTTGGCCGCCGTCCACGCGTCCGAGGAGGATGCCGCAGGCCTCCCGCGGGTATCCGGCGGCCGCCGCCCGGAACAGGTTGGCTCGAATCGCCGAGCCGATCTCGAGCCGGCTCACCGAGGCCGCCCCGCAGATCGGCGCTCGGCCAGGTATCTGCCTCCCCCGTCCGGCAGGATCGTGACGATCGTGCCCTCCTCGATGCGCTCGGCGATCCGGAGGCAGGCGGCGTAGGCGGCACCGGATGATGTGCCCACGAAGAGGCCGTGCCGGGAAGCGAGCTCCCGGGCGTGGCGCTCCGCCTCCTCCGTCGGGATCCGGATCCTCTCATCGGCGACCGACGGGTCGTAGATCGCCGGCCTCAGCGCCGAGTCGAGGTTCTTGAGGCCCTCGATCCCGTGCAGGGCCTCCAGCGGCTCCACGGCCACGATCCGGATGCCGGGGTGGAGCTCGCGGAGTCGCCGCCCGGTGCCCACCAGGGTACCGGTCGTACCGAGTCCGGCCACGAAGTGGGTGAGCCTTCCTCCGGTCTGGTGCCAGATCTCCCGGGCCGTCCCCTCGTAGTGCGCCCGCCAGTTGGCGGGGTTGGCGTATTGATCCGCGTTCCAGTGCCGATCGGGCGCCGCCCGCGCGAGGCGGCGCGCTTCGACGATCGCCCCGTCGGTGCCCTCGAGGGGATCGGTGAGGACCAGCCGCGCTCCGTAGGCCTCGAGCGTCCGCAGGCGCCCGTAGCTCGCGTTCTCCGGCAGGCAGAGGCAGACCTCGAAGCCGAGGGCAGCGCCGAGCATGGCGTAGGCGATCGCCGTGTTCCCCGAGCTCGCGTCCAGCAGGGCGCGGCGCGGGATCTCGCCGCGGGTCAGCCCCGCCCGCACGATCGACCATGCCGTTCGGTCCTTCACCGACCCTCCGGGGTTGAACCACTCGGCCTTGCCGAGGATCGTCACGCGCGGAGCAGGCGAAGGCAGCGGCAGCAGAGGCGTGTTCCCGATCGAGCGCACGAGGGCGCGGCCTGCCGGCGGCAGGCCTGCCTCGATCCCGTCGCCTGCTTCGATTCCCAA
>CAZEBA010000005.1:49148-103439 GCA_964510615.1 uncultured Gemmatimonadota bacterium
CGGCGGTCGGCCCCGTTATCAGACCGATGTGGCCGCCGCGGCGCGCAGGGCCCGGAAGTTCTCCGCCACGCTCCCGGCCCCACGGAACACCGACGAGCCGGCGATCAGGACATCCGCTCCGGCCGCCACAGCCACGGGCGCGGTCTCGGTGTCGATGCCGCCATCGACCTGGAGGCGGATCCCGCCGAGGCCGCGCTCCGCGGCCATCGTGCGGATCCTGCCCAGCTTCGGCAGCACCGAGGCGATGAACCCCTGGCCTCCGAAGCCTGGGTTCACCGTCATCACCAGAACGAGATCCACCAGGTGGAGTACCTCTCCGACGGCCTCCGCCGGCGTGGCCGGATTGAGGGCGACACCGCTGCGGCAGCCGAGCCGCCGGATCTCGGCCAGGTCGCGATGGAGATGCTGGCTGGCCTCCTGGTGAATCGTGATCAGATCGGCGCCCGCCTCGGCGAACGCGCCGAGAAAGCGGCCGGGCTCGTGCACCATCAGATGGGCATCGACGAACTTTTCCGTGCAGGCCCGCAGGGCCCGCGCCACCGGCAGTCCCGCCGCCAGGTTGGGCACGAACCGCCCATCCATCACGTCGAGCTGAAACCAGCCCGCGCCGGCCTCCTCCGCCTCCCGCACCTGGTCGCCGAGACAGGAGTAGTCCGCCGCCAGCACAGACGGTGCGATCACCACGCCTTCGGGCATCTTCATGGACGGGAATCCTTCCTGCAGGACCGGACGCGAGACGAGCGTACCCCGCGAGGGAGTCGACCGTGGAGCTTATATGCCGAGGGGATCCGCGGCACCAGGGCGCTCAGATGAGGCCGAGCTGGCTGCCCACGCCGGCGAGGGCCTCCAGCGCCCGGTCGAGATGCTCGCGCTCGTGCGCCGCCGAGACCTGGCATCGAATCCGCGCCTCGCCTTTCGGCACGACCGGGTATCCGAAGCCGATGACGAACACCCCTTCCTCGAGTAGCCGGTTGCTGAGGGCGATGGCATCCGATGTCTCGCCGATGATGACGGGCACGATGGGCGTCTCCCCCTCGATCGGCCGGTAGCCGAGCTCCGTCAGCCCCTCCCGGAAGTACCCCGTGTTCTCTCTCAACCGGTCGATGAGCTGGGGGTGGGCCTCGAGGTGTCGGATGGCCGCGAGCGCCCCGCAGGCCGAGTGCGGCGGGATGGCGTTGGTGAACAGCTGGGTGCGTGAACCCTGGGTCAGGAAATCGCACAGGTCGCGCGAGCTGGCGGTAAAGCCGCCCGCCATGCCGCCGAGCGCCTTGCCCAGGGTCGATGTGACGATGTCCACCTCGCCGTGCATGCCGCAGTGCTCCGGCGTTCCGCGGCCGGTGTCTCCCAGCACGCCGGTCGCGTGGGAGTCGTCGATGACCATGATCGCGTCGTACCGGTCGCAGAGGTCGCGGATCTCGGGCAGCGGGGCGATCTCGCCCTCCATACTGAACACCCCGTCGGTGACGACCAGCCTGTGCCGCGCCTCGCGTGAGGCCTCCAGTACCTCTTTGAGGTGGTCCATGTCCATGTGGCGGTAGATCTTGCGCTCCGCCTTGCAGAGTCGGATGCCGTCGATGATGGAGGCGTGATTCAGCGCGTCGCTGATCAGGACATCCTCCTCCTCGAGCAGGGGAGCGAACAGCCCTTCGTTGGCGTTCCAGCACGAGGTGTAGGTGAGCGAGGATTCGGTACCGAGGAAGTCGGCGATCGCCTCCTCGAGCTCTCGATGAACGGTGAAGGTGCCGCAGATGAAGCGGACGGAGGACGTCCCGGCGCCGTAGCGATCCACCCCCTCCCGGACCGCCCGCATCACCTTCGGCTCGTCGCACAGACCGATGTAGTTGTTTGAGCAGAGGTTGATGACCTCGCCGAAGCCTTCCAGCCGAATCACGGCCGACTGAGGTCCCTCGATGTGCCGCAGGACCTTCAGCACGCCCTCCGCCCGCATCCGATCCAGCTCCCGGCTCAGCCGGTCGCTCAATCCCTGATTCACGGCAGATCCTCCGATCCGTTCCGAGTACAACGTCATCGGCTAGTCGTAGTAGTCGCTGGCATGGCGTGCCGTGACTCGGGAGGTCTCCACCCGGATGCTGGGTCTCGATCCCCAGCGCCCGCAGAGCGCGAACCCCGCGAACGAGCCCCGGATGAAGACGACACGGTCCGTGCCTGCCTCCGCCGCGATCTCGTCGGGAACCTCACGCAAGGCGAACGGCCTCTGGTTCGAGGCCCATCCCGGCCCGAACAGCCAGCAGCCGCCCACGCTGCGCACCGTGCCTTCGCCCACCGCGATCATCGGAGAGAAGGTGCCCGAGTCGATCGCCGTGATCGTGCCGAGCGAGAGGCCGCGGCGGGTCCGGACCCGGTAGCGGCCGGCCCGCTCGACCACGAACGGCCTCGCATGGTAGAAGCTGACCCGCTCGCGCGAACACCGGGCGTCGAAGACGCTTCGCTCGGCCGACAACACGATCTCATCGCCGACGACCGCCACCATGGCCGTATCCAGACGACCACAGGTCGTGGGCGACACGGGGCCGGCGAACTCCAGCGAGAAGACCTCGCCCACGACGACCGTATCCGGATACGCGGCCCAGCTGACGATCGCCTCGCCCGCGGTCGGCTCGCCGATCCGCCAGCAGCCGGCGAGCGACAGGCAGAGGAGGAGCCGCGCGGACGGCGGTCTCGGCCGTGTCGATACCCCGCTTCCGTTCGCGGACCCCATATCTTCTTCTCACCTCGCGCAGCCGGCGGTGGGGAAAGTGTCCGGGGGCAGGAAGCGCGGCAAGCCGGCACCCGTGTCTGTCCGGGAAACCTGCTCTTCGGTGGGTGTACCTCCCGCCGTGAGGAATCGATACATCCTGCCGTCCGAGCGGTGGGACCGGCGGCAGCGACGGGTCTTCGGCTGGTCGCTCCTCGTATCGGCGCTCGTGCACGGAGTCCTGCTCCTCGCCTGGAGAACGGCGACCTCCGGCTCCTCGGCCGGTGCGGCCCCGGTGCCCGTGGCGGCTCCCCGCGCGTTCAGTGGCGGAGCGCTGGAGGCGATCGCGCTCGCCGGCACCCGTCCGCTCCAGATCCCGCCGCCACCCGAACCGACCGAGCTGGCCGACGAGCCGGCCATCGAGCTCTTGGATGCCGGCGCGCTGTCGGTGACGCTGGGGACGCCGGGAAGGGCGGCCGGGTCGTCCTCCGGCGCCGGCGACGAGCCGGGACGCGGCCTGGGCGGAACGGGATCCCGCACGACCAGCCCGGTGCCGCGGTCGCTGGTTCCCGAGTGGGATCCGCCCGCCCGGGTGAGGGGGATGCGCGTGACCGCCCGCGTGCTGGTGAACGCCGAAGGCGAGCCGGTCGGGGAGGTGCAGCTCTCGCCGCCGACGCCCGATCGGGCGTTCAACCGCCGCCTGGCGGAGAAGGTGTTGCAGATGCGGTACGTGCCGGGTCGGCGGGACGGTCGACCCGTGGAGGCATGGGCCGAGATCACCTTCGTCTTCTAGCGGCTCTCCGCCTCTAGCGAATCTCGTCCTCTACCGGGTCTCCGCCTCCTTCCGTTCCTCCTCGACCAGCAGGACCGCCAGCTGCTCCGGGCTCAGCGGCTCCTGGCCGGCCGGCTTCAGCCTCCCGCGTCCCTCCCAGAACGCCGCGTACACCTGGTCGGGGTCTCCCGACACCGAATGGTACTCGGAGGACGGCAGGTGCCGCGCGGCGAGCCAGAGGACCCGAATCACCGCCAGGTGGGTGACGACGAGGGCCGGCGAATCCGTCTCGGTCAGCTCGGCCTTGCCGATCTGATCGGCCGCCCGCAGGGCGCGTAGCCGCACGCTCTCCAGGCTTTCGCGCCCGGGAACCTCGACCCGATCCGGGCTCGAGAGCCAGGTGCGGTAGGTCTCGGGCCACCGCTTCCGGATCTCGGTCTCGGCGAGCCCCTTCCACTCGCCCACGTCGATCTCGTGGAGATCGTGGACCGTGTGCACGGGAAGGGAGAGCTCCCCCGCCAGGATCTCCGCCGTCTCGACGGCGCGACGGACCGGACTGGTGTAGAGCCGGCCTCCTCGGATCCCGAGCCGCTTCGCCAGTCCGGCCACATGGGCCCGGCCCTCCTCGGTGAGTCGCTCGTCGCTCCACCCCGCGAAACGATGCAGCCGGTTCGATTCGGTCTCGCCGTGACGGATCAGCACGAGCAACGGTGGTTCGGCCATCGGGTCCTCCTCTCGAGAGATATATCCCCGGCCCCGCGGGAGCGGAAACCGGCCATGATCCCCCGATGAGACTATCGGCCACCCTTCTCGACACCCGGAGAGTCGCTCCGGCCCGGCAGGAGGACGCGCCACGTACCTGAACCGATCCGAGCGGCGCTCGCTCATGGTGACGACGGTCCTGGTGCTGCTCGGCACGGCCGTCCGTCTGGGTCACTCGCCCGGAGAGGCGAGCTTCGAATGGATTCCGGTCGACTCGGTCCCGCCCACGCCCACGCTGGACGAGACCCGGCGGGCGGTGGACGATGAGCTGGCCCGGCGCGCCATCGCCGAGACGCCTCTCGCCCCGGAGGAACGGATCGACCCGAACACGGCACCAGCCGAACAGCTGGAGCGGCTGCCGGGGATCGGACCGGCGAAGGCATTTGCCATCGTCGAGGAGCGAAGGAGGGGTGGGCCGTACCGGACAGCCGAGGAGCTCGCCCGGGTACCGGGGATCGGGCCGGCGCTGTTGCAGCGCATCTCCCCCAGGCTGACCCTGCGCCGCAGCCCGATCGCGCCGGTGGGGGCGAGCAGCCCGGTGGGCGGACCCGTGGACATCAATTCGGCCAACAGGACCGAGCTCATGACACTGCCGGGAATCGGGCCCGCGCGGGCCGACAGCATCCTCGCCTTCCGCGAGCGGGCCGGCGGTTTCAGCGACCTCGACCAGCTGCTGGAGATTCCCGGGATAGGCGCGGCAGTCCTGCGTGGATTGCAAGGCCGCGCGATCGCCAAGTGAGGGCCCAGGGAGGTCGAAACCACCTTATTCGGCCATGAGTTGCGGGCTTTCGAGGCCATCTATCCGAGTGGACCGACTCTTGCCCCCACGGAGGCCGATCGGGAGGCGCGCCTCCCCGCGTCGGCCATCGAGGCCGGGATCCTCAGAAGATCGAATCTCGAGAGCAGGCATATGGCTGTTCGGGCGACCAAGGATCCAGCCGAAGCCCTCACGCCCGCCGAGCGGCGGTTGGGCGAGCTGCTGCTGCAGGCCCAGCGGATCGCGCCGCCGGACCTGGAGACGGCGCAGGACGAGTCCCGGGAGACCGGGGCCCGTCTGGGCTACATTCTGGTGTCGAAGGGCTATCTCTCCGAGGCCGACGTCACGGCCGTGATCGCGGCCGAGTACCATCTGTCTGCCGTCGATCTCACCGAGGTCGAGGTCGATGAGCGTGCCGTCGCCATGCTGCCGGCCGACTTCGCCAGCAAGCATGCGATCCTGCCGATCAGGCGCAGCGGCCGTACCCTGACGGTAGCCATCGCCGACCCCTCCGATCCCACGCTGGTCGATGTGCTCAAGTTCATCACCCGTCTCGACATCGAGCTCGTGGTGGCGGGCGAGTACTCCCTCCGCACGCTGATCGAGAAGCACTACGACGTCACGACCGCCAAGCTGGGAGAGCTGCTCGACGAGCTCGAGGAGATGGAGATCGAGCTGGTCGCGGAGGAAGAGGAACACGTCAACACGGCGCAGCTCCGGGAGCAGGTGGAAGATGCGCCGGTGGTTCGTCTGATCAACGGCGTCCTGACCGATGCGGTGAAGCGCAGAGCGTCCGACATCCACATCGAGCCCTACGAGAGGCAGCTCCGGGTGCGTTACCGCGTCGACGGCGCCCTGCAGGAGATCATGCTGCCCCCGACGCGCATGCAGGCTGCGCTGATCTCCCGCGTGAAGATCCTTGCCGACCTCAACATCGCCGAGCGGCGCATCCCGCAGGACGGCCGCATCAAGATGAAGCTCGGGAGCCGGGTGATCGACTTCCGCGTCTCGACTCTCCCCTGCCTGTACGGAGAGAAGATCGTGCTGCGGATCCTGGACAAGGGGAACCTCACGCTCGACCTCGAGCAGTTCGGGATGGAGCCGAAGGCGGAGCAGGACATGCTGGCGGCGATCCAGAACCCGTATGGCATGGTCCTCGTCACCGGCCCGACCGGATCGGGGAAGACGACGACCCTGTACAGCGCCCTCACCCGCATCAACACGGATGAGGTCAACATCATGACGGCCGAGGATCCGGTCGAGTACAACCTCAGCGGGATCAACCAGGTCCAGGTGAGGCCGGAGATCGGTCTGACGTTCGCCACGGCGCTGCGAGCGTTCCTGCGCCAGGATCCGAACATCATCATGGTCGGCGAGATCCGCGACCTGGAGACGGGAGGAATCGCGGTGAAGGCGGCGCTCACGGGCCACCTCGTCCTCTCCACCCTCCACACCAACGACGCGGCCTCCACGATCACCCGTATGGTCGACATGGGGATCGAGGCGTTCAACGTCTCCGCCGCCGTGAACCTGATCACGGCGCAGCGGCTGGTTCGACGGATCTGCTCGAACTGCAAGGTGGAGACGACGTACCCGCCCGAGGTCCTCCGGGCCGCCGCCATTCCGGAGGAGATGCTGGGGCAGATCACCTTCTACAAGGGCGAAGGGTGCGACGCCTGCGGCGGCTCCGGCTATTCCGGCCGACAGGGCCTCTACGAGGTCATGCGGATCAGCCGCACGCTCCGTCGAATGGTGCTGCAGGCTGCGTCGGCGGACGAGCTCAAGACGCAGGCGATCGAGGAGGGGATGCTCACCCTGAGGGACGACGGTCTGCTGAAGGTGAAGCGGGGCATCACGACCCTGGATGAGGTGCTCAAGGAGACGGCGGCCTGACGGCGCGCCGCCAACCCGGGAGACGGATCCGGAGATGAGCATGGAAAGGCCGCAGGCCAACCAGCTGGCGACGGAGCAGACTCCGGTCGTGGGGATGCGGGTCCTGCTGGAGGAGATGATCCAGAAGCGCGCGTCCGACCTCCACATCAGCGTGAATGAGCGACCGAAGCTCCGGATCGACGGACGAATGGTGGCGATCGGGTCCGAGCGGCTGCGCCCCAAGGACACGCAGGAGCTCGCCTACTCGGTCCTGACCGAGCAGCAGAAGAAACGCTTCGAGCAGGATGCGGAGCTCGACTTCTCGTTTGCCGTTCCCAAATTGTCGCGCTTTCGCGGAAACGTCTTCCGGCAGCGCGGGAGCGTCGCGATGGCGATCCGGATGATCCCGTTCGAGATCCTCTCCTTCGAGGAACTGGGGCTGCCCCCGACCGTGGCGAAACTGGCCGAAAGACCACGCGGGCTGGTGCTGGTCACCGGACCCACGGGCTCGGGGAAGTCGACCACCCTGGCCGCGATGATCGACAAGATCAACTCGGAGCGGGAAGGGCACATCATCACGATCGAGGACCCGATCGAGTTCGTGCACGCGCACAAGAACTGCCTGGTGAATCAGCGCGAGGTGGGAGCGGACACCGAGAGCTTTCCCAGCGCCCTGAAGTACGTGCTGCGGCAGGACCCGGACGTGATCCTCATCGGCGAGATGCGGGACCTGGAGACGATCAGCGCCGCTCTGACGATCGCGGAGACGGGGCACCTGGCGTTCGCCACGCTGCATACGAACTCGACCGCCGAGTCGGTGAACCGGATCATCGACGCCTTCCCGGCCCACCAGCAGGGCCAGGTGCGGGCCCAGCTGGCGTTTGTGCTCGAGGGGGTGGTGACGCAGGCCCTGCTGCCGAGGGCTTCCGGGCAGGGTCGGATCGCGGCCCTCGAGATCATGCTCGCCACACCGGCGATTCGGGCCCTGATACGGGACGACAAGATTCACCAGATCTACTCGGCCCTGCAAACCGGCAAGAAGCTCGGGATGCAGACGATGAACGACTCCCTCTACCAGCTCTACATGCAGGGTGACGTGGCGATCGGCGAGTGCCTGCGGGTCAGTCCCGATCCGGCCGAGCTCAGGCGGATGCTCGGTGAGCCGGAGGGCGGCGAGGCCGGGGCGGGAAGCCCACGCACGGGGGAAGTGATCCGGCCGAGCGCGGCCGGAAAGCGCTGACCCGGCGCTAGCGAGTACGAACCGAGACGACAACCGAGCGGATAACACGATGCCGGTTTTCACCTACAGCGCGCGCACCGTCGGTGGAGAGATCCAGCGCGACGAGATCGAGCTTCCCACCCGGAACGAGGTCGTCAAGTTCCTGCGAAAGCGACGGCTCATCCCGATCACGGTCCGGGAGAAGCCGAAGGAGCTCAGGCTGGGGCTTCGCCGCAAAGTGAAGACCCGCGACGTCGTGATCGTCACGCGACAGTTCGCCACCATGATCAACGCCGGGCTGCCGCTGGTGCAGGCGCTCCAGATCCTGGCGCGCCAGGCGAGCAACCCGATGGTGAGGGACACGGTGGAGAAGGTGGTCTACGAGGTGGAGTCGGGCCGCACGCTCGCCGATGCCCTGAAGGACCATCCCAAGCTCTTCTCCCCGCTCTACGTGAACATGGTCTCGGCGGGCGAGGCGGGTGGTATCCTCGACACGATCCTGCTCCGGCTCGCGACCTTCCTGGAGAAGAGCGAAGCGCTGGGCCGGAAGGTGAAGGGAGCCATGATCTATCCGGCCGTGGTGCTGGCCGTCGCCGTCGCCGCGATCGTGATCCTCCTTCTGTTCGTGATCCCGACGTTCGAGACCATGTTCGCCAGCTTCAACCAGGAGCTGCCGCTGCCGACGCGGATCGTGATCGGTCTCTCGGCCTTCCTGCAGAGCTACTGGCTCTGGCTGCTCCTGGGGGCCGTGGGCGGCGGATTCCTGTTCCAGCGCTGGATCTCGACATCCTCGGGGCGCCTGATCTTCGACCGAGCGATGCTCCGCGCCCCGCTTCTCGGGTCGCTGATCCGCAAGGCGGCGATCGCGCGCTTCACGCGCACCCTGGGGACGCTGTTGAGTTCGGGCGTCAGCATCCTCGAGGGTCTCGAGATCACCGCCCGAACGGCCGGCAACCGGGTCATCCACGATGCTGTCATGGGGAGCCGGGCCTCGATCGCCGGCGGTCAATCGATCGCCGAGCCCTTGAGGGAGAGCGGCGCGTTCCCTCCGATGGTCACCCAGATGATCAACGTGGGAGAGGAGACCGGGGACCTGGACGGAATGCTCAACAAGATCGCCGACTTCTACGACGAAGAGGTCGATGTGGCGGTCGAGAGTCTTCTCAAGGCCCTCGAGCCCGCCATGATCGTGATCCTGGGGACCATCGTCGGCGGCATGATCGTGGCCATGTATCTGCCGATCTTCGGCATGGTTAGCGCGATTCAAGGCTAGTCGTCCGTTACGCGCGGTCGAGACCGGCATCAGGCCACGCGTGCGTTCCCCGTGGCGTTCTGGTGTTTTGCACCACCGATCGGGACGGGCGGGGGAGGCCGTGTCCGCCGCGCGAGCGTCGGATCACCGTTAGCGGCGCGGGTTCCGACGCATTCGGGTTCGTCCGCATCGGCAGGGCAGGTGGCTTGCACTCGATACCGTCGAAAGCGAGGTCGCCCTCACTCCGTGGGGGTCGCCATCGGGCGGATCAGCCGCCGGCGAGGTTGGAGCTCGGTTGAGCCCGGGCCTCAGCCTGACGTCGCCGACGCAGGGAAGGCAGAGTCGCGGCTAGGAGAGGTAAGGCGAGAACGCGCCGCGCGGGAAGCAGGCTCCGAGACCCAAGCGGAGAGGAAGATCCGATGAAGGGAGTCGTTTTCCAGCTGCTCGAGAACGTCGCCCAGAAGGAACACGGGCACGAGGCGTGGGACGAACTCGTGGCCATGGCGGGCGGACACCAGGAGCTGTGGTCGCCGGCGGAGCACCCGGCACTCTCCCACCTGACGCGTCCGCAAGGGGGCGACCTGGACGCGCGTTCCGCTCTGCGCAGGACCGGACGGAGAGCGATTCCGCTGTTGGCGAACATGCACCCGCAACTCTTCGCCAATGCTGACAGCACGCGCTCCTTCCTGCTTGTTCTCGCCGGCGGCGTGGTGATCGACACCTCCAAGGGGGTGATTCGGTGGCCAGCGGCGGATTCCGACTTTCGGGTGCTGCCCGCTCCCGACGGTGACTTCTTTCTCGGGTATCGTTCGGCCCGCCATCCGTGCGCGCTGGTCGAAGGCCTGGTGGAAGGCGCCGCCGACTACTTCGGCGAGGCCGTGAGCGTCGTCCAGTTGAAGTGTACCGGCCGCGGAGACAACCGCTGCCTGTTCTGGATCAGCTTCGGGCTGCCGTAGGATAGCAGCCTTCGAACGGTGAGCGGGCCGCTGGTCCGGCTCCACCAGCATCGTTGCCCGCTCACCGTTCCCCCCTTCGGCTCCGGCCGGGAGCCCCGCTCCACCGAGCTCGATGGGCCCACCGGCGCGAGCTCGATAGCTCTCCTCGGGAGCGCTCCCTAGTTTCGCGCCATGGACTCGATCGAGATTCGCACGAGCCGGCGGCGGCAGCTGGTCGACATCACCCGTCAGGTGGAGGCCGCCATCGCGGCGGCTGGTCTCGAGGAGGGCGCTTGCGTCCTCTGGTCGACCCACACGACGGGCGGCCTCACGGTGAACGAGGGGGCGGACCCTGCGGTGGCGGCAGACATCGAGGAGTGGCTGGGTTCGGCCGTCCCCGAGGATCACCCGTACCGGCACCTGGAGGGCAATTCGGACTCGCACATCCAGACGGCCCTGATGGGGCCCGGCCTCACGCTCGTGGTCTCCGGCGGTCGTCTGCGCCTGGGTCGGTGGCAGAGCGTGTTCTTCTGCGAGTTCGACGGCCCACGCACCCGCCGAGTTCTCCTGCAGTTTCTGTCGGCCTCATGAGCGTAGCGGCCGGGGATTGGGCGATCCTCGGCCAGGCGATCGGGATCCCGGCCGAGTCCCTCGTCGCCTCTCTCGGCGCCCCGGCGGCGCGGCGCGAAGTGGGTGCCGATCTCTGGCTGGTCTTTCGGTCGCCCGGGCTCACGCTTCGCGTTCGCTGCGACGCCCGCATCGAGTCGGAGCCGGTGCACGCATGGACCCTCTCGCTGGAGGCGGGCCCACCCACCCTGCGGGAGGCCGCCGAGCCGTTCGGCCTCTGGCCGGCCTGCCAACCGGACGTGGAGGTGGACAGCAGCCGGCAGGCGCCCCCGATCCGACGTGCCGTCCCCGGATCGGCGGCGGGCTGTCTGCATACGTTCACGGCCGCCGTCAGCGCCGGAAGGATCTGCCGGCTGGCTTTGTTCGACGAAGCGCCCGACTGGCTGTGAGCGTGTCGTAAGCCGCCACGGATTCACGGGTTGCCCGGGTCGTCTGGCATTTTTCCCCGTGGTCCTCTTGCATTTTGCAGTCGCCGGCGTTTCTTTGTGGTGTCCCGTCCAACCCGCTTCGATGCGCGCTCCCGGCCCGGTTCGCGAACCGGGGGCGAAGGGTTCGTGAACATCGAACGCGGACGGGAAGCTCGTTGCTCCGGTCGTCGAACCAGCCAAGCACCCCACTCACCACCGCTCGGGTCCTGTATTGGATCTATGCCGGGCGGCTGGTCGTCTGCCTCGCCGTGTACGGGAGTGCCATCGTCGTCGGGGACCTCTGGCAGGCGGCGGGGGCGGTCGCGCTCCCGAACTTCCGCTCGATCGCCATTGCGGGGCTCGGCGCCGCGGCCCTGGTCACCCCGATCGCGTACTGGTACAGCCATCTCGGCCGGCGCGTCCCGGGCCGCGGATTCCTCCTGATCCAGGCGCTGCTCGACCTCGCGCTCATCACCGGCATCGTTCACATCACCGGCGGAAGCCAGAGCTTCTTTCCGCCCCTGCTGTACATCGGGTTCGTTTCGGGCTATGCGCTGGTTCTGCCGTTTCCCTACACGCTCTTGCTGGCGATTCTGGTCGGCGTCGCCTACCTGTTCGACCTTGTCGTCGTGTACCCGGAACAGCTCTCCGGGGCCGTGCTCTTCCAGATCGCGGTGTTCGCCATCGTGGCGATGGTGGCCAGCATCGTGGGCGGGAGGCTCCGGCAGGTCGGCCACGAGCTACGGACCTTGGAAGGCGAGCTGCGCCGCCTTCGGCTCGGCACGGCCGATGTTCTGCGGACGCTGAGTTCCGGCGTGATCACGCTCGATGAGGCCGGGCAGGTGGCGTACATGAACCCGGCGGCGGCGGAGCTGCTCGACCTGGATCCCGACCTCTGGCTGGGCAGGGATCTCCTTCCCCAACTCAATGACCGGGCGCCGGAGATCGCGCGGGCGGTACGCGAGACGATCCGCGGCAAGCGGCTGGTCCGGAACCGGGAAGCCAGAGTCGATGGCTCGCCGTCCACCCGGCGGGAAGCGCTCCAGCAGGGCGGACCGCCTCCCGGCTCCGACGTCGGTGAGGATCGGCTCGGCCCGGACGGCGATGCGATCGGCCTGCCGGTCGCGGTGAGCACCGCGCTCCACGCGCCGCCGGATGCGTCGCCGTCTGTCACCCTGGTGCTGCAGGACATGCGTCCGGCTCGCCAGCTCGAGAACCTTCGTCTTCGCACCGGCCGGCTGGAGGCAGTGGCCGAGCTGTCCGCATCGCTGGCCCACGAGATTCGAAACCCGATGGCCTCGATTCGGAGTGCCGCCGAGCAACTCGCCCGGCGCGCCGCCGACGCCGATGAACAGGCGCTGCTCTCCCGGCTGATCGTCCGGGAGACCGATCGCCTCAACCGCCTGCTCGGCGAATTCAACAACTTCGCCCGAGTCGACGTCGTCGAGCGGCGACCGATCGATCTGGGGCGCCTGGTTCGCGAGGTCGTGGAGCTGGTGGGGCAGCGGCCGGAAGCGGAAGGACGGGCCGAGTTCCAGGTCGAGGTGCGGGGCGACCTCCAAGACCTGTGGGGCGATCCCGACCTCCTGCACCGGGTGCTCCTCAATCTGGTGCTGAACGCGGTGCAGGCGGGCGACGGCGAGCGGCCGGTTCGCGTGAAGGTCGTGGCCGACACGTTCGGGCCCGTGTTCGTCCCCGGCCGTGCCGAGATGGGCCACCCCGTGCGGATTCGCGTCATCGACGACGGACCTGGCATCGAGCCGGAGGACATGGCGAGGATCTTCGATCCCTTCTTTACCAAGCGGGCGGGCGGTACGGGGATGGGGCTGGCGATCGCGTACCGGGCCATCCAGGCCCACGGAGGCGTGCTGCTGGCCAGCTCGCAACCGGGGAAGGGGGCCACCTTCTCCGTGATCATTCCGCGTCGCGACCTCGAGAACAGGCTCTCGGAGGTCCACACCCCCAAATCGAGAACGGGCGAATCATGAGCGACAAACCGGTACTGCTGCTGATCGATGACGAGCAGAGCGTCCACGACGCGCTGGGCGTGCTCCTCAAGGATGAGGGGTTCGATGTGGTGTCGGCCCTCACCGGGGCGGCCGGCCTCGAGCGGTTTCAGGACGCGAGGCCGGATATCGTGCTGACGGATATCCGGATGCCGAAGATGTCCGGCGTCGACGTGCTGCACGAGATTCGCGAGCGCGATCCGAGCACGCCCGTCGTGCTCCTCACGGCACAGGCTTCCCTCCAGTCGGCCATTCAGGCCGTCAACCTCGGCGCGACCCACTATGTCCAGAAGCCGTGGGTGAACGAGGAGCTGGTGGCCGTTCTTCGTCGGTCGCTCTCCTACGGGGTGGTGGCTCGGGAGAACAACCAGCTGAAGAAGGAGCTTCACAAGCGGGAGGCGCGGGAGGCGTCACGACCGATCGGCCGCAGCCCGAGTTTCCGCAAGGCGCTGGAGCTGGCCGAGTCGGTGGCCGCGAGCGAATCGACGATCCTCATCCGGGGTGAGAGCGGGAGCGGCAAGGAGGTGTTCGCGCGGTACATCCACCAGCTGTCGGAGCGTGCCGGCCAGCGCTTCCTCTCGCTCAACTGCGCGGCTCTACCGGAAGGCCTGCTGGAGTCCGAGCTGTTCGGCCACGTGAAGGGCTCGTTCACGGGCGCGGTCCGCGACAAGGAGGGCCTCTTCGTGGCCGCTTCGGCTGGCAGCTTCTTTCTCGACGAGGTGGGGGAGATGATGCCCGCCACGCAGGTGAAGCTGCTCCGTGTACTCCAGCAGCGTGAGGTGATCCCCGTCGGCTCGACGAAGGCGGTCCCGGTTGATGTTCGCTTGATCGCAGCCACGAATCGTGATCTCGAGCGGGACATCGAGCAGGGCCGCTTCCGCCGGGATCTCTACTATCGCCTGAACGTGATCTCGGTGGAGATCCCGGCGCTCAGGGAACGAGAGGAGGATATCGCCCTGCTGGCCGAGCACTTCCTGCAGCGGCACGCGGAGGCGGACGACTCCGCGCCGACGAAGTTCTCGGCCGAGGCGATGGCGACCCTGCAGGGTTACAACTGGCCGGGCAACGTTCGCGAGCTGGAGAACGTCGTCGAGCGCGCCGTGGTCCTGAGCTCGGGCTCGACGATCGGCGCGAACGCCCTGCCGACGCGGCTGCGGGAGCCGCCTTCGGTGCCGCTCGTCCAGGAGGCGTCACCGGCGAACCCGACCCTGGAGGTGATCGAGCGCGCCTACATCGAACACGTCCTCAAGGCGGAGGCGGGCAACAAGACCCGGGCCGCCGAGGTGCTGGGGATCGATCCCAGCACCCTGTACCGGAAGATCAAGCGGTACGAACTCGAGGCCTGAGACGGCGGTGCCGAGCGGTGCCCTGGCGCGCTCCGGGAGAGCTCCCGGAAGGCCGCCGAGACGGTCCTTTGCAGGAGAGGTTCCCCTCGTGCATCCTGCAACGCGAGGGACCCTCGGGGCGTGCGACAGCCTGCGGTAGACAAGGCGTAAGCCGCTACAGGAATGATGGTTATGCTCCCGGTCTCTAGAGGGCATGGCTGTTGCCCTCTCATCGCGAGCGTGAGAACCGCTTCCCCGCCGCCACACCGCGATCGGCAGGGGCAAAAGACAAGGAGACGACGAATGCTCCGCGAGAGACTCCACGACTCGAAAGGCTTCACGCTCATCGAGCTGCTGATCGTGGTGGTGATCATCGGGATTCTGGCCGCGATCGCCATTCCGCAGTTCGCGAGCACCAAGGAAAAGGCGTACGACGCGTCGGCGAAGACCGACGTTCGGAACATGATGGCCGCCCAGGAAGGCCACTTCTCGAACAACAACGTCTACTGGGGCGGAAGCATCAGCGCGGCCACGGACGGCGGCACCGCCGACATGGGCGGCGACACGTTCCGGGCCAGCCCGAACGTGGCCATCACGGCGACGTCGGCCACCAACGGCTACCAGATCGAGGCGCAGCACACGTCATCGGCGCAGAACTGGTGCGTGGACACGACCCCCGGCAACAACGCCAGCGTTCACAAGTGCTAGTCCGTAGGGGAAGCGTGGCCTCGCCCTGACACGCAGCGCGAGGCGATCCCGGGCCGGCGGTGCCCGGCCGGCCCGAGTTCCTCGAGGCGTGGCGGTACGACCGCCACGCCTCTTTCTTTATGAGGTTGCCGAAAGACCCCGAGGGTCGCGCGCATGGGTCTTGACGAGCGGGGCGCCGGCCTCGCGCCGCGGAATCGCGGACGGATGGTCCGGATCGTACGGAGCGGTCGGTGACTCGAAACCGGTCGGCGAGCCGAGGGTCGGAGAGGCTGCGGAGCGCGGCGGCGGCTGCCGCCATCGTCGTGCTCGGCGGTGCCTTCCTCTGGGAGGTCCTGCTGCAGGCGGGCGTCCCCATCGCCCGGGACATGCAGCTCTTCTTCGTCCCGCAGAGACGCCTGCTCTGGTCCGCGCTACAGGCGGGCCGCCTGCCTCTGTGGACCTCGCTGCTCGGGAGCGGCGCGCCGCTGCTGGCGAACTTCCAATCCGGCGCGTTCTATCCGCCCAACTGGGTCTATGCCGTCTCCCCGTTCTTCGCCGCCTTCAACGGCCTGCTCGCGTTTCACTTCGTGCTCGGCGGCGCGTTCACCTATCTGTTCGTCCGGACCGCCGGGCTCGCCCGCGCGCCCTCGACCGCCGGCGCGCTCGCCTACATGCTGGGTGGGTACTTCGTCTCGCTCACGAACCTGCTCAACGTGCTGCAGGCCGCCGCCTGGGCGCCCGCGGTCTGCTGGGCGATCCTGGTGCACGCCGGAGCGCGCTCGGTGCGGTCGTTCGGTCTGGTGACGGCTGTCTGCTGGCTCGCCTTCCTGGCGGGGGAGCCACTGACGTTCGCGCTGGCAGTCTCGCTCGGCGCCGGTTATGCCGCCGTCCGGTGCCGGGGCGCCGCCCGAGGGCGGGGGCTCCTCTCCCTGGGCGCTTCCTTGCTTCTGTCGCTGGGAATCGTCATCGGCCTGTCGGCGATCCAGGTGCTGCCGACGGCGGAGTTCGTCGCCCAGTCCGATCGGGCGGGCGGGCTCGGCTTCGAGGAGGCCGTACGGTACCATCTCGAGCCCGTTCGCCTCCTACACCTCGTCGTGCCTCCCGAGTACGGCGATCCGGTCTACCGTTTCGGCCGTAAGGCCCTGCTCGTCTCGCTGGAGCCCTGGCTGTTCTCCGTCTACCTGGGAGCGGTGACGGTGATATTGATGGCCGCGGCCCGGTTGAACCGGCTCCGGCGAGCGGAGTTCATCTACTGGCTGGCGGCCGGAGCTTTCGGCCTCGTACTCTCGCTCGGCAACGTCACCCCCCTGTTCGGATTCCTGTACCGGTACCTGCCCGGGTTCGCGTCGTTTCGGTTTCCCGAGCGCTTTCTCTTCCTGACGGCGTTCTCGGCAGCGATGCTGGCGGCGACCGGGTTCGCCTCCTTGCGTGCGGTCAAGCGCACCGTGCGTCTCGATGCCATCCTCGGTCCGGCCGCCGCGGCGGTCGCGATCGGGGCTCCGATCGGCTGGTCGGTGTTCTCCGGGCCGCTGCGCGCCTGGGGTGAGGAGCACATGTCCACGGCGCCGTTCTTCCAGAACTTCGCCTTCGCGCACGCGCTCTGGGCGGCCAACCTCTGGCGGGTCGCGGTTCTGGTCATCGTGACGCTGGCGATCATCGCGCTCTACCGCCGCCGAATCTTCCGAGAGTCCGTCCTGGTCGGCGGGCTGCTTTGCGCCCTGACGCTCGATCTCTGGACCGCCCACCGCCAGCTCACGCCGGTGGCCGACCGCGGGTTCTACGAGCAGGAGCCGGCGCTGGCGAGCGTCGTGCCATTCGAGGCGCTGCGGACCGACTACCGGTATCGCGCCAGCCCGTTCGATGAGGACATCACGCGCCTCCACACCCTGCCCGGGCTGTCGCTCGAGTCCGAGAAGTGGATGTGGCAGCAGACGGTCCAGCCGAATCTCGGCGTGCTGCAGCCGATCCTGACACACGACTCGGGCGACGCGATCCACCTCCGCCGGGACGTCGATCAATCGACCTTCCTGGCCATGCTGCCGGACGAATCCCGCTGGCGCGTTCTGCGGCTGGCCAGTGTCCGCTGGGTGTACAGCTTTCACGGCTTCGACTCGACCCTGGTCGCTCGTCGCACCCGACTCGACTCGCTGCCGGGCTTCGTGTACGAGCTGCGCGATCCCTTGCCGCGCGCCTACCTGGCGTCGGAAGAGGTCCTCGTCGACGAGGAGATCGACGCGTTCAACGCGGCGATCACCCGCGAGTTCGACCCGCATCGACAGGTGGCGCTCCTCTCTCGTCAGCTGCTCGGTCGGGAGGAGCGGGGCCGGCCCGACGAGCGCGGGGTTCACGACACCGAGTCGCCGACCGCCGGCGAGGCCTTGGGCGGACACCTCGCCGACGAGCCTTCGGGCAGGTTTCTCGCCGGCGAGCCCGGGGCCGAAATCGTGGCCGATGAACAGACCGAGGTCCGTGTCTCGATCGCGCCATCGGAGTCCGCCTACCTGGTTCTCACGGACGCCTATTATCCCGGCTGGACCGCATGGGTCGATGGGGAGGAGCGCCCGATCCTGCTGGCCAACTACTTCTACCGGGCGGTCCGGGTGAGGCCGGGCGATCGTGAGGTCGTCTTCCGCTACCGCTCCCGCCCGTTCGAGCGCGGGCGGTGGATCTCGTTCGTCACGCTCGCCACGCTGGTCCTCGGGCTCGGGGTGGCCCGCGCTCGCCACCGCCGGACCACGCACGGATCGATTCCGACGGCGGTCGCCGGAGACAGGGGGAGCGACACGGCCGGTTGACGAGGGCTTGAGGAGCGCGTCCATCCTGGTCTCATGCAGACCGACGGAACACAGGGCGGATTCACCCTCCTGCGCCTCCTGACCGCGATCCTCGTCACCGGCCTCGCTCTGGCCGGGTCCGTGTCGGGCTTTCGGTCGATGGCGATCGGAGCGCAGCTCGCAGGCGCTGCCCGAACGGTTCGGGCGCACCTCGGTTACGCCCGCGCGGTGGCGATCGCACGGCGCACGCCCGTCACACTGACCCTGGACCCCGCCGGCGAGCTCCTGCTGCTCGACCCGAGGGACTCGGTGATCCGTCGCTCCCCCCTGCTCGGGACGGCTGGCTACCGCCTCGATTCGGCTCGGATCCGGCCGAGCGTCATCCGGTTCAACCCGCGCGGTCAGGCGGCGGCGGGAAGCATCTACCTGTACAAGGGCCATCGTGGAACCCGACTGGTGGTCAACTTCGTCGGCCGGGTCCGCGAAGAGAGGCTGCCCTGACGCCCGGCTGCGCCGATGGTAGTTGCGGCCCGGCTGGCGGTCGCGGCCCGGCTGGCGGTCGCGGCCCGGCTGGCGGCTTCGGCCTGGTGGAGGTGACGATCGCCCTCACCCTCCTCTCGGTAGGGTTGCTCGCGACCGCCGGGGCCGTCCGCTCGGTCTCGCGGCAGATCCGCGAGGCCAGATCGCTGGGCGAAGTAGCCCTCCTCGCCCAACAGGAGCTGGAGACGGCCCTGGCCCGGGACTCGGCCCGAGTGGCGGCCGGACCTGACACCGTGCGCTTCGGAGGTCGAGCCTATTCGATCGAGCGCCTGTCCGTTCCTTCCACGCCCGGTGTGGACCGCATCCGCGTGCTCGTGGCCGCGGCCGACCCGCCCGGCTTCGGTGCGCGCGAACCGTCCCCGCGCTGGTACGTGACCGAACGACGGCGGGCGCCGCCGCCCCTCCTCCCTCCCGCTGGCTCCGGTCCGTGAGTCGGTGCCGGTCCGACGGCTTCTCGCTGATCGAAGCGCTGCTGACGCTCGTCTTTCTCGCAGCTCTCCTCTCCAGCGCCGTCTGGCTCGTGGTCGGGAACGCCCGCTTCTACGACCGCTCCATCGAGGTGACCGATGCTGCCCGTAACCTGCGCGCCGCGCTGGGCCTGGTCGCGTCCGAGATCCGGCAGGCGTCGGCCGCCGATCTGCTGGCGGCCGCGTCCGATTCGGTCGCGATCCGCTTCGATGCCTCGCGGTTCATCGTGTGCGACTCGACGGGCGTCGACGAGGTGGCGCTGATCCGGTTCGACACGGTCCGGGCACCGAACCTGCCGGCGGGCTTCCGAGGCACCGCGGTCTCCGCTCCCTATGACTCCGGCTTCACGTACCGGGATGGCTGGGACGCCGAGACGGCGGCCAAGGGATCTGGACCGCGCGCCACCTGCGAGGCGCTGGGCGCTCCGACCGACCTCCCGGCCGTCAGCTATCGGACCGTCCGCGGGTGGCGATCGGGCTACGGACGGCTGCCACCCACCGGCACGCTGGTGCGTCGGTACGGCCGGCTCTCCTACCGCCTCGGACGCTCCTCCTTCGATAAGGGGTTGGCGATCTGGCGAAACGGACAAGAGCTCGCGTCGCCGCTCGGGGAAGGATCTCGCTTCACCTACCTCATGGCCGCAGGGGACGAGCGGGAAACCGTCTCCCGGGACCGCCTGGGCGAGATTCGGGCGATCCGCATCAGCCTGCTGGCCACCGGTAGGTCGGGCGACCGGCGGTTTCGTCCCGCCGTTCTCCTGCCCGCCGAACACCTCGTTTATCTGCGCAATTAGGGGGGGATCCGCCCCCGGCGGGCGCCCTTTGACAGCCCCTTACGGCCCGTTTACAATGGCGCAGACCTGCCTTCACGGAAGCTCCAGACCCGTCTGCCGGGCCATTCGAGAGGATGGCCGGCCAACGAAACCCTTACATGCTCTCATTCGGCCTGGGCCGTAAGAAGAAGACCGTGGGCGTCGACCTCGGGAGCGGCTACATCAAGGTGGCCGTGATCGATCACGGCAAGGATCTGCCCCAGATGGAGCAGCTGGCCGTGCGACCGATCGAGGGCGAGGCGATCGTCGACGGCGACATCGTGGAACCGGGGTTCGTCGTCGAGCTGCTGTCGGAGCTGTTCGCCTCCGAGCAGATCACCGCCCGGGATGTCGTCGCCAGCGTGGGTGGCCGCGACGTGATCATCAAGCTCATCCGCATGGACCGGATGGACGAGACGGAGGCGCGCGAGGTCATCCCGTGGGAGGCGGAGCAGCACGTGCCGTTCGAGATGGACGATGTGCAGCTCGACTTCCAGATCACGGATCCGGAGGGCGAGGGGCTGCAGATGACGGTGCTCCTCGTGGCCGCGAAGAAGGAGGTGGTCGAGAGCCGGGTCGCCCTGCTGGAGGAAGCCGGGCTCATCCCTCGCATCGTGGACGTTGACGCGTTCGCGCTGCACAACGCGCTCGAAGTCAACTACCCGGCTGCGATGGAAGGGCTGACGGCCCTCATCAACCTGGGCCACGACACGACGACGGTGAACGTTCTCGACGACGGTATCCCCTTGCTCACGAGGGAGCTGAGCTTCGGCACTCGGAGACTGTCGTCGGATCTCCAGAGCGAACACGGCATGACTCCTGAGGAGGCGCGGGCCGTGCTCCGCGGCGAGGGATCGAGTGCCCTGTTCTCGGCGTTTCTCGCGGAGCGGTCGCAGGAAGTCGCCAGGGGCGTGGAGCGCGCGGCGGCGTTTCTCGACACCCACGAGATCGGAATCGGCATAGGACGGCTGTATCTGTCCGGAGGGGGCGTGCGGGTACCCGGCCTGGCCGAATCGCTCGCCGATCGTCTCGGTGTGGAAACGCAGATCACGAGCGCGTTCCAGCAGATTCAGATCAAGCCGGAGGCGGTGAACGGGACTGACCTGGAGGCGCTGGCCCCGATGATGATGCTGCCGGTGGGTCTGGCCCTGCGTCGGCTGGGCTAGGAAGGACGGAGAATCGGCATGACCCGACGATGATCGAGGTCAATCTCCATCCGGGCGGAGCGAAGGCGAAGGCGAAGCGCCGCCGAGCCGGTCCGCGTCCGTCGCTCACACGCCGCGGACCGCGGAGTCCGTGGCATACGGCCATGATCGCCGTACTCGTCGCGGCGCCGCTCGTGATCGCCGCCATGTGGTGGCTCCAGGGTTCCCGGGCGGGCGCGCTCGAGGAGCAAAGACAGGCCGCGGTCTCGGATTCCGCCCGTCTGGCCGATCTTCGCGCGCTCAGCGACAGCCTGACCGAGCGACAGACGCTCGTGCGCGAGCGCGTCGAGCTCATCCGCAGCCTCGACCACAACCGGTTCGTGTGGCCGCATATCCTGGACGAGGTCAGCCGCGCGCTCCCCGACTTCGTCTGGCTCACCGCGATCCAGGAGACTTCGCCTCTCCCGCAGCTGACGATCGAGATCCGCGGCATGGCCGCGACGGCGCTAGCGGTGACCGAGTACGTCCGGCGGCTCGAGAGCTCCCCCTTCCTGGGATTCGTCCGCATCCTGGGAAGCCAGCAGCAGGAGGCGGAGGGCTCGGACCTCGAGGTCCACGCCTTCACGCTGCTGCTGGACTACACGCTGCCTCCCTCGCCCCCGGCGACCGGCGAGAGCGGGACCTGATGGCTCTTCTTCCCCAGGATCCCAAGGACCAGCAGCGGCTGCTGGGGATCATCCTCCCGGTTGCCCTCACCGTCCTGTTCTTCTTTTACGTCTACAAGCCGCGCTCCGCCGAGCTGGAGGAGCTCGGATTCCAGATCGAGGGAATCGAGACGCAGAACGAGATCGCTCGCGCGCGGACGGAGAATCTGGACAGGACCCGCGACAACCTGGTGCTCGCGGAGAGACGTTTGGCCGCCCTGGAGCGTCTCGTGCCGACCGGTGCCGAGGTTCCCGAGATCTACGAGGCGATCGCCTCGGAGAGCGAGGCGCTGGACCTGGATCTGCGCAACGTCATCCCGGTCGAGGCGGAGCGCGATACGACGGAGTACTTCCTCCGCCAGAACTGGGAGATGGAGGTCGAGGGCTCCTACCATGCGGTCGGGGCGTTCCTGACGCGGGTCGCCTCGTTCGATCGCATCATCCGGCCGCAGGTGCGAGAGATCCGCCCAGTCGCGGGGACCGGCGCGGGAGGCCCCACCGTCACCGCCTACTTCGAGCTCGAGACGTTCGTACTGCCGGACGCTCCCGCTGCTCCGGAGGCCGGGGAGGGCAACGGGGATGAATAGGCTGCTGGGCGTGTCACCCGCGCTCCTCCTGACGCTGCTCGCGATTCCCCGGAGCGGTTCCGGCCAGCCGGTGCAAGACCCGCTCGAACAGGTCTCCGACTCGATCCTCGGCTACGAGCGCGAAGCGTTCGACTACCCCGGCAGGGGGCGGCGGGACCCGTTCCGGCCGCTCACCGCCTTCACCCAGAGCGGGCCACGGTTCGAGGATCTGGAGGTGGCGGGGATCGTCTTCAGTCCGCAGGTCGGTTCCGTCGCCGTGATCGCCGACCGGGCCACGGAGCGGAGATACCGGCTGCGGGAGGGCGAGCGGGTCGGGACGGCGCGAGTTCTGGAGATTCGGCAAGGAGAGGTCGTGTTCGGCATATCGACGTTCGGTGTCGTTAGGCAGGCAGTCCTGCGCGTAAAAAAGGAACGGGGACAGGGAGAATGATCGTCCAGAAGCTGCTCGCTCTCATCCTGGCGACCGTAGCGCTGAGCGGCGGCGGCCCTCCCGACGCGGAGCCGGTTACCGAGATCAAGATCGCCGCGGTCGATGGCGAGACCGAGATCGTCATCGTCGCCGAAGGCGAGATCGAGGTCAGCGACTTTCTCCTCGATGAGCCGACGCGCCTGATCCTGGATCTGCGCGGCGCCCGTCACGCGCTGCCTCGTTACACCTACGAGGAGATCGGACGAGGCGGCGTGATCCGGCTGCGCAGCAGTCAGTTCCTCGACGACGTGGTGCGTCTCGTCATCGAGCTGACGTTCGCTCCCGTCTATTCGATAGATGTGCGCGCTGGGGTGGTGACGGTGCGGTTCAGGAATCCGGGACCACCGTTCGAGCCCTGGAGCACGGGCCTGGATGGCGTGGGGAGCGAGATGGCGCTCTCCGCTCCCGACGCGGTCCCGCTCGAGGCGGGAAACCCGGATGTGGTCCGGATCGCCGCGGGCCGAACTCTTCCGTCCGCATCGCAGGAGAGCGCCCAGCCGCGCATCACGGTTACCTACGACAGCGCCAGCGTCCTTGATGTGATCGCAGGCTTCGCCGAGTTCGCCGACATCTCGATCGTGCCGAACGCCGCGGTCGCCGGTCAGCCGGTGCGAGGCGTCGAGATCCGGAACCGTCCCTGGGACGAGGCCCTGGACGCCATCCTGGCGGCCCAGGGGTTGGGCTGGAGGGTCACCAGCGGCGGCATCATCGTGGTGGACCGACTCGACAGCCTGATCGCGCGCGAGTCGATGCAGAGCGAGACGCGGGTGATTCGGATCAACTACGCCAACGCCGACACGGTGGCCGCGACCCTTCAGCAGCTGGTCACGCCGGAGCTCGGCCAGGTAGTGGCCTACCAGGGCACGAACTCGGTGATCGTGACCGACATCCCGCCGGTCGTGGAGCGGATGGACAGCCTGGTGAGCGTGCTCGACCGGAAGATCCCGCAGGTGGCGATCGAGGCGAAGATCGTCTTCGTCGACCGGACGGACGTGTTCGAGCTCGGGATCGTCTACGATCTGAAGCAGACCCAGGGCCAGTTCGTGACCCAGGGCTTGAACCAGGCGATCGCCGTCATCGATCCGACGAAACCTCCCCAGGTCCAGGACCTGAACGGCGATGGGATCATCGAGCCCAACGAGCAGTTCTACGAACTGACGAACAACAACGTCGTCAACGTGGCAGGTGACGCGGTCGCGGCGCTCGCCAACGCCAACAACCGCGTGGGGCAGCCCGCCCTCTCCCTCCTTACCACGCTGGCGTTCGGCGGTTACTCCCTGTTCGCATGGATCGAGGCGCTCGAGGGCAACCAGCTGGCCGATGTCCAGGCGGCTCCGTCGGTTCAGGTGCTGGACAACCAGCGAGCCTACATCCAGGTGGGCGAGCGGACGCCGGTCCGGGTCCTCGAGGAGGGGGCGCAGGTCGAGAACGCCCGCATCAATGTCTTCTTCGAGGACACCGGCATCATCCTCGAGGTGACGCCGCATGTCACCAACAACAACCAGGTGCTGATGGAGCTCTCGGCCCAGCGCTCCGGAGTCGAGAGCGCGCCGAGCGATGTCGGCTTCGTGATCAAGCGCCAGATCGGCGAGACCCGGCTGCTGGTCGATGACGGGGAAACGGCCGTGATCGGCGGCCTGACCCTGTCGGAGGTCTCGAGGAGCGAGACTGGCATCCCCGGCCTCATGAACCTGCCGCTGCTCGGTGCCCTCTTCCGCACGACGAAGGAGCGGGAAGTCAAGATCGACCTGATCATCCTCGTGACCCCTCACATCATGGAGTCGTAGGCGGCCGATCGTCCGCCGCTCCTCGTCGCCTATCGCCCGCCGCTTCCTGCCGCCAGCGCTCGGGCGCTCCCCCTTCCGCGGACGCCCGGGCGCTCTCGCTTTCGCGCCCCACCAGCTTAGATTCGCCCCGCTTCCAACCCGGCCCGGAGGATCGTCCGACATGAGTTCGCGATGCTGAGAGCCATCAACGTCACCACCGCCGGAGAATCGCACGGTCGGGGGATGGCGTTGATCCTGGAGGGGATGCCGTCCGGCCTTTCCCTCTCTTCGCGCGACATCGCCGCCGAGCTGCTCCGGCGTCAGGCCGGGCACGGGCGTGGAGAGCGCATGCGGATCGAGCGCGACGAGGGGGCCATCGTCGCCGGCGTCCGGCTGGGGGAGACGATCGGGTCGCCGATCGCAGTCTGGATCGCCAACCGCGACCACGAGAACTGGCGGGTGGCAATGTCCGTCGAGCCGGTGCCGGATGCTGACGACGAGGACCTTCGCCGGGTGTTTCTCCCGAGGCCGGGGCACGCCGACCTCGTGGGATCGCTCAAGTACGATCGCCGGGATGCGCGGGATGTGCTGGAGCGGTCGAGCGCCCGGGAGACGGCCGCCAGGGTGGCCGCCGGCGCGATCGCGAAGAAGCTGCTCACCGAGTTCGGCATCGATCTCGGCAGCCATGTGCTCCGTATAGGCGAGGCGGCGTGCGTCGATCCGCGGCTGCCCGAGGAGCCCGGTGGCATCAATGCGGCAGCGGACCGGTCCCCCGTCCGCTGTCTCGACCAGCAGGCGGCTCAGGCGATGGTGGACGCGATCGACGCCGCCGCGGCCGAAGGGGACACCCTGGGCGGCGTGTTCGAGGTAGTGGTTCGAGGCCTTCCCGTGGGCCTCGGGAGCCATGTCTCCTGGTTGGAGCGCCTGGACGGCCGACTGGCCGGTGCCCTGATGTCGATTCAGGCGATGAAAGGCGTGGAAATCGGCGCCGGCTTCGCCGCTGCCCGTTCCCGCGGCTCCGCGATGCACGACGAGATCGAGCCCGACCCGTCCGTCTCGCGCACCGGTGGCTTCCGGAGGCGACGGAACAACGCCGGCGGAGTGGAGGGCGGGATGACCACGGGGGAGCCCCTGATCGCGCGGGTCGCGATGAAGCCGCTGAGCACGCTCGCGCAGCCGCTGGAGAGCGTGGATCTCCGCACGGGGCAGCCTGATCGTGCGGTCCGCGAGCGCAGCGACGTCTGCGCCGTGCCGGCGGCGGCCGTGGTCGGCGAAGCGATGGTCGCGCTGGTGCTCGCCGATGCGATGCGGCAGAAGTTCGGCGGAGATTCGCTCGCCGAGATGCGGAGCAACTACGAGCGGTACCTGGAGAGCCTGGCGCGGCGGCGGGAGGGAGCGTGAACGGTTCGTTGCCGACCAGAGTCGCTCTCGTCGGGATGATGGGGGCGGGAAAGTCGACCGTGGGCCGGCTGTTGGCCGATCGCCTCGGCTACGCCTTCGTCGACCTCGACGCCGAGGTGGAACGAGTCGCGGGCCTCCGCGTCGCGGAGCTGTTCGCGGAGCTCGGCGAGCCCCGGTTTCGGGAGCTGGAGGCGGACGCGACGACGCGATTCGAGGGCGCTATCCGCACCGTGGTAGCCACGGGAGGGGGCTGGATGTCCAGACCGGAGCTGCGGGACCGCTGGCGGCCTGCGGTGCGGGTGTGGTTGCGGGTGAGCGCCGATGATGCGTGGCGCAGGATCGCTGCCGAGGCGGCCCGAAGGCCGATGCTGGATCCCGATCATCCGCGAGAGGCCCTGGAGCTCCTGCTCGGCGAGCGCCAGCCCGACTACGAGCTGGCGGAGATCAGCGTGCCTGCCGGAGGCGAAGAGCCCGGCGAGACGGCTGACCTCGTGCTCCGCTTGCTGCCGTTCGCCTGCCAAACGGCGATGCCACAGGATCCGGCCACGGGATCCTGACCGCGCTTTCCGGGTTATCGGACCCAAACCAACGGCTCAACAGCGGTCTCAACAGGGAAGCAGGGGCGTGACGGACAAGAGCGCGCGGGGGAGCAGCGAACACCTGGTCGTGGTCGAGTCGCCGGCGAAGGCGCGGACCCTCGGTCGCTATCTCGGTGACGGCTACCGGGTGGAAGCGACGGTGGGCCACGTGCGCGACCTGCCCACCAGCGGCCTCGGGGTGGACGTGGCCGCGGGCTTCGAGCCCGAGTACGTGACGATAGAGAAGAAGGGGCCGGTGCTGAAGCGGCTCCGCACCGCGGCGAAGGGTGCCGATGACGTGCTGCTGGCGACCGACCCCGATCGGGAGGGTGAGGCGATCGCGTTCCATATCGCCGAGCAGCTCGGCTGGAAGAACCAGCAGGACCGCTTCCGCCGCGTGCGCTTCAACGAGATCACGCGCCAGGCGGTCCTCGAAGCGGTGGAGAACGCGGGCACCCTGGACATGCGGCTCGTGGAGGCACAACAGGCGCGACGCATCCTCGACCGGCTCGTCGGCTTCATGCTCTCGCCGCTCCTGTGGAAGAAGATCTCGCGCGGGCTCTCGGCCGGCCGAGTCCAATCGGTGGCGGTTCGGCTCCTCGTGGAGCGGGAGCGCCAGCGTCGCGCCTTCCGGACGGCGGAGTACTGGGACCTGTCGGCGTCCCTCGCCAGCGACGAACGGGAGTTCCAGGCCATTCTGATCTCGATCGGCGAGGAGCGAATCGCGTCCAGCCGCGATTTCGATGAGACGACCGGCCGACTGCGTGAGGACCGGGCGGTGCGCCTCCTCGGATCGTCCGAGGCACAGGCCCTGCGCGATCGGCTGGAGAACGAGATCTTCCGCGTTCGCACCATCGAGCAGAAGGTGTCGAAGCGGGCGCCCTACCCTCCGTTCACGACCTCGACTCTCCAACAGGAGGCCAACCGCAAGCTCAACCTCGGGGCCCGGGAGACGATGCGGATCGCGCAGACGCTGTACGAAGCCGGACATATCACGTACATGCGAACCGACTCGGTGCAGCTCTCGAGCGTGGCAGTCGACGCGATCCGCCGAACGGTAAAGAGCCGGTACGGCGACTCCTTCCTGAGTGACAGGCCCAGGCGGTATCGGACGAAGTCCAAGGCCGCCCAGGAGGCACATGAGGCCATCCGGCCCGCGGGCACGGCCATGCGCACCGCCGACGAGCTGGGCCTGCACGGGAAGGAAAGGCGGCTCTACGACCTGATCTGGAAGCGTGCCCTGGCCAGTCAGATGGCCGAGGCGAGGCAGCGCCACCTCACCGCGCTGATCGAGGCGGATGACACGGTCTTCCGCGCCACCGGAAAAGTGCTCGAGTTCGCCGGCTTCTTCCGCGCCTACGTGGAGGGCTCCGACGACCCGGAGGCTGCCCTCGAGGACCAGGAGGTGCTGCTGCCGCCGCTGTCGGAGGGCGACGAGCTGGAGCTGCGGGAGCTGGAGGCGCTCTCGCACGAGACGCGGCCTCCGGCGCGTTACACGGAGGCGACCCTGGTGAAGGCGTTGGAGGCGGAGGGCATCGGACGCCCGAGCACCTACGCGGCGATCATCTCGACCATCCAGGAGCGCGGCTACGCGCGGCGCGCCGCCAAGCAGCTGGTGCCGACCTTCACCGCCTTCGCCGTCACGCGACTGCTGGAGGAGCACTTCCCGGATCTGGTGGATCTCGGCTTCACGGCGGCGATGGAGACCTCGCTGGACGAGATCGCCGAGGGCGAGATCGAGTGGCGGAGCTACCTGGAGGGCTTCTACTCGGGCGAGTCGGGGTTCGAGGCCCGGGTGAAGGAGCACGAGACACAGATCGATCCCCGGCAGGCGTCGACGGTGGATCTTCCCGACCTCACGGCCAAGGTGCGGATCGGACGGTACGGACCCTTCCTCGAGCTCCAGCGGGACGGTGACCGACTCACCGCCTCGATCCCGGAGGAGCTGGCTCCGGCCGACCTGACCGATGACGAGGCTCTGGCGCTACTCGAGACGAGCTCGAAGGAGCCGAAGGAGCTGGGCCGCGATCCGGAGACGGGAGAGCCGATTTACGTTCGCACGGGCCGCTTCGGGCCCTACGTGCAGCTCGGCGGCAACGAGAACGGCGGCACGGCCAAGCCGCCGCGCGCTTCGCTCCCGAAGGGAATGGAGCCCGAGGACGTCACCATGGAGGTGGCGCTGAAGCTGCTGTCCATGCCGTACGTCCTTACCGAGCACCCTGAGACGGGGGAGCCGGTCAAGGTCGGCATCGGACGCTACGGCCCCTATGTCGTCCACGATGGGGACTATCGGTCGCTCACCCAGGAAGACGACGTGCTGGCGATCAGCCCGGAGCGGGCGCTTGAGCTCCTCGCCCAGCCCAAGCAGGGGAGGGGGCGGCGACGCTCGGGTTCCAAGCCGCTGCGCGAGCTCGGAGCCCACCCCGAGGATGGACAGCCGGTGGCGATCTACGACGGTCCGTACGGACCCTACGTCAAGCATACCAAGACGAACGCGTCGGTGCCCAAGGGCGTCGAGGTCGGGACGCTCTCGCTGGAGACGGCCCTCGAGCTGCTGGCGAAGAAGAGGGCGCGTCCAAAAAAGGCGCGCACGAAGAAGCCGAGGCGCCGACGCTCCCGCTGAGGATCCCGCGCGCCGTCGTGCGTCGGCAAGGGCAGAGATGACAGAATCGGTCGACGACTTCCTCCGCTACGCGCAGAGCGAGCGCGGACTGTCGGCCCACACCGTGGCGGCCTACCGTCGGGATCTCTCCGAGCTGATCGACTTTCTGCGCGGGTATCTCGGCGCCTCGAACTGGAGCTGGGATGCCATCGACCGGCTGGCCATCCGGTCCTTCCTCGGGTCGCTCCAGGAGCGAGGGCTCAAGCGCGCCACCATCGCCCGAAAGCTCTCATCGACCCGCGCCTTCTTCCGGTTTCTCCACCGGACGGACTCGATCTCCCACAACCCGGCGCGGCTCGTCCGGTCGCCGAAACGGGGCCGAACGCTGCCCGGCTACCTCAGCCAGGTTCAGGCCGACGACCTCTTCGTGGCCCTCAAGGCCCGGGCGGATCATCAGGGCGGTTTCCTCGCCGCTCGCGACCGGGCTCTGATCGAGCTCATCTACTCGGCCGGGCTTCGCCTGGCCGAAGTCGTCGGCCTGGACCTCCAGGGCGTCGACCTGCGGGGTCGGCAGGTTCGGGTGACCGGGAAGGGCCGGAAGGAGCGGATCGTGCCTTTCGGTGCACCGGCGTCCGAGGCCATCCGGGCCTACCTGCCGGAGAGGCGGCGTCGGGTGGAGGCCCGGCAGCGCCGCGAGGCCGAGGCGGCGGAGGCGGCCGGCGCCCGTCCCCCGGCAGCCTTGGAGGCCCCCCTGTTCGTCTCGCGCCGCGGGCGCCGGCTGTCGCGCCGGCAGATCCAGCGTCGGGTCGGCCAGCTCCTGGAGGAGGTGGCCGCCGGCGAGGGGCTGTCAGTGCATGCCCTGCGCCACTCGTTCGCGACCCATCTGATGGATAACGGAGCGGACCTGGTGGCCGTGAAGGAGCTGCTCGGGCACGCGAGCCTTTCGACCACGCGCATCTACACGCACACTTCCACCGACAAGCTGCGTCGCGTCTACGGGCGGGCGCATCCACGAGCTCACTGATCGAAGCGATCCGAGCATGAACAACCAGAGACGACTTCACGGCACGACCGTCGTCTGCGTGCGGCGGGACGGCCAAGTGGCCATCGGGAGCGATGGCCAGGTCACGATGAACGACACGGTGGTGAAGGCCCGCGCGGCCAAGGTTCGCACCATGATGGATGGGCAGATCCTCGCGGGCTTCGCAGGCGGTGTCGCCGATGCCCTCACCCTGTTCGAGAAGTTCGAGTCGCAGCTGGAGCGACATCCGGGAAACCTGACTCGAGCGGCCGTGGAGCTGGCGAAGGAGTGGCGGAGCGATCGCTATCTCCGGCGTCTGGAGGCGGTGCTCGCCGTGGCCGATGCCAGGCACAGCCTGCTCGTCGCAGGGAGCGGCGAGGTGATCGAGCCGGACGACGGGATCCTCGCGCTGGGCTCGGGGGGGGCGTACGCGCTGGCGGCGGCGAGGGCGCTCATGGAGCACTCCTCGCTCACGGCGGCCGAGATGGTGCGCGCCTCGCTCGAGATCGCCGGCCAGATCTGCGTGTACTCCAACGAGGAGATCACCGTGTTGGAGTTGAACGAGCAGGACTAACGAGGGAGCCGTGGACGAGTCGGGCGGTGCCGTGAACGAGCTGGATGCTGCCGTGGACGAGCCGGGCGCTGCCGTGGACGAGCCGGGTGCTGCCGTCGATCCGACTGCCGCGCAAGATTTGCTGGGCGACAACGGGGAGACGAGGGCCGAGGGGCCGACGGCGGGAACGGACGGTGTCGGCGCCGACCTGGCTTCGCTGACACCCCGTCAGATCGTCGCCGAGCTCGATCGCTACATCATCGGACAGAGCGCGGCCAAGAAGGCTGTGGCCATCGCGCTGCGCAATCGCTGGCGCCGGCGGCAGGTACCGGACGACCTGCGCGATGAGATCCTCCCGAACAACATCATCATGATCGGTCCGACCGGGGTGGGGAAGACGGAGATCGCCCGGCGGCTGGCGCGGCTGGCAGGGGCGCCCTTCCTCAAGGTGGAGGCGTCGAAGTTCACCGAGGTCGGCTACGTGGGCCGCGACGTCGAGTCGATGGTCCGGGACCTGGTGGAGATCTCGATCAACCTGGTGAGAGGGGAGCGGGAGGACGAGTACCGGGAGACGGCCGACGAGCGCGTGGAGGAACGCCTCCTCGACCTGCTGCTTCCCCCGGTCGCGGAGGAACCGGCGCCCACCGACGCCGAAGCCGGCCGCCGCAAGTTCCTGGTGGCGAGCAGCGGGATCGCCGAGGAGGAGGCCGAGGACGAGGGGGCGGCCCGTCGGCGCAGGACCCGCGACAAGCTGCGGGGCCTCCTGCGGGACGGGAAGCTGGAGGAGCGCGAGGTGGAAGTCGAGGTCACGGAGACGGCGATGCCGGTGCTCGATCTGCAGGCTCCGGGGATGGACGGCCTCGACTGGAATATCGGCGAGATGCTCCAGGAGATGATGCCGAAGAAGACGCGCCGTCGTCGGATGAGCGTCGCCGATGCGCGCCGGGTTCTGTTCTCCGAGGAGCTGGACAGGCTCATCGACATGGACGAGGTGGTCGATGACGCGCTCGACCGGGTGGAGAACATGGGTATCATCTTCCTCGACGAGCTGGACAAGATCGCCGGCGAGCGCGGCGGCGTCGGTCCCGACGTGTCGCGCGAGGGGGTGCAGCGGGACCTCCTGCCTCTCGTGGAGGGCTCGACCGTGCAGACCCGCTACGGCATGGTCGTCACCGACCACATCCTGTTCATCGCCGCCGGCGCGTTCCACGTCGCCAAGCCTTCCGACCTCATCCCCGAGCTGCAGGGTCGATTCCCGATCCGCGTGGAGCTGCGCAGCCTCACCGAGGCGGACTTTCGCCGGATCCTCACCGAGCCGAGGAACGCGCTGCTCACCCAATACAGCGCCCTGGTGGCCACCGAGGAACTGCAGCTCGAGTTCACGGACGAGGCGATCGCGGAGATCGCCCGCATCGCCTTCGAGGTGAACCAGCGGCTGGAGAACATCGGAGCCCGGCGCCTCCAGACGGTGCTCTCCACCCTGCTCGAGGATGTGATGTTCGAGCTCCCCGACGGACGGCCCGCCGAGCTGATGCGGGTGGACGGCGAGTTCGTGCGCACCCGCCTGGCCGAGATCGCCGAGGACAAGGACCTCCGCCGGTACATCCTCTAGCCCGCCTTTCCGCCTCTAGCCCGCCTTTCCGCCTCTAGCCCGCCTTTCCGCCGAGTCGAGCCCGGCCATCACGGCCCGACGGAAACGGTCGACCCCGGAGGTCCGTGACTTGACGGCCCTGCCAGTTTTGCATACCCGAGCTAGATGCCCCGACGAATCCGATGGAGGGCCGGGTGACGGAACGTCCTGAGACCCATTTCCTGTCGATCTCGGAGTGGTCGCGCGATGCGCTGGACCGCCTCATGGACCTGGCGGATGACGTGAAGGCCGGCCGAGCCGGAGCCGAGCGGCCGCTCGCGGGCCGAACGCTCGGGATGATCTTCGCCAAGAGCTCGACGCGGACGCGGGTCTCGTTCGAGGTGGGCATGTACCAGCTGGGCGGCCACGCGCTCTTCCTCTCCTCGACCGACATCCAGCTGGGGAGGGGCGAGACGATTCCGGACACGGCCCGGGTCCTCTCCCGATACGTGGATGCGGTGATGATCCGCACCTTCGCCCAGCGCGACGTGGTCGAGTTCGCTCGCGCGAGCACGGTGCCGGTGATCAACGGCCTGACCGACCGCTACCATCCCTGCCAGGTGATGTCGGATCTGATGACCGTACGTGAGGAGCGCGGCACCCTGGAGGGGCTGATCGTCGCCTGGATCGGGGATGGCAACAACATGGCGAACTCGTGGCTCAACGCCGCCGCGCGGTTCGGCTTCGAGCTCCGGCTCGCGACCCCGGCCGGGTACGAGCCGAATCCCGAGGACCTGGTGCGGGCGTCGCGGGCGACGACGATCAGCGTCGTCCGCGAGCCGGCCGATGCGGTCGAGGGCGCCCACGTCGTGACGACGGATGTCTGGGCTTCGATGGGGCAGGAGCAGGAGGCGGAGGAGCGGCGACAGGCCCTGGGCCGCTACCGCGTCGACGACGCCCTGATGGCCCGGTCCGATGACGCGATCTTCCTCCATTGCCTGCCCGCCCATCGCGGCGAGGAGGTCACCGACGAGGTGATCGACGGCCCCAGCTCGCGCGTCTGGGACGAGGCGGAGAACCGCCTGCATCTCCAGAAGTCCCTGCTGCTGACACTCATCGCCGGCTAGGCCCGCCGGCGTGCCAGATCCGGCCGGACCGGCCCGGTCGGACCGAACCGGAAGGAACGGCCGATGGTCGACCCGACTGCGCAGCTCAAGACGACCCCGCTCCACGAGGAGCACGTGCGCCTGAACGCCAAGCTGGTTCCGTTCGGCGGCTTCGCCATGCCGGTGCAGTATCCGACCGGCATTCGCGCCGAGCATCAAGCCGTCCGCACGGGGGCGGGCATGTTCGACGTGTCGCACATGGGTGAGTTCCGCGTCGTGGGGCCGCAGGCCGTCGACCTCGTCTCCTTCGTCACCACCAACGATCCCGCGGCGCTGGCGCTCGGCCAGGCCCAGTACAGCGCCATGTGTCTGGAGAGCGGCGGGGTCGTCGATGACCTGCTCGTCTACCGGCTGGGCGACGAGGACTTCCGGCTGGTGGTGAACGCCGCCAACATCGCCAAGGACTGGTCCCACGTGAGCGCGTACGCCGACCGGTTCGATGCGGAACTCACGGACGAGAGTGATCGGCTGGCGCTGATCGCGCTCCAGGGGCCGGCGGCGCAGGAGATCCTGGCCCGGGTGGCGGACGCATCGGCGCTCGATTCGATCCGGTTCTACTGGTTCGCCGAGGGAGAGGTGGCCGGCGTGCCCGCCCTGATCAGCCGTACGGGCTATACGGGCGAGGACGGATTCGAGCTGTATCTGGATGCCGGGGACGCGACCCGCGTCTGGCGCGCCCTCCTGGAAACCGACCCGGAGGTCACGCCCGCAGGACTCGGGGCGCGCGACACGCTGCGGCTCGAGATGGGGTATGCCCTGTATGGCAGCGACATCGACGAGGAGACCACCCCGCTGGACGCGGGGCTCGGCTGGCTCGTCAGGTGGGGCAAGGGGGGGTTCGTGGGTCGGGAGGCCCTGGAAGCCCAGAAGGCCAGCGGCGTCGCCCGCCGGCTCACGGGGATCCGGCTCACGGAGCGAGGGTTCCCCCGGCCGGGTCACGAGGTCGTGTACCGAGGTACGCCAGTAGGCACGGTTCGCAGCGGTACGGTCGGCCCATCCCTCGGATACGGGATCGCGACGGCCTATCTGCCGGCCGGGGCGAAGGCGGGAGATCCCGTGGTGATCCGCATTCGGGAGACGGAGGTAGGAGGGGAGGTCACCGGGATGCCCTTTTACACCGAAGGATCGTTGCGGCGATGACGGCAGGCGAGCGGTGAGCGAGCAGCAGCGTTCGAGCGGCGCTCCGCGGGTGGCGATCCTCACCATCTCGGATGGCGTGAGCGAGGGCTGGCGGGAGGACACCTCGGGCGATCGGATCGCGGCCTGGGTCGAGCAACGGGCCTATGCGCTCGTGGAACGGCGCGTGGTCGCCGACGAGGCGGAGGCGATCGCGTCGGCCCTGCGGGCGTGGGCGGACTCGGGGGCTGCCGACCTGATCGTCACCACCGGCGGGACGGGGATCGCCGCACGCGACGTGACGCCGGAGGCCACGGCCATGGTTCTCGAGCGAACAGTGCCCGGTATTGCCGAGCGGATCCGGGCCGCGGGTCTGGAGAAGACCCCGTACGCGGTCCTCAGCCGCGGGGCCGCCGGCATCCGGGGAAGCACGCTGATCGTCAATCTCCCGGGAAGCCCCTCGGGCGTTGCGGATGGGCTGGCCGCCCTCTCCGACCTGGTCGATCACGCGGTCGAGCTGCTGCGCGGCGATGTCTGCCACGGCCCCGGCGCCGGAGCCGGCTGAGTGGCGCTCGTCTTCATCGACACGGCTAGCCTCGAGGCGGCGGTCTCGATCCGGGAAGCCGTCCAGGCCGACGGGCACGACGCTCTGATGATCGATCGGGCCCGGGAGTTCGACGACCGGGCCGATGAGACCGTCGTGGCCCTGATCCTCACCCGCGATCCGCTCGAGCCCGAAGCGGAACGGATGAGAGCGCTGATCGATGCCCGCATCCCCAGGCCTCCGATCCTGGCCCTCGATCATGCGGGGTCCGACAGCTGCCCCGAGCTGCGCAAGGCCTACCGGGTCGATGCCTGTCTGCCACCCTCCCCGACGGCCGAGGAGGTGCAGGTCGTGTTGACGCAGGAGCTCGAGCGCTTCCAGCTCCAGCTCGATACCGGCATCGTGGGCCGGACGGAAGGGATCCGGGGCGTGCTAGAGAAGGTGAACCTCATCGCGCCGGTGGCCTCCACCGTGCTACTCACCGGCGAGAGCGGTACCGGCAAGGAGCTGGTGGCGCGCGCCATTCATCGTCTTTCGCCTCGCCGCGCCAAGCCGTTCATCGCCGTCAACTGTGCCGCGCTGCCGGAGTCCCTGCTCGAGTCCGAGCTCTTCGGGCACGAGAAGGGGGCGTTCACCGGGGCCACCTCCCTGCGTCGCGGCATGTTCGAGCTTGCCGACGGCGGAACGATGCTCCTGGACGAGATCGCCGAGATGCCTCCGGCGACCCAGACGCGGCTGCTGCGGGTGCTCGAGTCCCGCCGCTTCATGCGCGTCGGCGGCAGCTCGGAGATCGCGGTGAACGTCCGGGTGGTGGCGGCGACCAACCGCGATCTGCTGAGCGCGGTGCAGACCGGGGCGTTCCGCCGGGACCTCTACTACCGACTGAACGTCCTCGAGATCGAGCTTCCCCCGCTCCGCACGCGGCGCGCCGACATCCCCGTCCTCGTGCAGCGCTTCATCCACGAGATCAGCCGACAGCACGACCGGGAGTTCAAGGGGCTCGCGCCCGAGGCGCTGGAAATTCTGATGCGGTACGAGTGGCCGGGGAACATCCGGGAGCTGAGGAACCTGATCGAGTCGATGGTCGTGCTGGCGCCCGGCTCGGTGATCCGGGCCGAAGACATCCCCGACGAGATCCGCCGCGGGACCGGAGGGGCGCTGCTGCCCGTGCCACCAGTCGGGCTCCCGGTTCCGTCGGAGGGCGGAGTGATCGCTGCTCCGCAGATGGAGTTCGTCTTCCGCACCCTCGTCCAGCTCAAGGTGGACGTCGAGGACCTGAAGCGCGAGTTCGAGCGCTACCGGGCGGAGCATCCGGAGCTGCTGGAGGAGTCGGCGGCCCTGGAGGGGACGGGGATCGAGCTCCCGCTGCACGGGGAGCTGGACGACCTCGCGGCGGACGCGGTGCTGCCGGAGGCGCCCTTTGTTCCGTCCGTGGCCGGTCGGGCGGAGGCCGAGGAGCAGGAGAGGCTCATCGAGTTCCGTACCGGGATGACGATGTCGGAGCTGGAGCGCGAGGCGATCGTGGCGACGCTGCGCAGCGTCGACGGCAACCGGCGCAAGGCGGCCGAGAAGCTGCAGATCGGCGAGCGGACGCTGTACCGGAAGCTCAAGGAGTACGAGATCGAGCTTTAGCCGTGGTATCTCGGCTCCGCGAGTCGGCGGACGCCGTGGTGTCCCGGCTCCGCGAGACAGAGCCGTGGTATCTCCGTTCCGCGAGTTGGCGGACGCTCGTGTCTCGAGCATTCGGTGAGTCCGCGGGGCGTCCGATACTCGCTGCAGGAGATACGCACGGCTCTCGGTGGGGCGTCTGGACCAGCCTGGGCCGGTGCCCTCGCTACGCGGGACGCGCACTGCGCTCGCTGAAGGTGAAGCGAACGGCGCGGGTGAGGGGATATGAAACTGCCGTGGGTGCCGCGCGGGTCAGGCGAGCTGGCCGAGCTGTTCGGCGAGATCGACATCTACCTCTTCGACCAGCTCCTTCGCGGGCGGATCACGCCCGAGATGCGGGTGCTGGACGCCGGCTGCGGATCGGGCCGGAACCTCGTGTACTTGCTCCGCGCCGGCTGCGAGGTGTACGGCGTGGATCGGGAAGAGGAGAACGTGAACGCGGTCCGCTTCCTCGCCGCCCGCCTGGCGCCCGACCTGCCGGCGAGCAACTTTCGCGTCGAGGCCGCCGACTCGCTCTCCTTCCCCGACGGCCACTTCGAGGCCGTGATCGCGAACGCCCTGCTCCACTTCGCGGCCGATGGCGAGCACTTCGAGGCGATCCTGGGGGAGATCTGGCGCGTGCTGGCGCCGGGCGGCGTCCTGTTCACGCGCCTCGCCACCTCGATCGGGATCGAGGATCGGGTGCTCCCGCTCGGCGGGGGCCGCTTCGCCCTGCCGGACGGAACCGAGCGCTTCCTGGTCGACGAGGCTTGGCTGCTCGAGGCGACGGAGAGGCTCGGCGGTCAGCTCCTCGATCCGATCAAGACGACCAACGTCCAGAACCTCCGCTGCATGACCACCTGGTGCGTCCGGAAGGTCGGGCCCTCCCGCTGAGGTCTGCTGACCTCGGTCACCGGCAGACGTCGCGGCGGTAGCTGCTCAGCCGCCGCCTCCGGAGCGACCGGCGGCGTTGCCGCCCGCCAATCCGAAACCGTAGACGCGACCATCCAGTCCGCCCACCACGACCACGCCGTCGATCACGGCCGGAGAGGACGCGAAACCCCAGATCTGGGCGGTGTCCGGCCGCGGCAGGTGGTCGAACCGCCATCCGGATGGCCTCAATCCTCGAAGCCGAAGACGCGCGCCCAGTCGTCCTTCATGCTGATCACCACCCAGCCATTATCATTGGCCACTTGCATCAGTGCCGCCGAGAAGGTGCCGAACTTGGTGTCCGGCAGCCCTTCGGCCGGGCCGTACGCGTACTCGCGCTGCACGTCGTCGTGGAACACGAGCATCATCAGCCGCCGCCCGCTGCCCGCGCCGGTCCACTCGAGCATCTGGCGGTCTCCGTCGGAGTTGCCGAACGCCGCGACGGGTCGCCGGCCGATGAACTGGTTGATGCCGACCGGCTTGCCCGTCTTGTCGTCGATGAAGTCGATCTCCGGCAGACGCATCAGTACGGGCTTGCCGTTCTTCATCTCGTACTTGGTCTTGATCGTCGAGCCCACCACCTGCTCGGGCGGAATCCCGTAGACCGCCTCGGTCATTGGCCGCATGAACTCGACGCCGCCGCCGGAGACGATGTAGGTCTTGAAGCCGCTGGCCCGCAGAAACGCCAGGACCTCGAGCATCGGCTGATAGGCCAGCTCGGTGTAGCGCCGCTGGAAGCGAGGGTGACGCGCCTTCTCCAGCCAGTCGGTCACGATCGCCTCGAACTCGGCGGTGCTCATGCCGGCGTGCGAGGCCATGACCAGCTCGACCAGCCCTTTCTCGCCCGCCGCCGCCAGCGCCTCGAGGTCATCCTCCAGCACCGCCTGGAAGGGCTGTTGGGTCTTCCACTCCGGGTGGCGCGGTGCCAGCGCCTTGACTCGGTCCAGCGCGAAGGCGAGCTGGGTGTACATCGGGTGGGACGGCCACAGCGTACCGTCGTTGTCGAAGACGGCGATGCGCTCCACGGGCGGCACGAAGTCCGGGCTCGACTCGTCGGTGGTGGCCTGCACGAACCCGATGATCGTCTGTTTGGCGGGGCCATCGTTCCATGATGGGAGCGGATCCGTCTGGGCGACGGAGACCGCCGGCGTGCCCAGGGCGAGGGCCGCAGCCAGTGCAGGTTCGGACGCCAGCAGGCGGTGAACGAACGGTTTCATGGAGCAGACTCCCTTAGGGACAAGCGGAACCAGCATTCTCGACGGATGATCAGGGAGGGAAGCTAGTCGAGTAACGGGGCGCGCGCAGGCGCGAACGACGGCCCGTAGGGGCCGGCACTTCAGGGCCGACAGCCGAAAGGTGAGTCTCTTGACGACAAGCCGTACTCCGCCGTAGGGTCGGCGGGCTGAAGCTATTCTCGAACCCTGCCTGACCGGGAGGTTGCACGATGGGGATCCGCCGCACGCGAGCGCACCTTCTTCCGTTCACGCTGATTCTGCCGATCCTTGCGACGGCTCTGACCAGCTCGGAGTCGTACGCCCAGGATCGTCCCAACATCATCGTCATCATGGGCGATGACATCGGCATGTGGAACATCGGCGCGTATCACCGGGGCCTGATGGCAGGGCGCACGCCGAACATCGACAGGCTAGCGAGCGAAGGCGCCATCTTCTCGGACTACTACGCCGAGGCGAGCTGCACGGCCGGCCGTGCCAACTTCATCACCGGCGAGCTCCCGATCCGAACCGGATTGACGACGGTCGGCCAGGCCGGAGCCACCATCGGCATTCCGGCCCAGGCCCCGACCATCGCGACCGCCCTGAAGGAGATGGGCTACGCCACCGGGCAGTTCGGCAAGAACCATCTCGGAGACCTGAACCAGTTCTTGCCCTGCGTCCACGGATTCGACGAATTCTTCGGCTACCTCTATCACCTCGATGCGATGGAGGACCCGTTTCACGCGAACTACCCGCAGGACCTGTTGGACAAGGTGGGCCCGCGAAACGTCGTGCATTGCGTCGCGACCGGCACGGACGACCCGACGGTCGATCCCCGCTGGGGCAAGGTGGGCAAACAGCAGATCTCCGACATGGGTCCGCTCCCGCCCCATCCGACCGAGGGAGTCGCGCTGAACATGGAGACGGTCGACGATGTGATCCTCCAGTACACGATCGACTTCATGGAGAAGGCCCGTGGGGAGGGGAAGCCGTTCTTCGTCTGGCTCAACCCCACCCGGATGCACGTGGTCACCCACCTCGCGCCGAAGTATGAAGCGCTGCGAAACTCGGAAAACGGCTGGAGCATTCAGGAAGCCGGCATGGCCCAGTTCGATGACATCATCGGCAGCGTCATGACGCAACTCGACGCCATGGGCATCGCCGACAACACGATCATCGCCGTGACGACCGACAACGGCACCGAGGGCTTCAGCTGGCCTGACGGAGGCACGACTCCGTTCAAGGGCTGGAAGGGCATGGGAACCGAGGGAGGTTTCCGTGTTCCCCTCGTCGTCCGCTGGCCGGGCCACGTCCAGCCCAACCAGGTCATTAACGAGGTGATGTCTGGCCTGGACTGGTTTCCCACCTTCGTCGCCGCCGCAGGCTACCAGGGCGACATCGCAACGGACCTCATGAACGGGAAGATGCTCAACGGCAAGGAGTACAAGGTCCATCTCGACGGCTACAACCAGCTGGGCATGCTGACCAGCGGAGCGAAATCAGCCCGTGGCGAGGTGTGGTACTTCACCGAGTCGACTCTCGCGGCCGCCCGGATCGGGGACTACAAGTACGTGTTCATCGATCAGCCGGAAGGGTGGTTCGGCCCGAAAGTCCACCTGGATTGGCCGGGCATCTACAACCTTCGTCTCGACCCGTTCGAGAAGATGGGCATCGGGGAGTCACTGTACGCCGCGAGGGACTGGTGGACGTTCGAGTTCTGGCGGTTTGTCTTCGTCCAGCAGGAGGTCGCCAAGCTCGCGCAGACCGCGATCGATTTCCCGCCCATGCAGCCAGGCGCGAGCTTCAACCTCCAAGCGATCAAGGACAAGATTCAGAAGACCATGGCCAACCGCGCCGGCCAGTGAGCACACCCCACGCGGTGCGGGTCACTCTCCTTCGAGGCGTGCCAGCCAGAAGTAGGTGTAGCCGTCGCAACAATCATCCTGGAGGACCAACTCGCCATCGAAGGCGAAGATGAACTGCTCGTCCCTACCCAGGATCGGTTCGTCGTACAGGAGTCGAGGCGGGTTGGAGATGTCGCCCAGGTCCTGGGCAGGGATGTAGTCGAAGCGCGTATCGACCTGGGTGACGCCGTCCCGGGACAGCTCGATCCGGTCCGGCCGGGTGATCCGCAGGACCATGGTGAAGCCCTCCGTCTCGGGAGTGATCGTGCCGCCGGCGATGCCGCCCTCGGCCCGCACCCACTCCCAGACACCGAAGATCTGGTCGTTGACAGTCGGTTCCGTCGGGCCGGAGCTGCAGCTGGTGAGCACGGCCATGCCGACACCCAGCACGACCGGATTCGCGTTTCCGAACCGTTGGTGAAGACGAGTCTGAAGCATAGGCGGACTCCGTTTCAATCGGGGCTCGAACTCGCGAGCCTGGTGCTTCGGGTCCCGATGATTGACGACCGTCGGGATCCAGGCGTAACAGCCTTGGGGCTGTCGTCGCGTGCTGGGGGGAGGAGACATACATTCCTGCCCCACTGATCAGGAGCCGTGAGCATGGAGGAGGTCCGGATGCGCTCTTTTCGGACGGCAGCGTGCATGGTGGTGGTGTTCGCCGGCGGGTTGTTCCTGTCGCGACACGCGAATGCGCAAACCCAAAAGCCTAACATCCTCGTCATCTGGGGCGATGACATTGGCCAGTTCAATGTCAGCGCCTACAACATGGGCATGATGGGCTACAGGACACCGAACATTGACCGCATCGCCGATGAAGGCGCGGTGTTTACCGACTGGTATGGCCAGCAAAGTTGCACGGCCGGCCGCGCTGCGTTCATCACCGGTCAGTCACCCATTCGCACCGGACTGACGAAGGTTGGCCTGCCTGGTGCACCGGAAGGCATGCAGAAGGAAGATCCGACCATAGCCGGGCTGCTAAAGGAGTATGGCTACGTTACGGGTCAGTTCGGCAAGAACCACCTCGGCGACCGCGACGAGATGCTGCCGACAAATCACGGTTTCGACGAGTTTTTCGGCAATCTGTACCACCTCAACGCGGAGCAGGAGCCGGAGCACCCGGACTATCCGGGCGATTTCATGTTCCCCGACGGCACGACCCTGCGCGAGAAGTTCGGTCCACGCGGCGTGATTCACAGCTATGCGGATGGAAGGATCGAAGACACGGGACCGCTGACCAAGAAGCGCATGGAGACCGTCGACGAGGAGATCACCACCGCGGCGCTCGACTTCATGGAGCGGGCGGTCAAGGCCGGCAAGCCGTTCTTCGTCTGGTGGAACAGCACCCGGATGCACATCTGGACGCACCTCAAGCCCGAGTCCGAGGGCAAGACCGGTCTCGGCGTGTACGCTGACGGAATGGTCGAGCACGACGGGATGGTCGGCCAGTTGCTCGCCAAGCTGGACGAGCTGGGCGTGGCGGAGAACACGATCGTGATGTACTCGACGGACAACGGCGCGGAATTCTTCTCCTGGCCTGACGGCGGCACGACGATGTTCCGCAACGAAAAGGCCACGCAGTGGGAAGGTGGCTTCCGCGTGCCGACCGCGATTCGCTGGCCCGGCGTCATCGAGCCTGGCACGGTCATCAACGAGATCGGTGCGCACGAGGACATGCTGCCGACGCTGCTGGCGGCGGCGGGCGATCCCAGCGTTAAGGAGGCGCTGCTGAAGGGCAAGCAGGTCGGCGACATGACCTACAAGGTCCACCTCGATGGGTACAACCTGATGCCCGCGCTCCACGGCGAGGCCGAGTGGCCGCGCCACGAGTTCCTGTACTGGACCGATGACGGCAACGTCGCGGCGCTGCGCTACAACAACTGGAAGATCACCTTCCTGCGACAGAATGCCGAAGGCATCGATGTCTGGACATCGCCATTCGAGGCACTGCGGGCGCCAATGCTCGCCAATCTGCGCATGGATCCATTCGAGATGGCCTGGGATGAGAGCATCGGTTACTCGAAATGGTGGGTAGATCACATGTTCGTGTTCGGGCCTGCCGGAGCCTATGTCGGTCAATGGCTCCAGAGCTTCCGCGACTTCCCGCCGCGGCAGAAGCCCGGCAGCTTCAATCTCGACCGTGTGATGGAGGCAATTACCAAAGGCGGGGGCGACAAGTAACGGAGGGTACGGAGACGGCGGAATGGCGCCTCCATGAGCCCCGTCGCGGTCATCTCCGTATCGGTTATCGTCGCCGTAATCCTATGGACGCTGCTCATGCTACGGTTCAGCGATCGCCTCGGGCATGGAGACGACGAGCAGCGCTAGCGGATATCCGGCCTGAGACGGCAGCGGAGTCGCAGCGGGAGATTCCCGAGGCCGCCTTTGCCGATCTCCCCGTTCTCCTATTCTGAGGATATGAAGAGCGAACGCCAGCGGCGGGTCGCCGTCGGTGCCCTGTTTGCCCTGGCGCTGACAGCGATCGCGCTCCTCGGACGCCCCGCCGCGCCTCTCGATGGTGCGGCTGCCAACCTCGGGTTTCGTCTCGAGGAGACGTCCTCGGCTAGCGGGGTCCGCTTCGAGCACCATCGGACGACCCTCGATCCCCGCCTTGACAACATCGCCCCGCATGTGGCGGGCGTCGGTGCCTCCGTCGCCGTCACAGACTTCGACCGGGACGGCCGGAACGATCTCTACTTCACCTCGAGCCGATTCGGCACCGCGAACGGACTCTTTCGCAATCGCGCGGATGGAACCTTCGAGGAGGTTGCGGCCGATGCGGGTCTCGCGGATCTGAACCGGGAAGGCGAGGGAGCTTCGATGGGCAGCGTGTGGGCCGACTACGACAACGACGGCCTCGAAGACGTGTTCGTCTACGGGTGGGGATACCAACGACTCTTCCGGAACCTGGACGGCACCACGTTCGAAGATGTGTCCGACGAGGCCGGGCTGCGCGTGTGGATGAACAGCAACTCAGCGATCTGGCTGGACTACGATCGTGATAGCCGGCTGGACCTCTACGTGGCCGGGTACTTCCGAGAAGAGGTGGACATGTGGAGGCTCGAGTCCACCCGCATCATGCAGAACAGCTTCGAGTTCGCAACCAACGGAGGGCGGAACCGCCTGTTTCGCGGCCGACCCGACGGCACCTTCGAGGACGTTACGGAAGTGGCCGGTGTAGGCAGCACGCGCTGGACCCTAGCAGTGGCATCGGCCGACTTTGACGGCAACGGATGGCCCGACCTCTACCTGGCCAACGACTACGGTCCCGAGGAGCTGTTCTTAAACCAGGGAGACGGGACCTTCGAGCTGGCGGGCCACGTCGGGCTGTCGGACGATTCGAAGAGCGGCATGTCCGTCTCCCTCGGAGATGTGCACAACCGCGGGAGCACGGATGTCTTCGTGACGAACATCTCCGAGCGCGGATACCTGTTTCAGGGCAACAACCTTCGCATCAACTTCCTGGCGGAGGCGGGCGAGTTCCAGAACGTGGCTCGCGGCGTCGTGGCGGACGCGGGATGGGCCTGGGGCGCACAATTTGGGGATGTGGACAACGACGGGTTCGTGGATCTCTTCGTGACCAACGGCTTCATCTCGTCCGACCCGGATCGCGACTACTGGTACGGGATGTCCAAGGTGGCGGGCGCACAAGGCGCGATCTTCGAGGACTCTCGGAACTGGCCGGCGATCGGGGATGCCAGCCTTTCCGGCTTCGAGCGCTCTCGGCTGCTGCTCCGGCGGGGCGAGTTCGTCGATGTGGCGCAGGACGCAGGGGTGACGGACCGATACGACGGCCGCGGTATCGCGTTCGCGGATCTGTACAACCGCGGCGTGCTCGATGCGATCGTGGCCAACCAGGACGGACCCGCACTGGTCTATCGAAACAGCGTCTCGTCGGGCGGACACTGGATCCAGTTCGCCCTCGAAGGCCGGGAGAGCAATCGCAGCGCCATCGGCGCCGAGGTCATCGTCGAATTCGGAGACGCCCGTCAGATACAGGTGGTGACCGGCGGAAGCGGATTCGCCGCCCAGAACCAGCGGCGCCTGCATTTCGGCCTCGGAGCCGCGACGACGGTGCCGCGGGCCACGATCCGCTGGCCATCCGGCGCCGTCCAGGTGCTCCATGACCTCGAGGTGGACCGGCTGCATTCGATCGTCGAGCCGACATCGCGGTGAGCGTCGCGACCGTGGTGGAGCGGGCATCCCGCGCCCCACGACTGCGCTGGGATCGACTGAGTCCGAAGCAGCTCATCGTCGCGCTCATCACGCTCATCCTCGTCCTTGGCGAGTGGCGGTATTCGATCCTCGGCGGCTACGAGCGCCTCGCTGCCGCCCTGGGCGCGTGCCTCGTCACGGAGGTGTCGCTATCCGGCTTCTTGGGAGGGCGCCGGGCCAGCCTCTCGTCGGCCTACATCAGCGGGATCTCGCTGGCCCTTCTGCTCAAGCCGCAGGCGGGTCTCTTGTGGCCCTTCTGGCTGGGAGGGTTCATTGCCATCACGTCCAAGTATCTGATCCAGTACCGCGGTCGGCACCTTTGGAATCCGTCCAACTTTGCGATTGGCGCCCTCGTCCTCCTCGCGCCAGGCAGCGTGGCCATCCTGAGCCATCAGTGGGGAAACGAGCTGTTTACGAACATGGTGATCTGGGTGTTCGGCCTGCTCATCGCCGGGCGCGCGCGCGTCCTGCACGTTACCGTTGCCTACCTGTCCGGCTTCGTGGTGCTCTCGGCGCTGCGCAGCGGGATCGTGGGCTCGCCCCTCATGGCCGAGATCGCGCCCGTAACCGGGCCGATGTACCAACTCTTCATCTTCTTCATGATCACGGACCCCCGGACGACGGTGAGCACGCGGTCCGGCCGCATCGGCGTGGCCCTGCTCGTGGCGCTCGCCGAGGCTTTGATCCGGCTGGCCGGCGATGCCGATCTCGCGTGGCTGGGGCCGCTGGTTTACTCCCCGCCCATCATGGCCCTCTTCTTCGTGGGTCCCGTCGCGATGTGGTGGGATCTGAGGCGCCACGCGAACGACGCAGAGACGTCTGCTGCGGCCGGTGTCGGCCTCTCTGCGGCAGCCGGTGGCCAGGGCAGCACACCGCCGCCCGGATCGAATGTCAGGCACGGTGACTGATGGATGCCCTTCACGACTTCCTGAGCTGGGCGTGGGCCCGCCACCATAACCCGCTCAGCTGGTACATCCGTCCGCTGTTTGTGCTCCCCTTCTGCTACTTCGCGTACAAGAAGAGCAGGTGGGGGGTTGCCCTGACGATTATCGCCGTGTTGTCGAGCATGTTCTGGTTTCCCGCACCAGAAGCGACCGATCCGCGCGCGGCGGCATTCTTGGACATGGAGCAGCAATACCTCGCGGGGACTTGGACCCTCGGCAAGGTGGCCATGACGGCGCTCGTGCCCGTTTGGTTCATGGCCTTGGGCGGGGCGTTCTGGCGCCGCTCTTGGCTAGCCGGTTTTCTCGTGATCAACTTGGGTGCGTTGCTCAAGGTCATTTGGAGCTTCTATTTCGGCGGAGCCAGCGCCTGGAGCATCATTCCGGCCGTCAGTCTGGGGGCCTTGGTGGTCAACGGCGTGATGCTGTACGCCTATCGGCGGTCTCGCCGACGACCTGGGTGACCGACCGTTGTAGAAGACCTTTTCGGGAGGTCAAAACATGAGACGTAGACGGCTTGCTTGTGTTGGCCTGATGCTGTCGTTACACGTCGGAGTCGTGAACGCGCAGATTGCGCAGGAGTCGGAGGACGACATGAAAGCCGTCAGCCATGCAGCGGAGCAGTTCTACTCCGCCTTGAATGCCATGTTTGCAGGAAACCTGGAACCAATGAAGGAGGTCTGGTCTCACGCAGACGATGTGACCTATATGGGCCCCGACGGCGGGCTACGGATCGGCTGGGCTCAAGTCCTTGCGGATTGGGAAGCGCAAGCCGCTATGAGACTCGGGGGTCAGGTAAGGCCCAGGGATATGCGGATCACGGTGGGTCGAGATCTCGCCGTCGTGACCAACTACGAGGTCGGCGAGAATGTAGGCCCCGAAGGAGAGCCGCGTAGGGTCGAGATCCGCGCCACCAACGTGTTCCGCAAAGAGAATGGGAGATGGAAAATGATTGGGCATCACACTGACACCCTTCCTTTCCTACAGGAGTGAAGACCGTGCCAACTCCTCGCCGCCGTCAAGGTCAAGCCGACCGCATGTCGCGTAGGCGGCGCCCTGCTGGCGGCCGCGCCAAGACGCTCCTTGAGCACCCGGTGACGAAGAAGGGCACGCTCCTGCGGCACCAGGCAGTCGCTGCTGTCGGCGTCATCTTGTCGTTGATCTATCTGGCGATTCAGATTCGCCAGAACACGCAGCCGCCGCGGCTCGGCATCGCAGTCGGCATCACATACAAGAAGGGGCGGGTTCCGCCGAACCCGCCCCTTGGCTCCTAAACGGGGCGATCGCCCTGACGCGGGCCGGTTACTCCACGAGCCTGAGTGCCTTCACGATCGCACCGCCGCCGTTGTCCGGACCCTGGCCCGCACAGGGGATCATCCGGATGTAGAGGTTCCAGTTTCCCTTTTCGGCCTTGAACGGGGTGATCTCCGTCGAACCGTCGACGTGGTACAGTCCGACCTGCTCGAGAAAGACGCAGGTCAATCCGGAGACCACCGCGCGCAGGTTGGCACCGCTCGCTTCGATCGTCGTCGGGTCGACGACTGGCATCGTCCTCACCCGATAGCCGCCTTCGACACACTTTTCGGTCACGTCGAACTGGTCCACGACACACGTCCCGTTCCAGACCAGGTTCGGCTCCATGTTCATGACCTCGACGAAGTCCTTGTGGAGCAGGGTCTGCTTGTCGCCCCCCCCCGAGGACTCGTACACCTCATCCCCGATCCCCACGGGTCCCTCTTCACCCTCGGGACAGCCCCAGATCCACGGTCTCAGCGCATCGTTTCCGCCGATGCTGTCGGGCATGGGCGCGCCGTTCGTCGCCAGGGGCTGAAACCAGCAGCGCCAGCTCTCGGTTGCCACACAAGGGCTCGCCTCCTCGCCCTCGTTGACAGTGTTCGACGCAGTCTTGATCTCGATCACATCGCCGATGTTCCCCTCGTAGTAGCCCGTGAAGTTGCCCGGCCCGCCCATCGTCTGGATCTGTTCCGTGACCCCCTGGATGAAAGACTCGGCCTCGAACGGGACGTACAGATCGGGACTGGGAGTGCCCGTGAAGAGCGCATCGCCATCACCCTCCAGCCAACGATCCGGCATGGCGATCGGGAGCGGGCAAAGTCCGGTCCACTTGGCGGGGTAGGCTTCCGCCGCCGCAACCGTGACCACGTCCACCTGATAGATGCCGAGGATGCGCGCGAAGATCGTCGCCACCGCGTTTCCCCTGCTCGCGACGTTGTGCACGCGCACCCGAACCTTCTCTTCGTCGAGGAGCACGTCCACGTCCTCTGGCAGAACGATCGCCGCCTCTCCATTGACCTGGTTCATGGCCGCGTACTCAATGGCCCAATCGCGGGGACGATCAACGTTGTACGGGTCGGTCAGGAAGGACGCCGCACCAGCCAGCGCCGCTGCGTCCGCCACCCGCTGTGACTCCGTGCGTCGACCGAGGAGGAGTCCCACGTCCACGGCAAGGGCGACCATGCCCAGCATGAGGAACATCCCAAGCGCGGCAAGCGCGAGCGTCGCGCCCTGCTCGCTCCGGATCCGCGTTCCGATTTGCACCCTGTGTCTTGACATCCGTCTTCCTCTACTGCGTGGGTTGTTGCGACACGGCTTCCTCATCCCACCACCGGGTCGCCGGCCCGGCGTTGACAGCGTTCCCAGGAGGACCTCACGAACGACGGCGACCGGCGCTGCGCGCGAGGCAGCCGACTTGGAGTGCCTCGCCTTGGGCTTCCCAGCCTGGCGCCGGTTGGTAGCAGAATACGGGCGACCCACTCCGATATCGACGGCCCTTGGACCTGCGCGTACGACGTGCCGCCACCCGAAAGCATATCGGCGAACAATGCCGCGATGTGCTCGTGGAAGGATACCAACAGCAGGACTGCGATCAACAGCAAGACCTCTACGCGCCGCAAACATCCACTCCCGCGCACATGACTGGGAAATTGTGCGAACGCAGAGAGCCTGACGCAAGTGGTGCGGGCAGCTCATTCGCTAGCGGCCAACGCGCAAGGCCGAGCCGGGCTCGATCCCGCTGCTACAGGGTGCCGACCACTGGCGTCGGAGCTAGCCCTGGGTCACACCTTCCTCCTTTGCCGAGGTAAGTAACGGGTCGGTTTTGGTTGCCTGACGGACCTCCGTCTCGCGGTAGCGGCTGACCGGCGGATCAGCCGGAGGGCGAGGAGACGAACCGGGCGAACAGTTCCGGTTCCCACAGCGGCTCCCCGTGGCCGAAGCAGATCACGGCGGGCTTGAGGGCGGCCAGCTTGCGGCCCGACTCCCGGTTCTGTCGCACGTCGTACGTGGCCCACCGGAAGGGCTCGGCGAGGCCGTGCCGCAGGGTCACGGGATTGCGGTGGAAGAGCACGTCGCCCAGCACCAGCACACGGTCGCTCTCACGCCAGAAGGCGAGGTGTCCCGGCGTGTGTCCCGGAGCCTCGATGGCCTCGAATCCACCCACCTCGTCGCCCTCCCGCAGGGTGCGGGAGACGAGGTGAGGCGGGCCCGCGAAGCGCTGCGCGACGCGCCAAATCGGCGAGTCCGGGTTCGGAGCGAGGCGGGTGAGGTCGCCGCTCTCCACCGCCGAGCGGTCCCCCTGCCCACACCAGAGGGGGATCCCCAGCGCTTCGCACACAGCGTGGCTGGCGCCCTGGTGGTCGAAGTGAGCATGCGTGAGGGCGTGCGCGCGGAGTTCGGTGCCCGTGAGGGCCGAGAGCAGGCGTCGGGCCCCCATCCGACCGCCCGAGTCCACCAGTACGTCGCCCAGCACGTAGGCGTTGACGACGTCCAGCGGCCACAGCGATAGCCGCTTCGCCCCCGGCGCCACCTCGTCGATCTTCATGGCTGGCAAAATAATCTAGGCGCGCACCGCCTCCCGCGGCACCAGGCGGTCGACGGGAGCACATGCGTCCCAACGCTTCCAGCCTCGGCCTGAACTGATTACGCTGTTCGGAGGGGCAGGCGTTGGGGCGCCCCCTGTTGTGCGTTCGGAGTTAGGTCGCGCTAACGCATCGGAGGTCAATGAACTGGGAGGCAGTACAGGCGATAGCTGAGCTGGTCGCTGCTGTCGGCGTCATCTTGTCGTTGATCTATCTGGCGATTCAGATTCGCCAGAACACGCAGTCGATTCGGACAGCGGCGCACCAGGAGCTGCTGACTGCGTTCAATGACGTGCTGTCGTTCCCGGCCGGCAGTCGGCACGGTGCTCGCCTGTACCATCATATCGTCTTCGGCACGCTCGGCGAGCTCGACCCCGAAGAACAATCGGCGGTTCGAATCTCGGTGATGCAGGTAGCCCGCGTATTCGAGCAGGCGTTTATTCAGAATCGCGCGGGCTTCCTTGATGCCGACGTCTGGGACGGGTGGCAACACCAGATGACGCTCGCCATGGGGCTCCCCGGATTCGCCAGCAGCTGGCCCGCAGTACGGCGCATTGTCAACTCCGATTTTGCGGACCTGATGGAAGCGCTGGCGGCTCGCGCACCAGCGGCGATCACCGAGTATTCCGGGCTTTGGAAGCAGGCGGGCGTGACTGCTCCGGGGAACGAACCCGAGGGCGCGGCCGGCGCGACCTAACAGGTGAAGCGCACGTGGACGGTCATTGGCGTCGCCGATGTGCCCGGCAGCTTCAAGTGGTAGAAGGGTGAATCGAGGCACTGCGGAAGAAGACACCATGAAGGGTCCCGGGGCAGAGCGACGCGAAGTACTCCTCGAGACGCTAAGAGCTCGCTTCGAAGGAAACATGAGCCGCCACAAGGGCATTCGGTGGGCAAAGGTGCAGGCAAAGCTAGTAGCCAAGCCCGACAAGCTGCGGTCGCTCGGTGATATGGAACGAACAGGCGGAGAACCGGATGTGGTGGGTCATGACACGAAGACGGACGAGTACCTCTTCTATGATTGCTCAAAGGAGAGTCCCGAGGGCCGCAGGAGCGTTTGCTACGATCGCCAAGCGCTGAATACGAGGAAGAAACACAAGCCAGAGAACAGCGCTGTCGAGATGGCTGCCGATATGGGCGCCGAACTCCTGGCCGCAGAGCAATACCGGAGACTGCAGGAACTTGGAAAGTTCGATACGAAAACGTCGAGCTGGCTGAAAACGCCGCCGGAGATTCGGGGACTCGGCGGCGCCATTTTCGGGGATTTCCGCTACGACACCGTATTCGTGTATCACAACAGCGCGGAGTCCTACTATGCAGCCAGAGGATTTCGCTGTTGGCTCCGGGTCTAGGGGTAGCGGCGACAGGAGGGCGACAAGAACACAGACGGCCTCCCCCCACCCAGAAAACCCACCCACCCGACTTCGCCCAGCGGCGATCCGCCGGACCTTCCTACGCCGCTGAGGTTGTAGTAGTTAGAGGAGCGCGCGAAAGTGGCGGAACCGGCAGACGCGCCAGCCTTAGGAGCTGGTGGCCCTAGGGCCGTGGGGGTTCGAGTCCCCCCTTTCGCATACCGGGAGAAACCATGAGCCGGACAACGACAGGCACCGACGATTCGCTCGAGGTCGCCGTCGAGGAGCGGGAGGCGTGGAAGCGACGTCTCACGATCACCGTCGACGCGTCCCGAGTGGCAAGGGCTCGCGCCAAGGAGCGGGACAAGCTCTCGAAGAAGCTTCGGCTGAAGGGATTCCGGGCCGGCAAGGTGCCGACGGCCATGGTGGAAAAGCAGTACGGCGGACTGGTCGACCAGCGGACGGTGCAGCAGCTGGTCGAGGAGGCCTACCGGGAGGCGGTGAAGCGGCAGAGCCTCGAGCCGATCGGGCGGCCCGAGTTCGGTCAGGTCCACTACGCGCAGGGCGAGAACCTGACGTTCCAGGTTGACGTCGAGATCATGCCGACCCTCAGGCTTCAGCGCCTGGGAGGGTTCAAGATCTCCCGGCCCGAGGTCTCCGTCTCGGACGAGGAGGTGGAGAGCGTCCTGCAGCGGCTCCGAGAGGAGCGTGGCGTGTGGGAGCCCTACCCGGGACGTCCCGAGGAAGGGGACCTGGTCGCCGTCCGGATATCGGGCGCGAAGGATGAGGACGCGACCGAGGCCGGGGGCACCGGTGTCTCCGGGGGGGTGGAGAAGAGCGTCGGCGAACTCTACCGCTTCCCGCTCGGAGGCGGCTACGCGATCGAGGATGTGGAAGAAGCCGTCGCGACGCTCTCTCCGGGCGAGAGCGACGCCTTCACGGTCGAGTTTCCGGAGGATTTCGGGGACTCTGCGATGGCGGGCCGGACGCGGAGGCTTCAAATCGAGCTGGTGGAGGCGAAGCGCCGCCGGCTGAGCGAGCTGGACGATGCCTTCGCCACTGAAGTTGGCGACTTCACGTCGCTCGCGGACCTGCGGGAAAAGGTCGAGGCGGATCTCCTTCGCCACAGCGAGGAGGAGGCGGAGCAGCGGGTGCGGGACGAGATCCTGGACTCGATCATCGAGGCCAACCCGTTCGATGTGCCCGAGTCGCTGGTGGACGTCTACCTCGAGCGGCTCCTTGGAGGCGACACCGAGTCGGACGACCCGAGGGCCCGGGAGGCGCGGTCGGAGGCCCGTCGATCGGTTCGCCCGATCGCCGAGCAGCAGCTGAAGCGGGAGATGGTCCTCGAGCACCTGATCGACGACCTCGGCCTCGAGGCCAGCGATGCGCAAGTGGACGCGCATATCGCCTCGGTCGCGGAGCGTCGACAGCTGGATGCGCGGGAGCTGCGGCGTCAGTGGGCCAGGAAGGGAGGCCTGGAGTCGGCAAAGCGGAAGATCGTCATCGACGCCGCCTTCGAGCATCTGAAGGGGCTTTCCACCATCGAGTGAGTGCCTCTCCCCCCTGCCGGGAAACTCGCGGGGCGGGACGGGTAGCAGTCTGGGCACGGGTCGACCGGAAGGGCCGGGCGCGATGGCGCGCAGCTTGCGCCGGAATCGACGGCGGCCGCATCGTCACACGACGAACCTGAAGCGTAACAGGATAAGCCATGACACTTTACGCTCCCTATGTCATTGAGAGGTCCAGCCGGGGTGAGCGCACATACGACATCTTCTCGCGCCTGCTCATGGACCGGATCGTCTTCCTCGGCACGCCGATCAACGACGACGTCGCCAACGTCATCATTGCCCAACTCCTGTTCCTTCAGGCCGAGAACCCGGACAAGGACATCAACATCTACATCAACTGCCCCGGCGGCAGCGTCTATGCGGGTTTGGCGATCTACGACACGATCCAGTTCCTCACCGCGCCGGTGTCCACAATTTGCATGGGAATGGCAGCATCGATGGGAGCCCTGCTCCTGTCGGCAGGCGCGGCGGGCAAGCGATCGGCGCTGCCCAACTCGCGGATCATGATCCATCAGCCCTCGAGCGGCGCCCAGGGGACGGCGGCCGACATCGAGATCCAGGCGAAGGAGATCCTTCACGCGCGGGAGAGGTTGAACTCGATCCTGGCATTCCACACGGGCCAGCCGCTCGAGCAGATCGCCGAGGACGTCGATCGGGATCGCTTCATGTCGCCGCAGGAGGCGGTCGACTACGGGATCATCGACCGTATCATCGAGCGCAACGAGCCCGCGGGGAGCAACGGCAAACGTGCCGAGCCGAAGGCCGAAGCCAAGGTCGAGTCGATCGAGGTGAAAGCCTAGGCGGAGAGGACCGGACGGCGGAGGGGCGATAGCATGGCGGGCGAGAAGAATCTGCGCTGCTCGTTTTGCGGCAAGTCCAAGGAGAGCGTCAAGAAATTCATCTCCGGACCGAACGTCTACATCTGCAACGAGTGCATCGCGCTCTGCAACGAGATCCTGGCGGAGGAGGAAGAGCGAGAGGCCGCTGGCCGATTCACCGACATCCCACCCCCGGCCGAGATCAAGGACGTGCTTGACGAATACGTCATCGGCCAGGAGGAGGCGAAGAAGAGCCTCGCCGTCGCCGTCTACAATCACTACAAGCGCATCAACAACCAGGGCCTCGTCGACGAGGTCGAGATCGAGAAGTCGAACATCCTGCTTCTCGGTCCGACCGGCGTCGGAAAGACGCTGCTCGCGCAGACGCTGGCGCGCATGCTCCAGGTCCCGTTCACGATCGCCGACGCCACCACCCTGACCGAGGCGGGCTATGTCGGCGAGGATGTGGAGAACATCCTCGTTCGGCTTCTCCAGGCGGGCGACTACAACGTGGGGGAGTGCGAGCGAGGGATCGTCTACATCGACGAGATCGACAAGATCGCCCGCAAGAGCGACAATCCCTCGATCACCCGTGACGTCTCGGGCGAGGGCGTGCAACAGGCGCTGCTGAAGATCCTCGAGGGGACGGTGGCTTCGGTGCCGCCGCAGGGCGGCCGCAAGCATCCGCAGCAGGAG